>JAFVIB010000018.1 GCA_017474235.1 Alistipes sp. | reverse complement strand
GCTCATATCGGGCTCTGATGACTCTGCGAGTTTCTGAATCTGTGGCATTGTATGCACATAGAGCATACCGAGAATTGCCGCCTCGCGATAACTGCGAACAGCACCCGTATATGGCGGGTTAAAGCCGTAGTCGCGCCAAAAGGTGCGCTCGCCTGCCCTGCCGACAACTGCGCCCGATGAATCAACGCCATCAACAGTCAGAGTGATATTTGTACCCTCGGGAATTGAACCCCAAATTGGCGAGAGTGGCTGCTGTGGACACTTTGCCGTAAAGTTCCAACTTGCACCATTCTCTGCGGTTGCTGTGTAGAGATACTCTACTGCACCATCAACCGCCTTGAAGTCAAAAGATGGAGCGTAGATAAATTTCTTTGCAAAACCGTTCCAGAATGGTCGCTCTGCGCTGCCCGGGTGTACAGGCTCAAGATACTCGGCGGCTGCCTGCTCTGTCAGTAGAACATTGCTATCCTTTGGTGCGCACGAAACCATCGCACAAAGGAGTGCAGCGATGATAGAAAGTCTCTTCATAGTTATTTAATTTTAAGTGATTGTATTACAACTTGATTCTCGGCATCACTGCGCCCTGTCGCCTGAACTCTCACTGCGTGTACGGCTGCGGATGGCTGGATTATAGCTCCACCTTCGAATAGGTCGGCAACGCGAGTGAAGTTTTTGCCGTCATAACTTACCTCTGCGTAGCCATTAAGGAGAAAACAGCGTCGTAGGTGTATATGTCCGGTCTGTATCTCTATTTCTCGGCAATTCAGAGGCTCTGCAAAGCGATACTCAATCCAGTCGCCAGCCTTGGCTGCACGGGTTGTGCGGACAATAGAGCCGTTATATTTGGCTGCATTTGTAATTGGTGTTTTTGAACTGCACGGAAGAGATGTGGTAACTGCAACGGTCGGCTTGAGTTGTGCAAAGTACTCTTTGCTACCTGTCTTCTTGCTTATACCACTACCCTTTTTGCTGATAAACTCATAGGCGTATGGTGTTGTGGTGGCAATAGGCTTGCTGTATCGGGAACGCTTACCTGTGCGGGTATCTGTATAATATAAGGTAGAGCCGTCAGCTGTCGATGCTGTGAGTTTACCATCGCTATATACGACCTGAGGTGTTTGCAAGCGGTAGGTTACTCCCATAGCATCCATACGGGCATAGTGAGCATCTTTAAGGGCTGTGTAGAACTCCTCCCAACTGCGGCGAGTGTGGCTCCAAGCCACCTCAGAGAGGGCTACAAGGCGTGGAAAGAGCATATAGTCAAGATAGTCGTTGCTCTCGGGGTTGTTGGCAATAAACAGTTCGCTGAAGAAAGATGCCTCAATACCCGCTACACTCTTCAGATGCTCTGCTGTAAAGCCCTGCTTCTCAAAGTCGAATGAAAGTACCTTCTTTGCATCGAAAATGGCTGCCCAAGTGTGACCCGGCTCGGAGGCAGACTGCTTCATATCGAAGTAGAAGTAGTGACCCGGCATAATGATTGTCGGATAACCCTTCGATGTCGCGTTAAGGCACGCCTTGATGCTTGCCCAGCCGTGTACACGAGTACTCTTTGGTAACAGACCACCGTCAATTCCCTCGTTCCAAACAGCAGGCTTTTTGCCATATTTGGCAAGAACCTCTGTTGTGCGGGCAATGAAGTAGTCCTCAATCTGTTTCTCGTTTTTAAGACCTTTTTCTGCTTTAAGTCGCTGACAATCAGGGCAACTCTTCCATTGGCTCATATTGACCTCGTCGCCGCCGATGTGGATGTAGTCAGAGGTAAATATGGTGCTTAACTCGCGGATAATATCGTCAATCAGGGCGTAGTTGCTCTCTTTAGCTGCGCACCAAACATTACGAATGTCAAGACCGTTGGAGATGCTGAGGTCAGGGCTATTGTTGCACAAAATCTCCGGACAGATAGTTCCGAGAGCGAGGCTGTGACCCGGCATATCGACCTCAGGAATAACCTCGATATTGCGCTGTGCAGCGTATGCGACAATATCTCTTAACTCCTCCTGCGTGTAGTAACCACCCCACTTCTCATCAAACTTGGCATAACGCGGATAGACGGGGCTGTCGCCACCTCTAAAACCTCCGACAGTCGCCAATTCAGGGTGCGATTTAATCTCAATACGCCAACCTTCGTCATCGGTCAGATGGAAGTGTAACTTGTTGAGTTTCAAGTGTGCCATAAGGTCTATATAACGCTTTACTCTATCTGCTGAAATCCAAGTTCTTGCAACATCAAGCATAAAGCCGCGATAGTCAAACTTCGGGTTATCCTCAATCGTGCAGCAAGGTACTGTTACAGGTAGCTTTTTCTTGCCGTTATAGACATCCGCGGGAAGCAACTGTAATAGCGTCTGAATACCGTTGAACACGCCACCATAGCCACCTCCGACAATAGTGATATTCTTATTATCGACCGTAAGGCGGTATGCTTCCGGCTCCATAAAGGTATTGACAGAGAGTACGACATCGCCGTCCATAACCTTCTGTGAGCTGAGTATCTGCTTGAAAGGTAGGTAGTTGAGCAGGTAGGTTGCTGCATCGCGGACTCTGCTGTTATAGACAAGGCAACTCTTGTCAGTAATAGTAAACTCTCCCTCTGTATAACTCTCAGATTTTGGCAGCGGGACAATCTGCGCTGTGGTGGAGATGACGCTAAGCAGGGAACAAGCGAGTATAAATAACTTTTTCATACATATATAATATTTCCTACAAAATTACTATATTTGCACGAAATAACAAATATAATATGGAGAATAAATTAAAGGCTACAGCGCGAGTTTTAGAGGTTATGGACACTCTGAGGGAGCAGTGCCCTTGGGATAGAGAGCAGACCTTTGCTTCGCTGAGAAATAATACTATTGAGGAGGCTTTTGAACTTACAGATGCCATTACAGATGGCGATATGGAGGGCATTAAGGAGGAGTTAGGTGATGTGTTGTTACACATTGTCTTCTACTCAAAGATGGCTGACGAGCAGGGCAAGTTTGACTTTGCCGATGTATGCAATGCGCTGTGTGAGAAGTTGATATATCGTCATCCGCACATATACAGCGATGTTATTGCCGACTCTCCGGAGGAGGTTAAGCAGAATTGGGAGGCACTCAAACTGCGTAAAAAGGCTCGGAAAGGTGGTCTTCTTGGTGGCGTACCTCGTTCACTGCCGGCAATGGTCAAGGCTTTCAGAATTGGCGAAAAGGCTGCCTCTGCGGGCTTTGATTGGGAGCAGAAGCAGGATGTGTGGCAGAAGGTACACGAGGAGATTGCTGAGGTAGAGGCAGAGATGAGAGCTGAAAACAGAGATAATATTGAGAGCGAAATTGGCGATCTGTTTTTTGCACTTATCAACGCCTGCCGACTCTATGGCATCGACCCTGAGAATGCGTTAGAGCGCACAAATAAGAAGTTTATCAAGCGTTTTAACCACATAGAGGCTCGTGCTGCCGAGCAGGATAAGTTGGTGAGTGACCTTAATCTCGAGCAGATGGAGAGCTATTGGCAGGAGGCTAAAAAGTTGAAATAAAATCGTAAAAAATATGGCATACATTAAATCTGTTCGTAACCATACGCCAAAGGTTGGCGAGGGTACTTTTGTTGCTGAAACAGCAGTATTGATTGGAGATGTTACAGTTGGTCGTGACTCATCTATCTGGTACAATGTTGTGCTGCGTGGTGATGTGAATACGATAACTATCGGAGATAGAACAAATATTCAGGACGGTACTGTTATTCATACCCTCTATGACGGCTCGCCAAAGCCTTCGCAGACACATATCGGCAATGATGTCTCTGTGGGTCATAACGCAACTATTCACGGTGCAATTATCGAGGATAACTGCCTTATCGGTATGGGTGCAACAATTCTTGACAATGCAGTGGTGGCAGAGGGTTGTATTATTGCAGCCAATGCGTTGGTACTCTCAAATTCAAAGCTCGAGCCTAACTCTGTCTATGCAGGTGTGCCGGCAAAGAAGGTTAAGGAGGTGACACCGGAGCAGCGAGAGACTATCATTGCACGCATTGCACGCGACTATCGTATGTATGCGTCGTGGTATGATGAGGAGTAATTTAGGATAAAAATCGTAAAAGATAGTTATGAAGCTCAAACTTACACACAAATCCCCTATCGTTTCATATACGCTGGTGGCACTTGCTATCAGTTTGATTGTCAATTTCTCGTATATGCTGCTGATGGTCGTAAATCAGTCGGCAGAGGTGCGTGGCGGTAAGGAACATAAAGACCATAAACCGACGGTGGTTGTCGAGGGGGTACTTAGTGTAAGTGTCGATGGCTTTGGCTATCTGATAGATAGCTCTACGGGCGACAGTATCTATGTTGAGCGTCGTTCAATCGGTAGGCTCGACCTTGAGGATGGCGATGTGCTGACAATCGAGGCACAGCGTCAGCACCATCGTAAGGGCTCGCACCCGATAATGAGCCGCCTGCTTGTTCGTAACGGCAAGGAGTTTGACTACGGCTCGTTATACAACAGCTCTGACCAATGGGAGGTTATACTCTTTCAGATACTCTTCTATATGGTTGCATCGTTGCTGCTGCTACTTATTATGACGGTGCGCCGTACGGGTAATAATGCCGTTTGGACATCGGTTGCAACGCGAATCATCGTGGCTCTGCTTATAACTACAGTGGCATATCTCCTCTCTCCAATAACATTCTACCATAGCGGAGAGACTAAGTTGGTATGTCAGACAGATACAATGCTCGACTTTGTGGTGATGCTCAAGTGTCTGTTTATGTTGGCTGTGGTGGTGCTCTATTCGCAGATTTATGTGCTTATATATCAGCGTCAGCAGATTTTGCTCGAGAATGAGCTGTTGCAGAACGAAAACCTCACTACGCGATACAATATGCTTGTGAGTCAGATTAACCCGCACTTCTTCTTCAACTCGCTCAACTCGCTCTCGATGCTTGTGAGAGATAACGACTCAAAGCGTGCGCTGGAGTATATAGACCAACTCTCTTATACATTCCGTTATATCACTCAGAATGGCAACAATACAGAACTTGTGTCGCTTGCTGAGGAGTTGAATTTTGCCGAGGCGTACTGCTATATGTTCCATATCAGATATGCCGATAAGATATTCTTCGACTTTGAGATTGACGAGCAGTATAAGAGCTATCTACTACCTGCACTATCACTTCAACCACTGATAGGTAATGCAGTGAAACATAATGCAATAACATCTAAGAACCCGTTGCGTGTATCTATCCGTACAGAGGGCGATTGTTTGGTAGTTTCTAATCCTGTAAGACCACTGCTTGAACCACAAGTAGGCACAGGTACGGGTCTTGAGAACTTGGCAAGTCGTTATGAGCTTATGGTGGGTAAAAATATCACTATTGAGAGTAGCGACGAGAAGTTTACAGTTAGGTTGCCACTTAAAAAGAGTTAGCTATGAAGGTGCTGATTATTGAGGACGAGACTGCGGCTGCAAAAAATCTCAAGGCGATACTTCAAAGTGTTACGCCCGATGCCGAGGTTGTGGATGTGTTAGATACGGTTGTAGATAGCGTGGAGTGGTTTAAGAACAACCCTTCGCCCGACTTGGTGTTTATGGATATACACCTCTCTGATGGCGATTCGTTCAAGATTTTTGATAAAGTTACTGTAACTTCCCCCGTGATATTTACAACAGCTTATGACCAATATGCACTCAAAGCCTTTCAGGTAAATAGTATAGACTATCTGCTCAAGCCGATTAAGGAGGAGGAGGTACGCCGAGCTGTGGATAAGTGGCAGCTGCTTACGGGTGCTGATAGGGGCGAATATGTTGAACGCGTAGATAAAATGGTGTCGGAGCAGCAGCGAGAACGACAGAGTTTCTTGGTACGCTTTCGTGACAAACTGATACCTGTATCTCAAAGCGACATAGCATATTGTTATACGCAAGAAGAGAGGGTTTATGCCTACGGTTACAATGGCGAGAGGTATCCTATGGAGCATACTTTGGAGGCTTTGCAGGGTATGTTGTCGCCCAAGAAGTTCTATCGCGCAAATCGTCAATTTATCATTTCGAGAGATGCTGTGGCGGATATCTCCGTGTGGTTTGGCAGCCGTTTGGCAGTCAATTTAAAGGTGGAGACTCCGGAGAAAATCATTGTTCCGAAGGCGCGAGTTGCCGATTTTAAGCAGTTTTTGATAAATTCATCGAATATATAGGGCGATTCACCCCGACTTTTGGTCGTTTCACAGATTGGTAAGGTTTGTGGAACGATTATTTTTTTACTTTTGCATCGGAAAAAACAGAAATTTATGAAAAGAGTAATACTATCCATACTTATAGCTATCACTACCCTCTCGACTGCAATGGCTCAGCAGAAGGGAAAAGTCTCATTTGTACTCCTTGATAGCGAGTCAAAGCAGGCGGTTATTGGTGCTGTGGTAGAGCTATATCCGACAGCAAAACCTGACAACAAGCGTTACTACACATCAAATGTTGATGGCTCGGTAAACCTTCCGTCGCTTGAGTATGGCGAATATACGATACTTGCAACATCTCTCGGATATGCAGACCTTACAAAAACCTTCACTGTAAAGTCGGCAAACCTTAACTTAGGCAAAATTTCGATGAAGGAGAGTACCACACGCATCGATACCGTAGTCAAGGAGGTTAAATCTCTGCGTGCGTCACAAAATGGCGATACACTGAGCTACAATGCCGGTGCATTTAAGGTCTCATCAGACTCTGATGTCGAGGGACTGCTCAAGAAAATGCCGGGTATAAATATTACTGACGGTAGCGTAGAGGCTCAGGGCGAGACTGTGCAGAAGGTCTTTGTCGATGGTAAGGAGTTCTTTGGCGAGGATGTCAATACGGCTATCAAGTCGTTGCCTGCCGAGGCTGTGGAGCGTGTAGAGGTGTTCAATAAGCTCTCTGACCAAGCGGAGTTCTCAGGTATGGACGATGGCGAGGGTTATAAGGCTATCAATATCGTCACCAAGACAAATATGCGTCAGGGTCAGTTTGGAAAGATGTATGGCGGATATGGTTATCAGCCTGAAACAGACGATATTACATCGCATCACAAATATACTGTGGGTGGAAATGTAAACTTCTTCCAAGGTGACAGCCGACTCTCTGTATTGGCTCTGTTTAACAACATCAACCAGCAGAATTTCTCCTTTGAGGATATCCTCGGAGTCTCTGGTGGTGGCGGTGGCGGCGGTGGTCGTCGCGGATTTGGTCAGTATATGGTTAGACCTCAGAGCGGTGTGGCTGCGGTAAACTCAATAGGACTAAACTATTCGGATTTGTGGGGTCGCAAAGACCAAGTGAAGTTCCAGGGTAGCTACTTCTTCAATAATACGGGTAGTAAAAACCTCTCTGTGAGCGATACTTGGTATGAGGATCCATCGCCTGTCGATACTCTCCATACTGAGGGTTATTCGACAACTCGAAATAATAACCACCGTTTCAATGCACGAGTAGATTGGAAGATTTCGCGTAATCATTCGCTTATGTCGCGTACTTCGTTCAGCTTTCAGGGCTACAACCCATACTCTACCACTGAGGGTTATCAGTATGGTCAGAGCGGTCTGCTATATCAGTATGACCAGAGTACCCGTAACAGCCGTGGTATCAGAGCCAGCGAATTTTTGCAGTATCGCGTCAAGATTGCAAAACCGGGTAGAACTCTTACTGTCGATGCGTCGATAAACTACCGCGACAACAACTCTCGCCGTCAGTTGGTCTCAAATGAGTCATCAGGTATTGCTACGTACGACTCAAGTTGGATAGGTAACTACTTTGGTGAGGATAGTAATTGGCATGATATGCAGAGTAATCCATTACTCTATTCTCCTGTATATCAGATTATTACATCTCCAACTCGTGAGTATAATCTCAGAGGTAATGTTACATACAACGAGCCTCTGTCGCAGAATAGTTCACTTAGTTTTCAGTACCGACTCTCGTATGAGGATGAGTTAAAAGACCAAGAGGCATTTTACTATGATAGTGATGCTTTTGATCCAACTTCCCAAAAGATTAATCAACAAATGACCTCCAAATACGAGAGCGGTTATTGGACACACCGTGTAGGTCCGGGATTCAGATACTCGAAAAACCGCAATACGGTGGTTGCAAATGTATATTATCAGCGTTCACAACTCAATGGTAATATCGTAGGTGGACAGAGCGACAAGATTAATAGAACCTTCGATAACTTCCTCTACTTTGCAATGCTCAACTATGCGTTCAATCCGGAGAATACTATCCGTATGTTCTTCCGCTCAAGCACCAATGCGCCGTCTGTAACGCAGTTGCAGAGTATCTTCGATGTATCGACACCGCAGTATCTGAGCGTAGGAAATGCCGACCTGAATCCGTCATTCTCGCATAATATCAACTTCCACTATATCCATTCAAATATCGAGAAGGGACGAACATTTATGTGGATGTTCTCGATGCAGAATCAGCAGGACTACATCAGTCAATCGACCCTCTACTGCCCTACAGGCTTTGAGTTGAGCCGTTTTGGAGATATTGCTGTGCCGACAAATTCAAAGGGTGAGAACTACACACCACAGCGAATAACCTCGTATGAGAATATGGATGGCTTTTGGAGTTTGAGAACCCATATCAGCTATGGACTGCCGGTGTCGTGGCTCAAGAGTAACCTTAATCTCTCGGCGGGTGTAAGGTATAATATTGTTCCGTCAGCGATTTATAGCACCGAAGGCGATATTGTAGATAATATTCTCAACCACAATTATACAGTAAATCTTGCAAAGAATATCGGCTATGATGCCTCTGTAACGCTTGGTAGTAATATCTCGGAGAATATAGATTTTACAATCTCTTGGCGCGGTACTTACAATCAGGCGTGGAATACAGCCTCAAAGGCGGGTGCAAAGAACGACTACTTCAACCATACTGCATCGGCATCGCTCAAGTGGGTGTTCTGGAAGGGATTTACATTTACTGCAGCTTGCTCATACAATCAATATATAGGTATCACGCAGGACTACAACGAGCAGTATCTGCTCTGCAACCTCTACTTGGGTAAGAAGGTATTTAAGAATCGTCGCGGAGAGATACAGATTGGTGTTAATGATGTCGCAAATCAGAATACAGCCTTCAGCCGCACAACAGGCTCGGGATATACAAAGAATATGACAAACAGCGTTATCGGTCGCTATTACAGCATACAGTTTGTCTATAACCTACGCCACTTCGGTAAGCGTGGTAGCAAGCAGATGTCAGATTACAACTATCAGGAGTCAAAGTCTGCCGTAGGTATGGGCGCAAATAGCGGTATGCGTATGGGTCCGATGAGAAGATAAATCCCTCAGAACTACAGAAAAGAAGGTTTTTATAGTAGTGTGTGCCTGCCGGCTACGGTCGGCGGGGTGGGTGTCCGGAATTTGGTAGTTCGTCCGGACGCCCTTTTTGTTGTCAGATAGAGCGATAATCCCCCGTAGAGTAGCACCAAAGCCCATAAGGTGGCGATTTGTGGCAAAAGGTCGTCTATCTCTGCTCCCATACTTTGTGCACGAATAAACCCCTCTACGGCACTGCCTGAAGGGAGTAGTTTGCCAACTATGTATAGCGGTCGCGGGAATGCCTCCGTAGGTAGTGAAGCTCCGCTGATAAGCAGTACCGGAATGGATGTCCATATTATCGTCAGAAGTGGCGTTTCGCTGCGCCTGAAGAGCGTTGAGAGGGCTATACCGAGCAGAATATAACTCAAACAGTACGGAACTAAAATGGCAAGCAGAGCTGAGAGTGTTCCTAACTGTGGGTAACCAAAAATATGGTAATGCACGCCAAAAAGATAACAGATAAGCGGTATATATAAAGTGCTGTATGTCAATGTTTTGGCGCACACTATTACGGCAGGGTTATAGCGTTGCCAAACTCGTCGTCTGCGCCAAGAGACACCAATGATGCCGATGCCCATAAGAGCCGTTTGCTGGAGAATGACAATCAGTATGGCGGGCATAATAAAACTACCATAACCCAAGCTCGGGTTGAAGAGCGTATGGGTGGCAATGTGTGTAGAGGTATGAGTCGATAGTACGCTCATAACCCCTTGAAAGACTTGACGATACATTAAAAAGTAACTTGCATCGCAGTATAGGGCAATAGAGTTCTGATGCCCGTCAAGATGCTTGGCTGCAAACTGCTCGGGAATCTCTACAATAGCATAAATCTTGCGCTCGAAGAGTAGCCTTTTTGCACTCTCAATATCTGTCAGAGAGTATGCTGTGGTCAGGTATGGCGAGGCATCGAGGTTTTGGGTCAAAACCCTGCTATCGTGGCTGTGACTATGGTCTATAATGGCTACGGGAACATCGTAAAGCACCTCTTTAGAGTAGCCGAGAGAGTAGAGGGTGGCGTAAATCAGCGGGGCGAGAAGTAGTATGAGAACTATCTCTCGATTGCGAAAAATAAGCCTGTATTCAAGAGTTATAATGTCGATAATTTGTTGTATCATAGGCGTTTATAGGTTATTGCAGGGAGTAAAGCAAAGAGCGTCATTGCAGCAAGGCTTACAGCAGAGAGTTTAATAGGCGCACCACGCAGGGCTTGGTCAATAAAGATGTCGAGATAGTAGGTCAGCGGGAAGATGTGGCTTAAAGCCCCTAAAATGGGCGACATCGCCATTGTGGGAAAGGTCAGACCGCTGAATGTAAAGGCAAGTACGCAGTAGCCTCCGCCTAAAGACAGAGCTAACATTCGGGAGCGTAAAAGTGCTACAATGAACACTGCAACGGCTTGATAATCAATAACAAACATTATTGCGGCAAGGATAATGACTACCCTGCTGCCTTGTAATGGCACATCGAGTACGAGAAAGAGCAGGCAGAGCATCACAAAAGCAAACAGTGTCATTATTATTGTTATGGGTAAACATTTGAATATCAGTTGATTAAATTCTGAAATGCGCTCCTCTGTGATAGCCATAACCGTAGCGAGTAGCGTAAAAATCATTATCATCATCGCCATAAAGCAGGGGGCGAGGTATGCCGCATAGTCGAGTGTCGGGTTGAAGAGTATATGAGTAGCGACGCGAGTAGGCATAATATGCTCTAAATCAACCCCTTTTTGAAGGTCTATAGCCGCGCCAAAGGTGGTTATGGCACTCTGCACTGCGCGTGTGATAAAGCCGTTTGTGGAGATGTTTGTGCCACTGTCGTAGAGGGCTACTGCTACTCTGTTACCGCTCAAAATGTCGCGTTCAAAGCCCTGCGGAATGATTACGGCAGCATAGATTTTACCCTGCTTGATAAGTTGCTGAGCGGTATGCTCTGTCGTGCTATAATCTATGGAAACAGAGTGCGTTGCATCAATCATCTCAACTATTTTCGAGGAAAGATTGCTATGGTCGTTATCGACAATAGCGATGGGCAGACAATCAATGTCTGTATCCCAAAAGTAGTATGTGATAAGCGACAGCGAGAGGGCTGGCAGCAGAAACAGAAGCACTCGTTGCCGAGAGGTGGCAGAGGCTGTATGAAGGGTATTGACGAGCGTTCCCATACCCTACTGCTGAAGTTTGACTATCGCGCTCATCCCGGGACGAAGTTTTGCACTCTTCTCAGGCTGCATCTTTACTACAAAGGTGCGGATGTCAAAGCCGCCATTGTTGCGTGTGGCACTCTGAACGGCAAAGTCTGCTTGTGGTGCTATGTAGCTGACAATTAGCGATATATGGTTGTCAATTGCTGGGATGTAAGCACGGATGCGACTGCCGATATTAAAGTGTGGTAGAAGGGTCTCGGCGATGTTGAACTCGACCCAAATATCGTCTAAATCGAGTAGTGTGACGACGGGAAATCCTGCACCGACAATCTCGCCTGCAAAGTGCGCAATGGTCGAAATTTCTCCCGAAACAGGTGCATAGACACGGCTATCGTTAATGTATGCTTCTACCTCATTTACAGCACCTTGCGCCATTGATGCCTTGGCTTTTGCAGCGGCTTTCTGCTCGGAGGTAGCACCTGAAAGCGCGAGGTTATATTCGGCAAATGCGGCACTTTGACTTGCCGTGGCTGCCTCGAGGTTGGCACGAGCCTCATCGAGCTGCTGCGAGGTGACAACTCCCCTATTATGGAGGTTTTGGATGCGGTTATAGCTGCTTTGGGCAAGCTCCTTTGCCGCAGTAGCCCTCTGCCAAAGGTTACGGGCTGCCTCAATCTGCTGTGGTCGCGCACCAACATCTACTTCACGCTCCAAAGCGAGCGCAGCATTGTGTGCAGAGAGAGCCTGTTGCAGCTTGGTATTAAGTTCGGGAGTGGTCAGTGAAAAGAGCATCGCTCCACTATCAACTCTCTCTCCTTCAGTGCAATAGATACTCTCAATGCGTCCTGAAATCTTCGAGGCAGCGCGGTACTCTCGGCACTCTACCGTTCCCTGAAGGGTCAGGCTGTGCTCCCTGCAAAAGAGCATAATAATAGCCACAATAAGGGCTGTTACAAGCAGTATCAGAGCGGGATAAATGGCTCGTCTAATAGTTCTCATACGCTATAATTTGTCGGTTTAAACTCTCTGCATAGTCGAAAAAACTCTCACTGCACCCTGCGCACTCAAGTAGCTGTGCAAAAGAGACGATAAAGTTATACGCCGCCTCAAGTTGTTCGGTCTGTGAGGCAGCAAGCTCCGTAGCGGCATCAAGAAGTTCGGTCGAGGTAGCAAGACCCTCCAAGAATGCCTCGTGACGATTCTCTAAAATTTGTCGAGCAAAGGCTATCGAGTCGTAGAGTGAAAGGGTGCGGATAAGGTGCGATGTTGTAGTATTGTAGAGGCTTTGGGTCTTGAGGTTGATGTTGCTCTCAGCCCACTCAAACAGCCTCTCTGCCCGAAGATTCTCCTTTCGTGCGGCAAGGTACTTCCACTCGCGTTCAAGACCGTTAAAGATCTTGAAATTCAGTGAGATGCCAACTGCCCAGCGTGGTAGTATATCGGTCACATTCTTCGTCAATCCTCCCCCTGCAAAGGCTGCAATGGTCGGGAAAAAGTCTGCTCTGGCGGCTGCTACACCTACACCAGCAAGTGATAGTTGGTGGCGTGCAAGGTCGAGTTCGGGGTTGGACTGTCGGGCTGATGCGGTAAAGTGGTCAAGGCTCTCAAGGCTCGTCAAGATAAAGAGCGGTGTGGTAGCTCTTCTTACACTGTCGAGACCAATTGTGGTGGTCAGCGCAGCCTCTGCCGTGGTAGAGAGCAGCTCTGCGTGGCGCAAGTCAGCACGAGCTTCAGAGAGACGATACTCTACAAAGAGTTTGTCGGCTTTGGTTGCCAAACCGTTGTCAATCAGATTATTAACATCTTCAAGGTGCTTTTCGAAAGTGCGGACAACAGCCCTGCGGACATCTATAACCGAGGCTGAAAGTGTGCAGGCAAAGTATCTTGTAATCAGTTCAGAGAGCGTTGCAAGGCGTGTAGCACGGGCTGCGGCTTGGGTCGAGAGTAGGTTGAGTTGTGCAGCTCGGTTGGCAGCCAAAATCTTACCGCCCGTGAAGAGTGGAGCGACAATATCTGCCTCAAAGACGGCAAATGTGCGTGGCTGGATGGTGTAACGCCAATCGAGTGCCGTGAGGGGTGCAAGTTCGGGTATGGGGAGATTTGAGAGTAGCGGCTTGAGGGGGTTGAAATCGACCGAAAGGCTCTTCTGAGCGTGCAAAAATGTGCTATTCAGCTCAATTTGTGGTATAAAAAGTCCGATTTTCGACCTGCGGGCATACTCTGCCGCCTCTATGGCGAGTCTGTCAGAGGCTATACGGTGGTTGTGGGCAGTCATAAGTTCTGCTGCCTGCCGAAGTGTCAGCGGCTCGCTACATAGTGCCGAAAAGGTGGTGAAAAGTGCGGCAAGAGGTGTTAAAAGGTGTCTCATATCGTGCTGATTTTGTGGCAGCACGACAGGGTCGAACTACCGCGTAAGTTCGATAACCGTAACCTCAGGCTTTGCCCCTAAGCGCATATAGAAGCCTACACAGCCTATGCCGTCAGTGATGTAGAGGCTATTATCGCCACGGCTGTATAGTCCGCTCCACTCCTTATACATCAGCATTGCAGGCGAAAGTCGCACTCCGCAGACTTCTAACGCTATCTGTGTGGCGTGAGTGTGTCCCGAAAGGGTCAGCTCGGCATAGTTGCCCTCCGAAATGGGGTGCCAAAGCTGTGGCAGGTGCGACAGAGCGATGTTGTAGAGCGAGTCGGGAACAGAGCTAAAGAGCGCAGCTGCCTCGAAGTTGTCAGGTGTGGCAAAGGAGTGCTTGTACTCCAAGAGTGCATCGCCGAAGTCAATGCCTGTTATGGCTATCGAATCCCTGCCCTCCACCACAAAAACCGTACTGTCACGCAGTAGTGTCCAGCCCATTTGGCTAAATTTACTATCAATCTGATTAATTGTACAACATTTGGGCGTCGAAACGGTATCTTTGATGTATGTTCCTGTGTCATGGTTACCCAAAATAGCGTACTTGCCGTGTGGCGCAGTAACTCTCGAAAGATGACACATAACGCTCTCTGTCAGCTCGTTATGACGAATATTAACCATATCTCCACCAAAGAGAACAAGGTCGGCATTGAGGCTGTTCAGAGTATCTGCAAGTGCTGAAATCTCGCGCTCGGGATTGAGAAGTGAGCCGATGTGTAAATCTGAAAAGTAGGCTATGCGAAAGCCGTTAAAGGCTGTCGGGAGTTTGCTGTTTTGTATTGTTACCTGCTTGATAGTAAGGTCAGTACGAGTGTTAATTATACCATTGGTTAATATAGCAAGCACCACTCCTCCAACTACTACTCCGAGCCAAAAACTACGGCAGATAAACCACCCGAAGTAGAACATCAGGCGCACAAGGGTCGTGACTGTGTAGAGCGTCGTTACCCACGATGCGAGGGTCATAACCCACTGCGTATTGTCAGTGATGATAAAGGTTATAGCCGATACAATCAGTGGTAAAATGTTGAGTATCAGTAATATTATGGCGATAGAGTGACGACTGCCCCATCTGCGCCAAGCCTTATAATCGCCCCATAGAGCAAGCAGCGCGACCAATATAAATATAGCGGTAATCATAGCGCAAAGATACAAATAATTGGCATATAAGTTGCAAAAATACGCATCGTAACACAAATTTTATGCTTATGAAAAAGATTCTACTTTTGACTCTTGTTGCCCTCAATGTGGCGACACTATCGGCTCAAAACGGCTTTTGGCGACGGATGCACAAGATGGCAGAGCCGACCGTATGCGTCATCTCTCTCAAGCAGACTGACACTTCGCTGACTCAAAATCCTGCCCTTGCGTTGCAACATATTGCCCTGCAACACAACCGTATGTCGAGGGCTGCTACGGAGTCGCACAAGGCTGCGCATCGCGCTGGTTTTCAGAGTGTTGATGCTCCGAATATCATCTTCACAAATGCCAAAAACTCATTCTCTCTTGCCGTGGGTGGATATGTGGCTCTGAGGGCGAGTTACAGCTTTGACAATGCCGTGCAGAATATCGATATGGTCCCTTACGATGTGCCGATTATAGACTCTTATGCATCGCGTCAGGCACTTGGTATGGATGCAACGACTTCAAGGCTCTATATGCGGGCTATAATCCACCCAAAACGCTTTCAGATGCCCGTTACGGTCTATTTTGACACCGACTTCCGAGGTGGCGCAGAGGGCAGTTATACACCTCGTTTGCGGTCGGCTTATGTCTCTGTTGCGGGCTTTACTTTCGGTCGTGATGTGACCACATTCTGCGACCTTACGGCTGCTCCGACAACGATTGACTTCCAAGGTCCGAATGCCTACAACTTCAACTTCGCAACGATGATTCGCTATGAGCGGTCGTTTTTGGATAACCACCTTCGAGCAGGTATTGCAGCCGAAATGCCCGTTGTGTCGGGTAGTTATGGCGAGACGCTACTGCCTGTGCCTCAACGAGTTCCCGATTTTCCGATGTATGTCGAGTATCTGTGGGGAAAACAGCGTCAGAGTCATATCCGAGCATCGGCGGTGCTGAGAAATATGTACCTGTATAACAATGCGCGTCAGACGACGACCGACCTCTTCGGCTGGGGTGTGCAGTTGAGCGGTAATATTCACATTACTAAGATGTTACAACTCTTTATGAATGGTACTTACGGCGAGGGCATAACCCCTTATATTCAGGACCTTACAGGCTCGGGACTTGACTTTACGCCAAACCCTGCCGACAATAGCCGTGTGCAGACTATGCCGATGTTCGGCTGGCAGATTGCAGCGCAAGTAAATCTCTCGCCTACCCTCTTTATCTCGGGCGGATATTCAATGGTGCAGGTGCAGCATAAGAACGGATACTATTCTGATAATCAGTATAATAGGGGTCAATATGCCTTTGGAAATATCTTCTATTCGGTAACGGCTCGCTTTAAGATTGCAGCCGAATATCTGTGGGCTGCGCGTAAGAATATGGACGGACAGCATAACCACGCAAATCGCATAAATCTACTCTTTAAGTATAGTTTCTAAATCTACGCTGGTTATACAACTTCTTGTGAAAAGGGTGTGTTCTTTGTGACACATCCTTGTTTGTTTGCACAATGCACATTCTGACCAAGAACACTCTGCGACCAGCCTGAGATTGGAGATTTGGGAATTTTTTACTACATTTGTGGATTAAAAGTGAATTGTATGAATTTTACAGGTATAATTATCGGCATAGCGACCTTTCTGATTATCGGACTGTTCCATCCGATGGTAATCAAGGGCGAGTACTACTTTGGTGTAGGCTGTTGGTGGGTCTTTGCGCTTATGGGTGTGGTTACGGTTGTGGCTGCACTATTTGTAGATAATATTCTCATTTCCACGCTGTTGGCTGTGTGGGGTGCATCCTCATTTTGGAGTATCCACGAGTTGTTTGAGCAGCGCGAGAGGGTTAGAAAGGGTTGGTTTCCAAAGCGCGAAAAGAGAGATTGAGAGCGATTTTAACAATACTTTCTCTGTTCTCTGCAATAATGTTTGCAGGGTGTTTTTGTGTCTCTGAAAAGCCACAATTTGAGCGTTCAGAGCCTAATCCTCGGGCTACCCTTCTATTTGTTGGTGATGTTATGTGTCACGCTCCGCAAATCGCT
Source organism: Alistipes sp. (assembly GCA_017474235.1). Lineage (GTDB taxonomy): Bacteria > Bacteroidota > Bacteroidia > Bacteroidales > Rikenellaceae > Alistipes. The sequence continues at coordinate 86,156 of JAFVIB010000018.1, read as the reverse complement.
AAGGCAAAGGGTGTTAATGGTTATGATTTCAACTCTTGCTTTAAGTATGTAAAGCCTATTTTTGAGTGTGCGGACTACACCGTTGCCAATCTCGAAACCACGCTCGGATATAGTGAGCCGTATAGTGGTTATCCTCGTTTCAAATCCCCTGCTGCGCTTGCCGAGGCGTTGGCTGCTGCTGGTGTGGATATGGTCTCGACAGCGAATAACCACACGCTTGACTACGGAGCGGAGGGTGTTCTTTCAACAATAGATATTGCCCGAAAATGCGGGTTTGAGGTTATCGGTACAAATATTCCTAACCCATTGAGAGTTAGGATAAAAGGTATCGATTTTGCCTTTCTGACCTATACCCATTCGACCAATGGTATTGCCCTGCCTGAAGGTGTTAATGTGCCGATGCTTGACACGCTTGCGATGGCTCGTGACCTTGCTGCTGCGTCGGATGCAGATTGTCGTGTGGCGTTTCTGCATTGGGGCGCGGAGTATAGTTCTGTGCCGAGTAGAGGTCAGAGAGCAGTCGCTGATTTTCTCTATCGTGCAGGCTGTCAGATAGTTATCGGCTCACATCCTCATACTGTTCAGGGTGCTGTGTGCGATGGTCGCAGGGTTACAGCCTACTCGCTGGGTAACTTTATCTCCAATCAGAGCGGACATAATAACGAGGGAGGTATTATGGCGCGTGTGACGGTCGAGAAGTGTGCTGACGGTTGTCAGTATTGGCTTGATATAGAGCCTGTTTGGGTCGATAGGAGCGATTATACGGTTATTCCGAAGTCTGTTGGCGACACTCTTGTAATGAATAGCCGTGCTCAAGCCTCGTACCGTAGTTTTATGAGCCACACGGCTAAACTCTTCAAAAAATCGCTTTAGAGGCTTTGCGATTGCGTAAAAATTACTATCTTTGCACAAATTAGAACAAATATAGAATTAGGTATATGGCAGACGAAAAAATTATCTTCTCGATGGTGGGTGTCTCAAAGACCTTTACCAACCAAAAAAGGGTTTTGAACAACATCTATCTATCATTCTTCTACGGTGCCAAGATTGGCATTATCGGTCTTAACGGCTCGGGTAAATCTACGCTTATGAAGATTATCGCGGGCATTGACAAGAACTTTCAGGGCGAGGTTGTCTTCTCTCCGGGCTACTCTGTGGGCTACCTTGAGCAGGAGCCACAGCTCGATAACTCCAAGACTGTCCGTGAGGTTGTCGAGGAGGGTTGTGCCGAGACCGTTGCGCTGTTGAAGGAGTATGAGGAGATAAATATGAAGCTCTGTGAGCCGATGAGTGACGATGAGATGAATGCGCTTATCGAGCGTCAGGGCGTTGTTTATGAGAAGATTGACCAGGTGAATGGCTGGGAGCTTGATAGCGTTCTTGAGCGTGCTATGGATGCTCTTCGTTGTCCTCATCCTGAGCAGAGCGTGGCAGTGCTGTCGGGAGGTGAGCGTCGTCGTGTGGCACTCTGCCGACTGCTGTTGCAGCAGCCTGATGTATTGCTCCTTGACGAGCCTACCAACCACCTTGACGCTGAGAGTATCGATTGGCTTGAGCAGCACCTCCAGCAGTATAAGGGTACTGTGATTGCTGTTACTCACGACCGTTACTTCCTCGATAATGTTGCAGGTTGGATTCTTGAGCTTGACCGTGGCGAGGGTATTCCGTGGAAGGGTAACTACTCGGGTTGGCTGGAGCAGAAGACCAAGCGTATGGCTCTTGAGGAGAAGCAGGAGAGTAAGCGTCGCAAGACTCTTGAGCGCGAGTTGGAGTGGGTTAATATGGCTCCATCGGGTCGTCGTGCAAAGAGCAAGGCTCGTCTGTCGGCATACGATAAGATGCTCAATGAGGATACCAAGCAGAAGGAGGAGAAGTTGGAGATTTATATCCCTAACGGACCTCGTTTGGGAGATGTGGTTATTGAGGCTCACGGTGTTAGCAAGGCTTATGGCGACCGTGTACTCTATGAGGGTCTTGACTTTACATTGCCACCTGCGGGCATTGTCGGCGTTATCGGTCCTAACGGCACGGGTAAGACTACCCTATTCCGTATGATTATGGGTCTTGAGGAGCCTACTGCGGGTACTTTTACCGTTGGTCAGACCGTCAAGCTCGCCTATGTAGATCAGCAGCACGCCTCTATTGATCCTGAAAAGACCGTCTATGAGGTTATTTCGCAGAATAGTGAGCTGATAACCCTCGGTAACCGTCAGGTAAATGCTCGCGCCTATGTAGCTCGTTTTAACTTCACGGGTGCAGATCAGGAGAAGAAGTGTGGAGTGCTGTCTGGTGGAGAGCGTAACCGCCTACACCTTGCCCTTGCACTGAAGGAGGAGGGTAATGTCATTCTGCTCGATGAGCCTACCAACGATATTGATGTTAATACCCTGCGTGCGCTTGAGGAGGGTCTGGAGAACTTTGCAGGCTGTGCAGTTGTCATCTCCCACGACCGTTGGTTCCTTGACCGTGTTGCTACCCATATCCTCTCATTTGAGGGCGACGGTAATGTAGTCTTCTATGAGGGTTCTTACTCGGAGTATGAGGAGTGGAAGAGGGCTCAGGGACTTGATACAGCACCGAAGAGAGTGAAGTATAGAAAACTTACAGAAGAGAATTAATTATGGCACAGAAACCATCAATACCAAAGGGTACACGCGACTTCTCTCCGGCAGAGATGATGCGCCGTGACTACATATTTAACACAATCCGTAGCGTCTTTCGCCTGAACGGTTACTCGCCTATCGAGACCCCTGCAATGGAGAATCTATCTACTCTGCTGGGTAAGTATGGCGATGAGGGCGACAAACTGCTCTTTAAGGTGCTCAACTCGGGCGACTATGCAGCTAAACTTCAGCCACACGAACTTACAGAGGCATCGAAGATTTGTGAGAAGGGTCTGCGTTATGATTTGACCGTTCCATTTGCGCGTTATGTTGTTCAGCACCAGAACGATATCACCTTCCCGTTCAAGCGTTATCAGGTGCAGCCTGTATGGCGTGCCGACCGTCCGCAGAAGGGTCGCTATCGTGAGTTCTATCAGTGTGATGTCGATGTTATCGGCTCAAAGTCACTGCTGAGCGAGGTAGAGCTTGTAGGTATTGTCGAGAGCGTGTTCGAGAAGTTGGGTATCGCAGTTACGCTGAAGATGAACAACCGCAAAATCCTCTACGGTATCGCGGAGGTTATGGGTCACGCTGATAAGATGATTGATATCACTGTTGCGATAGATAAGCTTGAGAAGATTGGTCTTGATGCTGTTAAGGCGGAGCTTTTGGAGCGTGGTATCGAGGCTGAGGCTATCGAGAAGTTGCAGCCAATCCTTGAGCTTAGTGGCACTACAACCGAGAAACTCGCTACCCTGCGTCAGATACTTGCATCGTCAGAGACGGGTCTGAAGGGTGTCGAGGAGATGGAGACAATCTTTGATTGCGTTGCTCAGGTGGGCTGTAAGATAGATGTTGAGCTTGACCTCTCTCTTGCGCGTGGTCTGAACTACTATACAGGTGCTATCTTCGAGGTTAAGGCGCGTGATTTTGCTATCGGCTCAATCTGCGGAGGTGGTCGCTACGATAACCTTACGGGTATCTTTGGTCTGAACGATGTTTCGGGCGTCGGTATCTCGTTTGGTGCAGACCGTATCTATGATGTTATGGTAGGTCTTGACCTCTTCCCTTCGGATATTGCAACGACAACAAAGGTACTCTTTGTTAATCTCGGGGTTGCAGAGGCTATGGCGTCATTGCGAGCAGTCAAGAGCCTTCGCAGTGCCGGCATCTCGGCAGAGCTCTATCCGGATAGCGCGAAGATGAAGAAGCAGATGGAGTATGCCAACCGCCGAGCAATCCCTTATGTGGCAATTATCGGCAGTAATGAGCTTGAGCAGGGTGTTGTAACGCTGAAGAATATGAATTCGGGCGAGCAGACTACCGTGGCTGTAACATCGCTTGCTGAGGCTATTGATTAAGACACACAAACACACACATATTATAAATTGAAATGGCATCATTTGCACGGCAATTAGATGGGGAAGATTACGGCGACCAAATCCTCTCCAAGTCGATTAAAGCTGGTCGTAGAACATACTTCTTTGATGTCAAATCTACCCGTGGAGGTGACTACTTCCTTACTATTACTGAGTCGCGTAAGATGACCCGTGAGGATGGTAGCATAGCCTTTGACCGCCATAAGATTTTCCTCTATAAGGAGGACTTTACGAAGTTTACAGAGGGTCTTGCGGAGGTTATCGACTTTATTAAGGAGCACACGACGGAGATTGCTGACGAGTAGAAGTTTTTAACTATTTGTTAAGTGCGGTGCCTCTGCGCATCGCATTTTTTATTACCTTTGTTGTATGAGAAAGTTTGGACTTATCGGCTACCCACTCGGTCACTCCGCCTCGGCAAAGTACTTTACAGAGAAGTTTGCTCAGGAGGGTATTGATTGTCGCTATGACCTCTACCCTATAACTACAATTGAGCAGGTCGAGGGGTTGAGAGAAGAATTTGCGGGCTTTAATGTGACTATCCCGTATAAGAGGCAGATTCTGCCCTACCTTGCCACGATTAGCGAGGAGGCTGCGGCTGTGGGTGCGGTAAACTGTGTGAAGATTGACTCGCAGGGGGATATGCACGGCTATAATACCGATGTTGTAGGTATCCGTAAGAGCCTTGCGAGATTTGATTTGCGTAATACAAAAGCCCTCGTTTTGGGCACGGGAGGTGCTGCTGCGGCTGTGCTTTATGTGCTTAAAGAGTTAGGTGTAGAGTGTACCGTTGTGTCGCGCACAGAGGGGGAAAATAGAATTACTTATGCTCAAGTAACGGATGAGGTTATAGCAGATAACCTCCTGATAGTCAATACAACACCTGTAGGAATGTATCCTAATATCGATGCTGCGCCACAGATTGATTATTCACGCCTTACATCGTCACATATTCTCTTTGATTTGATATATAACCCCACCTGCACGCTCTTTATGCGCTTGGGTGCGGAGCGTGGTGCTACCACTATTGGCGGCAGTGAGATGTTCTGCTCACAGGCTGAGGCGTCGTGGTCTATTTGGAACGAGTAGTTATGGATGTATTCGGAGTAGTACCTTTGCCTGCTCCACATCATCGTAAGGCACAAGCAGTTGCGGAGGTATAGCCACAGCGTAAGCTGTTGACATATACTCATTTCGGATTTCGGCATAGATGCCCGCACTTGCAACGATGCTCTTTGCCATTTCAGCCTCCATATAGGAGTTGTACTCGGCGATAATTACCAACTCTTGACTCTGCATATTGGTACGGTTTTAGGGGTTTGTTTCTCAAAGTTAATAATTTTACGGAAAAGTTGCAAGATTCTTGCCAAAAAGTTTTATATTTGTAACAGATATTGACTTTGCATAGGGCTTTTATACAAACGGCTGATTTGCAGAGTTTTAAATATTTTACTGTTATGCACCAATTCGTACATCTACATACTCACTCACAGTACTCGCTCCTTGATGGTCAGGCAAGTATCTCTCGCCTTGTTGATAAGGCTTTAGGCGACGGTATGCCTGGCATTGCCATTACTGACCACGGTAATATGTTCGGTATTAAGGAGTTTTGGAACTATGTCAAGAAGAAGAACGGTCAGAAGCACGATAAGTTAAAGTCGCTCAAATCTCTTCGTGACAGTCTGGAGAAGTTGCTCTCGGAGCATCCTGATATTGAGGCTTACCGCACATCGTTGAGTAGTGATATCGCAGCTTTGCAGGCGCAGATAGAGTCAAGTAGAGCCTACTCTATGGAGGATAATGAGCAGTTGCTCAAACTCAAGGGTCAGCTTTCGACTGTCGAGAGTATGGAGAAGGAGTTTGGCTTCGACCTTGCGAAGGCAGATGCAAAGCTCGCTGAACTCGGTGCTGTGCCCGATTTTAAGCCTATTATCGGCTGTGAGGTCTATGTTGCCCGCGAGGCTATGGAGCTTAAGCGTAAGGATGTCAAGAGTGATATGGGTGGCTGGCACCTTATTCTGCTTGCCAAGAACCTTAAGGGTTATAAAAATCTGATTAAGATAGTTTCTCGCGCGTGGACTGATGGTTTTTATAACCGTCCGCGTACAGACCACCGAGATTTGGAGCGTTATCACGAGGGTCTTATCTGCTGCTCTGCTTGTATTGGTGGCGAGATTCCGAAACTAATTCTTGCAGGCAGGCTTGATGATGCCGAGCGTGCGGTACTATGGCATAAGCAGCTCTTTGGGGATGATTACTACCTTGAGCTTCAGCGTCATAAGGCTACCGTTGAGCGTGCTAATCACGACACATATAGGCTCCAATGCAAGGTCAATGAGGTGCTTTTAGATATTGCAGAGCGTCATAATATCAAGCTTGTAGCTACAAACGATGTACACTTTGTCGAGGAGGCAGATGCCGAGGCTCACGACCGCCTTATTACAATCAACTCCCGCCACGACTTTGATAGCCCTGACCGTCTGCTCTACTCCAAGCAGGAGTGGATGAAGTCGCGCCAAGAGATGTCTGACCTCTTTGCAGATGTTCCGCAGGCTCTTGAGAATACTGTCGAGATATGTAATAAGGTAGAGCACTACTCTATCGACCACGACCCTATTATGCCGATGTTCGACATCCCTGCTGACTTCGGCACAGAGGAGCAGTATCGTGCCCGTTTTAGTGAGCAGGATCTGTTTAATGAGTTTACTCGCGATGAGAATGGCGTAGAGATAATGTCTCAGGAGGAGGGCGAGAAGAAGATTGCCAAGCTCGGAGGCTATGACCGCCTCTATCGTATCAAACTTGAGGCGGACTACCTTGCCCACCTTACAATGGTAGGCGCAGAGAGACGCTATGGAGAGACGCTTGATGCAGAGACAGCAGAGCGACTGAAGTTCGAGTTGCACATTATGAAGACGATGGGTTTCCCGGGTTACTTCCTTATTGTGCAGGACTTTATCGCAGCTGCGCGTAAGGAGTTGGGTGTTTGGGTAGGTCCGGGACGAGGTTCTGCGGCAGGCTCCGCTGTGGCATATTGCCTCGGTATTACGCAGATAGACCCTATTAAGTACGACCTGCTTTTTGAGCGTTTCCTTAACCCTGACCGTATCTCGCTGCCCGATATCGATATCGACTTTGATGATGAGGGTCGCGGTCGCGTGCTTGAGTGGGTAACAAATAAGTATGGTAAGGAGAAGGTTGCCCATATTATTACTTACGGTACTATGGCTACAAAGATGGCACTGAAGGATGTTGCTCGAGTGCAGCAGTTGCCACTCTCGGAGTCGGATCGTCTTTGTAAACTTATTCCTGCGCGTATTCCAGACCCGAAGAATAAGGATAAGCAGCTGAAGGTAAATCTCGCCAACTCGATAGCCTATGTTGCGGAGCTTCAGGAGGCTGAACGCTCTGATAACCCTATATTGAGGGATACAATCAAGTATGCCCGACAGCTTGAGGGTAATGTTCGTGGTACGGGAGTTCACGCCTGCGGTACTATTATCTGTCGTGATGATATTACCGATTGGGTCCCTGTCTCTACGGCAGACGATAAGGAGACGGGCGAGAAGATGCTCGTTACGCAGTATGAGGGCTCTGTGATTGAGGATACAGGTCTGATTAAGATGGACTTCCTCGGTCTTAAGAACCTTACTATTATGAAAGATGCGGTCGAGAATATCCGCCGTATCAAGGGTGTAGAGGTAGATATTGACGCAATCCCGATTGATGACCCTGCAACCTACCGCCTCTATTGCGAGGGTCGCACGGTTGGTACATTCCAGTTTGAGTCCCCGGGTATGCAGAAGTACTTGAGGGAGCTGCAGCCAACGGTCTTTGAGGACCTTATTGCGATGAATGCCCTCTATCGTCCGGGTCCTATGGACTATATTCCTGACTTTATTGACCGTAAGCAGGGTCGCAAGCCGATAGTCTATGATATTCCGATAATGGAGAAGTATCTTAAGGATACCTACGGTATTACGGTCTATCAAGAGCAGGTTATGTTGCTCTCGCGCCTACTTGCCGACTTTACCCGTGGTCAGTCAGATACCCTGCGTAAGGCTATGGGTAAGAAGCTGAAGGATAAGCTGGATGCCCTCAAGCCTAAGTTTATCAAGGGCGGTATTAAGAACGGTCACGATAAGGATGTCTTAGAGAAGATTTGGGCAGATTGGGAGAAATTTGCATCTTATGCCTTCAATAAGTCGCACGCAACCTGTTATTCGTGGGTAGCCTACCAGACAGCATATCTGAAGGCAAACTTCCCATCAGAGTATATGGCGGCACTGCTCAGTAGTAATCTGAACGATATTACTACCCTTACCGATTATATGAACGAGTGCCAGCAGATGGGTATCAAGGTACTCAGTCCGGATGTGAATGAGTCTATGTTGCGCTTCTCTTCAAACTGCGCGGGTGATATCCGTTTCGGTCTTGGAGCAATCAAGGGTGTTGGCGAGGCTGCGGCTATGTCGATAATTTCAGAGCGTGAGCGTGGCGGACAGTATAAAGATGTTTTCGACTTCTTTGAGCGTACAAACTACTCTGTTGTCAATCGTAAGTGCCTTGAGAATATGGCTTATGCGGGCTGCTTTGACTCTATTGCGGGCTTCTCGCGTTGTAAGTTCTTTGCTCCGGAGAGTAAGGATTCGACAGTGACCTATATCGAGCAACTTATGCGTTATGGTCAGCGTCATGCTGAGGAGAAGCAGAATGCCCAGCAGAGCCTGTTCGGTATGTTTGGCGGTGGTGGAGGTGCTATCCAACGCCCAACCGTGCCGCAGTGTGATGAGTGGAGTACTCTGCGCCGTCTTGGTAAGGAGCGTGAGGTTGTAGGTCTGTACCTCTCCTCGCACCCGTTGGATGACTTTAAGCCTATTATTGACCAGCTGTGTAATGCAACAATAACCGACCTTAATCGCCTTGATGAGAATGTCGGCAAGGAGCTATCTATCGCTTGTGTTACCGTTGCGGGTGAGGAACGCACTACGGCAGACGGAAAGTCGCAGTATGGCATACTCTCTGTGGAGGATTATAACGATAAGTATGACTTCTGGTTGCGTCGTAAAGACTTTGAGCGATTTAGAAACTTCCTCCACCCTGATTACTACCTGCTTATTCGTGGTGAGGTCAGACAGTTTACTACTTACGATAAGAACGATACGCAGAAGCTCAACCCTATCAACCGTAACTACTTTAATATCAGCTCTATTACTCAGCTAAGTGAGGTTGTTGATACTCTAAAGCAGGTTACACTATGGATAGATGCTACATCGCTTACGAAGGAGTTTATTGCAGAGCTTGCGGATGTGGTCAAGCGCAGTAAGGGCAAGACACCGTTGCATATTGTTCTCTATGAGCCGGCAGATGGTATTAGTGTGAATATGCACACTAAACGCCGCCGTGTCGTGTTTAATGATGAATTGCGAGGATTTTTAGATAAACATAATATAAAGTATTCATTGATATAATTATTATAAACAACTAAATATTAAACTATTATGGCGATTAAAGTAACAAATGAGAACTATGAGGCATTGGTAGCAGATTCCAAGCCGTTGGTAATTGATTTTTGGGCAGAGTGGTGTGGTCCTTGCCGCACTATTGCACCGATTGTAGATGAGTTGTCTGAGGAGTATGCAGACCGCGTGAATATCGGTAAGTGCGATGTAGATAGCTCTGACGATGTAGTTGCAGTTTATCGTGTTCGTAACATCCCTACCCTTGTATTTATTAAGGGTGGTACTGTTGTAGATAAGCATGTCGGCGCAATCTCTAAGAATGATCTTCAGGCAAAGATTGAGGCGTTGCTCTAATTATCTATTACATAGAGCAATGGGGACTAAAAGCTATTTAGTCCCCATTTTTTTGTTTCGGTGTAGGTATTAGCCGAGAATCTGTGCAGCGTGGTCTTTGGTATTGACCTTTTCGATAATCTCGGTCAGTATCCCCTGCTCGTCGAAGATGAATGTGCGGCGCATAGTGCCCATATACTTACGACCATAGAGACTCTTCTCGCCCCATACGCCAAATGCTTGTTGCATATCTGTTGTAGTATCCGCAAGCAGCGTGAAAGGAAGCGAGTATTTGTCTATAAACTTACGGTGTGACTCTGCGCTATCTTTGCTCACGCCGACAACATTGTATCCCTTTGCTGTAAGAGCCTCATAGTTGTCACGAAGGTTGCAAGCCTCTGCTGTACAACCACTTGTGTTGTCTTTTGGGTAGAAGTAGATGATTGTTTTACGACCCAAGAGTGAGTTTGATGTAATCTTCTCGCCGTGCTGGTTGATAACCTCGAAATACGGCATTTTATCTCCAATTTTCAGCATAATTCTCTATTTTTCAAAGTGTTGATAGTCCTTAATTGTTCTGTAATCTCCGCCCCATTCAAATCCTCGCTCTGCAAATAGACGGCAACAGAGGTCGCCTTTACAAATCTTGTATGGGAAGGTTTTGTTACGGTCAATATAACCATCTGCACTCTTTGGTGCGACAATAACCTTGCCACCATTAACCTTTACATAGGGGTTGTAGAGAGGGTTTATATCGACAGCCATACCTCTGCTATGCGCCGATAGGCGTGTTCCTCCAGGGGTTGTTCTGAAGTTGAAAGCCGAGGAGTTATTTGCAGCCATAGATGCCTCATCATCAGCGTTGTAGTTATCTACAAGCTCCATCCGCTCTATCGCATATTCTGCATCAAAGAGCCGACGCAGTATGTAGATAATATCATCGCTGATAGCTCTGTTTACCACCATCTCGCCCACCTTGATTATACCCTCATTTGTGATATGTAAAGCCCTGATATAGCGCAATTCATTGCGAGGAATGGTACACTCTGCCTTGTAACTCTTGCCTGCCATTCTCTCGAAAATTTCGTCACTTATAGGCTCTGCAACAAATAGCCTATCAATGCCGTAACTCTCTATCTGACTACGGGTTACTACATCACCTGCACGCCAACCCTCGCCTTTAGCCTGAATGGCAAATAGTAGCAATATTGATAGTAAAACGCCCTTCATCATCCTACGATATACTTTCCGCCCGGGAGTTTTGAGATTACCACTGCCACAACCGAGCAGAGAATAAATGTAAGTGTGGCAATAGTCACTATAGTCCACGGAGTAGCCATACCCCAAGCCGGTACAAATGCAAAGATAGCCACAAGTGCAAACATATGCATCAGGTAGATGCCGTAGCTGACTTTCGAGATAGGTTGTATGATGTTGCGATATACAACACCTGAACAATTTATCTTCTTGAATATCAGGAACATCGCCACAGCTGTCATTGCTACGCTTGTCGAGCAGAAACGCCAACTCTGCTCCATAAATACCGCAAGGTCAATAGACTCGTTTACGGGATACTCTGTCGGGATTTGTAGCCAAAACCATACCGCAGCAACTGCATAGCCCACAATCCACATCGGTAGAGCCACAGCGAGCGTCTTTTCCCAGCTCCAATCTATATATGTGCGGATGTAGTGCGCAAGGACTACATAACCTATAAAGCCGCTGATGTAGTATAGAGTGCCAAATTCGTTCCAATTAGCCTCGCCATAGACCTCTGCGCGACCAAAGAGAGCAAGGGCTGCCTGATGCAGAAATGGCACGAGGGTTGTGACAGCCCACGCTGCAATGAATATCTGTTCGCCACGCTTTGATACCTTCTCAATCCACGGAGAGAGGAGCGGCATTGCGATATATACACCTATAAGCATATATACAAACCACAGATGCCCCGCGTGCATATTGAGGTTAAGTGTCAGATTTGCAAGGTTTTGCTTCCAATCAAATCCCTCGCTGCAACCCCACATCGGAACTACGGCATAGAGTATGCTCCACACTGCAAATGGTACTAAAACGCGCACTGCACGACGACGGAAGAAAGCAGAAGTCTCTCCCTTTATTGGAAAGAGCAGGTAGCTCGATGTCATAATAAATAGTGGCACAGCACAGCGTAATGCCGAGTCGATAATTGTAACCCACAGCGCATCGTAACTGTTGGCAATATAAGTTCCGTTACCACCAAGATAGAATGGCTCGCAGCAGTGTACCAGCATAACCATAAAACAGGCTACAACACGCAGATAGTCAAGAAAAACAACTCTATTATTACCCATACCTCTGATATATTTTATACAAAGGTAGTAAAAAGTTGGTTGTTGCGGAAATTATTTCTACATTTGTAAATACTTTATTTGTAATCAGTATTTTATATATTGGCGTGAGGTATTGGGTAGATAACAGAAAAAAGGAGTTGTAAAATACAACTCCTTTTCGTTTTTAAAACACTACCCTATTTCTCGATAAGTGAGATAGAGCGCTGGATAAAGTCTGTGAGGTTTTTGCCCTTCAGCATACCGTTTGAGAGCAGCGCAAGGTCGATAATCTGGCGAACAAGGTTATTCTCTTTACCAATCTCGCGCAGGCGGGTATTACGCTCATCAGTAAGGCGTGTAACCTTCTCTGACAGCTCTGTGCGCATAGCCTTCTCCTCGGCAGTCAGTTCATCCTCCTTCTTGCCCTTAATAAGCTCCTCAAAGCGATTCTCTTCGGCTGTTGCTGCGTCAATCTTCTTAGTGATGCTCTTAAGTTTGTCACCGTAGCTCTTCTCGACATCCTCAAGAATTGTGTGGACAATCGGATGGTTGCCATTGACTGCGATAGTGAAGTTGTCAGGCATCTGTCCGTAGAATTGGCTCATACTGCCGCCACTTGTTGCAGCCATCTCCTTCATTCGGCGCATAAACTCATCCTGAGTAATGATAACAGGCTGTTCGTTCTGCTCCATAGCCTCGAAGGTGATGTTGTAGTGAATCTTCTCATCCTCCGGCAGCTGGCTGTCGAATACGGGACGCAGAAGGCTCTGCTGGCTCTCGGAGAGAGATATTTTCAACTCCTCCTTCTTCTGTATCAGACGCTCGATAATATCGCTATCTACGCGAACAAAGCGCACCTTCTCATTCTTACTCTCGTACCAATTGATGTAGTGGCTGTCGAGCTGACCTCCCATTTGGAGCACCTGATAACCCTTTGCCTTGGCAGCCTCGATAAATGAGTGTTTACCCTCAACATCGTCTGTGTAGAGCAGAATCAGAGTGTCGTTCTTGTCGGTCTGATTATCTACAACAGCTGCGCGGAACTCATCAGGAGTGAAGTACTTACCATCGATACTCTTCCAAAGCATAAACTGTGGCGACTTCTCGGCAAACTTCTCATCTGTGAGAGTACCGTACTGTATAAATATCTTCAGGTCGTCCCACTTCTGCTCATACTCCTCACGCATAGTGTTAAACAACTCAGCAAGGCGATCTGCGACTTTGCGGGTGATATAGCTTGAAATTTTCTTTACATTACTGTCTGACTGCAAGTATGAGCGCGATACATTGAGCGGAATATCCGGAGAGTCGATAACTCCGTGTAACAGAGTCAGATACTCCGGTACAATACCCTCTACCTGATCGGTTACAAATACCTGATTGCAGTATAGCTGAATCTTGTTCTTCTGAATCTCGAAGTTGTTGTGAATCTTCGGGAAGTAGAGAATGCCTGTCAGGTTGAACGGATAGTCGATATTGAGGTGGATGTAGAACAGAGGCTCGTCAGACATCGGATATAGCTCCTGATAGAAATCCTTGTACTGCTGCTCTGTAATATCTGCCGGCTTAACTGTCCAAAGTGGCGTTGTATTGTTGATAACATTGTCCTTATCTGTATCTACATACTTGCCATCTTTCCACTCCTTAACCTTGCCAAATACAATCGGAATAGGCAGGAAGTGGCAGTACTTCTTCAGCAGGTCACTAACCTTGCTCTCAGATGCATACTCTGCGCAATCCTCCGAGAGGTGGAGAACGATTGTTGTACCGCGATCACGGCTCTCTTCCATCTCCTCCAACTCAAACTCAGGCGAGCCATTGCAGCTCCAATGTACAGCCTTTGAGCCCTCTTTGTAAGACTGAGTGAAAATCTCAACCTTGTCAGATACCATAAAGGCAGAGTAAAAACCGAGTCCGAAGTGACCGATTATCGATTGATTTTGATACTTCTCAAGAAATTCGCCTGCGCCAGAGAAGGCTATTTGGTTGATATACTTATCAACCTCCTCGGCTGTCATACCTATACCGCGGTCGGTGATTGTAAGAATCTTCTTGTCGCTATCTACGCTGACATTAATATCTGTATTGCCCAACTCTCCATTGAAAACACCCGATGATGCGAGTGTCTTGAGCTTCTGAGTGGCATCTACCGCATTCGATACAAGCTCACGCAAGAAAATTTCGTGGTCTGAGTAGAGAAACTTCTTGATTACGGGGAAGATATTGTCTGTCGTTACCCCGATTTTACCATTTTTGATAGTTGTCATAATATTATAATATTTATTGTTTGCATTTTAGACAACCCTCTAATCAAACGCTGTGCCACAGCACTACTCTCTGCCACTTTGGCAGAATGTGACAGAAAAGGCGTCGAAAAATCGACGCCTTATACTACTTTTTCTCTGCAAGCGAGATATTGATAGGTACCACTTTGTCAATCTCTGCTTTTTGTGCCTCGTCAAGCTTGTCGTAGCTCTTGTTGTAAATTCTGTGCGCCATCTTCTCGCGCAGCTCCATAAATGCTTCATATACAGCATTTGATACACTCTCGACAGTAGGATCTTTCATCGGTAGCTCACTGTTGATGCTCACAATACCCTTGCTTACAGGGCAAGCCATACTTACGCCTTCGCCCATTTTAACAGCAGTTGTGGTAAACTCTGAGTTCTTGTCATACTGCCTACCACCACTGATTCTTATGACACGTAATGCTCTGGTATTTAGCGTCAGTAGGCGGAAATTGTGGATGAACTTCTTTACCTCGCGCTTGAGCTTATTTTCGTTTGTAAACTCCTTGCCTCGAACTGAGACAGTGCCATTGGTATCAATGTTGACAATCAAGATGTTACGCGCTTTGACGGTCTTTGTTTCGGACTTTGGCTCAGTAGAGCTGTAGTTTACCTTTGTTACGCCACTCTCGCGCAGAGCCTCTTTAACTTCGGCAACTTCATCAGACTTTGTATCTCCATTGCTATTGATAGTCACAGAGATATTGCTCTGCTCAGTTTTGCTCTCTGCCTTGCTGTAGTTTACCTTTGTTACACCGCTCTCACGCAGAGCCGCCTTAACATCTGCAACAGCACCCATCGGTACATCATCGTCTGCTACAATAGTAACGACCTTGTCTTCTGATTGTTTTACCAGCTCAGGGAGTTGCTCTATTGTTGCCGTTTTTTCATTGAGCAGAATCTCTTTACCGCCATTGCGTATCTCAACAATAGTTTTAGGCGTTTGGTTAGCTATAGGCTCTACGGTGTTCTGCTCTGCCTTTGCTGCAACTGCACCGAAAGCAAAAATCATAGCCACCACAATCGGAATTACTGCACAGATGCGCAGCAGAGGAAATTTTCCCCTTTTAAATGTAGTCATCATAATAAATCGTTTTTTGGTTAAACTTTTATTCAACCCGCAGGTAATATCCGGACTATACCCGAAGAGTTGGTGGAAAATGATTTGTCTATATTCGTTAATATCGAAGCCTGCACTGATAACATCGCTATCAGCCTGCCACTCATGTACTTGCGAAGCAGAATTACCCATAAGATGCACAAATGGATTAAACCACATTACGCAGCGCGAAAACTCAAAAAATAGACGCTCAAAAGTGTGGTTGTGCGATATATGGCTATACTCGTGCAGTAGCACCTGCTCGCGTCTTTCGCCTCTTTGGACAAATATCGTACGGATAAAGCTGAATGGCTCGGCAATGTTCGCACTCTCTGCCACATCAACACGACGATAGCAGCTTAACTTGCTCTGTCTGCGCAACTTATAAATCTTCGCAGCACTTACTCCAAACCGAATAATAAAGAGTAATACAACCGCAATATAGACCACCTGTAACGCAAAATACCAATCAAAGATATGCTCTATAGCTCCACTTTCGGCACTTTCTGTAGCCACCTCTGTAAACTCCATAGTGTTTGCCGCAATCTGCGCCATCTCTTCCGGTGGAAGTATAGGCAGTTCGAGCATCGGAATTACAGCCGACAGTAGCACCGATAGCACAAGATATGCCCTTGCTACGCTATGCGCCACCCTGCCCTCCAATAGTAGCCTATAGAGTGCATAGAAGAGCGCACTACATATAATCGTTTCAACAGCGTACATACTACTTCTCCTCTTTTAACATCTTAATAATCTCATTTGCCTCACTTACAGATATACCCTTGTCGTGCGACAGAAAGCTGACCATATTGCCAATTGAACCACCAAAGAAGTTATTCACAACGCTTGTCATAAAGCTGCTTGTGTACTCTGTGCGCGAGATAAGCGGATAGTATTCGTGACTCTTACCGTATGCTCGGTGCGCCACAAAACCCTTCTTCTCAAGTATGCGGATGATGGTCGAGACAGTATTGTATGCAGGTTTTGGTGTGGGCATAGTCTCACGAATGTCGTTCACAAAACCCTTCTCTATCTGCCAAAGTATCTGCATAATCTCAAGTTCCGCGCGTGTAAGTTCCTGTGTTTTGGTATTCATAGTTACAAAATTTTATCAGTTCAAATCATTTTCCGATGACAAAGGTATAACTAAATATTTAGTTTTCCAACTAAAACATTAGTTATTTTGCAGATAATTTTTTTAGCATCTATATTTATAGATGCTACTTTTTGTCGTTCAGGTAGAGTGTGGCAAAGATTAGTTGAGCTGCAAAGTATGTCGTCATAATCGCAATACCTGCACCTTCAAAGTGCTCTACAAAGCGATTCCACGCAATACAACTATCTGAGAATACGAATATTAGCGCGCCGATAATGTAACACCATCTATACTTTGACTCGATAAGTAGTGTCGCAGCAGTCATTGAGCCTATAATCAGAATGTATATCGAGCAGGCAATGCGGATTATAGTGTTGTCAATATGGAAGAGGATAAATCCCCCAAAGAGAAGCATTATCAAGCCCCAAAGTGCTACCATCGTAAGTCGTTGCTTGCTTACTTTTGCCTTGCGAGAGAAGTAGAGAATAAAGGCTATGTGAGCAATAGCAAAGAGACCAATCTGCCAAAGGAAAGCCCCGTGTTCGCCTGCGATATCACCACAAGCCGATAAAAGTAATGCTATAGGTAACATCTTATTACCGCCTGCAAACCAAGTAGTTATACCAAGTAATGCTACCGGCAATGCTTTTGTAAAGTCCATCCACCACTGCTCAGTGCATCCGAAAATACCACGCCCGAAGTAGAGCGCAGCAGAGAGTAAAAAGAGGGGTATTACTACCCTGCTACTTAAAATATTTCTCCAACTCATTTATAAACTCTTTTGGAGCGCGACAAGGTCGCATACGCTCTGTATTGACATAGCCAAGAACCGTTTTGCCCGTATTAAGTAGCGTTCCTGCCTCGTTAAAGACCTCATACTCTACCACAGCACGCGCCTCGGGCAACTCTTTTATTGTTGAGCGGACAGTAAGCAAATCGTCGTAGTATGCAGGAGCCTTATATTTTGACTCAACCTCTACAATGGGCATCACTATATTCATCTTCTCAAGAAGGGTGTATGGCAGACCTATGGCGCGGAACATCTCGTTTCTTGCAGCTTCGTAGAATACGATATAGTTGGCGTGATATACAACTCCCATCTTGTCTGTATCGCGATAAAGTACGCGAATTTGAGTATCGTGAGTAATCATAGTTCAATTGTGATTTTATTGCTCTTTACCGAGGTGTATATGCCACTATCACAGATAGTTATCATATCTGATTTGCCGTTTACAACAGCTTGATAGTCGCCCTTTGGTGGTAATAATTTATATTGGCTTGTAGCGCAGAAGCCGTTGCTATCGCTTTGTCCGCATATAATATAAGGGTGTCCGAATAGCCTGTCTGCCAACTCGATATTGCCCTCTGAGAGTGCCGTGCGAATAACGGTCGAACTGACTTTATCGTTCTCTACCCTCTGCTGTTCGACCTGTGTAACTTTGAGTGTCGGGATGTTGGTTGTAAGATAGTCGTAATCTCCCGACTTGTTGTGACCAAAATGGTGGTTATACCCTATCACAAGTTCCTCAATGCCTACTCTATCAATAAGATATTGACCGATAAACTCTGCGTGAGATAGTCGGCTGAACTCTAAAGTAAATGGTATGATAAGCATAAAATCTACTCCCAACTGCTCAAGCAGCAGTGCCTTCTCTTCGACCGTCGAGAGTAGTTTCAACCCCTCGGCTCTGCCAAGTGTAATTCTGGGATGTGGCTCAAAGGTCAGTACCACGCTCTGTCCACCTCTCGCCTTTGCGTGGGCAATAACCTGCTCAATAAGAACTTTGTGTCCCGAGTGTACTCCGTCATAGGAGCCTACGGTTGCCACGGCGTGTGTGATTGTGGGTATGTGGTTAAAACCGTTGATAATCTGCATATTACTAACTATTTTCGCTCTCCTCGGCATCCTTGACAAAGTAGGCTACCTTCTCAAGAACTGTCGTGATATCGTAGTTTTCAACAACAATACCTTGTGGGAAGTTGAGCGGAGCTGATGTAAAGTTGAGCACACCTTTGATTCCGGCATTTATGATAGGTACAACAAGTTCTGTTGCAGCTTTTGCCGGTAATGAGAGTATGACAATGCTGATGTCGTTACTCTCCATAACCTGTTCAAAGTCGCTCATGGCGTAGCACGGAATATCATCAATTGTCTGCCCTACTTTCTGCGGGTCAATATCGAAAGCAGCGGTAATCTTGAGTTTTAACTGCTTGCTATTGAAGTATTTAGTGATAGCCTGACCGAGGTGACCCATACCGATAACGGCAATATTTGTCACACTGTCGCCATACAGAATATTGTTTATAAACTCTATCAGCACACCCACATCGTAGCCCTTCTTTGTATCGCTCGAAAAACCTATAAGCATAAGGTCACGACGCACCTGCACAGCCGTAATGCCGTGGATACCTGCAAGAACATGCGAAAAGATATGTGTTACACCCTGACGATGATACTTGAGCAGTGTGCGACGATATTCACTTAGGCGTTCAATGGTCTTTTCGGGGATATTGCTCATACTACTCTGCTGTTATTGTAAAGTTGCTGTTATAGTTTACCCTCACCCATTCGTTATTTGTGTGAACTCTGGAGTTACTATCCTCTATAAATATATAAGGTGTGAGCAGTGGCGAGTACTTCCTACTCTCAAGCCCACCCTCCATATCTGTATATAGTGCGCGGATAAATATCATAGCCACATCATAACCGCGGTAGGCATAGAGCGACGGTATTGAACCGAAAGACTTTATATAATCCTTCGAGAATTTACTGATAAGCGGATTTGTGCGGTCTATATGGTATGTTGAGAGCATTACCACATTGTTTGAGAAGAATAGTGAGCGGTCAATATTGCGGTATCTGTTCCACTTGCTATTTCCAAAGACCTTAAATGGCGCAGACTCAATAGCGCGTGAGCGAAGCGATATATTAGCCGAGGCAAGAGCGGCAAGAATACGATCTACCTCAACCTCTGTTCCGGCAAGAATTACAAATACACTCTCGCTCTGACCCTCAAGCAGTGGAGATAAGTCACTCGGAGATGGTGGAACCTCTACACCCGCTTCACGCTCCTTCTCTCGCTTCTCGATTACAGATGGATGCTCATATATGTACTGATGGGTGACATACTCTCTCCCCTCAAGCATACCCTTAACCTCAGCCTCAAAGTCACTATCTGTTGTCTCTGATGTGATAAGTACTATTCGGGAGCTGCCATCAAATAGGTTTTTCACCTTCTCGTACTTTGTCTCTGTGCGCGGAGACATCTGGAAAATATTGCCATCATAGCTCTGTGTAAGGTTGGCAAGTGGAGAGACTACAGGTATCGACAGCTCCTTGGCATAGCTTGCCACAGGAATCATTGTATCCTCATATACCGGACCTACGATTAAGTCAGTATTTCTAAGAGACTTATTATCAATGATTTGTCGCACAACCTGTAAGTCGTGAGCTGTGTTATGGAGATTTATGTGTGACTCTATACCCTCCATTCTCAGACGGTCTGCACCGAGCAGAAAACCCTGATAGAAGTCTATGTAGTTTTGCGCAACTCTCTCTCCGATAGCCATTGGCAGCATCAGTGCCACCTCTGCACGCTTACCTTTAGGAATGTTCCTGAACTTAATCTGCTCCACGACCTCCTCAATCTCGGGAACGACAACAGTAGTGCTATCTTCAACCGTCTTAATTGTCGGCTTTGGAACTTTGATGATAAGACCTTCGCGGATATTACTACTATTGTTAAAACCGTTCAGCGCAAGAAGTTCATCTACTGTGGTATCGAAGCGCGATGCTATATTTTCGGCATTCTCCCCCGCGTGTACAACATGGTAGCTGTACTGCGCAGTTGTTACAACGCTATTCATAGCCTGCTTCTGCTCCTCAATCTGTTCTCTTACCTCGTTGTCAGAGGTCTGACCCATCTCGCTACGACGAATATAGAGGGTCTGACCCACGGCAAGATGCGCAGGATCTACACCTGCATTGTCCTCCATAAGGATTGCAACAGATATTTCGTAGTGGCGAGCAATTGAGTATAAGGTATCGCCAGAGCGAACAATATGTGTGCGGAACTGACGCTTTGAGCGTTTCTCTGCCTTCTGCTTTTTGCCGGTAGTGGGAGTGTTGTGAGGAATCTTGATAGTCTGCCCCGCCTTTAATCCGTCTGTAAGCACAGGGTTGGCTGTTATCACCTGCTCAATAGTCACTCCGTAACGCTTTGACAGAGAGTATAGCGTATCTCCCTTCGCAACTGTATAGACAGTGTATTTTGCACCGTCTATATATACAATCTGCTCACTCTGCGCTATTGCTGCCCCCATATAGAGCATTGCTGCCAGAGCTGTAATGCCTAATCTTCTAACCATTAAAACTTCTTACTTCTCAGTTTTATTTCAGTGATAATCTTTTTGGTGTATTGAGGGAAATCGCCCTTCATCATCCAATCATAGTAGCTCGGGTCGGTATTGAATACCTCCGATACAACCTGACCCTTGTATTTTCCGAATGTAAAAATCTCCTGCTCCTTGTCGTTGTAGGCTATGCGACCCGCAAAGTCGGCAGTAGCACCCCTTGAGGAGTACTCGGCAAGAAACTCTACATCGTTCTTAAGGTCGTCGTAACGCTCCAATTGGCTGAGCAACACCTCGTATGTAGCAAGCGTATCGGCTTCAGCACTATGCGCAGCATCCAAATCTTTATTGCAGTAAAAGCGGTATGCAGCAACAAGTGTTCGCTCCTCCTTTTTGTGAAAGATGTTCTGAACATCAATATAACGACGACGGCGGAAATCTACATCTACCTCAGCCCTCAAAAACTCCTCAACAAGTAGAGGAAGGTCGAAACGGTTGGAGTTAAAACCTCCGAAGTCACAACCCTCCATAAACTCCTTGAGTGATTTTGCTATCTGCTTGAAGGTCGGGCAATCCTTCACATCCTCATCCGAGATGTGGTGAATCTCCGTAGCCTGTGCAGGTATGGGCATCTGCGGGTTGATACGACGAGTTTTGATGGTCTTTTCGCCATCGGGGGCTATCTTGACCATAGAAATCTCGACTATCCTGTCGCGAGATGTATCTGTACCGGTAGTCTCCAAGTCAAAGAAGATTATCGGTCTTTTAAGGTTTAATTTCATCTACTATGCGCTGATAATCATTGGCATAAGCAACATCAGTGTAGATGTGCTCTGTACATCGTCATAAACAGGCTTAAATACACCTGCACGAGTTGAATCGGCAAGCTCTACAAGCACTGTCGGAGTCTCAATGTTGGCGAGAATCTCAACGAGGAATATAGACTTAAAGCCGATAGAGATTGGAGAACCCTCATAAGAGCAGTTCAGACTCTCGTTTGCAGATACATAGAAGTTTACATCCTGTGCTGTAAGTGTGAGCTTGTTGTCAGCAACATCGAGGCGAATAAGGTTTGTAGCAGAGTTTGCACATACAGCTACACGCTTGATACCATTGAGGAACTCGATGCGGTCAATAAGAATCTTGTTAGGATTTGCTGTAGGAATTACTGCATTGTAGTTTGGATAGTCGCCCTCGATAAGACGGCAGATGAGGATGTAGTTCTTCAGAGTAAATACAGCATTGCTCTTGTCGAAACTTACGGTAACATCATCCTCCTCCTTGAGCAGCAGAGCCTTGAGCAGGTTTGCAGGCTTCTTTGGAAGGATAAATGATGCTGCGCTGTTATTCTCGTGCTCGGTTGTAAATTTAACGAGCTTGTGACCATCTGTTGCCACATAGGTAATGCCGCTCTGCTCGATGTTGAAGAATACACCGTTCATCATAGGCTTGAAATCATCATCAGCAGTAGCAAAGATAGTCTTGTTGATACCGTTCACAAGGGTATCTACATCGAGAGTAATCTCAGTCTTGTCCTCTGCAAGAGTCTTATTTGTCGGATAGCTTACAGGGTTTGCGCCCGGAACAGACGAACCGCCGCTGTGCCAAGTAATCTTAATCTCCCAAGTATTGTCATTTACATCGAATGTAAGAGGCATCTCAGAACACTCCTTAAGCACATCGAGAAGAACCTTCGCAGGTGCTGCAACCATACCCTCACGCTCTACATTCTCAACCTCTAATGTGCCGATGAGTGTAGTCTCTGAATCTGATGCAGTTACACGCAAAACACCATCCTTAAGCTCCATAAGGAAGTGCTCGAGAATAGGAAGTGAACTCTTGTTGTTGATAACTTTGCCTGTAATCGAAAGAATCGATAGTAGGGCTGAACTTGATACTGTAAATTTCATCTTTCTGTTGTTTTATTTGTTTGTATTATTGTCTAAAGTGTTGCTAACTTGTCAAGTGCGTTGGCAATCATCTGTCGCACAAATGGCTTGTAGTCTGTGCAGGCATCAAGGGCGATACGCTGCGCAATGATTGTACAGATGGTTGCAGCCTTGTGACCCATAAGGGCTGCAAGACCGGCAAGAGCAGAACTCTCCATCTCGAAGTTGGTAATCTTACGACCACCAAAGTCGAAAGACTCAATCTTCTCATTGAGCTTCAAATCCTGAGGCTGAAGTCTTACCCAACGACCCTGCGGCGCATAGAAACCCGGGGAGGCAATAGTGATGCCCTCGCGGGTAATATCGCTAAACAACCCTGCAAGCGATGGGTCTGCATCAATAAAGTATGGCTTTGGCAATAGCTCGTTCCAACCGGTATGCTCAATAAATGCACGCTCAATGTCAAGGTCGCAGACATCGTTTCTGCCGGCATAGTAGTTCAAAAGACCATCAAAACCGACCGATGTGCGTGAGAATACAGCCTCGCCAACCTTAATATCTGGCTGCAAAGCACCCGATGTGCCGAGACGCACGAGTGTCAGCTGGCGGAAGGTATCCTTAACCTGACGAGTGGTAAAGTCGATATTTGCCAATGCGTCCAACTCTGTGACGCAAATGTCTATATTTCCGATGCCGATACCGGTAGAGAGTACAGTCATACGCTTACCCTTGTAAGTACCGGTTACGGTCTTAAATTCACGATTTGACACCTCGCACTCGATGCTGTCAAAGAAAGATGACACCATCGCAACACGACCAGGGTCGCCGACAAGCATAACAATATCGGCAATCTGCTCCGGAAGAAGGTGCAGGTGGAATATTGTACCATCCTCATTGATAATGAGTTCTGAAGCCGGTATGGTTCTCTTTTCAGTCATAATTGTCCTATTTATGTTCGTTTATTGTTGGATAATTGGCATAAAAGTAATATATTTACATCGTATTTCAAAAATTTTGCAAAACTTTTTTATTAAAAATAAAAAAATGACACTGATTAAGTCTATTTCGGGTATTCGCGGAACTATCGGTTCGCAGCCCGGCAACAACCTTACCCCTATCGACATCGTTAAGTTTACAACAGCCTATGCTCGCTTTATGAGTGAGAAAAATGAGGGCAAAAGATTGCGTATCGTAGTGGGTCGAGATGCTCGTATTTCGGGCGAAATGGTAAATGATATTATCGAGGGTACTCTGCTCGGTTGTGGAGTTGATGTTATCAATGTCGGTCTGTGTACCACCCCGGGTACCGAGATGGCGGTGATAACCTATAAGGCAGATGGCGGAATTATAATCACAGCCTCTCACAATCCGAAGCAGTGGAACGCACTTAAACTGCTCAATGAAAAGGGTGAATTTCTGAACGATGCCGAGGGTAAGCGAGTGCTTGCATTGGCAGAAGATGATAGCTATCAATTCCCTGATGTTGACTATCTTGGAAAGGTTATCTCAAGAGAAGATTTCAATGATACACATATCGCACAGGTGCTTGCACTTCCGCTTGTAGATGTGGCGGCTGTGCGCGCTCGTAAGTTCAAGGTTGTAGTTGATGCCGTAAACTCTGTGGGTGGTGTTGTTATGCCGAAGTTGTTGCGCGAGTTGGGTTGTGAGGTTGTGGAGCTTAATTGTGAACCGACAGGTCACTTTGCACACAATCCTGAGCCACTGCCTCAGAATTTGACAGAGATTTCGGAGGTCATTGTGCGCGAGGGTGCTGATTTAGGTATTGTTGTCGATCCGGATGTCGATCGTTTGGCATTTGTAAACGAGGATGGAACGATGTTTGTCGAGGAATATACGCTTGTCGCTGTTGCTGATTATATCCTCTCAAAGCAGGTTGGAAATACCGTTTCAAACCTCAGCTCTTCACGAGCATTGCGCGATGTTACAGAGGCTCACGGCGGCAACTACTCTGCTTCGGCAGTTGGTGAGGTGAATGTTGTGGCAATGATGAAGCAGACCGGTGCAATTATCGGTGGCGAGGGCAATGGCGGAGTTATCTATCCGGAGCTTCACTATGGTCGTGATGCACTTGTCGGAACAGCACTGTTCCTTACCTATTTTGCGCAGAAAAATATGACGATGACAGCCCTTCGTGCATCGTATCCTGCATACTTTGCATCGAAGAATAAAATAGAGCTAACACCGGCTATTGATGTAGATAAAGTATTGCTTGAGATGAAGGCTCGTTATGCTTCTGAAAATGTGAATGATATAGACGGTGTAAAAATCGACTTTGCTGAGAGTTGGGTACACCTTCGCAAGTCAAATACCGAGCCTATTATTCGTATCTATACAGAGGCAAAATCGCCGGCAGAGGCAGATGCTCTTGCTGAGCGTTTTATTGCGGAAATTAGTGAAATTTGTAACCTATAAAAAGAGAACTATGGATAAGGTAAGAGAGTATATTGACGCCAATAAAGAGCGTTTTTTGGAGGAGCTGTTTGAGCTTCTTCGTATTCCGTCTATAAGTGCGGTGACAGAGTATGCCGAGGCTCGTCAGCGTTGTGCGGAGCATCTTGCTGCTGCGCTTGTAAAGGCAGGTGCTGATAGTGCCGAAGTGATTGCTACCGAGGGCGCGCCGATTGTCTATGGCGAGAAGATTATCTCTCCAAAGGCAAAGACAGTGATGGTATATGGTCACTACGATGTTATGCCTCCTGAACCACTTAACGAGTGGACAACAGAGCCTTTTGAGCCTGTGATTAAGGATGGTAGAATATATGGTCGCGGTGCTGATGACGATAAAGGTCAGTCGTTTATGCACATCAAGGCTTTTGAGGCTATGTGTGCCACAGATAGTCTGCCTTGTAATGTCAAATTCCTGCTTGAGGGCGAGGAGGAGAGTGGCTCTACACAGATTAGTAAGTTCTGTGCAGCCAATAAGAAGATGCTTAAGGCAGATGTAATTCTTGTCTCTGATACATCTATGCTCGGACTTGATACTCCATCTATTACTTGCGGTCTGCGAGGTCTTGCGGGCGTGGAGGTGTCGGTATCAAATGGTGCAGCAGACCTGCACTCGGGTATCTATGGTGGTGCTGTGCATAATCCTGCTATGGTGTTGTCAAAGATGCTCTCACAGATTGTTGGCGAGGATGGTCATATCAATATTCCGGGCTTTTATGACGATGTGCGCGAGTTGAGCGCATCTGAGCGTAAGGCTCTTAATCGCGTACCATTCTGCACTCGTAAGTATAAGGCATCTATTGGCGTGGGTGCAGTAGCCGGCGAGGAGGGTTATACAACTCTTGAGAGGGTTGGTGTCCGCCCTACCTTTGAGATTAACGGTATGTGGAGCGGCTATACAGGCGAGGGAAGTAAGACTATTATTCCGGCAGTAGCAAGTGCAAAGATTACTATGCGTCTTGTGCCATATCAGACTCCGGATAAGATTACAAAGCTCTTCAAAGACCACTTCAAGACCCTTGCACCAAAGGGTGTTAAGGTTGATGTGCGTCCTATGCACGGAGGTGTGCCGTATGTCTCTCCAACCGATATGGCGGCATATAAGGCTGCCGAGAAGGCTATTGCCGAGGTGTTCGGTAAGCGACCTGTACCTGTATATTCGGGTGGCTCGATAGGTGTTATCAGCTGTTTTGAGCAGGTTTTGGGCATTAAGTCGATACTTATGGGATTTGGTCTGTCAAAGGATGCTATCCACTCCCCTAATGAGAGTTACGGTCTTGACCAATTTGATTTGGGTCTTAAGTCTATACCTTTATTCTATAAATACTTTGCATAATGAGACGACTACTAATTCAAACCCTCGCTTTGGTTGCCATTATTGTCTGCGCAACCTCGTGTAAAGAGCAAACTATCGTATCTCCGGAGGGTACAACCCTTACGGGTGTTGTAAAGTGCGGCTGTAGAGCTGTTGCGGGTGTTGCTGTGACAGATGGCGAGCAGATTGTTCTGACAGATGAGAATGGAGTGTATAATATAGCCTCTACAAAGCCTTATGGAATGGTCTATATCACTACCCCATCTAGTTACGAGCCTGTGGCTATAGATGATGTGCGTCAAGCCTATTGGGCAAGGACAATAGCCCCTGCAACAGAGCTTGAGCGTCACGATTTTAAGCTTAAAAAGGTGGATGACAGCACTCTGTCGGTAATAATGTTCTCCGATACACACTTCTGTAATGACCCTAAGCGTAACGATTTTAAGCACTTCAAGGAGCTTATAATGCCGGCTATCGAGCGTGCAGCATCAGAGGCTGAGGGCTATACACTCTCTGTAAATCTTGGCGATATTACTTGGGATCGCTTTTGGTATGCAACTGGTATGGATATAGAGAGCGTTCCTGCGCACCTTATTGGTCACAACTTCCCTGTGCCGTTCTACTGCGTACACGGAAATCACGACTACGACCCATCTGTGCCGTCAAATGATAATCCTAACAGTAAAGCTGTCCAGCGTTTCTGCAACACCTTTGGTCCTACATTCTACTCTGTAAATAAGGGCGGTGTTCACTTTGTGATGCTTGATAATATTGTCTATAAGAATGAGGTCAAAGAGGGTCAGAAAAATGCAAAGGGTGTTGTCGGAAGCCGTAATTATGACCTCTATGTTGATGATTCTCAGCTCGCTTGGCTTGCAAAGGATTTAGCGGCAGTAGATAAGAGTACCCCTGTTGTAGTATGTATGCACGCTCCGCTGTTTACATATAATGGCGATGGCGAGCAGGTTTACAGCTTTGTTGAAGGCAAGAGCGAACTGCTTGTTGAGCTGCTTAAAGATTTTGACTCTGTAAAGGTATTCTCGGGTCACTCTCATCGCACAATGTCGTTTGTACACCCTCAGTATCCGAATATTGTTGAGTATAATGTTACATCTGTAGGTGGCGAACTGTGGAATACCCCTAATATTTGCGGTCTTAATATAGGCGAGGATGGCGGTGATGCAGGTTTCTATCTCTGCACCTTTGCGGGCGATAAGTTCACAAAGCGTTGGTATAGCGCAGTTGGTGGCTCGGAGTATCCATTCCGTGCCTACGATATGAATGAGGTGGCTAAGGTCTATGCTGCAAGTGAGGCTCTTCAGTATCTGTGCAACCTTCAGAGTAAGCAGATTAACTATGCAGAGCCTTGCTATAAGGACTATGTTTATGTCAATTGCTGGAGTTGGGAGAGCGGCTCAACACTGATGATTTCAGAAAATGGTGTGGAATTGAATGTAGAGAAGGTTCCAGACTCTGACCCGCTTGCTGCAAAGGTTGTCTATGCAAAGCCGACAATCTTCGATACAAAGGTTGAGAGCGCAAAGAATAACCGCCTGGCAATCTCAGCTGCTATGTTCCGTGCAAAGACTACCTCTGCTGACTCTCCGGTTGTAATTACCCTTACAACGCCGGATGGAGAGAGCTATACACAGACGCTCGTGCGCCCCGCTGCTTTTCCGGTCGAGTAGTTCGGAGAGAAACAAAAAATATGGTGTATGTTCTTCGCATACACCATATTTTTTTGTTGTTTGATAATGATTACCAAATACCACCACCGGTACTTATCTTGCCCGGATCGAAAGATGTTAAATCATAACTTCCATCAGTAATTTGGTAGATATTTCCTGCACCATCAACAAACTTCAGATCCTTTGTTGTTATAGCATATCTAAGACCTGATCTTGTAATAGTAAGAGAACCAACAAGTTTGTCGTATGAAGTAATATCGCCCATTCTTAAAGAAGAACCCTCTCCGATATACTCTGTCAAACCTTTATCAGTAAAGGTCTTGCCGGCAATCTCATTAGCTGTTGTAGCAGTTGTTTTGAGCTCAATTGTCATTGTATTCTGACCAGATGTAGATTGCATTGTAAAGTAACCTCCGGATGCCTGATATATAAAGCTGGTATAAGTTAACGCGCCATTATAGTCAATAGTTGTATAACCCATCTCTGTAAGTGTACACTGGCTCTTCAGAGGTAGCTCGCCACCCTCGCTATTGGTTACAATTGCATCAAATGCGATTGTAGTGCTTGCATTATTACCGCTTACGGTAACCTTTCCGCTCTTGAAGTAGTACAAATCGCCATCGTAAGGGATGCAGCTGCGAGAAGGGTCTGCAATAAAGGTCTTTGCAGTGTATGTTTTTGTACCAATTTCATCAGTTACAATCTCATACTCGCCATTGAGCGTGCCTGCATCGCCCGCTCCTGATGGCTGATAATCAGGATTGTAGAAGATAAAGAAACCATTCTGATACTTGTTGTTGGCAACCTTAACCTCAAATGTATTTGCATATCCCTCTGAGTATGTCAAATCTCTAAATACAGGGGAGTTAAGGTCACTGATATTCAACTGTATAGGCTCTCCGGCGTATGCAAAAGTCTCCATTGGCTGTATCTCATTACGACCAATCTTAACCTTTTTGGTTGTCGATTTGGTCATTACAGTACCGTCTGTACAAGTGATTTTTACATTAAAACCATTTGTAAACTCAACAGGTAATACGGTAAAATAGAGTTCTGTAGGTGTAGAGCTAAGAGTTGCGCTATTCCAATTATCCTCCTCGTCGCTGTTATTAAAAGTCATGGTTAGCTTTGAAAATGCATAACCGACACTTGTTATGTTCAAATCAGGGATGGATACGGTAGCGGCAGAATTGACCATACTGCTGGTTGCTAACTCTTCGTTATTCTTGCCGGTCAATTCAATCTTCTTGATAGTCTCTCCATTGCCGGTTATAGATAGTTTTATCCAACCGCAGATGTTCTTAATCTTTATGGAGCCTAAATCGTCGCTAACAGAGATTAAAGGTGCAGAAGAGTCCGAGTAACTATCTTTTAGATACATCTGTGTACTTCTCGATATCATTTTAATAGACTCAACAGTACCGTTGTTAACACTCATTGTAGGCGTACCATCGGGACAGAATGCAACAATGACTTTGTCTGTAGCTGTATGTTGAGAATAGTATGTTGAAGTTTGTAATTCAATAATATACTTGCCCTCGTTGTTGGTATTGCCTTTATAGACATATGTATCGCAGTGATTTATCTTGTTGAAAACATAGAATAAATCACCTACGGCAGGGGCTGTTTTTCCATTCTCAAGGTGTAAACGGGTATCTGCCTCGAAAGCAATAGCAATACTCTGTGGGATTTCGCGGGTCTGTGATATAGCCTCCTCCTGCATCTCTTTAGAGCAAGAGGTACACAATAAAGCTCCGAGTGCTATGAAACTATATAAATACTTTCTCATTGTTTTGAATATTAAAGTTCTATTAATTCTGTTTCCCACTGAATAGGTGAATTCTCTGTAGGGTCCTCAAAAACCTGATCAATAGAATTTGAGAAACCTTGCTCTACAACGGCGTTGTAGTACATCAGCTCAGGAGCTGAATAGGTGTTAATTTTCTTCATAACGGTATATTTTAGTATGTATATTTATTTTACAAAATTAGTGAAATTTTCAGAAATGCAATAAATAATCAATATTAATTACTATTTTTGTAAAAACAATATAACATTATGAACCGTAAGTATGCTTTTCTGTGGCTTTTTATAGCCCTTATTCTCTCCTCTTGTACAAAGCAGGCGGAGATTATCACTACGGCTGAGGCTATTGCCGATGGCGAGTGGCAGTGTTTTCATAAGAAGTTTGTGTTATTTACTCCTAAGAGTGCGGAACTGAGAATCGCTGCAGATACAAAGTATTGGCTTTGGGTTAATGGCGAGTTGGTTGTGCGCGAGGGTGGCTTGAAGCGCGGTCCTACCCCTACTGACAGCTATTGTGATGTTTTGCAGGAGGTGCCAAATTTGAAATTTGGTCGTAATGAGGTTGTGGTTTTGGTGCAGTATTATGGTCGCAATTCGTATAGCCACAGAGTATCGGCAACCCCGGGTCTATATTTTGATTTGAATAGTGCTCTTGACCATATCGTAAGTGACAGTTCGTGGCGCGCAGAGCGATATGACGCTATGTGGCAGCCTCCGCACGAGCATAATTTAGGGGGCTTGAGAAAGTACCGTCTTGCCGGTGCAAATGTTGGTTATGATGCCCGTAAAGCGTTAGATTTCTCGCAGCCTATAGATAGCGATAAGTGGTTAGAGGCTGAGGTTGTATCGCGAGAGAAGTCTGATTGGGGCGAGTTTGTAGAGCGACCTATCCCATTTTGGCGTTGGAATGAGCTTCGTGACTACGAATCGCAAGAGTGGAATGGCAGAGAACTTGTCTGCAAACTGCCGTACAATGCCCATGTATCCCCATATATAAAGTTGCGCTCCAAGAGCGGAGAGCGCATTAAGATTTGTACTGATGACTATTGGATTGGTGCTGCACGCTCATATTACACAGAGTATATCACTCGCGATGGCGAGCAGGAGTATGAGACACCTATTTGGACAAATGGTCACGAGGTGCTATATATTGTCCCTGAAGGTGTAGAGGTTGTCGAAGTGAAATATCGTGAGAGTGGCTATGACTCTGATTTTGTAGGCTCTTTCAAATGCGACAGCGAGTTCTGTAACAAGTTGTGGGAGAAGGCTCGCCGTACCCTCTATGTCAATATGCGCGATAACTATATGGATTGCCCCGACCGAGAGCGTGCGCAGTGGTGGGGCGATGTGGTTATAGAGCTTGGACAAGCAGGTTATGTCTTTGACCATAGAGCTCACCAGCTTACTCGAAAGGCTATACTTGAACTAATGATGTTTCAGCGTGAGGATGGCGTGATATATGCACCTATCCCGGGTATGTATAAGCGAGAGCTACCGTGTCAGATGTTGGCTTCAGTTGGATATTATGGCTTCTATACATACTATATGCAGACCGGCGATGTTGAGACTATTGCAACGGTTTATGACCGCGTAAAGCGTTATCTGATAGATGTTTGGAATCCGTCAAATCAAGAGTTGGTTGAGTTCCGTGAAGGTGGCTGGCTTTGGGGCGATTGGGGTACTAATATCGACCAAGAGGCGTTGCAGCAGTGTTGGTATGCCCTTGCTCTTAAGGGCTTTGCCGAGATGGCACAGATTACAGGGCATAATAGCGATGCGATATGCATAAATCAGAGCTATGATATGATGAACTACGCTTTTAATAAGCGTTATTGGAATGAAAAGTTGCAGCAGTATCGCACACCTGAGTATAAAGATCAGCCGGATGATCGCGTGCAGGCTATGGCTGTTTTGGCAGGTTTTGTTCCTAAAGAGCGATATGAGGCTATGCGCAACTTCTTCAAGAAGCACTATCAGTCAAGTACTTATATGGAGAAGTATGTTTTGGAGGCTCTGTGTAAGATGGGCTATTATGAGGATGCTTTGGAGCGTATGGAGCGCAGATTTGGTGAGATGGTGGCTGCAAAGTATAGCACTCTGTGGGAGGGCTGGGAGTACACCGGCGCACGCGGAATGAAGTATAGAAGTGGCTATGGAACATACAACCACGCGTGGAGTGGTGGCGGACTTATTATCCTCTCTCAGTATATCGCAGGTATTGCACCTTTAGAGCCTAAATTTAAGAGCTTTACCCTATCTCCGAATTTGGGTAATTTGAATTGGGTAGAGAGCGTTGTGCCGACGGTGTATGGTAATATTTCGATGAGTGCAAAACGCACTGAAAATCGCCTTGACATTACTTTAACCGTTCCTCAAGATTGTACGGCTCAAGTATCTGTTCCACAGGGTTATAAATCTATAAGTTGTAATGGCAAAACTGCCTCAATACTTACCCTTTCAGCGGGTCAATATAATATAGTAGCAGAGTAATGAAACAGCGAGTACTTTTTGTCTGCCTCGGAAATATCTGTCGCTCCCCTGCGGCGCAGGGAATTTTTGAGGATAAGGTTATAAAGCGAGGTTTGGCGGATAGAATTTATACAGATTCTGCCGGTACATACGCCGGTCATCGCGGAGAACTTCCTGATCCGAGAATGCGTCGTGCAGCAGCAGAGCGTGGTTATGAGCTGACGCACCGCTCACGACCAATCTGCGAAGATGACTTCTATAATTTCGATATGATTGTTGTTATGGACGACAGCAATTATGAGCGTGTGAGTCGTCTTGCTCCGGAGCGTAAATACCTCGATAAACTGTATCGTATGGCGGAGTTTACAACCGACTTCCCTGATTATAGTTATGTCCCTGACCCCTACTATGAGGGTGTAGAGGGCTTCTATTTGGTGCTCAATATGCTTGAGAATGGTTGTGAGAATATTCTCGATAAAATAGAGACTGAATTATAATAATACAAAAGATGGGCTACATCTCCGTAGCCCATCTTTATTGTGTAAGTAAAAGTCGCTTATTTCTTTGCCTCCTCTACAGACACCTTGCGGAACTCCTTCAACTCCTTGCTCAACTCGAGGGCAGCCTTGCGTGCGCGAGTACCTGCAGCCTTATTACCCTTCTCAACCTGAGCAGCAGCGTTTACCTGGAAATCAGCGATAAGTGCATTGATTTTTTCTACTAATGCTTTCATAATTCTTAATAATTTACTGTAAATAAAACAATTGGTTTATACAAATGTAAAAACTGTTTTGTTGAAAAACAAATATTTTAACAGTTTTTTCATCTTTTATTGTAAAAAAAACTCTTTTTTGCACACTGTCGGTATATTTTTTGACCTTTTGCGACGAAAAAAAGAGAGTTATGAGGTACAATATTCTACTCATTGCACTGCTTGTATTGTCTGTGCAGTCGTGCATAAATCCGATAAAACAGAAAAATCCGGAACCGGTAGTAGTTAGTGGTGTATTGGTGCGTAGGGATACTATCGCTGTAAGAGAGAGCTTTATAAGTTCTCTGACACCAAATTATGTGGCAATAGTTCAGCCTCGGGTCAATGGCTATCTTGCAGCAAAACTGTTCAGTAACGGTATGCCTGTAAAGCGCGGAGAGGTAATCTTTCGCATAGATAATCGCAAGCAGAGTGCAGATGTATTGTCGGCAGCAGCTACACTTGAGGCGGCGCGAGCTAACGCAATTGAGGCTGAAAATAACTATAACAGAGCCATTCCGTTGGCTAAAATAGATGCTATCTCTAAGGCACAACTTGACCAATATACGGCTCAGTATAATGCAGCTAAAGCGAATGTCAAGTCTGCCGAGCAAAATCTTAAAAATGCCCGTCTTGAACTTGATTACACCACCATAAGAGCGTCAATAGATGGCATTATCTCGACTTCGGAGGCGTATGCAGGCGACTATGTGGGTCCGGGAACAAAGTTCGCTACCCTGACACGGATAGAGAATATAGATACTTTGTGTGCCGATATAGCAATACCTGTGGCGCAGTATCTTGCTCTGTCGGGCAGAAAGTCGTTTACATATAATAATAAGGATTTGCTGTCGGATATAGAGCTATATCTTGCAGATGGAACACTCTATCCTCTGAAGGGTAGTTATAGCTTTACAAAGAGTGCTGTGGCTGCATCAGAGGGTACAATTGTTATTGTCGTTACATTTCCAAATCCCGATTATCTGCTAAAATCGGGTCAATTTGCCCGTGTGAAGAGTAATATTGGCGCGCCTCAGCCTCGATTGACTGTTCCACAGTCTGCCGTAAACGATATTCAGGGCGTGCAGTCTGTATGGGTGTTGAAGGCTGACTCTACGGTGGAATATCGGGCGGTAACGCTCGGAAACAGCTATGCAGGCAGACAAGTAGTGCTTGCGGGTCTGAGTGATGGCGAGATGGTTGTAAAAGAGGGTGGAACAAAATTATCTAATGGTCAAACGGTAAAGGTGTTATGAACAAATTTTTCATCTCTCGACCGATAGCATCTATCGCACTATCTGTAATAATACTCTTTATGGGTATTATTGCCGTATCTGAACTCTCAATAGAGCAGTATCCAGATATTACACCACCCGTAGTAGAGGTCTCGGCAACATATAGTGGAGCAGATGCGCAGACTGTGGCACAGAGTGTTGCAACGCCTATTGCAGAGAATATTATGGGTGTGAGCAATATGCTCTATATGGATGCAATAAGTGGCTCTGATGGCTCAATGAATCTGCAAGTTACATTTGATGTGGGTTCTGACCCCGATATGAATGCCGTATTTGTCGAGAATAATGTCTCGGCAGCAACGGCTCTGCTACCGCAATCTGTTGTAGAGCAAGGTGTTGTTACGCGCAAGAGTCAAACAGGCTTTCTGATGGTCTATGCTCTGCATAGTGATGGGCGATACGATGGCGAGTTTGTCTCGAACTATGCCTATATCAATTTGCAAAATGAGTTGCTCAAGATTGACGGCGTGGGAAAGGTGTCGATTATGGGTGCGGCAGAGTACGCTATGCGTATATGGCTCAAGCCGGATGTGTTGGAGTACTATAATATATCGTTAAATCAGATTGTCGATGCCATAGCTACGCAGGCTGGAGCCTACCCTGTGGGCGAGTTTGGTGCAGAGCCGGCTCCTGAAGGCACAACGCGAACATTTACCATTACCCTACCGCCACAATTCTCAACAGCAGAGCAGTTTAGTAAGATTATTATCCGTACGACAAGTGATGGACGACAGATAAGGCTCGAAGAGGTTGCTGATGTCAGCCTCGGAGGTCAGAGTTATACTACACAGTCGCTCTTTGAGGGTAATCCTACGGCTGTTATTGTTGTCTATCAAGAGCCCGGGAGTAATGCAGTGACGGTAGCCGAGCGTGTGAGGGCGCAGATGAAACTCTCGGAAGAGCGTTTTCCGGATGGCTTGGAGTGCGATGTGATTGTAGATGGTACAGAGAGTATCAAGGCGGGTATCGAGGAGATTGTGATAACACTGATTATCTCGCTGCTGCTCGTTATGGCGATAATCTTCCTCTTTATTCAGGATTGGAGAGCGACCATTATCCCGCTTGTAGCCATCCCTGTATCTATTGTTGGAACTTTTGCCCTCTTCCCTATATTCGGGCTGAGTTTAAATGTAATCTCTCTGCTTGCCCTTGTGCTTGCTATCGGTCTTGTTGTGGATGATGCCATTGTAGTTGTCGAGGCTGTGCAGGTGGGTATCGAGAGGGGATTAAAGCCTTTTGATGCGACCGTAGAGGCAATGAAGAGTGTTACAGCTCCGATTATCGCCACATCTGTTGTGCTGCTTGCTGTATTTATTCCTGTCTCGTTTACGGGCGGTATTACAGGAAAACTGTTTGAGCAGTTTGCTGTGACAATATCTGTTGCCGTTGCAATATCGACTATCAATGCCCTTACCCTATCCCCTGCTCTGTGTGCGGCTCTATTGCGACCACGCAAGGCGATAACTACGGGATTTTTCGGTACATTCAATAGGGTATTTGACAGAGCGATGGTGAGCTATAAGCGTGGCGTGGAGCGATTAGTTGTCAAACAGAGAGTTACTGCGGCGGCTGTGGCAGTGATTATTGTGGGCTTTGGCGCAATATGGTATCTGCTCCCATCGGGTTTTCTGCCTGAGGAGGATCAAGGCTACCTTATGATAGCGGTCAATACACCTCCGTCAAGTTCGCTGCAAGTGACACAAAAGGCTATTAATCAGGTCGATGCGATAGTTAGAGCAAGAGCGGATGTGGAGAGTGATGCTGTTGTTGCGGGTTTTGATATGCTCAGCGGCACTGCAAATACCTCAAGCGGAGTTCTATTTGTCAGATTAAAGGATTTTAAGGAGCGAAAACTCTCATCGGCGGAGATTGCAGAGCAGTTAAACCAACAGTTTAGACAAACTTTCCAAACATTTAGTAGTTACGCATTTATACAGCCTGCAATACCCGGATTGGGTGTTACTTCGGGCGTTACTTTCGAGCTTTTGGACAGAGAGGGTCGCGGTAGTGAGTATTTAGGCGAAAATCTTGCGCTGCTGCTCGATACGCTCAACCATAATCCCAATTTTGTCTTGGCATCATCGCAGTTTAACAATCAAGTGCCTCAAAAGCGTATGGAGGTAGATCGCCAGCACGCAATGATGAAGGGCGTATCACTTTCGGAGTTGTATAATGAGCTATCTGCACTGTTGGGAGGTCAGTATATCGGAAACTTTACACGCTTTGGACGCCTCTATCGCAGCTATATTGCCGCAGCTCCGGAGTACCGACAGACCGAGCAGGCACTTAATAGCTACTTTATAACCAATGGCGAGAATCAGAGTATTCCCCTATCGACATTTGTTACTGTGAAAGATACGGTCGGAGTCTCTTTTGTAGAGCAGTTTAACTTATATAATGCCGCGCAAGTGACAGTGACACCTGCAAAGGGTGTCTCGACAGCTAAAGCTATGGAGACTATACAGAGCATAAGCAGTAGCGTGCTGCCAGATAATATGACTACAAGTTGGAGCGGTGTATCGCTTCTTGAGAGTCGTGAAAGTGGTAGTCGTTGGGTTGTCTATCTTGTGGCAATACTCTTTGTAGTGCTTATCCTTGCGATGCTCTATGAGAGTTGGAAATTGCCGTTAGCGATTGTTCTGGCAGTGCCTCTTGCCCTTTTAGGTGCTATTGCAACAACGGCTGTAGTGCATCTTTTTAATGCCGAGGTGCTGAACGATATTTATATGCAGATTTCGCTTGTTATGCTTATCGGTTTGGCTGCAAAAAACTCTATACTTGTTGTAGAGTATGCCGATAGTGAGTATAAATCGGGCAAGGAACTTACGAGAGCAACTGTAGATGCTGCACTACTTCGTGCAAGACCAATTATAATGACTGCTACGGCATTTATCCTCGGAGTTTTGCCACTTGTATTTGCAAGCGGAGTATTCCATACGGCACGAAATATTATGGGTATAGCTCTTGTTGGCGGTATGGTGGCTGCAACAACTATCGGATTGATACTATATCCGGCACTATATTATATGATTAGAAAGCTATGAAACAGATAATTGTAATACTATCTCTAATATTTGTCGGGTGTAATCCGCATCTGCAACAACCGCAGATAGATTTGCCTGAAAACTATCTCTATGCAACCGATACGGATAGCATCAATCTTTCGCATAATTGGTGGGAGATGTTTGGTGATACTACTCTTAATCGCCTTATAACCACTGCGTTGGCTGCAAATAACGACCTTAAGGCGGCAGTGTCGCGCATAGAAGAGGCGCGGGCAAAACAGAGGGTTGTAAGGGCTCAATATCTGCCTGAATTTGCTTTAGGTCGCAGTGCGGGTGTGTCGGGGAGTGATGACGAAGTTACACAGCAGTATATTGTAGAACCTACGGCAAGCTGGGAGATACCCATTTTTGGTTCATTGCGCAGTGCCACAACGGCTGCAAAGGCGGATGTCGATTATGCGCTGTGGCAGTACCGAGGGGTTGAACTATCACTTGCTGCGCAGGTTGCTACGACATACTACACACTGTTGCAGTATCGGCGCGACCTTGATATTGCCCGTCAAAGTTCAGAGCTTAGAGCGCAGACGGCAAAACTTGTAGATTCGCTCTTTGTTCGAGGTATGGCATCGGGTGTTAATCGTGAGCAGGCTTATAACCTACTCTATACAGCACTTGCCGATATTCCGCTCTATGAGCGAGCCGTGGCACAGACGCTTCTGCAACTTGATATACTGCTGGGTCAGACTCCTCAATTACAACCATCAGTAGTGAGTAACGCCCCATTTGTGGCAGACTATACCCCTATCAATATCCCGTCGGGAGTGCCTTCAGAGCTGCTCTATCGCCGTCCCGATATGATGAGTAGTCACGCCAAAATGCGCTCTGCGGCAGCGGCTGCAAAGAGTGCGCGAATAGCACGCCTGCCCTCTTTTTCGCTTACAGGAGATGGCGGTATTGTGTCGGATGAAATTTCAAAGATTGTAACCTCGCCTACTTGGGCGTGGAATGCTCTGCTGTCACTCTCACAACCACTGTTTGCTTTCGGCTCGCTTAAGAGTAGCGAAAAGGTGGCTGTTGAGCAGTATAATCAGGCGGTGGTAGAGTATCAGCAGACCTTTATCTCGGCACTTGCTGATGTAGAGAAGTCGTTGGTAAGCATATCGACCTATCGTGCTGAAATAGAGAGGTATAACGAACTGATAGAGTCAAATCGCGCTATTGCGGAGATGAGTCGGGCGCTCTATCTTAACGGTCTTAATGCCTATCTTGATGTAATTGATGCCGAGCGTACGCTCTATAACTCACAAATGGAGTATTCAAATATAATTGCGGCTCAATATATCAATTACATCAATCTCTGTCAGGCTTTGGGTGGAAACTTCTATTAGCATTAGAGTCTGTTTTGAATTTTATTAAACGAGTTAGTCCGTTGCTCTGAAGATTAGTTTCGGCTTCTTTGAGGCTATTTCTTGCATCTTTTGACTTGTGAAATTTGAAAATAGCCCGCTATTATCTGCTTTCCCCAAGTTAAAATCTACATAAAAATAGCTCTCAAATAATCTCGAAATAAAATTCAAACAGACTCTTATTGTTGGCGACTACGACAAAAAAAATTTGTTTTTTTGAGTTACAAAGTGTAACTTTGTAGCCGTTATGAGGTTGCCTGAGCAGAATATAGATTACCCAAAACAGATAAGTGTCGCAATTATCGGAAATGCAAAGAGTGGCAAGAGTGCGCTTTTTGAGAGTATTGTGGCAGATGGCGAGCGTGAAGAGGTCGATGGTGTTATGGTCGGCAGATGTCTCCATAATGGCTATACGCTCTCTATCTGCGAGTTGCCGGGTACTTATGCGCTATCACACTCCACTTCTGAAGGCTCTTTTGTGCGTAGGTATATTCTTGATAATGTTCCGGATGTTGTGCTTAATGTTGTCTGCTCAACAGC
Organism: Alistipes sp.; assembly: GCA_017474235.1. Lineage (GTDB taxonomy): Bacteria > Bacteroidota > Bacteroidia > Bacteroidales > Rikenellaceae > Alistipes. Next base: position 46,604 of record JAFVIB010000018.1, on the reverse strand, counting down.
TCTTGAGCAGCAGCTATTTATGACAACAGAGCTGATTGATATGAATCAGAATATCGTTGTCGCGCTCAATAAGTATGACGAGTTGGAGAGTTCCGGTGCAACCCTTGACTATCAACTGCTCGGTCAGATGATGGGTCTGCCGATGATTCCCGTTGTGGGTAATAGGGGTCGGGGTGTAGAGCAACTAATAGGCACTATTGTAGCGGCTTATGAGGGCAAGGAGCCTCGTCGTAAGCATATACATATCAGTCAAGGTATTGCCGAGCAGAGTGTTGCTGCTGTTGATAAGGTTCTTAAGGCAGACCGTGACCAGCTTCCAAAGGCTTTTCCTCCGAGATATTATGCCATTAAGCTGCTCGAAAATGACCGTGATATTGTCTCTCTGCTCCAAAAACTGCCATCATACGATAAGTGGCAGAGGGTTGTCAAGGCAGAGCAGGAGCATCTGAAGTACGATTTGGGTCAGAGCGAGGATATAGAGAGTACAATCTCTAATCAGAAGTATGGCTTTATATCGGGTGCGCTCCGTGAAACATATAAAAAGGCGCGCAATAGTCGCCGAGAGCTGTCAAATCATATTGACGAGATTGTGACCCATAAGATTTGGGGCTACCCTATCTTTCTGCTTGTGATGTGGGCAATGTTCTACTGCACATTTAGTTTGGGTCAATACCCTCAGCAGTGGATAGAGTCGGGTGTGACACTGCTCTCTCAATTCCTTGACGGGGTGATGTCGGAGGGTGTTCTTAAAGACCTTATTGTTGATGGTATTGTCGGCGGAGTGGGTAGCGTGATAGTCTTTCTGCCCAATATTATGATACTCTACCTCTTTATCGCATTTATGGAGGACTCGGGCTATCTATCCCGCGCAGCCTTTATAATGGATAAGTTGATGCATAAGGTGGGTCTGCACGGAAAGTCATTTATTCCGTTGGTTATGGGCTTTGGTTGTAATGTGCCTGCGGTTTTGGCAACAAAGAGTATCGAGAGCCATAGCTCAAGAGTTATTACGGCTCTTATATTGCCGTTTATGTCTTGTAGCGCACGATTACCTGTCTATATCCTCTTTTTGGGTAGTTTCTTTGGTAAATACTCGGGGACAATACTGTTTGGGCTCTATCTGCTCGGTATAGCTGTTGCTATGATTACAGCTCGCCTGATGCGCCGACTGAAGTTCTCGGCAGATGAGACTCCGTTTGTTATGGAACTCTCTCCATATCGCCTTCCAACCCTGCGCGCGACAGTGTCGCATATGTGGGATAGAGTTTTGCACTATATCAAAAATCTGAGCGGTGTTATACTCGTAGCTTCGGTGATTATTTGGGCTTTGAGCTACTTCCCTATCAATGATGGACAGATGAGCGAACAGGAACACTTTGAACAGTCGTATATCGGCAAGATTGGCAAGGCTTGTGAGCCGGTATTTGAGCCACTCGGTCTTAATTGGAAGAGTAGCGTGGCTGTTATCTCGGGTATAGCTGCTAAGGAGATTGTTGTGAGTACTATCGGTGTGCTGTATAATGACGATGATGCTATTGCAGCCCTTGAGACAGATGAAGAGTCGCTCCACGGACGCCTTGCGAGAAGTGGCGATTTTACAACGGCATCAGTACTTGCCCTGCTTGTCTTTACACTGCTCTATTTCCCTTGCTTAGCAACCCTCGCTGCTATATGGACAGAGTATGGTAAGGGGTGGGCGTTGTTCTCCGCTCTCTATTCTACGGCTGTGGCGTGGGTGCTGGCATTTGTTACATATCATATCACTAACTTGCTATGTTAGAGAATGTTGTCACAATTGTAATCGTTGCTGTTGCCGTGGTAATTGCTTTTCGCTACTTGTGGCTTGAAATTACAAATCCTTGCCGCCACTGCACAAAGGAGTGCTCCCGCCGTAAAAAATCTAAATAGACTACCCAATCCCATTTTTTTACTCACTCTTACCGTACAGAGTCGAGTGACCGCCGCAGGTTTGAGCAGAGCAAGGTTTAAGATTTGCAGACGACGCAGTCGTTTGTTTGTGATAGAGTGATATTATGAGCTTGCTCAAGAATATCATTCTGTCACAACGAAAAGTTGCATAGCAACTCTGCAAATCCATAATCCGCAGACAACTCTGCCACACCGCCACCGGTTAAGCGACCGAGCCACCGCAACGAAAAAAGATGGAAATAAATCCATCCTGCTCCTAACCACTTTCGATATAGTTTCTACCGCATAGAGTCGAGTGACCGCCGCAGGTTTGAGCAGAGCAAGGTTTAAGATTTGCAGACGACGCAGTCGTTTGTTTGTGATAGTGTGATATTATGAGCTTGCTCAAGAATATCATGCTGTCACAACGAGAAGTTGCACAGCAACTCTGCAAATCCATAATCCGCAGAAAACTCTGCCACACCGCCACCGGTTAAGCGACCGAGCCACCGCAACGAAAAAAGACGGAGGTAATCCGTCTTTTTGAAGTGGAGGTGGCGAGAGTCGAACTCGCGTCCAAACAAGGAACCCAAAAGCTTTCTACACGCTTAGTTGTCGTTTAATCCTTCTGCTAAAGTTCGGCAGACAACAGCCAAGACCTTAGCCCCAGCCTCTAAATCTCGCACGATAACCGAGGCACATATCGCGCTATCTCTCAAAAGATGATACCCCGTATGAACAAACTGTTAGAGAGCGGAACAGCTGTTCGGGATACTCGTTGACGCAAACCTTGTGTGCATCAATTAAGCCAATTTTCCCAGAAAATTAAGCAGCGAGTGCATAGCTATTATTGCCATTTGTAGTTTGAGTGTTTCGATTAACGAGAACCCACACAATGCTCGGCGTGCTTACAATCAAACTCTACCTGCTGTCAAAACCGGTCACCCCCGATTGTAAGTTTGGGGCAAAGATAGTGCAAATTTTCGAAATAACATATCATAAAACGATTTTAAACACGCTCATCCTTTGATAACTCCATAATTTTTTGTATCTTTGAGGGTTAAATGCAAATGTTGTATGGTTAAGAGTAGAGATTGTGTCATAGAGCTCTCGGGAGTGTCGTTGTACCACAATATTGATCCGTTTAAGGAGCTTACATCGAGGAGTTATCAGCGCAATGGAGAGAAGGTACTCTCTAATGTCGATTTAAAGGTCTATTCGGGCGAGCTGGTATATCTTATCGGTCGTGTGGGCAGTGGTAAGAGTTCACTGCTTAAAACTCTTTATGGCGAGCTGCCGCTCTTTGAGGGTGATGGTCGCGTTGTGGGTTTTGATTTGCGTGAGCTTAAGCGTAGGCATATTTCGGAGTTAAGGCGCAATATGGGCATTGTTTTTCAGGATGTGCAGATGCTCTCTGATCGCACTGTTTATGAAAATCTCGCCTTTGTGCTGCGTGCGACAGGTTGGAAGAGTGAGCGCGAAATTGAGGCGCGTATTGCCTCTGTGCTGGAACAGGTGGGTTTGAAATCTCGTAGTGACCGTATGCCGTTTGAGCTCTCGGGTGGAGAGTGTCAGCGACTGATGATTGCCAGAGCGTTACTGAACTCTCCTCGATTGATACTTGCAGATGAGCCTACGGGTAACCTTGATCCGGTTACTGCCGAGTCTATTGTAAAGCTTTTTCACGCTATTGCTGCGGAGGGTACTGCGGTGCTTATGGCTACTCATAATACGGCTTTTGTGGAGCGTTTTCCTGCTCGTACATTGCTTTTTAGCAAGGGAGAGATGCGAGAGGTTGATTTAAGTTAGGTTCTATAACTAACTTTAATAACTAAATCTATGATTTAGATTTGGATATTTGAGAAAAAAATGCTACTTTTGTTCGTTTTTTAGGAAGAAAATAAATCGATTATATGACTACTGAACAAGAAAATGTAAAGAAGGTCGGCGAAGAGGAGTACTCGGCGTCGAATATTCAGGTATTGGAGGGACTTGAGGCAGTTCGTAAACGCCCTGCGATGTATATCGGAGATATTGGCGAGAAGGGTCTGCACCACCTTGTCTATGAGGTTGTCGATAACTCTATTGATGAGGCTTTGGCGGGTCACTGTGACGATATCTATGTTACTATCAATGAGGATAACTCTATAACAGTCAAGGATAATGGTCGAGGTATTCCTACCGACTTCCACGAGAAGGAGGGAAAGAGTGCGCTCGAGGTTGTACTTACCGTGCTACACGCCGGAGGTAAGTTTGATAAGGGAAGCTATAAGGTATCGGGTGGTCTGCACGGTGTGGGTGTTTCGTGTGTTAATGCACTCTCTTCACTGCTTGTTGCAGAGATTCACCGTGGCGGTAAGATTTACAAGCAGAGCTACTCAAAGGGTTTTGCTACCTCTCAGGTCGAGATTGTCGGCGACTGTGAGGACCGTGGTACTATTATCACCTTTAAGCCTGATAATACCATCTTTACCCTTACTACAACTTATCGTTACGAGACTTTGGAGAATCGTCTGCGTGAGTTGGCATTCCTCAATAAGGGTATTCGCCTCACTCTTACCGATATGCGCGATAAGAACGAGAATGGCGAGCCAAGAACAGAGACTTTCTACTCTGAGAATGGTCTGCAGGAGTTTGTAGAGTATCTTGATACAAACCGCGGCGAGTCGATTATCGAATCTATTATCTATCTTGATACAGAGAGCAATGGTGTGCCTGTAGAGGTGGCTATGCAGTACAATAACTCATTTAGCGAGAATGTACACTCTTATGTAAACAATATCAATACTATCGAGGGTGGTACACACCTTACCGGTTTCCGTCGTGCCCTTACTCGTACGCTGAAGAAGTATGCAGATGAGTCGGGTATGCTCTCAAAGCTCAAGTTCGAGATTGCGGGAGATGACTTCCGCGAGGGTCTTACGGCTGTTGTATCGGTAAAGGTTGCTGAGCCTCAGTTTGAGGGTCAGACAAAGACTAAGCTCGGTAATGATGAGGTTGCTGCCGCAGTAGATAAGGCTATGTCGGCTGCCCTTACAAACTACCTTGAGGAGAATCCTAAGAATGCTAAGGCTATCGTTGAGAAGGTTATCCTTGCAGCTACTGCTCGTCACGCAGCCCGTGCTGCACGCGAGTCTGTGCAGCGTAAATCTCCGCTCTCGGGTGCTGGTCTTCCGGGTAAGTTGGCAGACTGCTCAAGCCGTGACCGCTCTATAGCTGAGATTTTCTTCGTCGAGGGAGACTCTGCGGGTGGTACTGCAAAGCAGGGTCGTGACCGTAACTTCCAGGCTATTATGCCACTGCGTGGTAAGATTCTCAATGTAGAGAAGGCACTCGAGCATCGTATGTGGGATAATCAGGAGATTAAGAATATGTTTATCGCTCTGGGTGTTAAGTTTGGCACTGCTGAGGATAGCAAGGCTCTTAACCTTGAGGGTCTGCGTTATGACAAGATTATCATTATGACCGATGCCGATGTGGACGGTGCGCATATCGCGACGCTGATGCTTACATTCTTCTTCCGTAAGATGCGTGAGTTGATTGACAATGGTCATATCTATATCGCTACCCCACCGCTCTACCTTGTCAAGAAGGGTAACCGTGAGCGTTACTGCTGGAGTGATGAGGAACGCGACGAACTGATTGAGCAGATGGGTAAGGGTGTTAAGATTACCCGCTATAAAGGTCTTGGTGAGATGAATGCTAAGCAGCTTTGGGAGACCACAATGAATCCTGAGACCCGTATTCTTCGTCAGGTCACTATTGAGAATGCTATTGAGGCTGATCGTATCTTCTCAATGCTTATGGGCGACGAGGTTGGTCCACGCCGTGAGTTTATTGAGACAAATGCAACCTATGCAAATATTGATGCATAGTATTTTATAAACCAAAATGGGGGTAGATTGCGTCTATTCCCATTTTTTATACCCAAAAGAGTATGGATGTAACTGTTATTGGTGTCGCAGGCGGCACAGGTTCGGGAAAGAGTACCCTTGTCAGAAGATTGCAGGAGGCTTTCAGCCGTGAAGATGTAGCTACACTCTGTCACGACTACTATTATAAGGCGCACCCTGAGCTTACCTATGAAGAACGCTCACAGCTCAACTATGACCACCCTGACGCTTTTGATACAGATATGCTTGTGGAGCATATTCGCGCATTGAAAAATGGAGAGGCTGTGGAGCATCCGGTTTACTCTTTTGTTGAGCATAATCGTACAGATGAGCGTGTGTTTGTAAAACCGTCAAAGGTGGTTATTATCGACGGCATACTTATTTTTGAGAATAAGGAGTTGCGCGAGCTGATGGATATCAAAGTCTTTGTGGATACCGATGCCGATTTGCGTTTGGCACGCCGTATTCTTCGAGATGTTCGTGAGCGTGGTCGTAGTATGGAGTCTGTTGTAAACCAATATACTCAGACAGTAAAACCTATGCACGAGCAGTTTGTAGAGCCGAGTAAGAAGTATGCCGATGTGATTATTCCGGAGGGCGGCTTCAACTCTGTGGCGGTGCAGATGCTGATACAGAATATTCGCTCACTATTCTAATAATAACGGGTGTGTTCGTGAGGAACATACCCGTTATTATTTATACCAAACTCTTGATTTCTGATAATAAGTTTAGTGCCTGAAGAGGTGTTAAACTGTTGATATCCAAATCTTTGATTTGGTCGCGTATCTTGATTAGTACAGGGTCGTCAAGCTTGAACATCGACAACTGTATAGCACCCTCAGTGCTTTGAGCAGCGGCACTGACAGATGGCGAAGGTTTGCGGGAACGCTTGCGCGACGAGAGCGATACGGACGGCACTATCTCATTGTCGCCATAGACCTGCTCTAAGCTATGCAATATATCCGTTGCCCTCTCGACGATAGACTCAGGCATACCTGCCATTTTTGCCACATGGATACCGAAAGAGTGCTCTGTGCCACCCTTTTCGAGCTTTCTGAGAAAGACGATTGTGTTATCCACTTCGCGGACAGAGATATGGTAGTTTTTCACTCGCTGACACATCTGTGCAAGCTCATTGAGCTCGTGATAGTGGGTTGCAAAGAGTGTTCGCGGACGCATATTGCGGTAGTTATGCAGATACTCTACCATTGACCACGCAATAGATATACCGTCGTATGTGCTTGTACCTCGACCAATCTCATCGAGCAGCACAAGGCTACGCTTTGAGATATTGTTCAGAATACTTGCACTCTCCAACATCTCGACCATAAATGTAGATTCGCCCTGCGAGATATTGTCACTTGCTCCTACACGGGTAAAAATCTTATCTACAATGCCGATATGAGCCTTCGATGCAGGGACAAACGAGCCCATCTGCGCCATAAGCACAATCAGAGCTGTTTGGCGGAGCAGTGCCGACTTACCAGCCATATTCGGACCGGTGATGATGATAATCTGCTCACTGTCGCTGTCGAGCATAAGGTCGTTTGGAATATACTCCTCCCCTACCTTCATCAGCGTCTCGATAACAGGATGGCGAGCATCCTTTAGCTCTATTCGTGTTCCACTGTCAAGCGTTGGGCGACAGTAGTTGCGCTCTACGGCAAGAGTTGCAAAACTGTGCAGACAATCTACCGTTGCGACTGCCTTTGCATCCTCCTGTAACTGCTTGAGGTGCAGTGATATATAGCCGAGCAACTCGTTGTACAACTGCTGCTCGAGAATAAGCATACGCTCCTGCGCTCCGAGAATTTTCTCCTCATACTCTTTTAGCTCCTCAGTGATATAACGCTCGGCGGCTGTAAGGGTCTGCTTGCGAATCCAGCTCTCCGGAACTCTATCTTTATAGGTGTTGCGCACCTCGATATAGTAACCAAAGACATTGTTATAGCTAATCTTGAGTGATGGAATACCTGTAGCCTCGCTCTCGCGCTGCTGGATGGTTTGCAGCACCTCTTTACCATGCAGTGCTATGCGGCGCAAATCGTCAAGCTCTGCACTTACGCCACTTGCGATAATACCACCCTTCTGAATCTGATTACACTCCGGATCGGGATATATATCTCTCTCAAGACGCTCTCGTACGGCTGTCAGAGGGTCTATCTTTTGTGCTATAGTGTGTAGTACCTCTGAGTCGGTAGATTCGAGAGCCGCCTGCAAAATCTCTACCGCAGCAAGCGAACTCTTGAGTTGCAACAACTCGCGCGGAGTTGCTCGCATTGATGCCACACGGGAGGCAATACGCTCCAAGTCGCCGATAGAAGATACTTGCTCGCCAATAACCTCTGATAGCTCACGGTCATTAACAAATTGACTTACAACCTCTTGGCGACGGGTAATGCGTTCTATGTCGAGTATCGGCATAGCAATCCAACGGCGCAATAGACGCCCTCCCATAGCGGTCGATGTACGGTCTATAACCTTTGCAAAGGAGTTATTCTCACTTCCATTTGAGCTAAACAGCTCAAGGTTGCGGATTGTAAACTTATCAATCCACACATAGTCATTCTTGTCAAGACGCGAGATAGAGGCAATATGAGCAATCTGCTTATGCTCTGTAAACTCAAGGTAGTAGAGAATTGCTCCGGCAGCAGTAATACCCTCTGCCATACCCTCTACACCAAAACCTCGCAGCGATGATGTTGCAAATTGGGTACACAGTTTGTCATAATTGACCTGATATGAGAATACCCACTGCTCAAGGCGATATGTATAGTGCTTTGTGCCGAAAACCTCAGCAAAACGCTCCTCAAAACCGCGCTGATAGACAATCTCTTTCGGAGCGAGACTTGAAACCAGCTTCTCGATATACTTATCATCGCCCTGCGCAACAAAAAATTCTCCCGTTGTAATATCGAGAAAAGCCACGCCGGTCTGCTCCTTGCCAAAACATACGGCAGCAAGATAGTTATTCTCCTTATTTTCAATAAGATTCTCGGATAGCGTCACTCCCGGGGTTACCAACTCGATGACACCTCGCTTTACCAAACCCTTTACGGTCTTTGGGTCCTCCAACTGCTCGCATATAGCCACACGCTTACCTGCCCTTACGAGCTTTGGAAGATATGTATCTACTGCGTGGTGAGGAAAACCCGCCAATTCGACAGACGATGCTGAGCCATTGGCACGCTTTGTAAGTGTAATTCCGAGGATTGAAGATGCTTCAATAGCATCATCACCAAATGTCTCATAGAAGTCTCCGACGCGAAACAGAAGTATCGCATCGGGATGAACAGCCTTGATTTGATAGTACTGCTTCATCAAGGGTGTTTCGACATATTTTTTCTCTACTGCCATAATTGGCAAAGGTAATTATTTTGCCCGACTATTCAAAGAATTTATCGTCGAAATTTACCAAAAAAAGATGCTCTGTCGCTCGTGTCATAGCCGTATATAACCATCGGAGCATATCTTTTGTCATAGGCTCGTCGCCAAAGAGAAATCTGTCGATAAATACTGCACTCCACTGACCACCTTGCGCTTTGTGACAAGTGACTGCGTATGAGAACTTTACCTGCAATGCGTTGAAGTACTCGTTCTCGCGTATCTCCTTGAAACGCTTGATTTTACTCTTTATATCGGTGTAGTCTTGCTCTATCTGTGAGAAGAGCTGCTGCGACTGCTCGTATGTAAGCGATGGCGACTCGGAATTGAGTGTGTCGAGCAGTACTTTACACTCTATCTCCGTATTGTCATAGTCGCCAAACTCCAACACTGCATTGGCGTATCTAAAACCGTACAACTCCTCAAATCGCCTGATGCGCTTAAGGCGTGCAATATCTCCATTTGCAATAAAACTCATCGGGCACTGCTCTATGCGCTCTGTATAGTGGTAATTGTTCTTTACAACCATAAGCATATCGCCACTCTCAATCTCCTCCTCAGCAAAGAGAGTATTTCGACGAATACCCTCATTGTAACGATTTGCACGCTTGTTTGAGCGGGTAATAACTATTGTCTCATCACGACCATATTTGTCGTAACAATCCTGTAGCTTTTCTAAGAATTCGCCACCACTTACAGCCTCAATATCATCATACCCCATATCTAAATGCGGTATCTCGTAGATGCCGTTCTCGAGCATGCAGCGCACAAGCGTAGCATTAAAGAGTATTCCTGAACTCTGCTCTTGACGCACCACTTCATCCATTGTCTGATACTCTACATCTGCATATGGAAGCAACTCTGCCGGAGAAAGAGCAGGGCTGTAATCATCTCCCACAGGCGGTAGCTGGGCGGAGTCTCCTACAAGCATAAGTCTGCAACGCTTACCACTGCGGACATACTGTATAAGGTCTTCAAGCAACGAACCGCTGCCGAAGATTGTCTTGTCGCTATTTCTGCCCGTGGAGAGCATTGATGCCTCATCGACAATAAATAGCGCATCAGCCTCTCTGTTGATATTTAGTGAGAATTTTGACTCATATTGAGCATTTGTCTGCTCCCTGTATATTCTTTTGTGGATTGTAAGTGCTTTCTCTGATGTGTATTGTGAAAGGACTTTTGCTGCGCGACCCGTCGGAGCAAGCAGTATAGTCTTGATACCTAACATTTTAAGAGCAGCTACAATTGCAGCGATAAGAGTCGTTTTACCCGTGCCTGCATAGCCGTTCAGAACGAAAAAACGAGAAAAATCATCATCAGAAAGGTAGTTTGAGAAAGATTCGATAATTTTTTTTTGATTTTCCGTTGGTTGAAACGATAATTTTGCGTAAATTTGGGTCGCAATTGTGATGCTTTGCATTTTCCAGTTGTTTTAATTGGTTACAAACTTAATGTTTTTTTCGCAGTTTCGCAACTAAACAAAAAAATTATAAATTAAAAACTATTTCTAAAAATGGGAAAGAAATTACTTCAATTGGTACTCGCTTTGGCTGCTATTGGTCTGGGCTTCTATGTGTATGTGCTTATCTCAACTCCTATCAAGTTTGGTGAGGAGCAGAAGATTCGTGAGAAGGCTGTTATCACTCGCATTAAGGACATCCGTACAGCAGAGCGTCAGTTCAAGAGTAAGTATCAGCACTTTACAGCTGATTTTGATTCACTCATCAACTTCGTGCTCAATGAGACTATGGAGGGTGAGCGTCGTCTGATTGACGAGGATGACTCTGTTGCTATGGCTCAGGCTCGTAAGAAGTATGGTCGTAAGTTTAAGAATGTAGAGAAGTTCACTTACTCTGTTAAGGACTCTCTGTTCAAGCACCTCTCTGTAGAGGATGTTCAGAACCTTCGCTACATTCCTTACTCTGACAATAAGGAGTTCTACCTTGAGGCAGCTATCCTTACTACAGAGTCTAAGATTGTCATCCCTACTGTTGAGTGCCGTGCGCCTTATATCAATTTCCTTGATACAGTAGTTTACCGTCAGGAGGTTATCAACTTGGTTGACAACTGTCTGAATGTTCTCAATAAGTATCCGGGCATCAAGTTCGGCTCAATGGAGAGAGGTAACAATGAGGCAGGTAACTGGGAGGAGCTCTAATAACTCCGAATCTAAAGCGTCCATCCGTCTTGCTTCGGGTGGACGCTTTTTTTCTGCATCTACCCTTGCGGGTATAGCAGAGGGTGCCGATGTCGATGTTATTATCGATACCGCACGAGTAACGCTTGTGCCTCAGCAGATGGCAGAGAGCGTTAGCGCAGAGCGTCTATTGGCAATAACCGGTCAATCTCCACTTACTGACGAGGTTGCTATTTTCAGTGATGCTGTGAACGAAAAGGTGGCAGTAGTTGCTGTAAATAAAGATGCGTATGAGACATTAATGTCACGCTTGGGTAGCAGGATGCACATCTACTCTCCCCTCCAAAGTGACAACTACTCTCACGGTCGAGGGTTGGTTATTGAGGTGAGCGAGAATATCTGTTACCTGCGTCTGTATAATAACGGACTGCAACTTGCCGAGGCTGTTGATGTTGAGTCGTGTGATGAACTGCTCTACTATGTTGCCAATATTTTGAATTTGGCAAAGGAGAGTAACGATATACCTATGTATATTATAGGCTCTAATAAGGCTTATAAACTACTTAAAAAGTACTACACCGTAATATGCGAATAATTAGCGGTAAATATCGCGGACGAGCTATAAATCCACCGAAGAATCTTCGTGCGCGTCCGACAACGGACTTTGCAAAGGAGAATCTGTTTAATATCCTTACAAATCTCGTAGATTTTGAGGAGTGTACAGTTCTCGACCTCTTTGCCGGCACGGGCTCTATAAGCTATGAGTTTGCTTCGCGTGGAGTGAAGAGCGTGACCGCTGTCGAGATAAATGCTGTTCATCATAATTTTATCCGTACAACAGCGCGTAGCCTTGGTGCGGATAATATCTTTGCTGTTAAGGCAAATGTATTCCTCTATCTTAAGAGTTGTCCTAAGCGATTTGATATCGTTTTTTCGGATGCTCCATACGATTTAGAGGGAGTAGAGGATATTGTGGGGCTTGTTTTGGATGGCGATATACTTGCAGAGGAGGGAATATTTATATTTGAGCACTCCGAAAAGTATAATTTCGAAAATCATCCATTATTTTGGCAGTCAAGAAGTTACGGAAGTGTGCAATTTACCTTCTTCAAAAAGTAGTATTTTTTTTGAAAAAAAGTTGTGAAAAAGTTTGGAGATTGAAAAATTTGCTCTATCTTTGCACTCGCAATCAGGAAGGAAACGGTACTGAAAGCAAAAGGTTCTTGGTGCGTTAGTTCAGCTGGTTAGAATACGTGCCTGTCACGCACGGGGTCAGGGGTTCGAGTCCCCTACGCACCGCCAAGAAGACAATCGAAAGGTTGTCTTCTTTTTTTTGTCTTTACTTGAGCAAGGTCAGGGCGAGGTCAGCCGATTACATCGGCTATGTTATGTTGATTGCCGGCTATGTGTGCAAGCCCACAGCTGCCAATCAACACAACTCATCGCTTTGCGATAGCCCTCGCCCGAAAATAGAACAATAGTCCGTAGGCGACTCAAACTTTAGGAGGGGTTATCTCCTCGGTTGTTCGCGCACCAAGCATAGCTTGACTGCGCTACCTCGTCGATGATGATGTGCATAGCACACATTCGAGTCCCCTCTTAGGTCAGCCGATTACATCGGCTATGTTATGTTGATTGCCGGCTATGTGTGCAAGCCCACAGCTGCCAATCAACACAACTTAGGATCACCTGCAAAAGTCGGTGGGGATGTAAAATTCCGGTGAAGGACGAAAAAATACCTTATCAACATACTAATTACAATATTAGGCTCGTTGTCATAAAAAACTTATCTATGAAACGGCTCTATCTTGTAATCATTACCACTCTAATATCTCTATTTCCATTCGTAGATATAAATGCTCAGAGGCTTACTTTTTCATCCGAGTTTTCAGATTTGTAGATTCTAAAATCAATGCCCTTCCTACTTTTAGCAAGAAGGGCAAGGGGTGTCCGAGCCGCCCGAAGCGTAACACAGACATACAAAAGTAGTAAGTATATTTTTAATATCCAAATCACATGTCAAAAAAAAGACGATTTTCTAAATACGGCAATAAAAAAGAGACTGCTGATGCAATCTCTTAGATGTGGATGGTTACAGGAATTTACCACTGCTGAGTATCGGCTACAACGGGATCCTCTACACTATTAGTAGGGTCTGAAACATTAAAGCCGAGCTCTACTTTTACAGTATAAGCCTCCAATGTTGGATTAGTATATGCACCTCTTTTCATTACTGTCGCTTTTGAAATTATACACTCTGTAAGCAAAGGTATAAATAAAATCAATATAAAGCAACTATTTGCACGATTAATCACTGAAAACCAATCTTCGCTCGTTTAGAGGTAGGTGTTGAGCCTTTGTTCCGGGTGTTGTCAATGGCGTTCCAAATGGCATTTGAGCGATAAGCCGCCAGCTTTTGTCAATGTTCCACTGCTCTGCTACCTGTGTATCGATAAGTGGATTATAGTGTTGAAGAGTTGCGCCAAATCCCATATCCTCAAGTGCCGTCCAAATGGCGAGCTGGTGCATCGCAGATGTGTGTTCTGCATAGGTGTCAAACTTATCGGCATAGGTGGCAAAATCGACCTTCATCTGCTCTACAACCTTCATATCCTCATAGAACAGTATAGTTCCACAACCTGCTGCAAAGCAGTTATCTATCTTCTCGCGCGTGCCGATAAAAGCCTCCGGAGTGACAATCTTTGCCAATGTCTGTTTTACAATACCCCATAGGCATATATGATGTATGCCGAACAATATCACTACCCTGCTTGATTGGCTATTATAGGCAGATGGTGTAGCAAGCATTATGCGGTCTATTGTTTTGACAATATCCTGTTGGGATACGCTCATTGCCGCTCCTATGCTATAATAGCTGCGGCGATTCTCTAAAGCCTCAAGAAAAGAATGTTTCATATCTCCTTTTTTATTGTGGAGATACAAACTCTAAGCCAACGACCGTACAAAATCGTCAATTGCTCTGCAAATATCGTTTAAATCTGTCAAATGGCGCGTGGCACGCTCCATCGGGCATAAATCGGTTTTTGTGCGATTGATTATATGGGGCACAACCTCTGCATATTCGACAACAATATCTGTTGTTGCTAACAACTCAAGGGCAAGCTGACTTATCGTATCGGCATAGATGCGCTCTACCCCACCCAAAATCATCAGTGCAGCAGCGGCTCTGCCAACCACTTTATCGGCAATAACAGCTCCGTATAGCAGCGATTTATCGGTAGTATAGATGTTATATAGGTCTTTGATACCCCTATTGAAGAATGTATGCACCTCTCCCCTGCTCTGAATAACAAGGGAGCAGCTCTGTTTGTGGAGTATCTCTACGGCACTATTCATTCTCTGCAGCAAAACGGTCGGTAACGGCTGCGCATGCCGCATCCCCCGTAATATTAAGCACTGTACGAATCATATCAAATACACGGTCAAGAGCATATAGCAGTGGCAGACCCTCTATCGGAATACCTGCGCTGACAAGCACTGCCACAACCATAAGTGTAGGACCCGGAACACCCGCTTGTCCTATAGAGCCGAGCGATGCTGTGATAGCTATCGCCACATACTGCGCCATAGTAAGTTCTATGCCATAAAATTGTGCAAAGAATATCGCTACAAGTGTATAGTAGATAGCATTACCTGTCATATTAATAGTAGCACCAAGTGGCGCAACAAAGCCGGATACCTGTTTTGAGATGCCCATTCTGTCACAAGCTGCCATAGTTACAGGGAGTGTAGCCATAGATGATGCTGTCGAGAATGCTATAATCTGCGGTCGTATCATCTCCTTAAAGAAGGTAATAATACCCACTCTTGAGAACAGCCCGATAGTCATCGGGTATATAGCCAACCCCATAACAAGCACAGCCAACAGATCAACCCATAGCAGATTTGCCACCTTTAAAAGTACATCAAAGCCAAATGTGCCTGTCGCCTCTGCCATAAGACCAAACACTCCGAGAGGGGCTACAAGCATAACCTTTCCGATACACCAAATCAGAGCCTCGAGAATGTAGTTCAGCCCTGCAACAACCTTATCTCTTTTACCCTGCTCCATAGCTGCAATACCAAAGCCGAGGAAGAGACCAAAAACGATAATTTGCAATATATTTCCCTCCGCAAACGCCTGAATAGGATTTGCCGGAATCATCCCGATTGTAGTCTCCCAAAAACCGGGTGTTGATGCTCCACCGTCTGTAGAGGCTGCTACTGCATTTATCGCTCTGATGCTCTCGGCACTCAGCCCTGCCCCGGGCTTGAATATCAGACCCGCACAGATAGCGATAATGATAGAGATAACAGTTGTCAGCATTATATATCCAATACTTACAACGCCTATCTTGCCTGCTGAGCGACTACTGCCGAGCGATGCAGCTCCGGAAATAATAGATACAGCCACAAGTGGCACTACAAGCATCTTAATAAGTTGGATAAATAGCGCTCCAAGAGGTGCAAATATCGCTGCACCCTCGCCCATAGCAACGCCTGCCACAACTCCCGCAGCCATCGCTACAAGAATCCAAAAACCGAGATTTGTGATTATCTTCTTCATAGTTACACAAAGATAATACAAAAATTAGAGAGGAGCAATACTTTGCCCCTCTCTCCAAATAAAAACCAACCTAACCTCGGCTGAAAGCGTTATTTATCGAAGCATCTTGAGCTTCTTATCCGCCGAAGTTGCCTTACGGAAAGAGACCGCATAACCACCGCCTGCTGCAACAGCCTGCTTAAGCGTGCTCTTTGAGGTGCAACGCACCTCGCGTATAGTGTATGCCTGCGGATTAGTCTTATAGTGAGCATCCGCTGCATCTGCATAAATCTTAGCAACATATACCTGATCAGGCTCCAAGAAGTCGAGAGCTACTGTAGATGTACGAGCATCATAACCCGCTACAGAGCCGAGGAACCACTCGCCTGTATCCTTTGCCTTACGGGCTACGGTAACATACTCGCCTACCTCAGCCTCGATATAACGGCTGTCAGACCAATCTACCGCAACATCCTTGATAAATTGGAATGCATCCATAAATCGCTCATAGTTCTCAGGTGTATCAGCAGCCATCTGAAGTGGAGAATAGAGGGTTACATAGAGCGCAAGCTGATTACAGATAGTTGCGTTCACATGTGACTGATTGTTTGGATTGAGCTTTGAAACCTCCATCTCAAACAGACCCGGAGTATAGTCCATAGGACCACCCTGAAGGCGTGTGAACGGAAGAATACATACATGGTGTGGACGAGTGCCACCAAATGACTGATACTCAGTTCCGCGAGCTGACTCATTACCGATAAGGTTTGGATATGTACGGCACAAACCTGTAGGACGAACAGCCTCGTGAGCATTTACAACAATCTTATGCTCGGCAGCCTTCTTGATTGCGTAGAGATAGTGGTTGTTCATCCACTGACCGTAGTGATACTCTCCACGAGGGATAATATCGCCAACATAACCACTCTTAAGAGATGTGTATCCATACTTATTCATCAACTTATAAGCGGCGTCCATGTGACGCTCATAGTTGCGAACAGATGAAGAGGTCTCGTGGTGCATCATCAGGCGTACACCCTTGCTGTGTGCATACTCATTAAGTGCCTTAATATCGAAGTCCGGATAAGGAGTTACAAAGTCAAATACATAGTCCTTTGTCTTACCAAACCAATCTTCCCAACCTACATTCCAACCCTCTACAAGCACCTCGTCAAAACCGTGCTCTGCTGCAAAGTCGATAAGGCGACGCACGCGAGCATTGTTTGCAGAGTGCTTAGGGCTCTGCTTAACCTTTGAATAGTCGGTTACACCGAGCTGTACTGCCGGAAGCTCGTCAGTATAAGCCCAATTACCACCACCGGTAATCATCTCCCACCAAACACCTACATACTTTACAGGCTTAATCCACGATGTATCCTCGTAAGCACAAGGGTCATTGAGGTTAAGGATGAGCTTTGATGCAAGAATATCGCGGCAGTCGTCGCTAACCATAACTGTACGCCAAGGTGTGCGGCAAGGAGCCTGAAGATAGCCCTTCCAGCCCTGAGCATCAGGAGTCAAGTGGCTGTGGAATACCATCTTCTTATCATCAAGGTCGAGGTGCATACAAGAGTAATCAACAAGCGCAGCCTCGTGGATGTTGATATACAGACCATCATCGCTCTTCATCTGCAATGAGGTCTGTACACCTGTTGCAGAGAATGGAGTCTGTGAAGAGTTTGGAGTAATCGCCTGTTGCATAAGCCCACGAATCTCGCTGAGGCGTGAACGGTGGTACTCATACTCCTGAGTGTCATAATCTCCCGGAATCCACCATGCGATATGGTCACCGGTCATTGCAAACTCAGTGTGCTCCTCCTTAATTACAAAGTAAGTAAGCTCTTTCTGCTCTGGAAAAACATAACGAAAACCTAAACCTTCATCATAGAGGCGGAATACAATATCCATCTTGTATTTGCGCTCTGTCTGCTCGAGAGATACAACCATCTGATTGTAGTTATCACGGATAGTTGAAACCTCTCCCCATACCGGAGTCCATGTCGTATCGCTGCTATTACGACTAACAGCCTTCTGCTCAAACTTATCATAGAGAGAGACTGAATTGCCGTGGTCAGACTTTGTAATCTCCTCGCCAAATGAAATCTGACGATCCTGACCGCGGAGCTCAAGACCCATAGCACTCGGAAGTACTACAGTCTTACCCTTATACTCAAGGCTGTACATCGGCTTTCCACCCTCGCCAACCTCAAAAGTAAGGGTTAAATTACCATTAGGAGAGCTAAGGGTCTCCTTTGCTGACACTGTTAGTGCAGCGGCAATGGTAAGCAGTGTTAAAAATACTCTTTTCATACTATATTATCTCTTATATTCCACAATAATAACGCTGTAAGGGGCAACCTTAGTATTGTTATCTACAACAGCCTCCTTGCCGGTTATAACACAACGACCCTCCTTGAGTGTAGAGCCAATCTCTGCGTAGTTTGACCACGGAATATTCTTAGTCTCTGCACTATTGTTGATATATACAAATACTGCATCTGTATCGTTATAACGGAAGTATGCGTAGGTGTTATCACGGGTCATAAAGTGCATCGTCTGACCGTTGTGGATAACCTCCTTGCTCTTACGCCAATTGAAAAGACGAGAAGAGAAGTCAAACAGCTCCTTATTCTGACCCTTACGACCCTCTGCTGTCAGCAGATTGACTTTATCGCCAGCCCAGCCGCCCGGGAAGTCAATTCTCAGACCACCGTGACCCTGACTGAGGTCGGCAGAGCAGAGCATCATCTCCTCGCCGTAGAAAATCTGAGGAATACCGCGCATAGTTGCCAGCATTGCAAGACCAATCTTTGCACGACCCGGGTTACGGTTGATAACATCGCCAATACGGGTTGTATCGTGGTTATTTGTAAAAATCAACATATTGTCAAGGTCGTGATATACAAAGTCGTGCGACAGACAGTCATATACACGAGTCATACCCTGACCCCAACCCGGATTGTCACAAGAGAGTGCGTGGCAGATAGCCTCCTGTAGTGGGAAGTCCATAACAGAGCGCAGGTTTGTGTCAAAACCATCCTTATTTGCATTACCACCCTGCCAATATGCAAGCTGAGGGATAGATGATGTCCAGCACTCGCCTACAATATTGATATTCGGATACTCAGCCATAACAGACTTGCACCACTGACTCATTGGCTCCTTCTCGTTATATGGATATGTATCTACACGGAAGCCGTCAAGGTCTGCATACTCAATCCACCATACAGCCCACTGCTTGAAGTAGTTGAGAACAAACTCGTTATTGAGGTTCATATCAGGCATTGATGGAACAAACCAGCCGCTCTCCTGAAGATTAAGGTCATAAGCAGAAGCGTTAGGGTCCATATTGGTTGAGAAGCATACATTTGTACCTGTGTACTCAGGGAATACATGCACCCAATCATTAAATGGCAGGTCGTTCATCCACCAGTGAGATACTCCGCAATGGTTGGTTACAACATCCATAATAACCTTCAAATCGCGGCTGTGAGCCTGAGCAACAAACTCCTTGTAGAGCTCATTATCGCCAAAACGAGGGTCGATATGGTAGTAGTCACCGCAAGCATAGCCGTGGTAAGACTCGCGAGGCTCGTTATCCAAAAGTAGTGGAGTGGGCCAAATTGTAGTTGCACCGAGAGATGCAATATAGTCCAAACCATTAATCATACCCTGCAAATCGCCACCGTGACGACCAAAGAACTCATTACGAGCAGCCTTTTCAGTTGTGCAAGGTGTAGAGTCGTTATCAGGGTTACCGTTGCCAAAGCGGTCAGGCATAAGCAGGTAAATTGCATCTGCCGTAGTAAAGCCACAACGCTCTGCAGAGCCCTTACGACGAGAGTTGATGGTATAAGGATACTTAAAGCTCTCCTCACCCTTTGTAAATACAAGATAGTATGTTCCCTCTTTTGCGCTATCATCTACAGCGACATCTACAAAGAGGTAGTTTGGACTATCTGCCTTGTGTACGGCAGTAATCTCTACCCCATTGCCACCCTCAATGGCAACATTATACTGCGAGATATTCTCGCCATTAATCATAAGCTGAAGAGGAGTCTTAAGACCTGTCCACCAGCTCAGTGGCTCTACGCGAGCAATCTGACCATCAGCATCTGCTACACTGTCGGCATTAAAAGATGAGTTACCTGTGCAAGCGATAACTCCAAGTGCTGCTAAAACTATAAATAACTTCTTCATATTACTCTGTAATTATATGCCAGCCCCAAGCTGCAAGGTTAATATCATTGAAAGAGACAGCCTCCTTTGTAAGATTTGCATAAACAGTAACGCTATTACCCTCTACGGCGCGTCTGAATGCAAACACACCCTCTGGAACTGCGTCGATATACTCAATCTTACCACCGCGCTCGCCTGCTGCAAGTGCAGGATTGTTGTGGCGAAGAGTTGTAAGGCTCTTATAGAACTCTGCATACTCATTTGCCTCCCAAGCAGGAATATGGTCCTTCTCAAAAAACTCGAAACGCTTGTTCCAACCCATCTCCTGACCGGTGTAAATCAGCGGCTGACCGTTTGGCAGTGTGAATGTCAGCACAGCCATAACCTTTGCAGCATCGCCCATACGCTCAAACTCGGTTCCTGCCCAAGAGTTCTCGTCGTGATTTGATGTAAACATAAGTCTGAAAGCCTCTGCAGGGTGTGCAGCAGCATCCTTTGCGATATACTCCTTAAGCTCGTTTACACCCTTCTCAGAGCGAGCAATTGCGTTGAGAAGGTGGTGAAGCTCCCAAGCATAGGAGGCATCAAATGAGTTGTTGTGAAGCTCTGTATTCTCGCCCTCGGCAAGCCAATACATCTGCGGGTAATCTTTGCGAAGCTCTGCGGTTGTAGCCTTCCAGAAGTCAAACGGAACCTCGCAAGCCATATCGCAACGGAATCCGTCAATGCCACGCTCCATCCAAAAACGCATAGCCTTGACCATCTCGGCACGCATATCGTGGTTGTCGTAGTTGAGCTTTGCAATATCTGTCCAATCATACTGGACAATAGTATTACCCTGCTCGTCACGAACATACCAATCTGCAGGACGCTCGTTAATCCACAGCGCATCCGGAGAGGTGTGATTTGCAACCCAATCCAGAACAACTTTCAGACCCAACTTATGAGCCGAAGCGACAAATGCATCAAACTGCTCAAGTGTTCCAAACTCAGGATTGGTCTTGCAGTAGTCTGAAATTGCATAGTAAGAGCCAAGAGTACCCTTGCGCTCCTTTACTCCGATAGGATAGATAGGCATCAGCCAAACAATATCTACACCCAGCTCCTTGAGTCGAGGCAGATGCTGCTCAGCAGCTGCAAAAGTACCCTCAGGAGTATATTGGCGCACATTCATCTCATATACAACCGCATCGTATGTCCATTCAGGATGTGCGCCCTGCGGAGTATTGTTGCAGCAAGAGGTAAAAATCATTGCTACAAGCAGAGAAAGTGATAAAAACTTCTTAAACATAGTATTTGTTGGTTAATAATTTTTATTTAGGAACCGGAGAGCCGGTCAAAGCTCTCCGGTCAAATATTGTAAGAATTACTTCTCTACAATAGTGTAAGGTGTACTGAAGATGTTCAGCTCAAATGTAACGCTGCCATCCTTTGTTGTCTTAAGATTGTCGCCACCATAAGTAAGGTTTGCAGCATTTCCACCGAGGTTGATTGTCCAATCGCTGTTAAAGCGAACCTTGTACTCATTATTAGCAGGAACATTTGCAACGGTTGCAGACCAAGTCTGTGTAGTAGCATTGTAAGTCATCTCGACATCTACACCTCCATCATTGCCCCAATTACCAAATGCCTCACCATTACCGATCAGACCAACCTTTGTAATTGTAGTTGTTGTGAGAGTCATAGCCTCCATATCAAATACCAAGTAGTGAAGACCTACCTCAAGAGTAATGTCGCTTGCGCCACCGTCAGTGCTGATAACACCATCCTGCATACCGTAGTTAATACCATCCCAATTAAGGTCTGTACAGAACTTGAATGCTGCAGCATCTGCTGATGTGATGTTCAAGAAACCGGTCAGCTTACCATCGCCCTGCTTAACCAAGTCAGAGTGTGGTTTTGAGTGATCCCAACCCTGATAAGCACCGATAATGTGGAGCTGTGAAGGAATTGGACCAGCCTCTGTAAGGGTGTAAGGAGCGTCGAAGAGGTTAAGGGTAAATGTAACCCTACCGTTGTTCTGAGCCTTGAGGTTGCCACCACCCATAGCAAGGTTGCCAAACTCACCACCAAGTGAGATATTATAACCTGCGCCGGCAGCATCAACTACATCCCAAACACCGTTAAAGCGAATCTTGTACTCCTTATCCTTAACAACATTCTCGCATACTGCTGTCCAAACATTATTCTCAGCATCGAATGTAAACTCAGCCTGATCGTTATCCCAGCTACCTACAGCCTCACCGATAAGTGCAACCTTTGTAAGCGGAATATCAACAAGAGTCATATTCTTAGCATCGAAGTGCAGATAGTGCAGACCCTTTGTAAGAACAATATTACCAGCCTCAGGATCTGTGCTCAATGCACCATCCTTCATACCGTAATTAGTACCGTTCCAATTCTCCTGAGTACAGAACTTAACCTCGTTGCCACCCTCAGTGTCAGAGAGAATGTTTACAAAACCACGGAGAATACCGTCCTCACCCTGAATAAGGCGAGAAGATGGCTTCTTGTGATCCCAACCCTGATAAGCACCGATAATCCACATATGAGCCTCCTTGTCGATTGTAAGAGCCATTGCGATAGTATCCTCGCAAGTCTCCTCAGTCTCAACAGCAGCGGCTGTTACAGTGAATGTTACATTGTAGCTACCACCAAGAGCCAAACCGAGAGCCTCGAGAAGGGCACCATTGGTAGTTGTGTAATAGAGGTTTGCAGTAGTGCCGAGAGTAACAGCAGCATTGCTATCTACAGCAGCAGCTACGGTGTACTCTACATCGGTCTGAATACCGAACTTTGCAGCAGTCCAAGTGAGGGTAAACTCCTCGTCAGCAGTAAGATCATTGACAACCAAAGCACTGTGGTTTGCGATGTCAAGGTCTCTCTGAGGAATTACCATCGGATCTGCATCGTGGTTACATGCGCCCATTGAGAGAAGTGCTGCAACCGACAAAATATATTTCCAAATTTTCATAATTTTATCTTTTTATTATAAGGTGGTAACTCGAGCGTTACCACCTCGATGTTTTACTGAGCACTCTCAACGCTTGCGCAAATTGGAGATGGGTTTGTAGGATCCTCTGCAAGTGCAGGAACATCACCACGGAAGTTGATTGAGAAGCGAACCTTACCAGAGAGGTCGGTAACGATATTGTCACCACCAGGGGTAAGATGGTCGATATCACCACCCCAGTTCATCTCCCAAGGGTTAGCCTCAAAGTCGCCACCGGTAAGGCGGAACTTAAACTCGCCACCCAAGCAGTTGTCGCATACAGCAGACCAAACCTGTGAGTTGGTGTCTGTGCATACAAGCGGAAGGTCGTTTGCAAGATCCCAACCACCAACAGCACCACCAATAACATTGATAGCACCTGCTCTCTTAAGGGTTACAGTACCTGTTGAGAAGTCCTCCTCAACCTCTACTGAAATCCAGTAGATACCGCTCTTGCTACCCTCGATAACGATATTGTCACCGCCAGGGTTCATTCCGTCCATGCTACCACCGAGGTTTACATCCCAGTTACCGAACTGAGTGAACTTGAACTCGACATTTGCACTTGCATCGTCTGCATTTACAAGGTTTACAAGACCCTCGTACTTGTTGCTGTTCTCTGCAGTCTCCCAAAGAATTGGAGCATCAGCAGGAGCCCAACCCTGGTGGTTACCAGGAACGAAGATGTGACGACGAATCCAAGGTGCAGAGGTTGCAGCGATAGTAGTTACATTAACAGTAATGTTCTCTGAACGCTTTGTATAAGCCTCTGAGTTGTTAGAGATAGACGAAGTCAAATAGAGAGTAATCATAGAGGTTGCATCAGCAGGAAGAGCAAGACCCTTCTCATCTACCAATGTGTTATTAAATGCCTCCTTTGTCATAGTGTAGCTTGTAGTATAAGACTGACCGAGCTGAATCTCAGCCTCGCCATATACAGCATAGAGATTATAGGCAATCTGTGCAGGATAACCATAATCAACAGCACTCCAAGTGAAGGTTACATCTGAAGCGAGTGTAGCCTCGTCCACAACAATATCTGCGTGGGCATTGAGCACAGGCTTTGCAATCTCGTCTGCTGGAGTAGCAAAGGTCTTATCGACCTGCTGGCAAGAGAACGAGAGCAGAGCAGCTGCAGCTATCGAAAAATATTTCAGAAATTTCATTGTTTCTAATTTTTAGTGTTAATACTAATAACCCTTGTTCTGATCAAGATTGTCATTTGTAGCCAAGTCGTCAGATGGGAGTGGGAAGAGCTTGAAGTGATCAGCAAGTGCCTGACCAGACTCTGCAGCACCCTTGAAAGGCCAAACAAATGTACCTGAGAGATACTTGTCAAAACGAATCAGAGTTGTACGACGAAGACCCTCCCAATAGAGCTCACGAGTAATCTCCTCGAATACGCCATCGAGAGTGATGCTTGTATTTGCACCTGTAAGACCGGCACGCTTCTGAATATCGTTGATGCACTTTACAGCCTTTGCATCGGTAGAAGAACCACCACCGATACGAGCCTTAGCCTCTGCATAAATCAGATAGCTCTCAGCAGCACGAAGAAGTGGGAAGTCGATAGATGCGAAAGACTCTGTAGGAAGTACAGACTCGCCATAGAGGTCTGTGCAGTCAGAGTGGTGGTTGTTCCACTTTGTTACATGCCAGCCATTGGTAAATGCGTCAATAGCGATATCCTTCTTCTCAGAGTATGCCAAAGTTACAAGGGCACGCTTGTCGATAGATGTAAAGTCATTTGTACCCTGACCGAGAGTTGCGCTGTCAGCAGCAGCACCGATAAGGTTAGAAACAAACTGTGTAGAGGTTACAAGACCTGCCCAACCTGCAGCAAGACCGAGGTTGTTATTGTTGTTTGTACTACCTGCAATAAAGAAGGTAGGACCACCATAAGACTGGGTCTTGTTAGCGTCATAGCAAGCTGCCAAGAGGAACTCGCCTACAGCAGCAGGATTCTGACCATTGTCACCCATAAAGAGCTCGCGATAGTTTGGAGCCAGAGTGTAGCTATCTACAACCTTCTCAGCAGCTGCAGCAGCCTCCTCATAGATAGTGTTATCCTCTGTACCGAGATAAGTCTTGTGGTTGATGAGCAGACGAGCAAGCAGACCGTAAGCAGCACCCTTATCTACGCGTGGATATACCTGTGTGTGGATATCCTTGAGGTGAGACTCTGAAGATACCAATGCCTCGAGTTCGCCCTTAAGCCAAGCGAAGAGCTCAGCAGCAGTTGTCTGCTCAGGCTTGAATGCACCCATCTCGTCCTCCTCTGTTACAAATGGAGGATTGCCGAAACAGTCAAGGAGAATCCAGTAAGCCATTGCACGGAGAACACGAACCTCTGCACGCTCAGTAGCAATCTCAGGGTCAGAGTCATCAGTGTTACGCAAGAAGTTGTTAGCAAGAGTAACCATCATAACGCCACGAACATAAGTTGCATAGATAGCGTCATTCTTAGTTGCTGTCCAAGTGTTAGTGTCAATCTCCTTTACCCAAGGGTCACCCCAAGTACACTTTGCCTCATCTGTAGAGAGTGTATTGATAGACCACCAAGCACGGATAAACTCAGATGCACCGGCATCAGATACAGAGATGTCTGTACTACCGGGACCGGCTGTACCTGTAAGGTTGAAGCTGCCGTAGATCTTTGACAGCTGACCCAGACGGTATGTCGGATTTGAATAAACATCGCCACTGCCTACAACATCGCTTGACATAGGCTCCTGATCGAGGACGCCTACGCAAGAGGTAAGGGCGAATGCCGCAAGAGCAGCAAAAATCATTATCTTTTTCATAAACATTCTCTCAATTAAAAGTTAATACCCAAGCGAACACTGAATACTCGTGGACGAGGATAGATGTTACCGTCAATACCGCCGGCTACAGAGGTCTCAGGATCAAGACCGCTATACTTTGTAAGTACGAATACATTCTGAACACCTGCAGCAACGCGAATCTGAGTACCCCACTGACCAATGTTTGTGAATGTATAACCGAGGTTAATATCGTCAAGACGGAAGAATGAAGCATCCTCAAGGAACATATCAGACAGGCTCTGTGGTGTTGTAGAGCTCTGCTTGAAGCCATACTTAGCACCTGCTGCCTGAGTGTTTACGAGGTAACCCTTGTCGATAATATCACGATAGTTTGTAGTTGCCGAACCACGCAATACATCGTTGAACATATAGTTGCCAACAGTGCCGTGACCGTTGAAACCGAAGTCCCAATTCTTATAAGCCAACTTGAGGCTTACACCGTAGAAGAAGTCAGGGTTAGGACTCTTGTTTGTCATATAACGGTCTGTATTTGTAATCTGACCATCAAGATCGCGATCAACAATAGCGTTCTGGATAGGATTACCATCCTGATCATAAACCTGCTGCCAGAGGTAGAAGGTATGTGGAGCATAGCCTACCATGTGACGCTGTGCGGTGTTACCTGTTCCGCCACCTGCACCACCGAGGTCGATATATGGACCAGGGAGCTCAGTAATCTTTGTCTGCTGCCAAGTACCGTTCAGACCAATCTGGAGGTTCCAATCCTCAGTCTCTACAGGAATAAAGTTGAGAGATACCTCGACACCCTTATTCTCCATAGCACCGATATTCTGATATACCTTATTAGAGAAGTTTACACCGAGTGGTACATCTACATAAGAGAGAAGGTCATCGGTGTAGCGATAGTAAGCATCAACACTACCGTTGATACGACCTCTCAAGAAACCGAAGTCCAAACCGACATTGTAAGTAGTTGTCTCCTCCCACTTAAGGCTCTCGTTGTATGCCTGAGGGCGAACAGGGAAGTAGAAGTCGCCTACATTTGGACCGAGAGGGTACTGAGTAGTAGGGTCCTGAGAGATAATTGCATACTGAACAGCTGCATAGTTCTCACCAAACTCCTGCTGACCTGTAACACCCCAACCCAAACGGAGCTTGAGGGCTGATACAGTCTCAGAATCCTTAAGCCAGCTCTCCTGTGCGATATTCCAAGCTGCAGCTGCTGATGGGAAGTAACCCCAACGATTCTTCTTTACAAAGCGAGATGAACCATCGGCACGCATTGTGAATGTGAACAGATAGCGAGAGTCGATTGAGTAGTTGATACGACCGTAGAAAGATACGAGTGCATTGCGAGTTGCGCTATAAGAGTCGCTAATGAGCTTACTGTCGAACAGAGCAACAGTTGCGTCAGCAGGAGCTACACGACCATAGTTATAGCTGGTAGTCTCTGAGTGGTTCTTTGACCAAGAGTAACCGAGCATTGCGTTAATGCTGTGTACGCCAATCTCCTTCTTATAGTTTGCGTAGAACTCCAACAACTCGTTGTAGTGGAGGTTGTTGTATGTTGAGTAGCGACCGAGGTTCTTATAGATACCGCTATCGCCATTATCGCGGCTTGAGAAGATAGAGCCAGGTCTGTTACCCTTATTACCATTTGTAGAGGTAATATCGAGACCCAAGTTGAGATTGAAGCTCAAATCCTCGAAACCGTGTACCTTATAGTCGAGCTGAATGTTACCCAATGCACGCAGAGACTCGTTAGTGTCCCACTGGTCATAGAGCATTGAGAATGGGTTTACAGCTGTAAGGTCAGAAGCCCAGTTGTAGTAGCCGTTATAAAGCTCCTTATCAATAGCACCATCAGCTGTGTAGTTGTGTACATTCTGAGTTGGGTCGAAATATACAGCAGAGCCGATAACACCACCATCCACATAATTACCGCGGTTATAGATACCCTTTGCGTTGAAATTGAGTGAAAGGTGATCCTTGAGGAACTTAGGAGCCAAGCTGATATCGATGTTTGCACGCTGGTTGTCAGAGTTCTTAACAGTACCACCATCGTAAACATAACCTACTGATGCACGGTAAGGCATCTTATCCTTTGCAGCAGCACCTGTGATTGATACATTGTGGTCTGTAGCAACACCGAGACGGAAAATCTCATTCTGCCAATTAGTATCAGCAGTACCAAAGAGTGAGTTAGCCTTCTCTGCCAAGTCAGGAGCGAATGTAAGAACATGATTCTTTAACTGCTCTGCGTTCATCATATCCATAGTGTTGTAGTTGTGCTTTACAGACACACTACCATTATAAGATACGCGAGGAGCGCCACTTGTACCCTTCTTTGTAGTGATGAGGATGACACCGTTAGATGCACGAGAACCGTAGATAGCTGTTGCAGATGCATCCTTGAGTACGGTAAATGACTCGATATCGTTAGGGTTTACAGTAGCCAAGCCGTTTGACATACCTACACCAGCCTCCTTTGCAACAGGCACACCGTCGATAACAATCAGTGGGTCGTTGTTTGCAGAGAGAGATGCACCACCACGGATACGAATCTCAGCACCTGCACCCGGAGCACCGTTACCGGATACGATATTTACGCCCGGAACCTTACCACGGAGAAGCTCCTGTGGAGATGTGAGCGCACCACGGTTTAACTCCTCAGCCTTAACTGCGATAACTGAACCGGTCATATCGTTCTTCTTAACAGAACCATAACCGATAACAACTACCTCATCAAGACCCATCGCGTCCTCGATAAGGGTTACGCGAGCCAGCTCGGTAGAACTTGCTACCAACTGTACAGACTTGAAACCGATAAAACTAATCTCGACAACTGAATCGTTGCCCTCAACGGTCAGTGCATACTGACCCTGAATGTCTGTCATCGTACCATTGACTGTGCCAACTTCGGCAACGGTTGCTCCGATAACCGGAAGACCGCTTGCATCGACAACGACACCCTTTACCTCCTTGCCCTGTGCCAGAGCAAGTGGCGGGGTAATTACGCATAGAAGCGCAACTGCCACACACATTAGAAGTCTTTTCATAAAAATTTTGTTGGTTAATAAATGTTAATATATGGATATCTATCGTTTCTCCTTAATAAATGGAACTGTCAGCGCACCCAAGAGTATAGATACACCTGCAACTACGAGCATCATAATCTGACTGCTGCCGACTACAGAGAGTATTACACCACCAAGCAGTGCTGCTGCAATCTGTGGCAGGCAGATAGTACAGTTAAACAGACCCAAGTATGCACCAATAGAGTTTCCTGACAGCGCGTTTGTGAGCAGCGCGAATGGCATAGCAAGCATTGCAGCCCAACCGCAACCGATAAGCAGGAATGACACGAAGAGTGTATATTGGTCGTGGATAAAGTAGGTCGATATAAAGCCTAATGCACCGAGGACCAAACTTACAGAGTAGCCAACCTTAATCTTCTTAAAGAGTGGCAACACCATAGCCCAAAGAATAGAGCCGATAGCCTGAACAGCAAAGAGTACACCTACCCAATCGGCAGCATTCTGATACTCCTTTGAAGTTGTATTCATCGGATCAACACCCCATACATTCTCGGCAATACCTCCTGTTGTATAGTTCCACATATAGAGGAATGCAAACCAGCAGAAGAACTGCACTAAACCAATCTGCCAAAATGCCTTTGGAGCGTGGAAGAGCAGGTAGATAAGGTTTGTATTCTCACTCTTATCCTCCTCAGAAATGTTGTGGAACTGTGCATACTGCTGTGGAGGCATCTCTGTAACGGTAAAACCTGTGTAGAGTACGCAGAAAATCATAATTGCTGCACCTGCATAGAACGAGTATGTTACCGAATCAGGAATAACACCCTCAGGAGCGATGTTGCTGATACCAATCCAAGTGAAGAAGTAAGGGAACAGGTAACCCACAAGCGAGCCGGCATTGCAGAGCATACTCTGTACTGAATATGCCTTTGCCTTCTGCTCTTCGTTTACCATATCGCCCACCATCATCTTAAACGGCTGCATAGCCATATTGATTGATGTGTCGAGCAACATAAGCATTACAAGTCCGAAAGACATTGCAGCTTTTACAGTAAGGTTGAGACTTCCTGAATTAGGCAACAGAGCCATTACAAGCACTGCAACCAATGCGCCCACATAGAGGTACGGCTTACGGCGACCCCAACGGCACCAAGTCTTGTCACTCCACTTACCAACAAGCGGCTGGACAATCATACCCATAAGCGGTGGCAAAATCCAGAAATAACTCAAACTATGCGGATCAGCACCCAAAGTCGCAAAGATACGACTGATATTGGCACTCTGAAGCGCATAGGCAATCTGTACACCGAAGAATCCGAAACTTAGGTTCCAGATTTGCCAAAATGAGAGATTTGGTTTGTTCATCATATAATTATTAAAATTTCTTAAAAATTTTCAAATTGCATGCTGTCAATAGACAAAATTTGAAAATATTTTTAATATGAGAAAATCTCCTCGCGCGAGCGGTAGTATTTAGGTGTTGAAATGTATAAAAAAGGAGTTGAGCGGATTGGTTTTTCGGGTACTTTTTTAGCAATGAATTTATGAAATATTTACAAATTGTTTGTAGAAACGAGATTTTTGTATTAAATTTGAACTGTTTTTAAGGAATTTAATTAATGAATACACTGCGTTGTACACATATTATACATATATTCGCGGCTTTGCACGCGATTATAGTTGCGTTGTGTCAATTCCTCAGTGTATCTGACGAGCTGCTGCTTACAGTGGCGACAGTCTCTATGATAGCTATCATAGGTATTCGCAAAGGTCAGGGTCTTGGTATTATTGCGGCGAGTGTTATTGCCGGTAATATTTTAGGTTTCGTGATTGGTACTTACGGAGCGCAATGGCTTGCGGGAGTTCTCCCTCCATACGCCCTCCACCCTATCACATCGCTTATTACGACCGAGATAATAGGCTTTGGAATACTTCTGTTGTATAACTCTCTCGGGGGGGGGAGTTCGCGAAATATGTGGGTGCCGGATATGTTCTCTATAGTACTGACTATCGGAGTGTTACTCATTGTCCGCCTCGTCTATTCGAAGATATTTGGTAATATGCTCTCCGAGGAGGCTGTAAACCTCTCTATAAAGCTCATATTAGGCAATTCGCTCGCTATTATTGTGCTGATATGTTGCAATATCATCTACTTGATAGTCAGCCATCACTACAATTGGCTCTCTACCCCTGTCGGGTATATTGTCGGCATTATTACAGAGTCTGTCGCTATTGCAGCGCTTACAGCTGTAATTATCGGCTATAATCTACCTTTTGGTACTCCGACTCCCTATCAGCAGGCTACATTTATACAGCTCTTTTCGATTACATTTATCGCCAATCTGATAGTCTATGTGGTTATGGTGATGCTGTCGTATGTCTATCAGACTCGTACCCGTATAGAAAAAGAGCAGGAGAAGCGTCGTTTAGCACAGTTTCAATACAATATCCTCAAGCAGCAGGTTAATCCTCACTTCCTATTTAATTCGCTCAATATTCTCAACGGACTTATTGAGGAGGGTAAAAATGATGATGCTTGTGAATATGTTCGAAAACTCGCATCGCTCTATCGTTATATGTTGCAGAACGAGGATGAACATTTGGTTCGCCTTTCAGATGAATTAGCCTTTATTGAGCAGTATATTGACCTATTGAAAGTTCGTTTTCCAAATGGTTTTAGTGTCAATGTAGATATTGACGAGAGGTATAATGGCAGGTTTGTTGTGCAGTGTTCGATACAGGTGCTTATAGAGAATGCCTTTAAGCATAATATTGTCCGCGCCGAGCAGCCTCTCAATATCGATATTTGTACAGAGGGCGATGAGATTGTTGTGCGCAACAATTTGCAACCTAAAGCCTCAAGTGGAGATAGTACAAAAGTCGGCTTGCAGAATATCTCTAAACAGTATATTACTGCTATTGGCAAAGAGATTACAATAACAAAGAGCGATACCATTTTTGAAGTTAAACTACCATTAATATAACCAACCAAACCTATGAATGTTCTTATTATTGAGGATGAGCTTGTTGCACAGCAGGCACTTGTAAGAGCTTTAACAACAAATTTTGACGACATCAGTATTTGTGGCGTTCTGGATAGTGTAGATAAGAGTGTGAGCTGGTTAGAGAGTACTACTCTGTACCCTGATGTTATCTTTATGGATGTAGAGCTGTCTGATGGTAAATGTTTTGATATTTTTGACAGGATAAAGATTGCCTGCCCTGTCATTATCGTTACGGCGTATAATAACTATGCCATCAAAGCATTTGAGGTAAACTCTATCGACTACCTGCTTAAACCTGTGAGTATCAATGACCTTGCTCGTGCGCTGGAGCGTTGTCGTGAGAAGCGGGTATTACAAGGCAGAAATATTGATACTACTGCGCTCAGAAGTGCTGTCAATAGTGAGATTCGTCGTTACAAGCAGCGTTATCTGCTCAGATATAACGACAAGATTATCCTTGTCGATACCTCCAATATCGCATACTTCTACTCCGAGGAGGGCTGTACATATCTGATGACTGTCGGCGCAGAGAAATACCTTATGGACATCTCGCTCGATACTATTAGTAAAGAGCTTAATCCTTCACACTTCTTCCGCATCTCTCGTAGTTGTATCGTTTCGGATAAGGCTGTTGGAAATGTCGCAAAACGACTTGGTAACAGAATAAAGCTGACACTTCGTCCTGCAAGCAACATCGACTCATTTGTCAGTCGCAGCAAGACGGCAGATTTTTTGCTATGGCTTGAGAGTGGCGAACAACAGTAAATAGAAGCTGTTTAACAAGGTGATTTCTGCATTACACTTGCCCTCAAAATGCTCATTTACGACGAGTAAACTCCGCTTTTTCGGGCTTGCAAGCCTTGAAATCCCTATTGTTATACAACTTCTAAGAGAAGAGGCTGTCGCAACAAAGTTGTAGAACAGCCTCTTTTGCTATCCATTCATTCCCATTTTCTCACATCTCAACACCTTAATACCACCGCCCGCGCGCGAAGAGTTACAGAGTTTCGTATTTTTTAATAAAATTTGCGATTGCATTCGAAGATTTTATTAACTAATAAACCGATTTATAAACTATGAAAAAACTTCATTTACTAATCTTAACCCTCTGCTCGGCACTGCTCTTTACTACTGCCTGTGTAGGTGGTGGCGACTTGGTGGATAACAAGCCGGTCAATAAAGAGGAGCAGGAGAAACCGGATCCGGAGCCAGAAAATCCTGATAATACGGATGACCCAAATGACCCGGGAGAGACACCTCCTGCTGACGAGGTATTCCCGTTCATCTCTTCCGACCCGAAGTTTATTACTGCTGATATGACAACCGATGTGATTGTCTATCTCAATACCGAGGGTACAACGATGGACAATTTCAAGGGCGATATCTATGCTCATACCGGAGTCCTTACTTCTGCAAGTATATCTACGGGCGATTGGAAGTATGTTAAGACCGATTGGGGCGTAAACGACAACTCTTGTAAGCTGTCAAAGGTTAAGACAAACATCTATAAGCTCATTATCAAGGGTGGTCCGCGTGCATTCTACGGCGTTCCTGCATCTGAGAAGATTACTCACCTTGCATTTGTATTCCGCTCTGCCGATAGTACTACAGAGTTGAAGGATAACGGCAACGACATCTTCATCGAGCTTTCAGAGGCTGGTCTTGGTGTGAAGATTCTCTCCCCTGCTGACCGTGCAATTCTCGATTTGAATGTTGATTATACTGTATCTGTTACAGCACAGGCTGCAACATCTGTTACTCTATACAAGAATAGTCAGGTTGTAGCTACATCTGAGGGTCGTGACATTACATACACATACAATGCAAGTGTTTGCGAGGATGTTGTATTTAAAGCTGAGGCTTCTGATGGCTCAAAGAGCGTTACTGATGAGGTGACTGCTACTGTTTTGGGTGCAACAGAGAGTCAGGCTCGCCCTGCGGGTGTGAAGGATGGTGTTACGGTGAGTGGCAATAGTGCGACTATTGTTCTCTATGCTCCGGGTAAGCAGCAGGTTGTTGTCTTGGGCGACTTTAACGACTTTGCGCCGTCAAATAAGTATATGATGAAGCGTGACGGCGACTATTTTTGGATAACAATTGATGGTCTGAGCGCAAATACTGAGGTGGCTTACCAATTCCTTGTCGATAAGACCATTAAGTGTGCAGACCCTTATGGCACAAAGATTCTCGACCCTTGGAACGATAAGTGGATTAACGAGAATGGTACTATCTACCCTAACCTGCGTCAATATCCGTCAGATAAGGCTACAGATGTACTCTCTGTATTCTCTACCACTCCGGCAAACTTTAATTGGATAGTAACCGATTTCCAGCGTCCAAAGCAGAATAGCCTTGCTATCTACGAGTTGCTCTTCCGTGACTTTACTGTAGAGCGTTCAGTGAAGGCTGCGCTTGCAAAGCTCGACCATATCAAGAATTTGGGTATCAACGCTATTGAGCTAATGCCTATTCAGGAGTTTGATGGTAATAACAGTTGGGGCTATAACCCTTGCTTCTACTTCGCAGCCGATAAGGCATACGGTACAGTAGAGGACTACAAGACCTTTATCGACGAGTGCCATAAGCGCGGTATCGCTGTTATTCTCGATATTGTTATCAACCACGCAACAGGTCTGCATCCGTGGATGAAGATGTGGAGCGACTCTGACGGTCAGGCTTCAAATAGCAATCCATTCTTCAATAAGGTTGCTCGTCACCCATTCAATGTATTCCACGACTTTAATCACGAGTATCCAAAGACCCGTCAGTATTTCAAGGATATGCTCCAGTATTGGCTCAAGGAGTACAATATTGACGGCTATCGTTTTGACCTCTCAAAGGGTCTTACACAGAAGAACTCAGGTAGCAATGTCGGCACTTGGAATCAATATGATGCATCTCGAATCGCAATTATCAAGGATTATGCTGATGCTATCCGCGAGGTTGAACCTGATGCTTACATTATTCTTGAGCACCTTTCAGATGCTCAGGAGGAGACAGAGTTGGCAAACTATAAGGGCATACTGCTCTGGCGTAAGGCTGTAGCTCCATATTCAGAGACAGTTATGGGCTGGACAGGTAGCGGAAAGAGCGACTTCAGCGGTGCTGCCTCATTCGGTCATGTCGGCAATATCGAGGACCACGATGAGGAGCGCGTAGCTTATAAGGCTGTAGCTTACGGTCAGAGCTTTGTCAAGAGCGATTGGAAGCGCATCTCAAAGCACCTTCAGGCTGCTTATGCTCTCCATTTCCTCTCTCCATATCCAAAGATGATGTGGCAGTTCGGCGAGATGGGTTACGATATTACAATCGGCTCTGATGACGGTCAGAAGGTCGAACCAAAACCTGTACATTGGGATTATATGGAGGATGCAAACCGCAAAGCCCTCTACGACGCTATGTGCAAGTTTATCACCTTCCGTACCACACATCAGAATATGTACGGTTTTGACGGCACAACTACAATCAACACTTGGAAGGTTGGCGACGCAAATATGGCAGCTAAGACACTTGTTTATAGCACAAATGCCGGCAGTGTTATCGTTATGGCAAACTTCACAAACGCACAGAGCAATGCTACTTGCAATGTACCTGTTCAGGGTGAGTGGAAGAATCTACTTACAGGCGCAGCCGTAACACTCAACTCTGCAACCTATTCAACTACCCTCGCAGCAGGCGACTATGTAGTGCTGGTTAGGGAGTAATGAGTGGTATATACACAAGAAACGGCGAACAGGTTATCTGCTCGCCGTTTTTTTGTGTATTTGGACTAATATTAGAAATACAACCAATAGTTACGAATATAGTTGATAAGAGCAATAGCCCACAAGAATATTGCTAACAGTACAGAGACTATAAAGGCAATAAGCAAAGTAAACCACGTCTGAGAGTTGTCAGTCTCTGTCTCTTCGTGACCATCGCTGTATGTTGTAATTGTCTTGTATGTTGGAGCAGCAGCAACAGCACCAAAGAGACCACCCATAATAAGTGTAAGGAAGCTTCGTCTGCCACCTCTACCCTTGAGTTCCTTGCGGATAAGGACAAACATAGGTGTACGGCTTGCAAAGAGATACAATACGATACCTGTGCCAATCATTATTGCAGGAGTAGCCATCTCTACGATAAACGACAGTGCCGCAGCGACAAGTACAGATATAACAATCATAGTCTTAGAACCATTAAATGAGCGTTTCCACATATCGTTAATGACGCCGTTAAGCTCATTGATAACATCTACAACACTCTGATCTGTAGGCTTTGTTGCAATAGCATCGTTGATAAGCACCTGTACTTTATCTATTTGCTTCTTTTTAATAGGTAAGTATGACGGCTCGCCTTCTGATGGTATCTGCTCCCATATATTCTGATACTCATTCAAACGCTCACATACATTCATCTCCTCTTCGGTCATCTCGGCATCTAAACCTTCGGCAACGCGAACTGCCTCAAATTCATCAACACTGTAATCTGTGCGCAAAGATTTACGAATAAAACACTCGTAAATCATGTGACCTACTACTGCAAGTGCTGCAACGCCTATAAGCACAAGCAGAATAATGTCCAAAACCGCAGAACCACTTGTCTCTGCCACAGGAGCCAACTCCTCAGAGGTCTCAACCACCTGCTCTGTCTGTGCGAAAAGAGTAGGTACAAATAATGCCATTTGAAGCATTACCATCAAGATTTTTTTCATTTTATTTAAGTTTTTTAGACCACCCAACTCCCAAATGGCAATTGTCCAATAAGAAAGTGTGGAGTTGATTTCCGTCTATCTAATCGAAGGTTGTGGAAAGACCTATGTAGTAATAAACGCGCAATACCCCACACCTGAATAGTATGAGATATATGCACGAATCGCGCATAGCCGCATAGCTATACAAGAAATGAGTGCTGTTCGTTTGCCCTACTACATTGAAAACTTCCACATTTTCGATTAAGGACTGCGAAAACACTTTCAATATGTCCGTAATCTGTCCGATTACAATACAAAGTTAGAAAAAGTTTTGTAAACAAACAACACTCTGTCGGGGTATCGCTCTAAAAAAGTAGTTAATACTATACCCTAAACCATTTTCAATAGACCGTAAAATCATCTTGTTTATTATAAGTTGTATGGGCGCGTTACGCTTCGGGCGGCTCGCACGCTCCTCACCCCTCTTGCTCTAAGTAAGAGGGGTATTGAGCTTTCTTAAGATGGTTACATCCCGTGAATGCCGTTTCTTTTATAAGTCTTAGCAATAGAGCCTATCCAAATATAAAATATGATAAAAATATCGTTTTATTTTGGCATTTAAGAAAAATGTTCTATCTTTGCACCACCAAAAAGTGATTTGGTGCGATGAATTCGTAGCTCAGCAGGTAGAGCACAACACTTTTAATGTTGGGGTCCTGGGTTCGAGCCCCAGCGAGTTCACCAGACGACAATTTTCGGATTGTCGTCTTTTTTTTGTTTGTTGTGCAACGATGTTGCTACCGATAAAATGAGTATTATCGATAGTATGCAAGCATCCTCGAAATACTCCTTTTATCGTGATATGCAGAGCATATCCACCACAAACAAGAAACCGTGAACTCGTTGGCGGCTTTTTACTTGGGGTTACCTCAGTCGTCTATTCCCGCACCGCCTGCGGCGACTACGGGACTCCTTCGGTGATGGCTAAAGCCATTCGAGCCCTATAATGTAAAATGAATGTGGTGCAACTTGTTGCTATCGATAAAATGAGTATTATCGATAGTATGCAAGCATCCTCGAAATACTCCTTTTATCGCGATATGCAGAGCATATCCACCACAAACAAAAACTGCGAACTCGTTGGTGGCTTTTTACTTGGGGTTACCTCGGGAGAGTAATAACGCTGTATAGGTTTATTGTTAATCAATAAATGTCGCAAAAAGTGGTTTAAAAAGTTGTATGCCGGCAGACGATGATTAAAAGCCAAAAAAAATTACTATCTTTGCGGCACAAATAACGAAGTTATGGCGAGAAAAAGAGGTCAGTTGCCCTTTATTGAGGGTTTAGAGATAACAACACTTGCAGCTGAGGGCAAGGCTATGGGTCACTATGACGGCATGGTGGTCTTTGTGCCGATGACAGTCCCCGGGGATGTTGTAGATGTGCAGATTAAGGCAAAAAAGCGTCGCTTTATGGAGGGTACGGTTGTAAACTTTGTAAAGCGTTCAGAGTTGCGCTGTGAGCCTGTGTGTGAGCATTTTGGCGTCTGTGGCGGTTGTAAGTGGCAGAATCTACCATACGAGGAGCAACTCCGTTTTAAGACTTCGCAGGTTCACGACCAGCTGGTACGCATCGGCAAGGTTGAAATTCCGGAGGTTAAGCCATGTTTGGGCTCTAAAAAGCAGCTCTACTATCGCAATAAACTCGAGTTTACATTTGCCGACCGTCGTTGGCTGACATACGAGGAGATTGCCACAGGTGGCGACATCGCTGCCACACCTGCGCTTGGCTTCCATGTTCCAAATATGTTTGACAAGGTGCTTGATATAAACAAGTGTCACCTGCAACCCGAGCCGTCAAATGCTATTCGCGATTTTATAAAGGCTTACTGTATTGAGCACGGCTACACTTTCCATAATGCCCGCGAGCATCAAGGTCTTATGCGTGGTATTATTATCCGCACCGCATCTACCGGCGAGATTATGCTCTGCGTAATATTCAACGAGAACGACCAGCCACGCATCACTGCCCTACTCGATGCTGTCAAGGAGCGTTTTGCTGAGATTACATCGCTCATATACTTTGTAAATGAGAAGTGGAATGACTCGCTTACTGACCAAACCCCAATTTGCTATGCCGGTAAAGACCATATTTTTGAGAGTATGGAGGGTCTTAAATTCAAGGTTGGTCCAAAGTCATTCTATCAGACCAATTCAGAGCAGGCATACGAATTGTATAAGATTACGCGAGAGGCTGCCGCTCTTGAGGCTGATGATACGCTCTACGACCTCTATACAGGTACAGGTACTATTGCAAACTTTTGCGCGCGACAGTGTAAGAAGGTGGTTGGTATAGAGTATGTACCCGAGGCTATTGAGGATGCAAAGGTCAATTCGGCGATAAATGGCATTGATAATACCGTTTTCTATGCAGGCGATATGAAAAAGGTGCTTGATAATGAGTTTATTGCCCGCAATGGTCGTCCCGATGTGATTATCCTCGACCCGCCGCGTGCAGGTGTAGATGAGCCTGTGATTGATGTTATTCTCAACGCTGCGCCAAAGCGCATTGTATATGTAAGTTGTAATCCTGCAACACAAGCGCGCGACCTTGCTCTGATGAGTGGTATGTATCGCGTGGTATCTGTTCAGCCGGTAGATATGTTCCCACATACACACCATGTTGAGAATGTTGTAAAACTTGAAAAACGATAGATGATGATAAAATATATACTCTTGGCGGTAGCTCTTTTTGTGACGACACCAACATTTGCTGATAATAGCAGTAAAGATCTCTCTTCAAACGAGGTAAATGTTAAACTTGCAAGCAAGAATGCTCGCCCGTTAGTACCGGATGCTGTTACTCGCGAGTTCCTCTATAGTGTATCGCCCGAAAATCCATATAGAGTTGTCAATCCGACTATCGTGACACTCAATAATGACCCTTCTGCCCTTCCAGATTACGGCTCACGCCATATGTTTCTCTTCTATGTCGATCCAGAGTCGTATGTCCGTGAAAGCGCAAACAGAGAACTCGAGAAGGAGTTGAAAGCAGATGGTAAAATGGGTATGCAGGGCAAGACATATAGTCCTGACATTCAGGGATATGCGGTGCTAAACCTTGCAGATACGAAACTTCCGTCAGGTCTTGTTCGCAGTGTTGTTAGGATGGTGTTGGGCAAAAATGTACCGTCGCTTAACTTTGCCGATAATGACCACTCGCTACGTAATGCGTGGAAATTACCCGATGTAAACAATAAGTTTGTGCTGATGTTTATCACTAAAGATGGCGATTTAGTCTTCTACCGCGAAAGCCCAATGACTCCCGAAGACAAAGAGTTGATGTATAACACAATACAGAGATACAGATAGGTTTTAATGACTCTGATGACCCGTAGCCGTAGCTGCGGGTCTTTTTTTATGCAATAAATAGCAAAATTCGGCGTTATTATTGTAGCAAATAGAACTGTTATGAAGCGTATTTTTATTATTTTATTGGCTCTTGCCACTACCCTGCCGGTGATGGCTCAGAGCGTTGAAGAGAACTATGTTCAGGTAAACGGCTCGGCTGAGGTCGAGGTTGTGCCAAATGAGTTTTATCTCACTATTGTTCTTGATGAGAGCGACACCAAAGGTCGTCAGGAGATTGAGTTGCAGCGTCGTCAGATGATTTCGGCACTCAAAAGCCTCGGAATCGATACAGAGAAGCAGCTGACAATGGAGAATCTATCAAGCAGCTATTTCCGCCGTGGCACATCGCTTGCCGTAGCCAAATATCAGCTACAACTATCAACCTCCGAGCAGGTTGTGGCGGTCTATGACAAATTGGGCGATATGGGTATCTCGGATATTACTATCTCTCGCGTGTCACATACAGATATTGACAAATATAAGAGTCAATGTCGCAAGGAGGCTATGGTAAATGCCAAGCAGGTCGCAACAGAGCTTGCAGAGGCGGTCGGGCAGAGTGTAGGCAGCTGTATTTATATCTACGACAGCAACCGTAATATTCCGCTATCGTACAATAACGATGGTGTTATGGTCAGCTATGCAAAGAGTCGCAATGCCGCAGCTCCCGAAGCGGAACAACCGGTTGAGTTTAAGAAGATTAAGTTGAGTTATTATATTACAGCTAAGTTCCAATTGGACAAATAACAAATATCCTGTCATTTTGACAGGATATTTGTTATTTGGCTATCTGTTCCGCGAGTCGCTCCAAGGCAGGAATATCACTCTGTTTCATTCGGGAGCGAATAGTTACCGTAGGCTCGAGAATCTCTATCTCCTTGAGTGGTTCAAGCATTGCACGCATCGCACGAGCTGCACTCGGAGCCCAAGAGCCATTCTCTATAAGTGCCACGCGGCGAGAGCGATAACCCTTCATTTGGAGGTGATGCAGGAAGTCGTGCATCGGCGGGAATACATCGCCATCGTATGACGCAGCAGCAAGTACAAGCGTACCC
Source organism: Alistipes sp. (assembly GCA_017474235.1). GTDB lineage: Bacteria > Bacteroidota > Bacteroidia > Bacteroidales > Rikenellaceae > Alistipes. The sequence continues at coordinate 5,602 of JAFVIB010000018.1, read as the reverse complement.
ATACGGAAAGCATCCTCGACAGCCTCAGCCTTATCGTCACGGCACAAGTCGGCAATAGAGACCTTCGGAACACCCATAGCTCGCAACATCTCGGCTAACTTTTTAGCCACCGCTGCAGTGCCGCCATAGATTGATGCATAGGCGATAAATACGCCGTCAGTCTCAACCTCATACTTGCTCCAGCAGTCGTACAGACCGATATAGTAGTCCAAGTTCTCGGTCAGCATCGGTCCGTGGAGAGGATATATTGCCGCTATATCGAGTGATGCAGCCTTCTTGAGCAGAGCCTGTACGGGAACTCCGTACTTACCACATATATTGAAATAGTAGCGTCGAGCCTCGCAAGCCCACTCCTCCTCGTGACTCAGTGCGCCGAACTTGCCAAAGGCATCTGCCGAGAAGAGAATTTTGCTCTTTGTCTCATAGCTGACCATAACCTCGGGCCAATGGACCATCGGAGCCATAAAGAACTTAAGCGTGTGGCTACCCAACGACAAGGTATCTCCCTCTGCTACGACAATAGTCCTGCCGACAAAATCAATGCCGTCAAAGAACTGCGGAAGCATCTGCGCAGCACGAGCCGAGCAGACAATCTTAATATCTCCATATCGCTCAATAACGGTTGCAACAGAACCGGCGTGGTCAGGCTCCATATGTTGAACTACAAGGTAGTCGGGAGTTCTGCCATTGAGAGCCTCTGAGAGATTTTCCATCCACTCATTGCACTTTCGAATATCTACGGCATCCATAATAGCAACCTTATCGTCGGCGATAAGATATGAGTTATATGACACTCCGTTTGGAACATCATAGAGAGCCTCAAAAAGGTCAATGTCGGTGTCATCTACACCTATATACTTAATCATATTATCCATACTTTGTCCTATTTTTGTGCAAATATAGGGCAAAAATTGTTATCTTTCCACATAATTTGTTATCTTTGTTCCATTAATTTTCGAGAAGATATGAATATAGCAAAATTTGTCTTTAATCCTATTCAGGAGAATACATACATCCTTTGGGATGAGAGCCTTGAGTGTGTAATTGTCGATGCAGGCAACTGCTCGGCTGGCGAAGATAGCCGTTTGGCTGATTTTATTGCGCAGAATGGTCTCAAGCCCGTTATGGCGGTAAATACACACGGTCATTTTGACCACCTTATGGGCGTAAACTTCATCAAGCAGAGCTACGGCGCGCAGTTTGCTCTCTCGTCAAAAGATGAATATTTGCGTAAGTCTGCACAGCAGAGTTGCGCGATGTTTGGCATTGCAGCGGTTGTCGATGTGCCGCAGATTGATATTGACCTCGATACAGTGGAGAGCATCAGCTTTGGAAATACAGTGTTGAAGGTTATCAAGACTCCGGGTCATACCCCGGGTGGCGTGGTGCTGCTGCACGAACAGAGCAAACAGCTCTTTACGGGCGATACGCTCTTCCGTGAGAGTATCGGCAGAACAGACCTGCCGGGTGGCGAGTATGGCACAATTATCCGCTCTATTCTCGGCAATATCATCCCTCTCGGCGACGAGGTTACTATCTACCCGGGACACGGCGAGAAGAGTACTATCGGTCACGAATCACTATATAACCCATTTGTAGTCGAGGCTATGAATGGCGAGGTAAACTATTAACAGATTTTGAGTATGCGTATAGATATTATTACGGTCGTGCCTGAGCTGCTGGACTCTCCGCTTAACGAGTCTATCCTCAAACGCGCACAGGAGGGCGGCTTTGTAGAGATTGTTATCCACAACCTGCGTGACTATACGGACGATAAACGCCGTACGGTCGATGACTACCCTTTCGGTGGCGAGGCGGGTATGGTTATGAAGATAGAGCCTGTTTTTCGCTGTATCGAGAAGCTCAAGAGCGAGCGTGAGTACGACGAGATAATCTTTACCTCGCCCGATGGCGTCCGCTATGACCAGCACGAGGCAAATCGACTCTCTACACTCGAAAATATCATTATACTCTGCGGTCACTATAAGGGCATCGACTACCGCATCCGCGAACACCTTATCACCCACGAAATCTCTATTGGCGACTATGTCCTCACGGGCGGCGAGCTGGCTGCGGCAATTATTACCGACTCCGTCGTGCGCCTGCTTCCGGGTGCTATCGGCGACGAGGCTTCAGCCCTTACCGACTGCTTTCAGGACGATCTTCTCGCTCCACCTGTCTATACCCGCCCCGCAGAGTTCAACGGCTGGAAAGTGCCGGATGTCCTCACCTCGGGCAACTTCGCCGAGATAGCCAAGTGGCAGGAGGAACAAGCCTACGAGCGCACCAAAACCCTCAGACCGGATTTATTGGAGTAAATTTAGCTAAAAGCTAAAAAATATGAAATATTTTATTATTGCGGGGGAGCCGTCGGGGGATTTGCATGGCAGTAAGCTGATGCGTGGGATTGCTAATAGTGACAGCAATGCCTCGTTCTCTTTTTGTGGTGGCGACCGTATGGTTGAAGTTGGTGGCAGAGAGGGGTTGATAAAGCACTACAAGGATATGTCGTTCTTTGGGTTTGTGCAGGTGCTGAAGAATCTGAAGACCATATTTTCGCAAATAGACGAGTGCAAGGCGGCTATAACTGCTTTTAATCCCGATGTAATCATACTTATAGACTATCCCTCTTTCAATATGCGCATCGCAAAGTGGGCGAAAAAGAGAGGTATGAAGGTCTATTACTACATCGCTCCGAAGGTTTGGGCGTGGAAAGAGTGGCGCGTAAAGGGGTTGAAGAGATACACAGACAGGATATACACCATATTCCCATTTGAGAGCGACTATTTCCGCAGCAAAGGCATAGAGCCGACCTTCTGTGGCAATCCGCTTGTGGATGATATTGCGCAGATGCGCAGCTCTTTACCGACAAGGGAGGAGTTTATAGAGCAGAATGGGCTTGATTCTCGCCCGATTATCGCGCTTTTGGCGGGTAGCCGTATTTCGGAGATAGATGCCAATCTGCCCGATATGGTTGCGCTATCAAGACGCTTTAGTGAGTATCAGTTTGTAGTTACAGCCGTGCCGTGGATTGATAGGAGCGTGTATGACAAGTACATCGCAAGCAGTTCTGTGCGTTATCTCTGTTCACAGACACAGCAGACCCTTGCCCACGCCGAGGCGGCAATTGTCACCTCGGGTACGGCGACGCTCGAAACGGCACTTATGGGTATTCCCGAGATGGTGTTATATCATATTCCTAAGTTGTACGAGGTTTTGCGTCCCTATGTGCTTAAAATACCGTATGTATCGCTTGTAAATATCAACTTGGGGCGAGAGGCTGTAAAAGAGATTGTCGTGGCGAAGGTCGATATTGATAGTGCAGCGGCAGAGCTTAACTCGATACTCAAAGGTGGCTCAAAGAGGGATAAAATGCTTGCAGACTTTGCAGAGTTGAGTACCCTTATTGGTGGCGAAGGTGCTTCACAGCGTTTTGCAACAGATATAGTAAATAGCTTAAAAAATGAAAATAGTAGTACTGAATAATGCTCTTGCAGAGGGCACACTATACATCACACTGCGTCCTGATAATGCAGTATTGAGGAACAATGACGACTTCTATCTGCCCCACTTCTCGAAAGATATTGTGTGCGGCTGCGGTGTTGTTGTGCGCATTACCCGTTTGGCAAAGTGCATTGCTCCGAAGTTTGCATCTCGCTGTTACGACTCTATCACTACGGGTGTCACTTTTGTTGCTCGCGATACTATGCAGCAGGCACTTAGTGAGGGCAGAGCCTGCGACGAGGCTTACAGTTTTGACCGCTCTACAGCTATCGGCACAGAGTGGATTGAGCCGTCAGAGATTGGCGAAGGTGTTGTGGAGATGAAGGTTGGCGAAAAGAGTCAAAAATTCAGCGTCGCAGAGCTAAAACAGAGTATTGATGAGTGTGTATCGGCAGTCTCTCAAAAGCTGACACTCAAAATGGGCGATTTGGTCTTTATAGCAGCTCCGACAGAGGTCTGCGTGGAGTGCGGAGAGCAGATTGTGGTGACGCTTAATAATATCGAGCCTCTTAACTTCTGTATAAAGTAGAGAATATGTTGCTGCACAACCTTTTAGAGAGTTATAACCTCATACTTGCTTCAGCCTCGCCACGCCGTCGCCAACTTCTTGAGCAGAGCGGACTGAAATTTACACTTGCACCAAAGTTTGAGTGTGATGAGCACTACCCTGCCACAATGCCCGCTTGCGATGTGGCGGAGTATCTCTCACAGCTTAAAAGCAAAGCATATCCAAAGGCTCTTCAGCGTGGCGATATACTCCTTACTGCCGATACGGTGGTTATTGCACAGAATACAATACTTGGCAAACCGGCAGATCGCGAGGATGCAGTAAGAATGTTAAATATGCTTTCAGGGTGTGAGCATACGGTAATTACGGGTGTTACTATGCGCACAGAGAGTACGATAAAGAGTTTCTCTGTGGCAAGCAAAGTATTTTTTAGGGATATCACAGATGAAGAGATTGATTACTACATAGATAACTATCGTCCATTCGATAAAGCTGGAGCCTACGGAATACAGGAGTGGATAGGCTATGTAGCTATTGAGGGCATCGAGGGGTCGTTCTTCAATGTAATGGGGCTCCCTATCCAACGACTCTATGTCGAATTGGGCGACTTTATCACCACTAATTTGCAAAATTGTAAATAAATCTATATTTTTGCACTAATAAAAAGTTTTTGCCTATGATAAAATAACCGAAGAATCCTCTTGAATCGACTCGTACCACCTTTTTTATTGCAAAATAAATAGAAAAGGGGACATAAAATAAAAAGCGTTAATTTTACCTCTTGCTTTTCGAAATCTGGAAAATTTCAATTGTGGCAAAGGATGTGAAGTTAATGCTCACACTGTTCAGTGTGGGCTTCACTCTGTATTTGTGCCACAAGGTATTCCAGAACCTCGAAAAGCAGATATAAAGTTTTGTCCCACGCTTTTTATTTGTAAACCCAACTAATATCCCGGGACAGGAAATAATGTTTACAAATAAAATGTTATGAAAAAACTATCTTTAATCTTACTTTTGTGCACATTCATACTCACTTCTTGTGCAACTATATTTACAGGCTCTAAGGACAAGGTTATATTCCATAGTGATAAAATCAATCAGCCTGTAGATTTGACTATTGACAGTCGCAAGCATCGTCAAGTTACACTTCCTTATCAGGTAAAAGTTCGTAAAGGCTTCAAAAAGACTACTGTAGTTGCAGAGAGTACAGGTTATAAGACTTGCAGCCTTGATGTAAACAAGAAATTTAATCCTGTAGCTATTGTAAACCTTACCAATATTTTGGCTTGGGGTATTGATGCCGCAACAGGAGCTATGATGAAGCCTGAGTACAAAGAGTACTACCTTGATTTCAGACCTGATGAGGCTTATATGACACCGGTTGCGCCTGTTCAGGACTCTCGAGATACAACCATTCCAGCTGGCGAGTCACAGAAAGTGGTAAATCGCGATGCTCCGGGTCAGACAGCTCTCGAGCGTACAATTATCCGTTGGTATTTTGACTCTGAGCCACGCGGTGCAAGACTCTTCTGGCGTGTTATTTCAAGCATTCCTGACCAAGTAAAGAACACAAACGAGACCTATCTGATG
>JAFVIB010000017.1 GCA_017474235.1 Alistipes sp. | reverse complement strand
TTTCTGAAAGCGGAAACGGCGTAAGAATTACTCAGAACGAGCAAAAACGTTATAAGGATGATGGTATAACAAGTAATGGAGAATGGGATGGTACGGTTTATCTTGGTCTTTATCAGGATTTCACATTTTCTGATACGGATTCTGTAATAACGTCTCAGGGCTTTTCAGGAAATGTAAAGATTACATTTAAATACAAAACAAAAAATGATTCTTCATTGAGTGGAAATGCTTTCTATAATATGTCAATTCCGGGATATGTAAACCTGAGAATTTATGAGGACAAGGTCAGTGTGCTTAATTCGGGTTCTGTAAAAAAAGAGTTGTGATAAATCACAACTCTCGGTAAAATCTTTTCTTGTGGCGGAGAGAGAGGGATTCGAACCCCCGGAGCCTCGCAGCTCAACGGTTTTCAAGACCGCCGCAATCGACCACTCTGCCATCTCTCCGGGCACAAAAGTACTCTCTTTTTTTGAATCTGCAAACTTTTTCGCTATTTTTTTTAAAAAAATTTACTTAAATGGCGAATCCGGCTCTTTTGACATAACAAAATAGAACATTTTGTCCAAGAATCGAGGGGCAAACTTCTTCACAAAGTGTGTTGCACGACCCTCCGCCTCCATAAGGCAGAGTCTCTTTCGGCGAGCGATGCCTCGCGCTACAATCTTTGCCACCTGCTCTGCGGTCATCATCTTTCCCTCCTCGCGAGGTGTCGAGCCCTGCTGTGAACCATCGGCAACAAGAGCCGAGAAGCGCACATTTGAGGCTGTAAAGCCCGGGCAGGCGACCATAACATGCAGACCCTTCTTCAGATTTTCAATGCGGATAGTCTCAAGCAGACCTGTCATTGCATATTTTGATGCCGAATAACCCGTACGACCCGGGAGACCGTGCAGACCCGCCACCGACGATATGCCGACAAGAGAGCCTTTAGACTGCTGTAGATAAGGTAGTGCATACTTTGAGCAATAGACAGTACCCCAGAAATTGACATCCATAAGTCTATGCAGCACGCTCAAATCGACATCGTCAAATATCGCGCGCATAGATATACCCGCATTACATATAAGTACATCTATACCGCCAAAAGCCTCAACAGCTGTATCTATAAGTCTTTTGCAATCCTCTGCCTTAGTAACATCGGTTGCGCAATATGCCGCCTGACCGCCCTGCGCCGTAATCTGCTCGGCAAGAGCCTTCAGTTTATCCTCACTACGCGCACCAAGGGTGACCTTTGCACCCATCTGTGCATATAGTTTTGCCATCGCCTCGCCAATACCCGAGGAGGCTCCGGTAATAACCACACTCTTTGATTTCAATACATTTTTCATATCTCTATCTTTAATTGATCATAAGCAAAATATACACCCTCCGGCAACATTCTCTCCGCCTCGGCATGCAGACCCACCTCGTGCGACATATGGGTAAGATAAGCACGCTGTGGTGCAACCCTCTCAATAAGTGCCAACGCATCAGCAACCGAGAAGTGCGAGTCGTGCGGAGCAAAGCGCAGGGCATTGACAACAAGCACACGAACACCCTTGAGTTTCTCTATCTCGCTGTCATCTATCTCCTTGAAGTCGGTAAGATATGCCAACTCGCCAATGCGATAGCCCGTAACCTCAAAGTGCGCGTGACGACCACGAATAGGCACTATCTCTACCCCATCGACCGTAAACGACTGCTCAGGGTCGATAGTATGGAGTGAAATCTCCGGAGTACCGCGATAACGCACCTTAAAAAAGGCGTAGTCATAATCCTTCTTTACACACTCAACAGTGTCTGCCGTGGCATAGATATTGACTGTGTGAATTTGTGGATAATCGACAAAGTTTAACGCCCTCACATCGTCTATACCGCCAATATGGTCTTTATGCTTATGGGTCAGCAGGATTGCCGATATATGACTTACACCTGCACGAAGCAGCTGCTGGCGAAAGTCGGGACCGGCATCTATTATCAACCGACACTGCCCCACCTCGACCATTGCCGAGGTACGCAGACGATTATCACGCGGATCTTTAGAACGACATACCTCGCAATTGCAACCGATAACCGGCACACCTTGCGAAGTTCCCGTTCCGAGCATTGTTAATGTGATATGCTTTGCCATATTTTACGATTTATCGGCTCAAAGGTACTTTTTTTGCCACAAATTCGATTACAAAGATACAATTTTTTGGATAATTCACATTAAAGTTTTATTTTTGCGGAACATTATTATAACAACAATCATTATGGCTTACAAAATTTCAGATTCTTGCGTTGCATGTGGTACATGTATCGACGAGTGTCCTGTTGAAGCAATTTCGGCAGGTGACATCTATGTAATTGACGCTGAGAAGTGCATCGAGTGTGGTGCTTGCGCTGGCGTTTGTCCTTCAGAGGCTATCTCACTTGAGTAGCACCTGCCACAAGGATAAATATGAGCGGCTATTGTTATAGCCGCTCATTGTTTTTAATAGAAAGCGAGTACTGCCCGCTTTTTCGAGAAAAAGCGGCAATCGTAGCGGTTTTCAGACAGCACTGCTGTTGATAAAAATAGTGCTTGACTTTGCAAATAAACTTGCAGTCAGCACTATTTTTTATCATCTCCTATGGAGATTCTGAAAACCGAAAAAGACAATTCGCCGATAATATATTATAAAATATTTACATTCCCCCTAAATCCCCCTTTGGCAAAGGGGGACTTGGTCGCATAGGCGGGCAGAGAAATCTGACCTCCTATGCTCCGAGGTGCAAATTAGCAGCTATGTTGCTATTAATATTTTCGCAATCTACCACTAATTACCTATAAACTACGCCTATAGTTTGCACCTATTTTGTTGTCAAAATAGTGCAAATACAACGCTCGATGAAAAATGCCGACGATGGATAGTACTAAGTACAGCCATTGTCGGCACTTTTTTATTAGCGGAAGTAGTTGTGCTATTTTCACAACAAAATCACAACAAAGATTATATCTCCCTACGATACTCCCCCGGAGTCTTTCCCGTAATACGCTTAAAATACTGCCCCATGAAGGATGGATTTGGGAAGTTGAGTTCGTAAGATATCTGTTGGATAGACATATCGGAGTACTTGAGGAGATTTTTTATCTCAAGGACAACAAACTCATCTATCCATTGGTGTACGGATTTGCCAGAGTAGTTTCGCACAACGCGCGACAGATGTTTTGGGGTAAGACTCATCTTATCTGCGTAAAATTCGACACTGCGCTCGGTGCGATAGTGTTCGTGCAACAAGCTGACAAGTTGCTTAAAATAGTCGCTACTACGGTCCTTGGTTGCGACCTGTGTAGATACAGAATTTATTGTTGCAATATACTCGCAGAGGCGATATACCATACTTGCGTACATATGTCTTGTTGACATTTCGCGGAAGTAGTTCCCTTTTTCATCACTACTTCTTGTATATTCTGCATAGAGTGTAGTAAATGAACTACGCAGTGCATCCACGACACCACTATTGTCTAATTTATGCACAATACACTGCGAGTGCAGTGAGGTAATAATCGGCATAACGACCTTTAAATCAATGTTCATATCGGCGGCAAACTCACTACTGAAAGCCAGCAGATAGAGTTCACAATTCTGACAACTCTTAAATGTAAGCACCGATGTAGGAGCAACAAGCATTGTGTTCTCTGTCAGCGTATATTCATTCATAAGTGCCGAAAGAGTAACCTGACCGCGAGTACATACGAGGGTAATAAATCCGTTGAGCTTTGCCGGATGTTTCATCTCCTTATTGATATGATTTTCGAGAGAGTCAATGTGAACAACGGCTGCATTTTTACAAGCAACATACTCTATCCCTTCATGCTCCTGAAGGTGTTCGATTTTGTACGGAAAAATCTTATTATTTGTCATATTCGATAAAATTTTACACAAATATCTGTAGTATTTCGGACATTTCCAAACTTTTACGACAAAATGCGACATTTACAACATTTTATCGCTATTAGCTTATATTAAAGTCGGTTGGTATTGCACTTTTTGAAAATTATAACTAAATTTGCAAGCTAAATATTGTATAATTACACAAAAATATAGATTTTATGCGCAATTTTTTACTTACTATCCTCTCTCTGGTAGCTTTTACCGCAGCGGCACAGGATGTTGTGCAGTGGAAGCAGGAGGTTAAGGATAACGGCAATGGCAACTACACACTTGTTGTAAAGGCTGTCATTGACGAGGGTTGGCACATCTACGATGCTACCCACTCTATCACCCCTACCACTATCGAGTTTACCCCATCAGAGGGTGTTACTCTCGAGGGTAGTCTGCGTGCCCTCTCTACTGCAAAGCCTGTCTCTGACGAGTTTTTTGGTGACTATGGCGAGTATGAGGGCGAGGCTCTATATGAGCAGGATGTAACTCTCAAGGGCGAGGGTGGTACTGTAACAGCTCTTGTAAACTATCAGGCTTGCACAGAGGGCAGTTGTACTGCTCCAACAGACACTGAGCTAAAATTCGAGATTGGCAATACGACCTCAGCAGCTCCACAAGCAGAGATTAAGGAGGTTAAGAATGTTGCAAGTTCAGGTTCTCTGTGGGGTATGATTCTTGAGGCTATCATTTGGGGTTTGGCTGCGTTAGTTACACCTTGCGTATTCCCGATGATTCCGATGACTGTATCGTTCTTTATGAAAGGTAGCGGCTCGCCAGCAAAGGGTCGTATCAACGCTTCTTTCTATGGTCTGTTTATCGTACTGCTCTACACACTGCCTATCGCAGCAATTATCATCATCACACGCCTTATCGGTGGTGGTGCTGTTACGGCAGACATCTTCCAGTGGCTTGCAACACATTGGTTGCCAAACATCCTCTTCTTTATCGTCTTTATGGTCTTTGCAGCGTCATTCTTTGGTGCTTTTGAGATTACACTCCCTTCGTGGTTGGTAAACAAGAGTGATGCTCAGTCTGAGAAGGGCGGTATTGCAGGAATATTCTTTATGGCACTGACACTTGTGTTGGTATCATTCTCTTGCACAGGTCCGATTATCGGCTCGGTGCTTATCAAATCTACAGCCGGAGAGTTTTGGGAGCCAATTATCACTATGCTCGCATTCTCTATCACATTTGCACTGCCATTTACCATCTTTGCCTTCTTCCCATCGGTACTCAAGAAGTTACCAAAGAGTGGCGGTTGGCTTAACTCTGTAAAGGTAGTTCTCGGATTTGTGGAGGTTGCTCTCGGCTTTAAGTTCCTCAGCGTTGCCGATCAGGTTTATCACTGGGGTATTCTCGACCGCGAGGTATATTTGGCAATTTGGATTGTCGTATTTACCCTGCTCGGCTTCTATCTGCTCGGCAAGATTCGCTTTGCACACGACAGCGAGGTTACCCATATCGGCGTAGGTCGTCTGACACTTGCCATTGCGGTATTCTCGTTTGTAGTATATCTTATCCCGGGTATGTGGGGCGCACCTCTGAGCAAGCTCTCGGGTTATCTGCCTCCACAGTCAACTATCGACTTCGACTTGTCAAAGACTCAGAGCGTTGTTGTAAACAGCTCTTCAGATAACACAAGTGGTGTAAAGTATGGCGATGTTCTCCACCTGCCACACGGTCTTAACGGTTTCTTCGACCTCGAGGAGGCTGAGGCTTATGCAGCGAAGGTCGATAAGCCTGTATTTATCGACTTTACGGGTCACGGCTGCGTAAACTGTCGTGAGATGGAGGCTCGTGTATGGAGCGATCCTGCTGTGCTTGAGTTACTGAACGAGTATGTCATCTGCGCACTCTATACAGATGACAAGATGACCCTTCCTCAGAGCGAGTGGGTTGTTGCAGAGAATGGCAAGACCCTCAAGAGTCTTGGTAAAGTCAATGCGCACTATGCACTCACACGCTTTGGTGTTAATGCTCAGCCATACTATGTATTGCAGGGCAAAAATGAGGAGATTCTCGTTGAGCCACGCGGTTACAACCTCGATGTAGATGAGTTTGTAGCATTTTTGCGTAAGGGCTTGGAGGCATATCGTAAGTAGTAATAGACAACTATACAGAGAGAGGAGGCTAATTGTCCTCCTCTCTCTCTTTTGTAGCAGTCCCTAAAAAAGCAGACGCCCAATCTAACCAACCACGAATAACTCTCGAAACGGAGTATATCACACTAAGCTCTTGACTTATTTGGCTAAAGTAGCTCTTCAACGACACCTTATACACCACTACAGCCATCACTGCCAAAAATATACCGACCAGCAGGCAAGGGATTTTCAACGACCCGAAAACCTCGGCAAGCCACGCCACCAATGCCGACACAAAGAGCAGTGCTGCCAACAGAGCCGAGACTACCGTTATAGCTAATGGCAGGAAAAAGGGGCGATCTGCTCTCATAGGCTACTGTAGATTTGGATTTGGAGCCTGATGAGGGTGTTCATCATTGCACTTGCAGCGCATCTTCTCCACCTCATCCTCAATAAAACCGCGTATCGAGTCGCGCATCTGACGACCCGTCTTTGGGGTTACCAACATCGCAATAGCAGCCCCCATTAACGCACCACCCAAAAGGGTAACAATGCAAAGTCCTGTCTGTTTCATAACATATTTGTTTTAAGTGTTCGACTGTAAAGTAGCAAAGTACAGACCAAAATAGTGGGAAATTAGGTGGCTTTTCAAAAAAAATTATTACCTTTACACATTATATATATGGATAACTTTAAGGCGCATATACTCACAGCAAGTGCAGGTTCGGGCAAGACATACTCTCTTGCTCGTGAGTATATATACAACACCTTAAAACTACAACCCGACGAAGAGTTGCGAGGTTTCAACCCATATATATACCGCACCATCCTCGCTGTAACCTTTACCAATAAGGCTACAGAGGAGATGAAGAGCCGAATTCTGACGCGCATAAATGAGTTGGCAACAGGTAGTGATTGCGAGTTTTTAGCCGACCTTATTGCTATGACCTCACTTACAGAGGAGCGTCTGCGCGAGAGGGCGATGAAGGTGCGCAGTGCCATACTGCACGACTACTCCCGCTTTGCAATCCTTACCAATGATACATTCTTTCAGCGTATTGTCCGTGCCTTTGTCAAGGAGCTCGGTATAGATATCAACTACTCAATAGAGCTTGACACCGCCCCTATTATTCAGAAGAGTGTCGAGACCCTTATTGAGCGTATGGATAGCAATGGCGAGCTGAAGGAGTGGCTGATGGAGTTTGCAGAGGAGAATATCAGCGAAGGTAAGCAGTGGAACATCAAGCGCGGCATTATGCGTCTGAAGGGCGAGCTGTTTAAGGAGCATACCAAGGAGGCAATAGACTCTATTGACAGAGAGCAAATCCGAAGAATGGTTACCCACTACCTCGACACCGCCCAGCAACAGATTGACTCTGTAACAGCTATTGCCCGACAAGCGGTCGAGCTTATCCACAGTTCGGGCTATAGCCACGCCGATTTTGCATACGGTTTTACCGCATACTTTGATAGCGTAGCCACTTTTGACAGCCAGACCAAGGCTCCATCGCCGCGCATTTTAAGCCACTGCACAGACTCTGCTACCGATTGGTTCAAAAAGAGTCCCAAGCCTACTGCCGGCATGATAGCCCTTGCAGAGCAGTTACAGCCGATGCTTGTTCAGATTGTTGGCAGTTTCCAAGAGTTACAGTATCTCCACAACAGCTCTACACTACTGCGCAAGAACTACCGCAGTTTTGCACTACTCAATGACCTCTACACAGCGGCGAAGGAGATTTGCAATGAGCAGAATACGATGTTACTCTCCGAGACCAAGCATACTATAGCCTCATTTGTCACAGAGCAGGATGCGCCATTTATATACGAGAAGGTGGGCAATCGTTTTGAGAAGTTTATGATTGACGAGTTCCAAGACACCTCTCTGAAAGAGTGGGAGAACTTCCGCCCGCTACTTATGAATGCCATATCGCAGAGTGCAGAGGTTGCCGTTCTGCTTGTGGGAGATATTAAGCAGTCGATATACCGTTGGCGTGGCAGTGATTGGAATATCCTCAACACGATAGCACCAAAAGAGCTAAAATCTCGCAATACACCTGTGTTGCAGGACTCACTTAAGGGTAACTATCGCTCACTGCCCCAGATTGTGGAGTTTAATAACAGAATTATCTCACAAGTTGCGCAGAGTGAGAATTTATTACTCAACACAACTTTAGACCGCGCTCTTGCAGAAGGCTCTATCACAGAAGCGCTCCACAGAGAGCTTTACGACGCCCTGCAGGGTGCATATAGTGCTGAAAACTCGGAGCAGATACCAAAGCGCAAGCATAAGCACGAGGGTTATGTAAGCGTTACGGCTCACTACTCTGCCGAGCCTGATATTGTGGGTAAGGTGCGCGATATTGTATATAAACAAGGCTTTGCGCCGTGCGATATTACCATTCTTGTTCGCACTCGAAGTGAGGCTGAGAGTGTTGCCAAGGTGCTTCTTGAGGCGGGAATTGATGACCCCGCTATGCGCTTTGGAATTATGACGCAGGAGGCTCTGAAACTCAACAGTTCGCCTGTTGTGCAGTTTGTGCTATCTGTGATGCGCTATGCTATCGACCGCAAAGATGTTCTGAGCCTTGCCATATACAACCGCTATCAGCACAACTTCAACCTCTATCGGCGACTTTCGACCGATGAATTATCATTTTTTGACTCTCTGAAGAACTGCTCTCCGGAGCAGGCGTTTGAAAAGATACTTATAAAGTATCCGGAGCAGTTTAGAGGGCAGAGTGCCTATACGGATGCTCTGCACGAGAATATTATCAAGTTCTGCAACACCAAAGTCTCTGACCTATCGCTGTTTTTGAAGTGGTGGGCAGAGAATGGTGGCGAGAGGTCGGTAACAATAGACAAAGACCAAAACGCAATTGAGGTGATGACGATACATAAGGCAAAGGGTCTTGAGAATAAGGTAATCATCATACCTTATTGCGATTGGAGATTTCTGCCCGATGCTCTCCGCCCGACAACAATATGGGCCAAGGCGGCGGACAAGAGTGGTATCAGTCAGATGCTCTTCCCTGTACAATCTACATCGGCGGCGGCAAACTCTATCTTTGCCGAGGGGTACTACAAAGAGTATGTATATAGCCATATTGACGCCATAAATCTGCTCTATGTGGCTCTGACGCGACCAAAGGAGCAACTACACATTCTCTTCCCTGTCTCACACCCCGACAAGAAGGGTAATTTCGATACAACGCCGAGTGATGTGGGGCAGCTGCTCTTCAACATTCTCGATATGAAGAGCCAATATACAGCCACTACCGATGGTGAGTCTCTACCGGAGCCGATAGAGTGTGTCTTTGGCATCAATCAGGGTCCTGAGGAGGATAAACATAAGACAGAGAGCTCTATGACACTCAAAGAGCTTCCGCAGTCAGAGTATAAGATGAAACTCAAGCTCTCCTCAAGACGCTTTGCCCAAGCCTTGAACGGTGGCAACTTAACTCCGCAGGATGAGGGTATTATTCTACACGGGATAATGGAGCGAGCAAGAGGTGTAGATGATATTATAAGGTCAATAGAGCAACTTGTAATTGACGGCATACTATCGCAGTCGGCAGCACAAGAGGTAGCCTCACAGGTTGAGAGTGTGCTACAAAACGAGATTGTAAGGAGTTGGTTTAGTGATAATTGGCAATCTGTACGCAACGAGTGTGAGATTATTGTTCCAAAGGTTGGTATTAAACGCCCCGACAGAGTGATGATAGATGGTAACAAGGCTGTTGTGGTAGATTACAAGTTTGGCGAGAAAGATAACTCATATCGTGAGCAGGTTGCACTCTACTGCTCCCTGCTTGAGCAGATGGGCTACAATACAGAGGGCTACTTATGGTATGTACGAGAAGCAGAAATTGAAAAGGTTGTATGAAAAAGGGTATATTAAGAATTATTCCGCGCTCATTTAGGGCAAAGGGTTGTATGGTAACCGTGACAATCCTACTCAGAACGGTGCTCAACTTTATGGGTCTTGCAGCACTGCTGCCTGTGCTATACCTTATTCTCGACAGTGAGAATATACACTCAAATAGCTATCTATCTGCGCTTTACAACCATTTCGGCTTTACATCCGACACCTCGTTTGTTGTATCTATTGCCCTTGCAGTGGTGGTATTTATAGCGGTCAAGTGTCTATTAAACCTCTTCTTGTACCGTTTTGAGCGCGACTACATCTACTCGCTCTATCGCTATCTGTCGCGCAACCTCTATATAGACTACTTCAATCGCGGTCTCTCGTTTATCAAGTCGTCAAACTCTGCCGAGCTGTCGCGCAATGTCAATGTTGTCTGCTACACATTTGTTGCCGGCGTACTCAGACCTATTGCCGTTATCTTTAGCGAGGCGATGCTCTTTGTGCTGCTATTTGCCTCGATTGCTATATACAGCCCGATAGCTGCGGTTTTGACCATTGTTATCTTTATCCCTGCGGTATGGATATACAGCACTATTGTCCGCCAACGCGTAAATCGCTATGGCTCAATAGAGAACGAGGCTCAACGCCAAAAGTTCAGAGATACTGTCGAGACCTATCGCGGCTATGCAGATATTGAGATAAACAACGCCTTTGGGCGTATGCTTGCCTCATTTGATACAAATACCGACACGATGGTCAGCGTGGGTGCAAAACACGCAACCGTCTCCACCCTGCCACAGATGCTTACAGAAATAGGTTTGGCAGCAGGTATGGCTCTGCTCGTATCTCTCTCCGTAGGTCTTGAGAGTGGTCAGATGAAGATTCTTTTCGGAATTTTTGCCGTGGCTGCGCTCAGGCTTATGCCATCTATTCGCGCAATAATGAGCGCGTGGACATCACTCAGATACAACCGCTATGCAATAGATATTATCAGCGAGGTGGGCATTGACTCTCCTGCCGAGGTGGAGAACAGCACTACCGAGAGGCTCAATTTCAGCCACAGCATAGAGGTCAATAATCTCTCATTCCGCTTTGAGGATAGCAGTAGCGATGTTATCTCTGCTCTCAGCTTTACGATTCACAAGGGCGAGAAGATTGGTATCAATGGTCGCTCAGGAGCGGGTAAAACGACACTTTTCAATCTGCTACTCGGTCTATATACCCCGACAAACGGTACTATCACTATCGATGGTGAGCCACTGAGTGCAGAGAATCGCCGCAAGTGGCAAAACAGCATCGGCTATGTATCACAGAGCGTCTTTCTGACAGATAGTACTCTGCTGAGCAATATCGCTTTAGGTTGCCGACAGGAGAGTATTGATATGGAGCGCGTAGAGAGAGCTATCAAGGCAGCATCGTTAGATGAGTTTGTAAATTCGCTGCCAAATGGTGTCAATACCCGCATCGGAGAGTGTGGTGCGCTCATCTCAGGCGGTCAGCGTCAGAGAATAGGCATTGCCCGCGCGCTATACAAGGGTGCAGATGTACTCTTCTTTGATGAGGCGACCTCCGCTCTTGACAGCCAAACTGAACAGAGCATAAACGACGCCATAGCTTCGCTGGCTCAGTCAAATAAGAGTCTGACAATAGTTGTCATAGCTCACAGAGATAGTTCTCTTACATATTGCGACAGAATAATAACACTAAAATAGATTAAATTATGGAATATATCGTAGCACAATATAGAATACGCACCATTGGTCGTCACGCAGACTTAGTCGCCTGCGGAGTTCGAGGGTTTGCACCGTTTGTTACGACAGAAGAACCCGAGCAGAGTGCCACAATGGAGCTACATAGTGAGTGTAGCATCTCCAAAGAGGCATTTGGTCAGCTTACAGAGCTGAGCAGTTTCGGCTTTGAGGCTGACTTGGCACAGTGTACTCTCTACCGCCATAGTAGCGGTTATCTGTTCGAGATGGTCAAGGGGTGTGAGTGCTACCTCTTTGCAAAGAGTGACCAAAGCTGCGTTGTCGAGTCAAACTACGGAGTGTTTGATACTCCCGACACCTCTCTGCTCCGCTTCGGGCTATGGTTGATGTTTGGACTCTGCATTGCTCCTCTTGGTGCTATAGCTATCCACTCATCAGTACTGGTAAAGGATAATCGCGCAGTGCTATGCCTTGGAGAGTCGGGAACAGGCAAGAGTACCCACACCCGTCTGTGGCGAGAGAATATCGACGGCACAACGCTGCTCAATGATGACAGCCCGATAATCCGCCTTGTAGATGGTGTTCCGACAGCCTTCGGCTCGCCGTGGAGCGGCAAGACACCTTGCTACCGTAACCTTCACTACCCTATTGCCGGATTTATCCGCCTCTCGCAAGCTCCATATAACAAGATTCATCGACTGCCCGTATTGCAAGCTATCGGGGCTCTGCTACCATCGTGTCCACCCGCATTTGCACACGACGAGGCTCTGCAAGATGCCCTTTGCAACACTCTGTCGGATATGATTGCCTCCGCACCCGTATTCCACCTTGAGTGTCTGCCAAATGCAGCCGCAGCCGAACTATCGTATAACACCATATTCAAAGCATAATGACGACAAAACGAGGCGATAATGTAGCTACATTCTCCGTTGTAAGAGATATACTACTTGAGGGCGAAAGGGTCACCGTGACCGTTAAAGGTCATAGTATGCTGCCATTCTTCCTCAGTGGCTCAACCGTACACCTGCGCCCTATAAAAGAGGAGGACTTCAAAAAATATAATGTCGTCTTTGCCGATACGGGAGGACACTTTGCTATTCATAGAATTATAAATATCGAGGGTAATAAAGTCACTCTGCTCGGCGATGGAAATATTTACGGCACAGAGACAATGGACAAGAGCAAAGTCTATGGAGTTATCGACTGCTCAAAACTCCATATATTCTTCGCCAAAATATGGCTCTGGATGCGCCCCGTACGCCGTTACCCTCTCGCAATACTCCGCCGAATATTCCCACAATAGCTACGCAGAACTGCCCGCTTTTTCGAGAAAAAGCAGGGCATGCAAAAAGCTTTCGGAGAAACTGCGTTTCTCTTCTATGCGTTGCGGATTTAGGATAGCCTTACAGCTATTACAATAAAAGATAGTCCATCTTTCGGTTTCAAGTAAACTTGACCTCAGAGGACTATCTTTTCTTGTACCATCTACGATGGTTTTCCTAAATCCGAAAAGAACAGAAATTCGAATTCCACTCCGACTATAGTTTGCACCATTTTGTTGTCAAAATAGTGCAAATACAACGCTTGCCGATATTCGAGGCGATGGGACATACTTCTGTATTTCCCATTGACGAGAATGAGGTAGCGGAAGTAGTTGTGCTATTTTCACAACAAAATCATTTTATCGGCAGAGTGGTGCATTT
>JAFVIB010000016.1 GCA_017474235.1 Alistipes sp. | reverse complement strand
GGTTCAGCTACTAGTGGTCAGCGAGTACAGTTGTACTACAATAGTAATAGCGATTTCGGATTTCTTGCTGTCAATAGCTCAGGCTCCACTATTGCATCATTTGGCTCATCCAATAAGGTCGCTGGCTGGGCTATTACACCTTGCTGATAGTTGTAGGTGTAATAGCCCAGCCAGCGACCTTATTGGATGAGCCAAACGATGCAATAGTGGAGCCTGAGCTATTGACGGCAAGAAATCCAAAATCGTTATTGTTGTTGTAGTACAACTGCACTCGCTGTCCGCTTGTTGGTGTTGCGGTAGTGCTGTACACAACAAAACGCTTATTGGCCGCATCCATAGAAATCTGCGAGTTACTGATTTTGTTAGAAGCAATCGTCCAACCACCAATCGAACCCTTCGTGAATGTACACTCAAGGCCATTGATATAGTTTGTATTGATAATATCGCTCTTGATACTTGCCGCATCGAGTTTTGCAGCAGTGATACTACCCGCAGCAATGCGGTCTACCGATAGTGTTCCAGCCTTGATACTCGAAGCGTTAATACTAACAGCATTTACCTGCGTTGCTGTTAGCGTACCAGTATATACGCCCGTGGCTGACAGTTTTGTCAGTTTGGGGTACTCATCTCCGCCAAGGGCAGTAGTTATAGCATCAATATCCTCGGTCCAAGCAACGGAAACTGCATTGGCAAAAGTTACATTGCCACTCGCGTCCCACGATATATTGCCCGAAGCTATTTGCCCTGAGCCATCATTATTGAGTTTCCACTTTGTCCCATTTGTGATAGAGCCATCACTGCCGAGCGACACATTACCTTTGCTGATAGAGGTGGATGTGATAGCCCAACCCGCAATCTTATTCGACGAGCCAAGCGATACGATGCAAGTTCCTGCAGAGTCTGTTGCCCAGAAGCCAAAGTCAGAGTTGCTATTGTAGTACAACTGAACTCGATGACCGCTTGTCGCAGTAGCCGTTGATGCATAGACCACAATACGCTTATTGGCTGCGTCGAGCGAAATCTGGGAGTTGTAGATTTTATTCGAGGTAATTGTCCAGTTGCCAATCTTGCCCTTGGTGAAAGTACACTCCAAACCATTGATGTAGGTCGTATTGATGATATCACTCTTAATACTTGCAGCATCAAGCTTGGCCGCAGTGATACTTCCTGCGGCAATACGGTCTGCAGAGATAGTGCCTGCGGTAATCTGTGAAGCGGTAATACTGCCTGTGTAGATGCCTTCTGCGGTAATCTTTGTCAGTTTCGGGAACTCATCTCCTCCCAAAGCCTCGGTAATGCCATCTATTGGCTCGGTCCAGTTGAGCGATACAGAGTTTGCAAATGTAACATTGCCACTTGCATCCCACGAGATATTACCTCCTGCCACAGCTCCCGCACCCGTAGACTCCAAACGCCACTTGTAGCCACGAATACCCGTAGAGCCAATGGTCATTGAGCCGGATGCAGCAGTGTAGGTAGTTGCCGTATTCTTCTTTGTACCACGGTAAATGCTATCGCTGTCGATACTCCAACCACCAATTGTTCCTTTGGTTGTGGTAAGGGTCAGAGCATTGATATTCGATGCTGTGATAAGTGTCGATTTTAACTCATCGGTATTGATATATGTTGCCGAAATTTTACCCGAAGTAATCTGTGAGGCGGCAATATCGATAGCACTGACAGTATCGGCAGAGAGCGTACCTGTAAAGATGCCATCTTTGTCGATATAGGTTGCTCCAACCCATTGCATACTCACCGCTGAGCCGAATTCAATCTTGCCAGTAGATGCGTTATACTTGACATACTCATTACCATAACCCAACTGAGCATTGCCACTATTGTCCACATAGAAGGTCTTGTAGCCATCTTTGAAGCCATAGATGCCATTTACGGTTTCGGTGGTAATAGTTCCCGAAGAGGTCTTGGTGCTTAATGCAAACGAGCCTATGGCTATACCTGAAATCGTACCATCGGTATTCTTGGCTCCAGCAAAGAGTTTGGGAGTGATAACGGTATTGCTATTGATAAGCGTCTTGCCCGTATTCCACTCCTTAACCCAATCGAGGAGATTAGCATCCACACCTGCCGCACCGGTATCTCCCTTCTTGGCTTTGGACCACACGAAAGAGAGTTTATATATTGTGCTAGAAATCGTAATGGGGATATCTATCTTGCCGTGATCGGCAAGCGTAGTCGTGTTGGCCGCAACTGCAAATGTTACGGTCTTATTGGTATTATTGACTGAAATGGATGAGAATCCCGTCGGCTTGGTGATTGTGCCTATGGTAAAGTTGCTGAACGCACTATCGCCGAGGGTTACTGATATTGTAGATGTAACAGATACTGCAGAGAGTATCTTTCCGCTCTGATCTGCGGGGAAAATATACTCTCCGAGCGACTGGGTTATCGTGTAACCATCCTTCTGTATTGTGATTGTTGCCTGACCACGGGCAATAAGTGTTTTTGCCATACCTTCACTTTATGAAAGTATAGGACAAAATGGGCTGT
>JAFVIB010000050.1 GCA_017474235.1 Alistipes sp. | reverse complement strand
TAGATTACCGTGTAGCCCTTCTCCTCGTCCTCACCGAAGTTGTGCTGGCGTGATGAGCCGATATATTCTATATTTGGCGCTATTGTATTCCTATTATGATAATGCCCAACAAGAACTTTATTCCATTTCGAAAATAGTTTGGCTGGCAATTCTGTATCAGTCGCATCTCCAAGTCCTCCTCGAATACCTTCGTGAATAATAAGGATTCTGAATGCTTTTGTGCCGTCGAACATAATATTTTCCAGTTCTTCCAGTTTCTGCACGAAGGAACCTTGTTCAGGGAAATATGATATTAGTCCGATTTGAACATTCTTAGTAATTGGGAACTTAAGATAAGTATCAACGACAATAACATTACTAAATGAATCGAAGACATTACAATAACCTCTTGGTGACTCTTGATTCACTTTACAGTGATTGCCGTTTATCATAACTATCTCTATTCCTGCCTCTCTACACTCTTCAAGCACATCGTGGATAGCCAATAAAATATCTAATGTTTGTGCAGCACGACTAAGCACTAAATCTCCTGCAAAGAATATGTATTTAATATTCTTCTCTTGACAAATTGAGATTGCTTCGTGCATATTGAGTTTGAAGGCTTCTACGGTATCTTTGCCACAATGCGTATCCGCCAAGACCATTGCCACTGGATATGCATCTATATTTTTACTCATATCAGTCTGTCATATCTATTTTATAGTTAATCATTGCTTGATATAAGTCAGGAGAGATTCGCCCTTTATATTTTTCAGCAACAGCACATATCCGAGCCTCCTTAGCCTTTTTATAAGCGTCAAATGCCTCTTCAATGGTTCTGTAACGACCTAGAAACACGGTCTTACCAGTTCCATCGTGCATACTTGCTTTATACCTATTGCGTCTCTTTTCGTAATGAACACCTTGTGGTGTATCACCCCGATGATTTGTTCTCCTGACAAACAATTTATTGATTTCGGGAGGGACAAACACACACATATCTGGAGCATATAATTTATTCCCCTTATGGAGAATATCTTTGTCTAAATGCCAACCATCTTCTCTATATGGAGCTGTATCATAAAAGCGAGCAAAATTTTGGAAATCATGCCACTCTTCACATACAATACAGCCAATATATGAAGGCTCTTTAAGATGAAATTCGTGGGAATAGCATCTTTGAAACATACTTGCCCATACTTTATAAATTCTTGAGTAAGAGGTTGGACTATATGCACCAACTGAATGAGTCGTTCGTCTCATATACCCATTAGGGTTCCGACGTTTGGCCATACAGATAATGGTGTACAGGCAGCTTACCTACCTGCACACCACATTTATGTTATCTGCGGCGGCGTGGACGCTCCTCGGCCTGCTCCTCATCATCACTCTCTGCCTCCGCCTCCTCTTCGGGCTTGGGCCCCTCGATCTCGTGCTCAATCATATCGAGCAACTCTCGGTTAGAGGTAGAGCGGGTAATGCGGATAGGCAGACGCTCCTGGTCGATGTAGCCACGAATCATAGCACGGAGCTCCTGACCCTCCTCGGTCTTGTCACCAAGACCCTCGGCCTGCAACTCCTCGTAGCGTTCAAAGAGGTCATCGAGCGAGAGCGGTCCTGAGCCATTCTGCTCATTCTCCTTGTTATCCTTCGAGCGGCGGTCGAACGAGAACTCCGAGGTATCCTCCTTCGGAAGCTCTGCGGCGAGGGTTGCGATAACCTCCTTCATCTCGTCGCTCTCCATAAGCTTCATACCATAGAGCGTGTCGCTCTGCTTGAGGAACTCCACGGTAGCACCGAGGTGGTAGCGTGTGTAGCGGTAGATGATTTCGGGAATACGAGGTGCGGCGAGCAGTGCTGTGAGCTCCTCACGGCTCAGAGGCAGCGTATCCGACTCGTTGTCGATAGAGATGACATACTCGGTCTTGGCACCATTCTTACGCTTCTCAATCTCTACGGGGTATGCCTCACGCACCGATGAAATAGGACAAGGATAGCTCGGATTCTTCTGCAACTTCTTCGACCAGAGCTTGAACTTACGCTCATCGAGTTCCTTGAACTGTGCGTGCGAGAGCGTCATCATCTGCAGACCCTTGCCACGCTCGCTGAGGTCATAGACATACATGCAGTGTCCATAGCCATACTTCAAGCCACCGCCAAACGAGCCTCCGTCAATCTTCTCGGCGAGTTTCTCATCGCCCATCTCCTTGGCAGTAGCAACGGCCAACTTACGGTAGGTCTCGATAGGATC
>JAFVIB010000049.1 GCA_017474235.1 Alistipes sp. | reverse complement strand
AGCTTAACAGCTCTGTGTAACAGAGGACAATTGTGCAAACCGAGCGCAGAGTCAAATTCGTTTGAACTATGCCGAGGTGCCGCCAATTGAAGCCGAGAACAGATTGCGTAGCAATCCTCGGCAAGTTAAGCTCACTAACCCTGTGAGGGGGACTTTGTGTTTACTCGACAGGTTCTGCTCATAAAATAAGGCGTATCTAAATAAGATACGCCCGTAACTACTGACCTGAACTATTTTCTCGTATTTAGAAGTAGTATTTAAGTCCGAATGTTGGGTTGAGTGCCAAATCGAAGTTAAGGGTACTGCCTGCAGAGGCGAGGGCTACGAAGTTGAGAGATGCAAGGTTGGCGGTGAAGCCGAAGCGTTTAGTAGGGCGGAACTCCAAAGAGAACATACTAAGTCCAACGCCCAATCCGGGGTGTGCTCCTCCGCTAATTGCCATAACAAAGCCTGCCTCAATGCCCGGGGTATAATAGACATTATCGCAGAGGCGGATATAGTAGGCGAAGTTTGGGCAAGCGGTAAGTGAGTGTATGCCACCGCTGATGGCATAGCCGATGCTAACACCTAATCTGCATCTGTCTGCCACAAAACCTCCAAATTCAGGTTGGATAGTAAAGCCTGCGCCCACGCCACCATCGCCTGCTTGGATCGCGACACCTGCCATACCTCCAAAATAGATATCACCCTTACTTTGTGCGGATGCGACGCTGCAACCGAGAAGCAGAGCTGCGGCTGCAATCAAAAGTCTCTTCATAACTAAATATTTAATGGTTTATATTACAAATATAGGAAAAAATTACCCCCCCCTCCAAAAAATATGCCAACAAATATGAGTATATACGGAAAGTTTGTAATAAAATGGTAATCATAGAAAGTTACAATAGTATTTTGTAAAATAATATTATTGTGATTAAATAAGCGAAATAGAATATAGTTTGCTATAAAAACTTATATGATTACTCTAATATAAGAGTTTTAGGACAGGTAAAATAGACTTTAAAAAGTTTTAAAACTCTCTTATCTACCTCTACCTTTGTAATAGGAATAAGAAAAAATAGTTGATATATGGGTAAGAGTAAGAATAAGAATAAAACAGAGGTAGATGCTGATGAAGTTTGGCGTTATATTGACCGTAATTTGAGAGAGTTTATACGCAAGATGAAGCAATAAAAAAGGTTGGCAAAACAATTTGCCAACCTTTTCTATATAGAGGTTAAATATTAGTTCTCCGCAGTAAGCAGACCCTCGACATCAGCCTTAAGACCGACAACAAGGTTCTCGTACTCTCTCAGACCTGTACCGCCAGGAATACGACCACCGCAGATGACATTCTCCTTAAGATTTACAAGGTTATCTGTCTTAGCCTGAATAGCCGCCTCGTTGAGCACCTTGGTTGTCTCCTGGAAGGATGCTGCCGAGATGAAGCTGGTTGTCTGGAGTGCTGCACGGGTAATACCCTGAAGAACCTGATTTGAGGTTGCTGCAACGATTGGGCGAGTCTCAACAGTCTTCATATCGCGACGCTTGAGTGATGAGTTCTCATCACGAAGCTTACGCATTGAGATAATCTGACCTGCAAAGACATTCTGTGAATCGCCTGCATCGGTAACAACTACCTTATCATACAGCTCGTCGTTTACATCCATAAACTCCCACTTATCGACAATCTGGTTCTCGAAGAAACGAGAGTCTCCCGGATCCTCAATCTGAACCTTGTTCATCATCTGGCGTACGATAACCTCGAAGTGCTTATCGTTAATCTTCACACCCTGCATACGGTAAACCTCCTGAACCTCGTTCACGATATACTCCTGAACCTTAGTTGGACCGAGGATACGCAGGATATCGCTTGGAGTGATAGCTCCATCAGAGAGTGGCATACCGGCGCGAACAAAGTCGTTCTCCTGTACGATAATCTGGCGTGACAGTGGTACGAGGTACTTGCAAATCTCGCCAGACTTAGAGGTGATGATAATCTCACGATTACCACGCTTAATCTTACCGAATGTTACCTCACCATCAATCTCTGATACGATTGCAGGGTTCGATGGGTTACGAGCCTCGAAGAGCTCTGTAACTCGTGGAAGACCTCCGGTGATATCGCCTCCGCTCTTACCTACAACACGAGGAATCTTGAACAGAATATCGCCGACATGTACGCGACCATTGTCCTTAACTGCAATGTGAGCAGATACCGGAAGGTTGTATGAGCGAAGCTCCTCGCCATCCTTGCTTACAATCTTGATTGAAGGGGTGATATTCTTACGGTCGCGAGACTCAACAACTACGCGCTCTGACATACCTGTCTGCTCATCACGCTCCTCACGATAGGTAACACCCTCGATGAGTGAGTCGTAAGATGCCTTACCGTCGTGCTCTGCGATAACTACTGCGTTATATGGATCCCACTCGCAGATAAGATCGCCCTTCTTAACAGTTGCGCCATGCTCCATAAAGATTGTAGCACCATAAGGCAGAGCGTGAGTATAGAGTGTAATATTGGTATTAGGATCTACAATACGGAACTCTGACTGACGAGAGATTACGATATTGATAGCCTCGCCCTGTGAGTTCTTACCCTTTACGGTGCGGAGCTCATCAATCTCAAGGCGACCCTCATACTTAGATACTACATTGGTCTCGATAGTCGAACCACCCGCAACACCACCGACATGGAATGTACGGAGTGTAAGCTGTGTACCCGGCTCACCGATTGACTGTGCAGCGATAACACCCACAACCTCGCCCTTCTGAACCATTCGGGCAGTAGCAAGGTTACGACCGTAACACTTTGCACAAACGCCGTGGCGTGAAGCACAAGTGAGTACCGAGCGGATATCTACTGACTCGATTGGCGACTTCTCGATAGCTGCTGCAATCTCCTCTGTAATCTCCTCGCCGGCACGGCAGAGAACCTCCTCAGTGAGTGGGTTGATAACATCGTTAAGGGCTGTACGACCCAAGATGCGGTCATAGAGTGTCTGAACGACATCATCGTTACGCTTGATAGCTGTTGCATTAAGACCACGCAGTGTACCGCAATCGTCCTCAGTGATGATAACATCCTGTGCAACATCTACAAGACGACGGGTAAGATAACCTGCATCGGCTGTCTTAAGAGCGGTATCAGCAAGACCCTTACGAGCACCGTGAGTAGAGATAAAGTACTCAAGCACTGACAGACCCTCCTTAAAGTTGGAGAGAATTGGGTTCTCGATAACCTGCTGACCACCCTCAACACCTGACTTCTGCGGCTTCGCCATCAGACCACGCATACCTGAAAGCTGACGAATCTGCTCTCGTGAACCACGCGCTCCTGAGTGAAGCATCATATATACAGGGTTGAAACCGTCATCATCATTTGTAAGGGTATCTACCACCTGCTTTGAGAGCTTATTGTTTACATTTGTCCAAACATCGATAATCTGGTTATAACGCTCATTGTTGGTGATAAGACCCATATTATAGTCATCCATAATAGCCTCAGCCTTCTGATAACCCTCGGCTACCAGCTGCTCCTTAGCATCAGGGATGATTACTGCATCAAGGTTAAATGACAGACCGCCACGGAATGCCATCTGGTAACCCATATTCTTGATATCGTCGAGGAACTTAGCTACCTTGTCTGCACCTGCCTTCTTCATCACTACTGAGATGATATCACGCAGTGACTTCTTTGTCAGCAGCTCGTTTACATAGCCAACCTCCTCAGGAACAACCTGATTTACAAGGATACGACCTACTGTGGTCTCAACAAGCTTTACGACAGGCTGATCGTTCTCGTCCAAATCGCGAACACGGCACTTAACAACAGCGTGGATATCTACACGACCCTCGTTGTATGCAATAATTGCCTCCTCCGGACCGTAGAATACAAGACCTGTACCCTTTACATTAGGGCGTGGCTTTGTGATGTAGTACAGACCGAGGACCATATCCTGTGAAGGCACGGTAATTGGCGCACCGTTAGCAGGATTGAGGACATTGTGTGAACCGAGCATAAGCAACTGTGCCTCGAGGATTGCTGCATTGCCAAGTGGCAAGTGAACAGCCATCTGGTCACCATCGAAGTCTGCGTTGAACGCAGTACAAGAGAGTGGGTGGAGCTGCATTGCCTTACCCTCGATAAGCTTTGGCTGGAACGCCTGAATACCAAGACGGTGAAGGGTCGGAGCACGGTTCATAAGAACAGGGTGTCCCTTGATAACATTCTCAAGGATGCCCCAAATTACAGGGTCCTTGCGGTCAATTATCTTCTTTGCACTCTTGACAGTCTTAACGATACCACGCTCGATGAGCTTGCGGATAATAAATGGCTTGTAGAGCTCTGCTGCCATATCCTTTGGAATACCCATCTCGTGCATCTTCAACTCAGGACCTACGACGATTACTGAACGAGCCGAGTAATCGACACGCTTACCGAGCAAATTCTGACGGAAGCGACCCTGCTTACCCTTAAGTGAGTCAGAGAGTGACTTGAGTGGGCGGTTGCTCTCGTTCTTAACAGCGTTGCTCTTACGAGAGTTGTCGAACAGTGAATCGACAGCCTCCTGAAGCATACGCTTCTCGTTACGAAGGATAACCTCCGGAGCCTTAATCTCAATAAGACGCTTGAGTCGGTTATTACGGATAATAACACGACGATAGAGGTCGTTCAAGTCTGATGTTGCAAAACGACCACCATCCAGTGGAACGAGTGGACGGAGCTCCGGTGGAATTACCGGAATAACATCAAGCACCATCCACTCAGGACGGTTCTTGCCCTGAGATGCACGGAATGACTCGATAACATTAAGCTGCTTGAGGCTCTCGCTTTTACGCTGCTGTGAGGTCTCGCGGGATGCACGGTCACGAAGATCGTATGACATCTTATCCAAATCAACCTCCTGCAACAGAAGTTTGATAGCCTCTGCACCCATCATCGCTACGAACTTGTCCGGATCGCCATCAGGAAGATTTTGGTTGCCTGCTGGAAGTGCATCGAGAACATCAAGATACTCCTTCTCGGCAAGGGTCTGATACTTTGCAATACCCTGCTTCTCTGCTGCTCCGGCGTTGATAACAACATAACGCTCGTAGTAGATAATTCCCTCCAACTTCTTAGATGGGATACCGAGCAGGTAACCAATCTTTGAAGGGAGTGACTTGAAGTACCAGATATGAACTACAGGCACAACAAGTGAGATGTGACCCATACGCTCACGGCGAACCTTCTTCTCAGTTACCTCTACACCGCATCGGTCGCAGACAATACCCTTATAACGAATGCGCTTGTACTTTCCGCAGTTACACTCATAATCCTTTACAGGACCAAAGATACGCTCGCAGAACAGACCGTCACGCTCCGGCTTGTAGGTACGATAGTTGATAGTCTCTGGCTTGAGCACCTCGCCGCTTGACTGCGCCAAAATCTCCTCCGGAGAGGCGAGGCTAATCGAAATGCGGCTGTAACCGGTTGTATTATCTTTAATTGCCATATTTGTTACAATTTTTCTATTTATACCTACTTATTATTACTCAAGTTTTACTGAGAGTGCAAGACCGCGAAGCTCGTGGAGCAATACATTCATAGCCTCTGGAATACCAGGCTTTGGAAGGTTGTCGCCCTTAACAATTGCCTCATAAGTCTTAGCACGACCTGTAACATCGTCAGACTTAACGGTAAGAATCTCCTGAAGAATGTTTGCTGCACCGAAGCCCTCGAGTGCCCAAACCTCCATCTCTCCGAATCGCTGACCACCAAACTGTGCCTTACCACCGAGTGGCTGCTGGGTGATGAGTGAGTATGGACCGATAGAACGAGCGTGCATCTTATCGTCAATCATATGACCGAGCTTAAGCATATAGATTACACCTACAGTTGCCGGCTGGTCGAAACGCTCGCCTGTACCACCATCGTAGAGGTAAGTTCGACCGCTATGTGGAATACCTGCCTGTGCTGTGTACTCGTTAATCTGATCAAGAGATGCACCATCGAAGATAGGTGTAGCGAACTTTAGACCAAGCTCACGACCTGCCCATCCAAGAACGGTCTCGTAAATCTGACCGAGGTTCATTCGTGAAGGCACACCGAGTGGGTTAAGACAGATATCTACGATTGTACCATCCTCAAGGAATGGCATATCCTCGTCGCGGACAATCTTAGCAACAATACCCTTGTTACCGTGACGACCCGCCATCTTATCTCCTACCTTCAGCTTACGCTTCTTACCGATATATACCTTCGCAACCTGAATAACTCCTGCCTGTGGAAGCTCATCACCATTTGTAAGGTTAATCTTCTCACGAGTAATTGCAGCAGAAATCTTCTTGAACTCAACGATATAGTTGTTGATAATACACTCAACAAGCTCGTTTGTATGAGCATCGTCTGTCCAGTTGCAAGAGCCGAGGTTCAGATAACCAACCTCAAGCTTGCTCTTCTCGTCGATAGTCTTACGAGAGATATCATCGAGCATCTTCTGTGTGAACTTTGCTCCTGGAGCATAAAGCTCTGCACCGAAGTAGTCTGTAATACCGGTTGTAGTCTTACCCTGAAGAACTGCCCAAAGTTTGCTTACCAAAACAGCGGTCAGAGCAAGTGCCTGCTCACGGTGCTTCTCGTCAATCTTTGAAAGTGCCTCCTTCTCGGCAAGGCGGTTCTTCTTATCAACACTACCTGCGCGGCTATAGAGCTTAGTGTCAATAACCACACCGTGGAGTGATGGCTGTGCCTTGAGTGATGCATCCTTAACATCTCCTGCCTTGTCACCGAAGATAGCGCGGAGCAACTTCTCCTCCGGAGATGGGTCGCTCTCTCCCTTAGGGGTAATCTTACCGATAAGGATATCGCCCGGCTTAACATTTGCACCGATACGGATAATACCGTTAGCATCGAGGTCGCGGGTAGCATCCTCGCTGACATTCGGAATATCTGAAGTCAGCTCCTCCTTACCACGCTTTGTATCACGAACCTCGAGGATATACTCGTCAACATGTACAGAGGTGAACAGATCCTCGCGCTGAATACGCTCAGAGATAACAATCGCATCCTCGAAGTTATAACCCTTCCAAGGCATGAACGCAACCTTAAGGTTACGACCAAGTGCGAGCTCGCCGTTCTGAGTAGAGTAGCCCTCGGTAAGAATCTGACCAGCCTTCACGCGGTCACCTGTAAGTACAAGTGGACGAAGTGTGATAGATGTATTCTGGTTTGTACGACGGTAGCGTGGCAGAGTATATGATGTAATCTCCGGCTCGAAGGTACATACTTTCTCCTCCTCTGTACGGTCGTAACGAATATCAATACGAGTTGCGTCTGCAAATACAACCTCTCCATCGCTGCTTGCAACAATCTGTATGCGGCTGTCTGAGATCATATCCTTCTCAATGCCTGTACCTACAATTGGAGCCTCGCAATTTACGAGCGGCACTGCCTGACGCATCATGTTAGAACCCATCAGCGCACGGTTCGCGTCATCGTGCTCAAGGAATGGGATAAGGCTTGCCGCGATAGAGGCAATCTGATTTGGAGCAACATCCATCAGATTTACATCTGTATCGTGAACTACAGGGAAGTCTGCACCCTCACGAGCCTTGATACGGTCCTTATTTACAAAGTGACCATCGTCTGTGAGCGGCTCGTTAGACTGTGCTACAACCTGACCCTCCTCCTCTTCTGCTGAGTAGTAGCGGATATGTGAGTTGTCAAGATCAACAACACCATTCTCTACGCTGCGGTATGGAGTCTCGATGAAGCCCATATCTGAAATCTTTGCATAGACGCAAAGAGATGAGATAAGTCCGATGTTTGGACCCTCCGGAGACTCGATAGGGCAGAGACGACCGTAGTGTGTATAGTGTACATCTCGCACCTCGAAACCTGCACGATCTCGTGACAGACCACCAGGACCGAGTGCTGACAGACGACGCTTGTGAGTAACCTCGGCAAGCGGGTTGATCTGATCCATAAACTGCGAGAGCTGTGAGGTACCGAAGAAGGAGTTGATAACGCTCGACAGAGTCTTGGCATTAATCAAATCTACCGGTGTAAATACCTCATTGTCACGCACATTCATTCGCTCACGAATAGTTCGAGCCATACGCACGAAACCAATCGAGAACTGATTTGAAAGCTGCTCGCCAACTGTACGAACACGACGATTTGACAAGTGGTCGATATCATCAAGCTCTGCGTGAGAGTTAATCAGCTCGATAAGGTACTTGATAATGGCGATAATATCCTCACGAGTAAGTGTACGGATATTAGGATCAATACCAAGGTCGAGCTTCTTGTTGATACGGAAACGACCCACATTGCCCAAGTCGTAACGCTTGTCAGAGAAGAAGAGCTTGTCGATAACATCACGAGCGGTTGCATCATCCGGTGCCTCGGAAGCACGCAACTGACGATAGATGTAACGAACAGCATCAACCTCTGAGTTACAAGCATCCTTCTGAAGTGTGTTATAGATAATCGAGAAGTCGATGCCTGACGGATTCTCCTTGTGGAGAATAATAGTCTTAACACCGCTCTCAAGAATTGCATCGATGTGACTCTCCTCAAGAATGGTCTCACGATCGACAATGACATTGTTACGCTCGATAGATACTACCTCACCGGTATCCTCATCTACGAAGTCCTCAATCCATGTGGAGAGGATACGAGCTGCCAACTTGCGACCTACTGCCTTCTTAAGGTTGGTCTTTGTGACCTTCATCTCATCTGCAAGGTCAAAAATATCGAGAATCTGCTGGTCGGTCTCATAACCGATAGCACGCAGAAGTGTTGTTACAGGTAACTTCTTCTTACGGTCGATATATGCGTACATGACATTGTTGATGTCAGTAGCGAACTCAATCCACGAACCCTTGAATGGGATGATACGAGCCGAGTAGAGCTTAGTACCGTTTGTGTGGACGCTCTGACCGAAGAATACACCCGGTGAACGGTGGAGCTGCGATACGATTACGCGCTCTGCACCATTGATGACGAAGGTGCCTCGCTCCGTCATATACGGAATGTTACCGAAATAGACATCCTGAACGACAACCTTGAAATCCTCATGGTCGTTGTCGTTGCAAGAGAGACGCAACTTAGCCTTGAGCGGAACATTGTAGGTCAGTCCGCGCTCTAAACACTCCTCAATAGTGTAGCGTGGTGGGTCGATGTAGTAATCGAGGAACTCCAACACGAAGTTGTTGCGGGTATCGGTAATAGGGAAATTCTCCTGAAAGACTCTGTAAAGACCCTCACCCTTGCGCTGCTCGGCAGTGGAGTCCATCTGGAAAAAGTCTCGGAATGATTTGAGCTGAATCTCCAACAAATCAGGATAAGGCACACGATTCTTGACCGTGGAGAAGCTAATTCGATTTTGTGTTTTTGTGGACATAAATTAATCCGGTTGTTTTTTGTGAGTACTCGAAAGGGAAAAAACTACCCTCAAAACGGTTCTTTTTCACACCGCTAATGCCCTCATTGTTGGCACATTACGCCACTGAGAGCATCCGTGAGACCTGCGAATGAGCGTTGGGTCGCAAAACCTCAAATTTTAGCGTGATTATACACCCTAAAATTGCCCTTTTTTTGGTCTCTATCTCCACGCCGGACACAGCCTTTTTGCACTTCCGATGTGGGGATTTTTTATTGTTTTTGGTCTCAAATTCGCTCCTTTGCGCAAAAACGGATTTTAAGACCGGAAAAGGCATAGAGCTTACACTGCAGTAGTAAGCTCTACGCCTGAGATGTGTCTGGATAAACTAAGTAAAAAATTACTTAAGCTCAACCTCTGCACCTGCCTCCTCGAGAGAAGCCTTGAGAGCCTCAGCCTCCTCCTTAGAAACACCCTCCTTAACAGCCTTAGGAGCTGCGTCAACGAGAGCCTTAGCGTCACCAAGTGAGAGACCAGCAGCCTCCTTAACAGCCTTGATAACCTGGAGCTTAGCCTGACCAGCGCTCTTAAGAACTACATCGAAAGTAGTCTTCTCTGCAGCAGCCTCACCTGCAGCAGCAGGAGCAGCAGCAACAGCAACAGCTGCAGCAGCAGGCTCAATACCGTACTCCTCCTTGAGGATGGTAGCCAATTCGTTTACCTCTTTAACAGTCAAGTTTACCAACTCCTCTGCCAATACTTTTACATCTGCCATAGTTGTAATTTTTATTAAATTTGTTTTTGTTTCTTTTTATTAATTATTTCTTTCTTCGAGAGTCTTTACCAGACCCGCGATCTTCTCGCCTGCATTAGCACGCAGTGCAGAGATAACATTCTTTGCAGGAGACTGGAGCAGTGCAACGATGTCGCCAATGAGCTCCTCTCTGCTCTTGATGTTGCACAGGGTATCCAGCTGATCGTCACCAACATATACACAACCCTCTACGCATGCAGCCTTGATGATTGGCTTGTCGCTCTTCTTACGGAACTCCTTGATAAGAACTGCTGGAGCCTTACCGGTGTTTGTAAGCATTACTGCAGTAGGACCTGCAAGTACATTTACCAACTCAGCATCTGCCTTATTAACGCGCTCGAGTGCCTTCTCAAGAAGAGTGTTCTTTACAACGATAAGCTTAATATCGCTGTCAAAGCACTTGCGACGAAGTGTAGCAGTCTGCTCTGCGTTAAGAGCCTCAATGTTTGTGACATAAAAGTGAGGATACTCATTGAGCTGAGCAACAAGATTATCGATAACGACAGCTTTTTGTTCTTTAGTCATTGTTTAATCCTCCTTTTATTTTGTTTCAACTGATTTTGGATCAACCTGTACGCCTGGGCTCATTGTTGTTGAGAGATAAATGCTCTGAACATATGTACCCTTAGCAGCGGATGGTTTGAGTTTGATAATGGTGCTCATTACCTCCTTAGCATTCTCCTCGATCTGCTCAGCAGTGAATGATACCTTACCAATTGAGGTGTGAACGATACCGTACTTATCAACCTTAAAGTCAATCTTACCGGCTTTCACATCCTGAACAGCCTTTCCGACCTCCATAGTAACCGTACCGGTCTTAGGGTTTGGCATCAGACCGCGAGGACCGAGGATACGACCGAGCGCACCTACCTTACCCATTACATTAGGTGTACAGATGATTACATCAACATCAGTCCAACCAGACTTGATCTTATCAACATACTCATCCAAACCTACGAAATCGGCACCTGCAGCCTGTGCCTCTGCCTCCTTCTCAGGTGTACAGAGTACGAGAACTCGTACTACCTTACCTGTTCCGTGAGGAAGAGTTACAACACCGCGAACCATCTGGTTAGCTTTACGAGGGTCAACGCCTAAGCGCACATCAATATCTACTGAAGCATCAAACTTTGTAAAGGTGATTTCCTTCAGAAGAGCGGCAGCCTCACTGAGCTTATAAGCCTTGTTTGGCTCAATCTTTGCGTAGGCAATCTTTTGATTTTTTGTCAACTTACTCATCTTTGTAATTTAATTACGCGTTAGGAAATTCACCAACTACGTTGATACCCATACTGCGCGCAGTACCAGCAATCATACGCATTGCAGCCTCAAGTGTAAAGCAGTTAAGATCTGGCATCTTGTCCTTAGCAATCTCTGCTACCTGCTCCCATGTAACCTGACCAACCTTAGAGCGGTTAGGCTGTGCGGAACCGGACTTGATCTTAGCAGCTTCCTTAAGCTGAACGGCTACCGGTGGCTGTTTTACGACGAAATCGAAAGACTTATCGCTATAAACTGTGATGATAACTGGCAGAACCTTTCCCGCCTTGTCCTGTGTACGAGCATTGAACTGCTTACAGAAGTCCATGATATTGACTCCCTTAGAACCCAATGCCGGACCTACCGGAGGTGAAGGGTTGGCAGCACCACCTTTGATCTGCAACTTAATAAATGCAGCAACCTCTTTTGCCATAATTTTCCTGGTTTATTATTCTTTTTCTACTTGTGTGAAGCTCAACTCCATTGGAGTCTTGCGACCAAATATCTTCACTGAAACAACCAATTTACGCGCCTCGTTGTTGACACTCTCAATGGTACCTTGGAAGCTTGAGAATGGACCGTCCGTAACTTTTACGCTCTCGCCAACAACAAACGGTACTGCCTGTTCCTCCTCCATCTCGTTTAACTCATCGACGCGACCTAATATGCGACTTACCTCTTGTGGACGCAGAGGTGTAGCTATTAGCTTGCGGCTCTCTTCCTTAGTATCACCAAGGAAACCGAGTACATTTGGAGTATTGCGAATGATATATGGAATTTGTCCGTCTAAGATGGCTTCCACCAATACATAACCCGGATAAGAAACTCTCTCCTTTGAGACCTTCTTTCCGTTGCGGATGGTGTAAACCTTTTCTGTAGGAATAAGAACCTGTGATATCTGCTCCTCAAGACCATTGCGGCGAATCTCAGCATCAAGGTACTCCTTTACCTTATGCTCCTTGCCACCAATGGCGCGAACAACATACCACGCCTTCTCCTTCTTTGTTTCGCTCATATAACTAACCTATCAATATGTTACTGACCAAGGTTGCCGAGGAACTTGTAGATTCCCTGCATAATGGTCTCGAACGAAACATCCATAACGAGTACAATCATTGCGAAGATCAATGATGCGACCATCACAACGATAGTTGAACTCTGTAACTGAGCAAAAGAAGGCCAGCTAACCTTCTCTACTAACTCTTTGTATGAGTCTTTAATGTATCCCATAGTTTTTCTCTTTTATCTTGGCAGGAGCAGAGAGATTCGAACTCCCATCAACGGTTTTGGAGACCGCTATTCTACCCTTGAACTATGCTCCTAAAGTGGGAGAGGAAAAACCTCTCCCTATTTTGTCGAGATTAATTACTCAACGATTGCAAGTACCTGACCAGCACCTACTGTACGACCACCCTCACGGATTGCGAAACGCAGACCCTCGTTGATAGCTACAGGATAGATGAGAGTTACAGTGATTGTAACGTGGTCACCTGGCATTACCATATCTACACCCTCTGGAAGAGCTACCTCACCGGTAACATCCATAGTACGGAGGTAGAACTGAGGACGATACTTGTTGTGGAATGGAGTGTGACGACCACCCTCCTCCTTCTTCAGGATATAAACCTCAGCAGTGAACTTAGTGTGTGGCTTGATAGAACCTGGCTTAGCTACAACCATACCACGCTTAACCTCCTTCTTGTCGATACCACGGAGAAGCAGACCTACATTGTCACCAGCCTCACCCTCATCGAGGAGCTTACGGAACATCTCAACACCTGTACAAGTTGAGTTCATTGACTTCTCGCCAAGACCTACGATCTCAACTGGATCACCTACATGGATGATACCTGTCTCGATACGACCTGTAACTACAGTACCACGACCTGTGATTGAGAATACATCCTCAACTGGCATAAGGAATGGCTTCTCGTTCTCACGAGCTGGGATTGGAATATACTCATCAACGCTGTTCATGAGCTCCATAATCTTCTCCTCCCACTGTGGCTCACCATTCAAACCACCAAGTGCAGAACCGCGGATGATAGGGCAATCCTCATCGAAGTCATACTTAGCGAGCAGGTCACGAACCTCCATCTCAACGAGGTCAAGCATCTCTGCATCGTCAACCATATCACACTTGTTAAGGAATACTACGATCTTTGGTACATTTACCTGCTTTGCGAGCAGAACGTGCTCGTTTGTCTGAGGCATAGGACCATCAGTAGCAGCAACTACGAGGATAGCACCGTCCATCTGAGCAGCACCGGTAACCATGTTCTTTACATAGTCGGCGTGACCTGGACAGTCTACGTGAGCGTAGTGACGACCAGCAGTCTGGTACTCTACGTGTGCAGTGTTGATAGTGATACCACGCTCCTTCTCCTCTGGTGCGTTATCGATAGAATCGAATGAACGAAGCTCAGAGAGACCTGCCTTAGCAAGTACAGTGGTAATAGCAGCAGTAAGAGTAGTCTTACCGTGGTCTACGTGACCGATAGTACCGATGTTTACGTGCGGTTTCGAGCGGTCAAATTTTTCTTTTGCCATAGCTTTAAAATTATTAAGTTTTTAAAAAGTTACTTATATCTTTTGTCTTAAGGTTTCTTTTATACCACGCAAGCAATAC
This sequence comes from Alistipes sp., assembly GCA_017474235.1. Taxonomy (GTDB): domain Bacteria; phylum Bacteroidota; class Bacteroidia; order Bacteroidales; family Rikenellaceae; genus Alistipes. Next base: position 34,845 of record JAFVIB010000049.1, on the reverse strand, counting down.
ACCCTCTTTTCAAAGGTGTATTGCATACATTAGAGCGGAAGACGAGGCTCAAACTCGCGACCCTCAGCTTGGAAGGCTGATGCTCTATCAACTGAGCTACTTCCGCAAGAAATTGTGCTTTCGGTTTTGCTCTGCATTTTAAGTGGGAAGAGATGGATTCGAACCACCGAAGGTAAAAACCAGCAGATTTACAGTCTGCCCCATTTGGCCACTCTGGTATCTTCCCATACGGTTGGCATTGATTGCTTTGAGCCGATGGAGGGATTCGAACCCCCGACCAGCTGATTACAAATCAGCTGCTCTGGCCAACTGAGCTACATCGGCATTATTAGTCGCTAACCGAGGTGCAAAGATAAATGAAAATTTTTAATTTGCAAAATTTTCGCACAAATTTCTTTATTTTCTCAAAGAACCTGATTTTACAGAGCATTCCGGAGAACTATCCGATGGGTTTAACTGCAAAATCGAGTGCAAAGATAGAATAGTTTTGCGAAAAATGAAAGAGTCTGAGCATTTTTTCTGAAAAAAGTTGCAGTTTTCTTCAAATTTGGCTTATACCTATATTTATATTATAAGGGATTTGGTAGAAATAAGTACTTTTACTGAACAATGTTGTAAATAATTTATTACCTTTGCGATGATTAAGATAATTTATTCCTAAAAGATATGGTAGATATTTTTGAACGCCTTGAAAAAAACACAGGCGGACCGATTGGTCAGTATATGCAGAATGTTCACGGATATTTTGCATTTCCAAAGCTTGAGGGCGAGATTGGTCCTCATATGCGTTTCCGTGGTAAGATGATGCTCAACTGGAGCCTTAACAACTATTTAGGCTTGGCTAACCATCCGGAGGTACGCAAGGCAGATGCTGCCGGTGCTGCGGAGTTTGGTATGGCTGCACCTATGGGTGCTCGTATGATGAGTGGTCAGACTAAGTACCACGAGCAGCTGGAGCGCGAGTTGGCAGAGTTCGTTGGTAAGGAGGATGCATTCCTGCTTAACTTCGGTTATCAGGGTATGATTTCGATTATCGACTGTCTGCTTACTCCTCGTGATGTTGTGGTCTATGATGCTGAGGCTCACGCTTGTATTATTGATGGTCTGCGTCTGCATAAGGGTAAGCGTTTTGTCTTTGCTCACAATGACGAGGCTTCTCTGCGCTTGCAGCTTAAGCACGCAACAGACCTGGCTGAGGAGCAGCGCGGTGGTGTACTCGTAATTACCGAGGGTGTATTCGGTATGAAGGGCGACTTGGGCTTCTTGGATGTTATCGTAAAGGCAAAGAAGGACTTCAACTTCCGCCTTCTTGTTGATGATGCACACGGTTTCGGTACTATGGGTCCCGGTGGTCGTGGTACAGCTGCACACTTCGGCGTTGTTGATGGTGTAGATGTACTCTTCAATACCTTCGCAAAGTCTATGGCAGGTATCGGCGCATTCGTGTCAGGTCCGCGTTGGCTTATCAACCTCTTCCGCTACAATATGCGCTCACAGCTCTACGCAAAGTCACTGCCAATGCCAATGGTTATCGGCGCACTTAAGCGTCTGGAGCTTATCCGCAACCATCCGGAGTATCAGGAGAAGTTGTGGGAGATTACCCGCGCATTGCAGAGCGGTCTGAAGGCTAACGGCTTCGATATCGGTGTTACTCAGTCCCCTGTAACCCCTGTATATATGAAGGGCGGCAATGAGGAGGGTACAAACCTTATCGTTGACCTCCGTGAGAACTACGGCGTATTCTGCTCAATCGTAATCTATCCTGTAATTCCAAAGGGCGAGATTATCCTGCGCGTAATCCCTACCGCAGCTCACACTATGGAGGATGTAGAATATACCATCAACGCCTTTAAGGCTGTCCGTGATAAGTTCGAGTCGGGATACTATAGTTCAATGCCTATTCCGATGAAGGCTGATCCGGATTTTAAAGTACGCTAAATATTTTATCGTGATAGCGGGGTATCTACTTCCGCTAATAAAAAAGTGCCGACAATGGCTGTACTTAGTACTATCCATCGTCGGCATTTTTCATCGAGCGTTGTATATACCCCACTCTGACGATAAAATGATTTTGTTGTGAAAATAGCACAACTACTTCCGCTACCTCATTCTCGTCAATGGGAAATACAGAAGTATGTCCCATCGCCTCGAATATCGGTGAGCGTTGTATTTGCACTATTTTGACAACAAAATGGTGCAAACTATGTGTAGAGTATTTAGTTGTCGGTAAAAATCAATTGTCATATAGCTACCGATATGCACCTCGGAGCAGAAAAGGTTTGATTTCTCTAACCTTTTTCTGCGACAAAGCCTCCCTTTTCCAAAGGGAGGTTTGGAGGGAATGTAAATATTTTATATTTTATACTATTGGCGAATTATCTCTCTTTTCGGATTTAGGAAAACCATCGTAGATGGCACAAGAAAAGATAGTCCTCTAAGGTCAAGCTTGCTTGAAACCGAAAGATGGACTATCTTTTATTGTAATAGCCACACGGCTATCCTAAATCCGCAACGCAGAGAAGAGAAACGCAGTTTCTCCGAAAGCTTTTTGCATGCCCTGCTTTTTCTCGAAAAAGCGGGCAGTTCTGTGTCTGTCTTTGTAAAAATCGATGTTGGTTATGATTTTTTAAATTATAAAAAAGTTGTCTGATATTTGTATATCTCAAATATTATTCTTAACTTTGGTAAAACAAAAACCTTAAAGCTATGGCAGAGATTGTTAGAACCAGATATAGTGATGCGGAGCTTGCCGAGTTCAAGTCGCTTATTTTGGAGAAATTGGAGGTTGCGCGGCACGACTACGAGCAGCTCAGAGCCTCTATTACACGCTCGGCAGATAATGACACTGAGGACACTTCGCCTACATTCAAGGTGTTGGAGGAGGGTGCTATGACTCTTTCGAAGGAGGAGGTTGAGCGACTTGCTGCTCATCAGTTGAAGTTTATAAAGAATCTTGAGATGGCTCTTGTGCGTATTGAGCATAAGACTTATGGTATCTGCAAGACCACAGGTAAGCTCATTCCTCGTGAGCGTCTGCTTCGTGTGCCTCACGCAACAGAGTGTATTGAGGCTAAGGAGGCGCGTAAATAGTCCTTGGGGGGGTAGGTAGAAAAAGTGCCGGAGAGTATTTTCTCCGGCACTTTTTTCTATCTCAAGTATTAGGGGGACTAAAAAAGTAATTTACCCCCCCCACCTTGTTGTTACTCCTTGTGTGGACGACGCTCACGACGCTCGCCGTTGCCCTTGCGCTCAGGGCGGTCTGCGCGTGGCTTGCGCTCAGGCTCTACCCAACCCTCAGGCTTTGGGAGAAGTGCCTTGTGCGAGAGCTTGAGCTTACCTGTCTTTGAATCAAGACCGATGAGCTTAACATCAATCTTATCGCCCTCCTTAAGACCGGTCTCCTCCATAGTCTCGAAACGCTTGTAGTCAATCTCAGAGATGTGGAGCAGAGCCTCCTTGCCAGGAAGAATCTCTACGAATGCACCGAATGCTACGATAGACTTGATAGTACCGTTATACTGCTCGCCAACCTCAGGAACAGCTACGATACCCTTGATGCGTGCCAAAGCAGCGTCGATAGCAGCCTTGTCCTGACCGAAGATATCTACAACGCCGTTCTTCTCAGTCTCGGTAATAGTGATAGTTGTACCGGTAGTCTTCTGAATCTCCTGAATAACCTTGCCACCAGGACCGATAACAGCGCCGATGAAGTCCTTGTCGATAAGAATTTGCTCAATACGAGGTACAAATGGCTTGTAGTCCTCGCGTGGCTCTGCGATAGTCTCGGTAATCTTGTCGAGGATGTGGAGACGACCCTGGCGAGCCTGCTCGAGTGCCTTTGCAAGCACCTCATAAGACAGACCGTCAACCTTGATATCCATCTGTGTTGCGGTGATACCGTCACGAGTACCTGTTACCTTGAAGTCCATATCTCCGAGGTGGTCCTCATCGCCCAAGATGTCAGAGAGCACTGCCCAACGACCTGTTGCGCTGTCAGAGATAAGACCCATAGCGATACCTGATACAGGCTTCTTAATCTTAACACCTGCATCCATAAGAGCCATACAGCCTGCGCAAACGGTAGCCATAGAAGATGAGCCGTTAGACTCGAGAATATCTGATACTACACGAACAGTGTATGGGTTCTGCTCACCAATAGGAACCATAGGCTTAAGCGCACGCCAAGCCAAGTTTCCGTGACCAATCTCACGACGGCTTACACCACGAGATGGGCGAGCCTCGCCTGTTGAGAATGGAGGGAAGTTGTAGTGGAGTGTAAACTGCTCTGAGCCCTGAATAAGTACCTCGTCATACATCTTCTCGTCGAGCTTAGTACCCAAAGTAACAGTTGAGAGTGACTGAGTCTCGCCACGAGTGAAGATTGCAGAACCGTGAGCGCATGGCAGGTAGTTTGTCTCGCACCAGATAGGGCGAATCTCATCTGTGCGACGACCGTCAAGACGCTTACCCTCGTCGAGAATCATATTACGCATAGCCATCTTCTGTACATCGTCGTGGAAGTACTTGTGGATAAGTGGAGCCTTCTCCTCAAGCTCCTCCTCTGTATAACGAGATGCGAACTCAGCCTCAAGAGCCTCGAAAGCCTCGCTACGCTCGTGCTTCATAGTACCGCTTGTAGCGATAGCATATGCCTTGTCATAAAGCTCTGCGATGATAGTCTGGCGGAGCTCCTCGTCGTTGGTCTCGTGGCAGTACTCGCGCTTGACATCCTTACCAAGCTCCTTTGAAAGCTCAATCTGAGCTGCGCAGTGAGTCTTGATAGCCTCGTGAGCATACTTGATAGCACCGAGCATAACATCCTCAGATACCTCATTCATCTCACCCTCAACCATCAGGATATTGTCGATAGTACCTGCAACGATAAGGTCGAGGTCGCAATCAGACATCTGTGAGAATGTAGGGTTGATGCAGTACTGACCACCGATGCGTGCTACACGAACCTCTGAAATAGGACCGCCAAACGGAATGTCTGAAACGGCAAGAGCAGCCGATGCAGCAAGACCTGCAAGTGCATCAGCCTGAATATCTTTGTCTGCCGAGATAAGGTTCACGGTAACAAAAACCTCGGCGTGATAATCTGCAGGGAAGAGCGGACGCAGCGCACGGTCGATAAGGCGGGCAACGAGAATCTCATTGTCAGAAGCCTTACCCTCACGCTTCATAAAACCACCTGGGATGCGACCCGCAGCGGCAAATTTCTCCTTATACTCTACCTGCAAAGGCATAAAGTCTGTTCCCTCTTTTGCATCCTTTGCGGCAACTACAGTGGCGAGCAGCATAGTGTCGCCCTGCTTAACAACAACCGAACCGTCAGCCTGCTTTGCCAGCTTGCCGGTCTCGATCATAATCTCTCGTCCACCCTCCAGTGGGATGAACTTCTGTACAGCGTTGTACAACTTGTTTTCCATAATTCGTCTAATATATTCGTCCAAAAATAAATTGCATCTTAATAAAGAAAATGAAGGCAACACAACGGCTGCCTCCATTTCCTGACCTTACTACTTACGAAGGTTGAGGGTCTTAACGATAGCGCGGTAACGCTCGATATCAACCTCCTTCAAGTACTCGAGCAGCTGACGACGCTTACCTACCAAGCGAAGCAATGAACGCTGGGTACCGAAGTCGTGACGGTTGCTCTTAAGGTGCTCTGTAAGGTGGCTGATACGGTACGAAAACAATGCAATCTGGCTCTCTGGTGAACCAGTGTCCTTGTTAGACTTGCCGTACTGACCGAAAATCTCCTCCTTTTTCTCTGCTGTTAAATAAGCCATTGTGAAAAATTTTTAGAAGTTTGTAAATAAATATTAATCACTTCATCCGCATCCCCCTTACTGAGATTGCGTTAAAGCGGTGCAAAGATAGGTATAATTTCTTGATTTAGAAATAGAAACGCCAATTTTCTTGTGCTTTTTTTCGCGTACGGGCGTGAGAAGGGCTTGTGAGTAGGTTTATTTTGAAATCTCGATAAGAAAAATTATCTTTGCAAGTGGAAAGAGTCGGTAAATGCTATGCGAGTAATAAAAGCGATATTTGCGACATTTGTAGTCGTGCTTCTTGCTATGGGTTGTGTACCAAAAAGTAGGTATGTAACCGTTGAGGGTTATATGCTCGGCACTACATTCAGAGTGGTGGCAAATACTACGCTGAAGCAGAGTGAGATATATGACGAGGCGATGTATATTGATACGGTTGCAAAGTCCTCAATGTCAATATTTAACCCCAATTCATTGGTAAATGCGGTCAATGAAAACAGAACAGATACTCTCGACATCCATCTGCTGCGAAATATAGCCGTAGCGGCAGAGATTCACTCGCTCAGCGGTGGTGCGTACGATATTACGGTAAAGCCTCTGACGGATGCCTATGGCTTTGCTGCAAAGGGGAAAATAGAACAGCCCAATATAGATTCACTCCTTCAGTTTGTCGGGTTTGACAAGTTTAGGGTCGATGGCAATCGTATTGTCAAGTCGGACAGCCGTGTGCAGATGGATTTAAATTCGCTTGCAAAGGGCTATGCAGTCGATATGTTGGCAGATAGGTTAGAGCAGCTGGGTTGCAGTGACTATATTGTGGAGATTGGTGGCGAAATTCGCTCTCGCGGTGTCAATGCCAAGGGGCGCGAGTGGAGGGTCGGCGTAGATGCTCCGATTGAGGGAAATCAGAGTCCGGGAGCGTATCAGCAGAGCGTGATAGAGATTGGCGATAAGGCTCTTGCGACATCGGGTAATTACCGCCGCTACTACACTGATAGTGAGGGTAATAAGATAACTCATACGATAGACCCCAAGACAGGTCGGAGCGTAATATCCCGTCTGCTTTCGGCAACGGTTATAACAAGGCGATGTGTTGAGGCAGATGCTATGGCGACGATGTTTATGGCTATGGGCGATAGTGCGGCTGTGGAGTTGGCAAAGGAGTTGAAGGGTCGAGGTGTAGAGGTCTATTTTGTATTGGCTGACGGGGAGGAGTTTGAAATCTTCTCGACAATTGAAAATATGTAGTTTATGGAGAGACGAGTGCTGATATTGTACAACATCAAGGCGGGTCGCGGTCGTATTCGCAGGAAGATGGATGCTATCGAGGAGGTCTTTTTTGCTGCCGGTTATACGCCTGTTCCGAAGATGTTGCGCTTTGGCGAGAATCCGTTTGACGGATTGGAGGGAGAGTATGAGAGAGTGGTCATCTGCGGAGGCGACGGAACGATAAACTATGTTGTCAATGCAATGAAGGCTCGAGGGTTAGACTATACTTTGGCGATTATTCCGGCAGGTACGGCGAATGATTTTGCGGGTGCTATGGGTATGAGTGCCAACCCTGTCAAGGCTGCGCATCAGATTGTCGATGGAGAGGTGGAGCAGATTGACTGCGGAAGGGTAAATGGGCTCTACTTTGTCAATATCTTCAGCTTCGGAATGTTTACAACAACTTCGCAACATACGCCCGAAAATCTAAAACAGCATATCGGTAAGGCTGCCTATATCATCGAAGGCTCAAAGGAGTTGCACAATAGAGAGTATATCCCGCTCCATATAGTTCACGATGGGGGCGAGATGGATATTAACAGCGTGATAACCCTTGTTTTTAATGGCGAGACTGCCGGTCGCTTCCCTTTGGCACGCAATGCCTCGATAAGAGATGGACTGCTTGACCTTGTGATGATGCGCAAGTGCGGTAGGTTGGATGGTCTGTGGTCTGCTGCCAAGTATCTTGTCAATGGTAAGGATAACGAGGATATTATTCATATCACCAGCTCAAAACTCGAGATAACCTCGCCTCTGTCGCCGCTTACAGATATGGACGGACAGCCGAGTGCGGAGTTTCCGCTCTCTATCGAATGTTTGGCTGCAAATCTGAAAATTGTCACTCCGAAAAGAGGGTAGCAGTGCGTAGCACTGTATTTTGAGCGTTTTTTTATCTTTTTGCGCAAAAATCTCTGCAACAAGACCGATATTCTGCGTAGAATTTAGTATCTTTGCACCCTATGGAGATGCTGAATAGATTTATTACTACCCTTATAGACGGATATGGTGTTGCCGGATTGGTGCTGATTGTGCTTTTTGTGCTGTTTTTTACGGTGCAGATGGTGCAGATTTGTAAGATGTTGATTGTGGCTCGTTTTAAGCTCACTTCGCTTCCTCAGACGCGCAAAGTACAACCGCCGGTATCTGTTGTTATTCCACTGTTTGGCGAAGATGAAGAGTATCTGAAGGGCGACTTCAGGGTACTACTTTCGCAGAGCTGTGCAAACTATGAGGTGGTGGCTGTCTATGTCGGTAAGGAGGACTCCTACTATGCAACGCTGAAGCATCTTCGCAAGTTCTACAAGCACCTCAAGACAACACAGATTGACTACGCTCCGCAGTATCCAATCACTACCCGTCTTGCCCTGAATGTGGGTATCAAGACGGCAACTTACGACTATATCATCCTCACAACGCCTGAAACTCGCCCGACAACTCGCAGTTGGGTGGACTATATGGCAAAGGGTTTTATGTATGGCGATATTGTGTTGGGTTACTGTAATTGGGAGCGAAAGAGGGGGATTCTAAATCTTTTCTATCGTAAGTATCGACTCAGCGAGGTGCGTACATATCTTGCCTCGGCTATTCGCGGCTATCAGTATGGTGCGAGCCATAACTCTATGGGCTTTACCAAGGAGCTTTACTTCTCTGTGCGCGGTTTTAACCACCTTGACCTTACGGCGGGCGAGGATGATCTGTTTGTGCAGACTATTGCCACTCCGGATAATGTGAGTGTGCTGCTGACACCGATGGCTCACTGCGCAGAGCAGGCTCCGCAGAGCTTTAATGCGTGGAAGATGGAGATTTATCGTCAGGGGCAGACCCGTAAGTTCTATACACAGACGGCAAGGAACGCCGAGACCTGTGAGTTGCTCTGTCGTGCAACCTTCTTTGTGGCAGCGATTGCTGCGATGGCTCTGCTGCCGATAGAGATTAAGATTTTTGCAGCACTGCTCTTTGTGGCGCGCTATATTACGGTGAGCGTTGTGGCAAAAAAGTGTGCAACACGATTAGGCGAGGAGGGTATTGCTGCGTGGAGTCCGGTGTTTGACTTTATTGAGCCGTTGGTGCGATTTATTGTTCGTACAACGCAGCCCAAGCATATTTACAAATGGAGATAAGAGATTACTCATTGCTCGATGACCGTGCGCTTGTTCGGTTGGTGGTAGAGGGCGACAGCAAAGCCTTCGAACCGCTCTTTATGCGCCATAAGGATATTATCTCGGCAATGCTTGTCAAGCGTTCTGCAAATGCAGAGGATGTGGATGATTTGTTGCAAGAGGCGTTTATGAAGGCGTTTATAAATATCAACCGCTACAATCCGGACTACGACTTTGGCGCGTGGATTTGCACAATTGCCAAGAATGCCTTTGTAGATTTCAACCGTTCACGCCGTAATAAGGCACTCAATCCCGATAATAATCTGCCACTTGAGGGTACAGCACAGGCAACAGCACCAAGTCCTGAGGAGAGCATTATCAATGCCCAGCAGCGTGCGCAGATAGAGAGGTATATTGCAACCCTGCCGGAGGATTATCGCCGACTCTTTGTTATGAGATTTCTTGAGGAATATACATACGAGGAGATTGCCGAAGCCCTGCAAATGAAGTTGGGAACGGTAAAGACCCGCATATTCCGTGTTAGAGCAATGATGTGCAAACTTATAACCGAGGGAGATAGAAGAGAGTAGTATGTACACCGCCGAGCTTATATACAAGTATTTTGACTGCTTGACAGAGCACCAGAAGAGTCAGTTTGAGGCACTGTATGAGAGTTATGCCGAGTGGAATGCAAAGATAAATGTAATCTCTCGCAAGGATTTTGACAGCCTCTACTTGAAGCATATTCTGCACTCGCTTGCCATTGCCAAGGTGTGCAAATTTGCCGATGGCGCAAGGGTTATGGATGTAGGCTGTGGCGGCGGTTTTCCGAGTGTGCCGTTGGCGATACTCTTCCCGAATGTACACTTTACGGCTGTGGACTCTATCGGTAAGAAGATAACTGTCGTTAAGGGAGTCTGCCAGAGTGTGGGTATTGAAAACCTTACGGCTGTAAATGGCAGGGTGGAGAACATTAACGAGAAGTTTGACTATGTTGTTTCGCGTGCCGTGACCGATATGGCGACCTTTGTGGGTTGGGTGTGGAGCAAAATCGAGCGTGGCGAGGGTAGCGGAACGCTGCCAAACGGGGTGCTCTACCTCAAGGGCGGTGACCTTACGGCGGAGCTTGCGGCAACAAGGATGAATTGGAAGAGATACAATATCTCCGACTATTTTGAAGAGGAGTTTTTTGAGACAAAGCAGGTGGTTTATAGCACCAAATAGATAATGATATGAAGTTTACACTACAACATACCGATACTCAGAGTAAGGCTCGTGCAGCAGAGATTGTGACCGACCACGGCACTATACAGACACCAATCTTTATGCCTGTAGGTACTGCTGCGGCAATGAAGGGTATCTTTCATAGGGACTTAAAAGAAGAGGCGAAGGCACAGATAATCCTTGCCAATACATACCACCTCTACCTGCGCCCGGGAATGAAGATTATTGAGGAGGCGGGAGGTGTTCATCGCTTCTCGACTTGGGATGGTCCGATGCTGACAGATAGCGGCGGTTTTCAGGTCTTTTCGCTTGCTGCCTGCCGTAAGCTCAAGGAGGATGGTTGCCATTTTCAGTCACATATTGACGGCTCGCGCCACATCTTTACCCCCGAGAGCGTGATAGATACCGAGCGTACAATCGGTGCCGATATTATGATGGCATTTGACGAGTGTCCTCCCGGGGATGCTCCGAAGGAGTATGCGGCAAAGTCGTTGGCACTTACTGAGCGTTGGCTTGACCGCTGTTTTAACCAATATCACAAGACAAGTCCGAAGTATGGTCACTACCAGTCGCTCTTCCCGATAGTGCAGGGCTGCGGATATGCAGATTTAAGAGAGAAGGCGGCTCAAAATGTGCTTCAGTATAATGCAGACGGCTATGCTATCGGTGGTCTTGCGGTTGGAGAGCCGACAGAGGTGATGTACTCGATGATAGAGGTTGTAAATGCAGTACTGCCGACAGATAAGCCTCGCTACCTTATGGGTGTGGGTACGCCGATAAATATCCTTGAGGGTATTGCTCGCGGTGTGGATATGTTTGACTGCGTGATGCCGACAAGAAATGGTCGCAACGGACAACTTTTTACCTCTGAGGGCGTTATTAATATACGCAACAAGAAGTGGGAGAACGATTTTTCGCCAATCGACCCGAATGGAACAACTTTCGTAGATACGCTCTACTCAAAGGCATATCTTCACCACCTTGTTGTTTGTGGCGAGATGTTGGCGGCACAGATTGCCTCTCTGCATAATATAGGCTTCTACTTGTGGCTTGTCGGTCAGGCACGCAAGCATATTATTGCAGGGGATTTTACGCCGTGGAAGAGTATGATGGTTGAAAAGTTATCGAGGAGATTATAGTATGGCAATGTTACCTCAATACAATAAGCGCAAGCCGTGGTTTCCGGGGTTTAAGACTCTGGATAGGTATATCCTCGGCAAGTTTGTGGGTACATACCTGTTTGCTATTGCGATGATTATCGTGGTGGTTGTGGTCTTTGACTATGTGGAGAAGATTGACGACTTTACACAGATGCACGCACCCGTATCGGCGATTATATTTGACTACTACTTCAAGTTTGTACCATTCTTTATAAACCAATTCTCGGCTCTCTTTACATTTATTGCCGTGATATTCTTCACATCGAAGTTGGCATATCAGACAGAGATTGTGGCGATGTTGTCGGGCGGAATGTCGTTCAAGAGGCTTATGTGGCCCTACTTCCTCGGTGCGCTGTTTATTACAGCACTTTCGCTTACGATGAGTCTGTGGCTTATACCGTCAACGCAAAAAGATTGTGTGGCTTTTGAGCAGAAATATATCGCCCGCAGAGCTAGAGAGCAGTACGACAGACATATATATCGTCAGGTTGAGCCCGGAACTTTTGTCTATGTGAGAGGCTTTAGTAAGCATACCTCTATGGCGTCGTTCTTTGCTATGGAAAAGTATGAGGGTAGCACGATGGTCGGCACTCTGGAGGCGTCTGATGTGAAGTTTGACCCCGAGTCGAAGCATTGGACTGCACAGAAGTATATCGAGAGACGCTTTGAGGCAAATGGTGACGAGAGTTTTACACAGCATCGAAATCTCGATACGGTGATAAACCTTGATGTTGTGGAGTTGGGTCGTCTGAATGAGTTGCTCAAGACGATGAATATAGTCGAACTGAATGACTTTTTGGAGCAACAGCAGCAGAAGGGCTCTGACTCTCTCAGACAGATTGAGGTTGAGCACCATACTCGTTATGCCTATCCGTTTGGAACATTTATCCTGACACTTATCGGAGTGTCGCTCTCTTCGCGTAAGGTCAGGGGCGGAACGGGTCTGCATATCGGTATCGGTATTGCACTCTGCTTCTCATATATTATGCTTACGCGAGTGTTTGAAGAGTTTGCCAAGGGTGGCAGTATGCCTACGCTGCTGGCTGTATGGCTGCCGAATATAATATTCCTGATTGTGGGTATCTACCTCTATCGTAAAGCTCCGAAATAGTATGTCACAGATAGCAGAAATAGTTGATAAGTGTCGCTGTGGAGAGCGAATAACGGCGTCAGAGGCTCTGCAACTTTGGCAGCAGGCTCCGCTGTGGCAACTCTCTGCGCTGGCGGTTGAGGCAAAGCGAAAGGTGAGTGGCGATAAGGTCTATTATAACCGTAACTTCCACCTTGAACCGACAAATGTCTGCCTGTTTGAGTGTAAGTTCTGCTCTTACCGCCGTAAAGCCGGTGAGGCAGGGGCGTGGGACTACACAATGGAGCAGGTGCTCGATATTGTCCGCAGTCGTAAAGATAGTGGAGCGACAGAGATTCATATTGTCGGGGGAGTGCATCCTACACACGACTTGTACTACTATGCCGATATGATTCGCAGAGTACGACAGATTATGCCTGCGGCTGCAATCAAGGCATTTACAGCGGTCGAGCTGAACTATATGATTCGCAAGGCGTCTCTTACTCTTGAGCAGGGTTTGGAACTGCTTAAAAGTGCCGGTATGGAGTCTATCCCGGGTGGAGGTGCTGAGATTTTCGCGCCGGAGATACGAATGCAGATTTGCCCGCAGAAGGGTAGCGCGGAGGAGTGGTTAGAGCTTCATCGCACAGCCCATAAGTTGGGCATAGATAGTAATGCCACAATGCTCTATGGTCATATCGAGAGCATCGAACACAGAATAGACCACCTTATGCGACTTAGGGCGTTGCAGGACGATACGGGAGGTATAAATGCCTTTATTCCGCTCAAGTTCCGCAGTGCCAATAACTCGATGTCGCACTTGGGCGAGAGTAGCGTGATTGATGACCTGAGAACGCTTGCAATGAGCCGACTGATACTCGACAATGTGCCGCATATCAAGGCTTATTGGGTGATGTATGGCAAGACGACGGCAGAGCTTGCTCTTGCCTTTGGTGCGGATGATATTGACGGAACGATAGAGGACTCTACAAAGATATACTCTATGGCAGGTGCTGCTGATACCCGCCCGATGATGACTATTGAAGAGATTGAGAGAATGTGCGTAGCTGCGGGATTTAGAGCCGTAGAGCGCGATACACACTATAACGAGATTATCTATGAAGAGAGGAGAGAGTAATGCGTCGTGGTTTGATAGATTGAGAAGCAATCCGATACTGTGGAACCTTACGCTTATAGCAGTAGTGCTTGTAGCACTTATTGTGCTGTCTTATATCGCCCTTGCTGTGGGTACTCGCCACGGTATGCGCCGCAGAGTGCCTGACTTTACGGGCTTGACGCTCAAAGATGCGCAGTACTATGCGTCACAAAAGGGATTGAAGATTATTGTCAATGACTCGCTTTATGTCCCTGCATACCCGGGAGGTATGGTGCTTGAGCAGTTGCCAAAGGGTGGCGTGGATGTTAAGGAGGGTCGTAAGATATACCTTACTATCAACTCTTTCGCGCAGAAAAAACTGCCGATGCCTTATGTTGCCGGTCGCTCGCTGCGTCAGGCGAAGAATATGCTCGAGGGCTCAGGCTTTGGAATTGAGCGATTGGAGTATGTCGAGGATATGGCGACAAACTATGTGCTGGGTCAGTATCTTGGCGGTGTGGAGATCACAGCCGAGAGCAATATCAAGATAGAGAAGGGTACGGGTGTAGTGCTTAAGGTGGGCGTGAGTCCTACGCAGAACAGCACAACCGTTCCGCGCCTTATCGGCAGAAAGCTCTTTGATGCAAAGAGTAAACTATGGGAGCAGGGTCTTAATGTGGGCGATGTGACATACGATGAGGGTATTACGCTGCTCAATCAGGATGATGCCCGCGTGTGCCGTCAGAGTGTGCTTCAGAGTAGTGAGCTTACTTTGGGTGCGAAGGTCTCTATGCACCTTACTCTGGATAAAGAGGTTGTCGCACGCGCAACTGAGGAGGCAGAGGCGGCAGTCGAGCAGGCTCTGCGTCAGAGAGAGGTAGCGGACTCTTTGGCAAGGGCAACGGCAGATTCGCTGCGTATGCTCAATAGTGTTGAACCACAGCCGGAGCAGGCTGAAGATGAGTTTTTCTTCTAATGACAGAGTTTATTGAGGATATTGAGCTGGATGATGAGGAGCTTATAACCCCTGCGCCGCGTCGAGAGTTTCTGACCGATCAGCAGCCTGACGAGAATGGGCTCTATGAGCACTTCTCGATTGTTGTCGATAAGGGGCAGTCGATGATGCGCCTTGATAAGTATCTTGCAACGCATATAGAGAACTGCTCTCGAAATCGTGTGCAGACGGCTGTCGATCAGGGTAATGTCTTTGTCAATGACCGCCCGCAGAAGGCGTCGTATAAGATTAAGCCGTTTGATAAAATTGTGCTTAAGATGGAGTATCCTAAGTACAACTGCCTGCTTACACCGCAAGATATTCCGATAGATATTATCTATGAGGATGACGATGTGATTGTGGTAAACAAAGAGGCGGGAATGTGCGTACACCCCGGACACGGAAATTACGACGGAACACTTGTCAATGCGCTCACCTTCCATCTTCAGGATAACCCGATGTTCCAGCAGGGCGACGAGCGTGCAGGGTTGGTGCATCGTATAGATAAGAATACCTCGGGAATACTTGTAGTGGGTAAGAATCCGGCGGCTTGTAACCACCTGTCGCACCAATTCTTCCTACACTCGACAAAGCGTCGCTATATAGCCCTTGTGTGGGGTAATTTTGACCAAGACGAGGGTACTATTACCGGTCATATAGGTCGAAATCCGAGAAATCGCCACCAGATGTATGTCTTTGCCGACGGCTCGGAGGGTAAGCACGCGGTAACACACTATAAGGTCCTTAAACGCTACGGTTATGTAACACTTGTCGAGTGCCGATTGGAGACGGGTCGTACACATCAGATTCGCGTACATATGCAGTATATCGGTCATCCGCTCTTTAACGATGAGCGTTATGGTGGCGATAAGATTTTGAAGGGAACAACATTCTCAAAGTATAAGCAATTTATCGAAAACTGCTTCGAGACAATGCCTCGTCACGCCTTGCACGCCCGAATGCTCGGTTTTGTGCATCCGACAACAGGCGAGGAGATGATTTTCGAGTCAAAGACACCGGCAGACTTTCAGGCAGTGATAGATCGCTGGGATAACTATGTAAAGGCTGCCAATTTATACAACGAGTAGTATGTCATTTCTACCAACAACAGTAAAGGAGATGAAGGCATTGGGCTGGGATTATGTAGATATAATCCTCTTTACCGGCGATGCCTATATCGACCATCCGTCATTTGGTGCGGCTGTTGTCTCTCGCCTCTTTGAGGCTGAGGGGTATCGTGTGGCGGTTGTTCCGCAGCCCAACTGGAGGGATGACCTGAGAGATTTTAAGAAGTTGGGCACGCCGCGAGTATGTTTCTGTGTCAGCGCAGGAGCGATGGACTCGATGGTAAATCACTATACGGCAAATATCCGCCTGCGTAGTAATGACGCCTATACGGCGGGTGGTGTTGCGGGTTTTAGACCCGACTATGCGGTGACGACCTATACAAAGATTCTCAAACAGCTCTTTCCTGAAGTCCCCGTACTTATTGGAGGCATTGAGGCGTCACTGCGCCGACTGACCCATTATGACTATTGGAAAGACTCTCTTATGCCGTCGATACTTATCGATAGTGGAGCCGACTTTCTGCTCTATGGTATGGGCGAGCAGAGCGTAAGAGAGGTGGCGCGAGCTATGCGTAACGGATTTAATCCCAAGCGTCTGAGGACAATCCGTCAGGTGGGCTTTGTGGCAGATAAAAGCTATGTGGAGCGACTTGATAGCAGTAAGACTATATTCCTCAACTCGTTTGAGCAGTGCAAGGCTGATAAGAGAGCCTTTGGAGAGAACTTTGTCACGCTTGAGACTGAGAGTAATCTGCTTAATGCCGAGTCGGTGCTTGTTGAGCAGACGGGCGATAAGTATGTAGTTATCAACCCGATGAATGCAGCCCTTACGACCGAGCAGATAGATTATGCCTTCGAACTGCCATATATGAGGGCACCACACCCTCGATATAATAATCGTGGGGAGATTCCTGCGTGGAGTATGATTCGCCACTCGATAAATATCCATCGCGGATGCTTTGGCGGCTGCTCGTTCTGTACAATCTCGGCGCATCAGGGAAAGTTTATCTCCTCTCGCAGTCAGGCATCTATTATGCGCGAGGTGGAGAGGGTTGTTTCAATGCCCGACTTCCACGGAACGATTACAGATATTGGCGGACCGAGTGCTAATATGTATGCCCTCGGGGGTAAAGATAGGTCGTTGTGTAGCAAGTGCCGTCGTCCGTCGTGTCTCTATCCCAAGCCTTGCCCAAATCTAAACCGTGACCATAGCCCGCTTATCGAACTCTATCGAAAGATAAGGAGCGTGAAGGGTGTTAAGCACGCCTATATCGGTAGCGGTATTCGTTATGACCTTTTTGAGAACAGTGCCTACTTGAAAGAGGTGGTGTTACACCATACATCGGGTCGATTGAAGGTGGCACCGGAGCATACCGAGGATGGGGTGTTGAGCCTTATGCGTAAGCCGTCATTTACACTCTTTGAGGCTCTTAATCGTGATTTTAACCGCATCTGCCGCGAGAATAATCTCAGGTATCAGCTTATTCCGTACTTTATCTCTTCGCACCCGGGTTGCCGTGAGGCTGATATGCAGGCTCTGTCACATAAGGTGTTAGGCAAGCTCCATTTTACCCTTGAGCAGGTGCAGGATTTGACCCCGACACCGATGACACTCTCGTCTGTAATGTTCTATACAGGCTTTAATCCATATACGGGCAAGAAGGTCTTTGTAGCACGCTCACAGGCTGATAAGCGCAAGCAGAAGCAGTATTTCTTCTCTAAATAGTTTGGCTTGATAGTTGCGAGGTTCCGTTTATATGGAAGGCAGAGAGACTCTTAAGGCGCATATTGCACTGCTGGGGTGTAATATTGTGTGGGCGTGTGACTATCCGTTTTACAATCTGTTGCTGGGGCGTTATATAGAGCCGTTGGCGATGGTTACGGCGTCACTTGTTGTGGCGGCTCTGCTGTCGTGGATACCTCGATTGTGGGAGAGTCCGCAGACAATAGAGCGGAGCGATTGGGGCATAATATTTATTGCAGCACTGCTTATGGGTGTTGCTCGCAAAGTAATGATGATGTTTGGTCTGTCGCGCACTTCACCGATAGACGGTGCAATTATTGCCACGATAGTTCCGCTATTGGTGCTGCTCGTATCTGTTATAGCTCGGATAGACCGCCTGACGGCTCGTAAAACGGTCGGGCTTATAATCGGTATGGCAGCGGCTGTGGCGGTAATTGTGACAAGCAATACCCCGACTCACGACAAATCGGGGTTGTGGGGTAATGTGATGATGATTTGCAGTGCTACGGTGACTGCTCTATATATGGTCTTTTTCAAGCGGTTAGTGGCAAAGTATCGAATAACAACTCTGCTCCGAGCGATGTACACCATATCGGCTATTGTGATGTTCCCGATAGGTATCGAGTCGGTGGTAAAGAGTGATTTTACAGGTATGAATACCCATCTGTGGGCAGCAGCGGCATTTGTGCTTATTGTGCCGACATATCTGCCAAACTTGCTGCTCAACTACTCGCTCCGCTTTGTAGAGCCGACCGTGTCAAGTATATATACATACATCCAGCCGGTGCTTGCGGTATCGCTCTCGGTGGCTATGGGTCTTGATGTTCTGCATCTTGATACGGCACTCTTTGCCGTGGTGCTATTCGCAGGCGTATGGATGGTTATATCGTCATACAGAAGATAGACTATAGCAACACCCCGACTACTCTACCTCGATATACTCTTTTAATGCCGAGACATAGCTACTAAATGCCGCTCTGCCAAGCTCCGTTATGCGGCAGAGGGTGCGGGGTTTGCGACCTGCAAAACCCTTTACGACCTCAATATAGCCCGCCTTCGAGAGTTTATCAATCTGCACGCTCAGATTGCCTGCCGTAGCACCTGTTCGCTCACGCAGATAGACAAAATCTGCATCCTCAACACCTATAAGTATCGAGACAACTGCAAGGCGCAGCTCTGAGTGCAGTAGCGGGTCTAACGGTTTGAGCATAGCTATTGTTTGCGGTATCTACGGTTTAGAATATGCCCCGGGATGACCATCATCACAAGGAATATCACTGCAAAGATAATAATATCGCTGTAAATAATCCACTCTGCTGCACCACTACCCATATTTTTTAGGGCAATATGCTTGATAGGGAAGATAAGTGCGAGCAACATAGCTATACAGCCGCAGAGGGTGAGGTTGCGATTGCGACATATAGCACCTGTAATGACAGTACCCATACCCATCAGCA
The DNA here is from genome assembly GCA_017474235.1 of Alistipes sp. GTDB lineage: Bacteria > Bacteroidota > Bacteroidia > Bacteroidales > Rikenellaceae > Alistipes. The sequence continues at coordinate 15,892 of JAFVIB010000049.1, read as the reverse complement.
GTACAATGAGGTAGAACATAGAGGCTCCATAGACCATCGCTGCAACAAGTGCAAAGAGCGACGAGATACCAAAGACTGTCCACACTGCACTCACACTGCGGTCAACATACGACTTTGGCAGCGAAGCCTCTCGACGAGCAAGCAATAGGGTAGCGCATCCGCCAATTACAGGTATCAGCCACCAAGCCCATATAAGAGCCGTGTTGAGGTGCAGAGCCATTACAAAGTACTCAAAAATAGATACGGCAACAGTCGTATAGCCCCAAGCAAGGAAGTATTTGCCACTGTTGCTCTCAATTTGCGCCGAGGTATCTGCAATCATCTGCGAGATAATCTCTAAAGATTTCTGATTGTCCATAGTTCTATTGGTTTTGTTTGTTTGACATTGCAAATATAAACAAGTTTATAATATAAACCAAATTTACAGAAAAAAAGTAACAGAAATTTTCACAACTCCTGTTACTCTCTTATCATTACTGAGCAGGGGCGTCAGTGATGCCGAGCTCCTTCTTTACTGCGCCGTTAAGGTCGATAACCTGAGCGTCGTCGTGATATACAAAACCCATAGAGTCGAATACAGCTGCGTAGCCACCAGCCTTAGCGACCTTAGCGATAGCTGCATCGAGCTTCTCCTGAATAGGTGCTGCAAGCTCCTGCTGCTTCTTTGCGAAGTCCTGCTGTGCAATCTGATTGAACTCTGCATAACGCTGCTGAAGACCGTTAAGCTCAGCCTGCTTCATCTGCTTTACTGTTGGGTTCATAGTAGCCTGAGCCTTCTCGAACTCTGCATAGCGGTTGTTAAACTCAACCTGAATAGCCTCAAGCTGCTCCTGAAGCTCCTTGCTGAATGCCTCAAGATTGGTCTGCATCTCCTTAGTCTCCGGCATAAGGGCAAAAATCTCCTGGAAGTTTACACGAGCAAGCTTCTGTGCATATACAGAAGTTGAAGAGATTACCATCGCCAGAACGAGGGTTAGTTTAAAGATTTTTTTCATAGTTGTTTGTTATTGTTTAAGTAATTCAATAATTTTCTGTGTGTGGTTTACGCTATCAGAGTGGTAGAGCATACTTGCATTGGCTGCGCTGTCAAGCACAAGGTCATATCCGCCACTCTTTGCATAGTTTTCAATAGCTGCAAAGACTCTCTTCTGTATAGGCTGAATGAGCTCTATACGCTTTTTCATCATCACGCCGTCATTACCAAAGACCGCCTCCTGATACTCGGCAACAGCCTTCTCCTTTGACAGTATCTCCTGCTCCTTTGCATTGCGAGCAGCTGTTGTGAGGTTCTGCTTCTGTTGAATATAGCTATTATACATACTCTCAATCTCGGCATAGGCATTATCGACCTTCGTCTGATACTCCTTTGCAAGGTTGTCGAGCGTTGTCATAGCGACATTATAATCCGATACCGAGCGGAAAATCTGCTCACTATCTACTACAATATACCTCTGTGCAGATGCGATGCCGGCACTGAAAACCAAAGCTGTCAAAGCAAAGATAAATCGTTTCATAACTCTCTGTTTTTAGTGTTTTTATTATAACGGCTATGCTCTCAAAAATATTGCCATTAGAAGTTCTGACCGATAACGAAGTGGAATTGGCTACCACTACGCTTGCTCTGACCCGCTGCAGGGTCGAAGCCCCAACCCCAGTCGATACCCATCATACCGACAATTGGCAGATAGAGGCGAACACCAACACCGGCAGAACGCTTAACCTTAAATGGCGAGAAGTCCTTCCAAGACGAGAATCCGTTACCAGCCTCAAGGAAGCCGAGCACATAGATTTGTGACGATGGCTTGAGGATTACAGGGTAGCGAAGCTCTACCGTATATTTATTATACGCCACAGAGTATCGCTCGCCTACAGGGTCAAGATCACCATCCTCATAACCACGCAGTGAGATAATATCGACACCATAGATGCTGTAACCGGTCATACCGTCACCACCGACCTGGAATCGCTCGAATGGAGATACCTTATTCTTATTGTAGTGACCCAAGAATCCCATCTCTGCCTTTGCCATCAGCACCAGGTTGTTATTTCGGCTGATAGGCTGGAACCACTGCGCCTTGAACTGCCATTTGTGGAACTCAATCCAACGCCAACGCTCCTGCTCGGTAAGGGTGTTACTTGCATAGTCCTTACCATCCATAGCCGAGAATGGAGGGGTAATCTGCAATGAAAGTGAGATGTCTGAACCTCGGCGTGGGTAGATTGGCTGGTCGGTAGAGTTACGCGCCAAGATAAACTTCATCGCCAGCGTATTTGCATTACCATTCTCCATCACAAACGAGGTATAGCCCTTCAGACCGTAGCGCAGGTATGACAACTCTGCATAGAATTGGAAGTATGGGTCTGGCCACGACAGACGCTTACCCAAACCAATTGCTGCACCATAAGAGCGGAAGAAGGTATTTGCCTTCTGCCAAGGGTAGTAGGCATCGTTAGATTCTGAGAGGTGACCCGAGATAGTGAGTGAGTTTGGCTTATGACCGCCCAACCACGGCTCAGAGAAGCTCAGTGAGAGAGCCTTGTAGTATGTACCGTTGGTCTGACCCGAGATAGACAGACGCTGGTTCTGACCCATAGGGTAAGGACGCCAAGCACCCTTCTTGAAGAAGTTGCGAACAGAGAGGTTGTTGAGGGTAATACCCACAGAACCCACGAAAGTTCCCGAACCCCAACCTGCTGCAATGTTAAATTGGTCTGACGCCTTCTCCTCGAGAGGCCAGTTGATATCTACAAGGTCTGCTGCACCCTGAACGAGCTTGATGTCCGGCATAATAGCCTCCTCGTTGAAGTGCTGCATACCGGCAAGGGTACGGATGGTCTGCATAAGCAGTGCGCGGTTATACAGCTCGCCCGGACGGGTGTAGAGCTCACGACGGATAACCTCGTCATCTACTCGCATATTACCCGAAATGCCTACATTATTGATAGTAAACTGCTTACCCTCAAATACGCGCACCTCGAGGTCGAGAGAGTCAGGACCGACAACAATCTCTGCCGGCTCAATCTGAGAGACCAGATAACCATCATTCTGATAGAGGCTCGAGATAGACATCTCCTCCGGATTCATCTCCTTACCAATACCGAGACGCTTATGGATAGACTTCTTGTCATACACATCGCCACTCTTCACAGAGAGCAACTTCTGCAAGTACTCTGTATCGTAGCGAGAGTTACCCACCCAAGAGACATTGCGGATATAGTACTTATTACCCTCTTCGAGCTTGATATGTATGCCTAAACGCTTCTCGTTGATTGTGTAGATAGAGTCGGAGAGGATATGCGCATTACGGAAACCCTTAGAGTTGTAGAAGTCGATAAGCAACTCCTTGTCCTCCTCATAGTCCTTCTCCATCAGCTTTGTCTGCTGCCAGAACTTGTAGCTTACCTTGTGGGTCTTCTTGAACGCACGCTCAAGGCGCTTACCCTCGATGTTCTTATTACCCTCAAATGTGATGCTGCCGATACGAACACGAGGATTCTTGACAACATTGAATGTCACATTGACACCCTGCTTGACAACACTATCCTGCTCAAATGTTGCAGTGACCTCACAGTTACGGAAACCCTTGTCAGAGAAGTGCTTCTTGATAAGCTTTGTATTCTTGTCGATGATATGGTCAGAGAGCTCGTGACCACGCTTGAGCTTCAGCTCGTTAATAAGGTCGGCACTCTTGCTCTTCGGTACACCGCCAATCTTCCAGTTCATCACTCGCGGACGCTCCTTGAGCATAACCTCCAAATCAAGACTATCGCCCTCGATAGTTGCACCAATCTGAATATCCTCAAAGTAACGCTGCATCCAAAGACGGTTTGCCGCATTCTGAATAAACGGCCCCGGCAGATATACAGAATCTCCCGGAACCAAACCCGACGCAGAGCGGAGAATGTCGTGGTTGAGGTACTTTACACCGTGGATGTTTACCTTGCGGATGTGATAGAGCTTAGGCTCCTTGCTATCCATAAACTCTGCACCCTGCGGAATCTCAAAATCATCATCCGGATTCTCAAACATCTCTACCGGACCTCTCTTCTGCTGTGCGTTCTTGTTGGCACGCAGGGTCTCTCGCAACTCAGTACGAGCCTTCTTGCGCTCGGCGCGCTCCTCCTTACTATTCTGTGCCGCCACGCTGAGTGTGGATAACATCAGAAGTGCAAAAATCAGGTATTTAAAAATATACTTCATCAAAATATCATTTTGGCTTTAGAGCTTGCCATAGCGACGCTCGCGCGAAGCATATACCTCCAAAGCTTTATCAAACTCCTCCTGCTTAAAGTCGGGCCACATCACCTCCGGGAAGTACATCTCCGCATAGCTTGACTGCCAAAGCAAAAAGTTACTCAGGCGGCACTCGCCACTTGTGCGGATAATAAAGTCCGGGTCGGGAATAGCGGCTGTATAGAGGTTCTCGGATACAGTCTGCTCACAAATATCTTCAACCTTTACCTCTCCCGATGCAACCCTCTGAGCAATAGAGCGTACAGCTGTTGTAATCTCATCGCGTGACGAGTAATCGAATGCAAGGACAAGCGTCAGCTTATCTCCCGCAGCCGTATCCTGCTCAATCTGTTGTAGATGAGAACAAACGCGCTCTGAGAAGCGGTCTCTGCGACCAATCATCACCACACGAACACCCTGAGCCACAAGCTCAGGAGTCTCTGCGATAACGCTCTTACAAAATAGCTCCATCAGAGCATCTACCTCCTCAATCGGGCGACCCCAATTCTCTGTCGAGAATGCGTAGAGAGTGAGGTAGCGAACACCGTTTCTGCGAGCAGCCTTGATGCACTCGCGCACGGAGTTTACCCCCTCAATATGACCCTCATAACGCTCCTTGCCGAGAGACTTTGCCCATCGACCATTGCCATCCATAATGATAGCAATATGAGTTGGTATGCGTTCACTATTGCCCATATAACTCGCAAATATAACTCTTTTTTCTGAAAAAATGCGTTTTCGTGCAGATAATCACAAAATTTAGCGATTATCTACACCCCACATCAACTTATTTCTCAACGAATCGTAGAACGAAATATTGTGTGGAACGGCAAGAGATATGCTCCTTTGAGCGATTTTTATCTCGATACTCTCTCCATCGGCAAGTGCAAAGGTGCGATTGTCTGCCGAGATAGAAGCCTCATTGCTGCGGGTATGGATAGTAAGTGTAATCACACTGCTGTCGGGTGTAACAACAGGTCGCAGAGTGAGGTTATGCGGTGAGAGTGGAGTGAAGACCAAACAGCGACAAGATGGGGCAATGATGGGTCCGCCTGCGCTGAGTGAGTAGGCTGTCGAACCTGTTGGTGTTGAGATAATTACGCCATCGCCATTGCAGGTGAGTGTCGGCTTTGAGTCGATTGTCATATCGACCGAAATCATCGTCGCTCCAAGACGCTGAACAGCCACCTCATTAAGGGCATAGACTCTCTGCTGCTCGCCTCCCAAATTACCGGTTACGGCAATCATTGCGCGATGCTCTATAAGTAGAGATTTGGTTGCAATCTGCTCAAAAACTTCGTCAATTTCACTACTCTGCGCCAGAGCCAAAAAGCCAAGACGACCGGAGTTGATACCCACCACTGCAATATCGTTGCCATCGAGTCTGTGAATACCCTCTAATAGAGTTCCGTCGCCACCATAGCAGACCATTACAGCCTCAGAATCGATATTTCCGATGCTGCTGCCATAACGCTGTTCGGGCGTAATTGTACGCCCAATAAACTGCTCAATAGAGTGCGCAGCCTCCTCGTTTACGGCAAAATCAAAGCCGTAGTGCTCTATGGCTGTAAATATTTTAACTATCTTCTCTCGGTGCGTCGGCTGTAGTGGACGCGAAAAAAGTATGATTTTCATTCCAACTCTTGAAGAAAATGTTTAACTTTGTGGGCAAAGATAACTATTTTTTTGGGTGTTATGACAAAACTGAGTGTAAATATAAACAAGATTGCCGTTATTCGCAACTCTCGCGGCGGAAATATGCCGGATGTTGTCAAGGCAGCAGTGGCTATTGAGCGTTTTGGAGGTCAGGGCATTACTGTACATCCTCGTCCGGATGCCCGCCATATCCGTTATAGCGATGTGAGGGAGCTTAAAAAGGTGGTTACTACCGAGCTTAACATCGAGGGAAATCCTATCGACTCGTTTGTAGATTTGGTGTGCGAGGTTGTGCCTGCGCAGGTTACCCTTGTGCCTGATGCTCCGGATGCAATTACATCAAATGCCGGTTGGGATACGGTAAGAAATCGAGAGTTCTTGACCGAGATGTGCAGTAAGTTCCATAAGTACGGTATTCGCGTCTCTATCTTTGTTGACCCTGTGCCGGAGATGGTCAGAGGGGCTAAGGAGTGCGGAGCGGACCGTGTGGAGCTATATACAGAGGCGTATGCGCGTGACTATGCTGCTGACCGTGAGGCTGCTATTGCTCCGTATGTTGCAGCAGCTGAGGTTGCAAGGGAGTGCGGTTTGGGTCTTAATGCCGGTCACGATTTGTCACTCGAGAATTTGAAGTATTTTGCAGAGCAGATTAGTTGGTGTGATGAGGTATCTATCGGTCATGCACTGATTAGTGATGCGCTCTACTATGGTCTTGAGAATACGGTTCAACTATATCGTCGTTGTCTGAAAGATGAGTAATCCGCTATCGCTACCCATATTCAAGAAGATTTCACGACTTGTCGATAGCCGTGGCGTGCAGGCGTTTGTTATAGGTGGTTATGTAAGAGACTACTACCTACGCCGCAAGTGTTCGGATATTGATGTGGTGGTGGTTGGCAGCGGTATTGAGATTGCAGAGGCACTTGCAGCCGAGCTGAAGACCAATGTGGTGGTTTTCAAGCGTTTCGGAACGGCTATGTTGCACCACGGAGGGTTGGAGATTGAGTTTGTCGGAGCCCGTAAAGAGTCCTATTCGCCCGACTCGCGCAAGCCGCATGTTGAGGATGGAACGATTGAGGATGATCAGCGTCGCCGCGACTTTACTATAAACGCTATGGCGTGGTCGCTCAATGGAGAGAATTTCGGCGAGTTGGTCGATCCTTTTGACGGTATGTACGACCTTGAGGATTGCATTATCCGCACTCCATGTGACCCCGATGTGACATTCTCGGATGACCCTCTGAGAATGATGCGCGGTATCCGCTTTGCATCGCAGTTGGGCTTTGATTTGGAGGATGAGACCTTTGAGGCTATTCGCAGAAACAGAGAGCGAATAAAGATTGTGTCAAAGGAGCGTATCATTGTGGAACTCAATAAGATAGTCGCTTCACCTGTGCCGTCGATAGGCTTTGAACTGCTGGAGCTTACGGGTTTGTTGGAGTTGATTTTCCCTGAACTTCATAACCTCTGCGGGGTAGAGAAGAGGGGTAATCACGCACATAAAGACAACTTTAAGCATACGCTCAAGGTGCTGGATAATGTTGCTCGCAAGAGTGACGATTTGTGGCTCCGCTGGGCGGCTGTTTTGCACGATATAGCCAAGCCGCAGTGCAAGAGTTATGATGCCAAAATAGGGTGGTCGTTCCACGGTCACGAGGTGGTCGGCTCAAAGATGATACAGCCGATTTTCCGCCGTTTGGGTCTGCCATTGGGCGAGCCTATGAGGTTTGTGCAGAAGATGGTCTTTCTGCATCTGCGTCCGATAATTCTTGCAGAGGATATTGTTACCGATTCGGCTGTGCGTCGCCTGCTCTTTGAGGCGGGAGATGATGTGGAGAAGTTGATGACCCTCTGTGAGGCAGATATTACATCGGGTATCGAGCAGAAGGTAAAGCGATTCTTGGAGAACTTTGCACTTGTGCGTGAGAAGATGAAGGATTTGGAGGAGCGTGACCGTATCCGCAACTTCCAACCGCCAATTACGGGCGATATAATTATGCGCGAGTACGATGTTCCGCCGTGTAGCCTGCTGGGAGAGATTAAGGAGATTATCAAAAATGCCATTTTGGATGGCGAGATACCAAATGACTACGATGCAGCCCATCGAATGTTGGAGCAGCTTGCTGCTGAGCGAGGATTGAAAAAGAGGTTGTAAACAACTATTTCATAAAAAAAGAGAAAGGAGATACATTCTGTATCTCCTTTCTCTTTGATGTAAAACGCTGATTAGAGAGCGTTTACATGCAACTGAATTGCGCCCTTGAGGTTGCCTGCCTTGTTCTTGTGGATAATGTTGTGCTTAGCCAACTTATCAAGCATTGCAGTTACCTTTGGAAGCAGAGCCTCAGCAGCTGCCTTCTCGTTAGTGTTGCGCAGAGCCTTTACAGCGTTGCGAGCAGTCTTGTGATAAAGGCGGTTGTGAGCACGCTTTGTAGCAGTCTGGCGAATTCTCTTCTTTGATGATTTGTGATTTGCCATAATTGTTAAATTATTTCAGTTTTTTTAAATTATTATTTTCTATTTTTTAATATTCAGGCTTACGCCCACTTAATATTTAGGCTTACGCCCACTCACCCGTAGGTGGTTTTGGATAGGATTTCTCCCGCTCCGATGGTATCACCCGTCAAAAAAAAGTAGCCGATACGAGAGTCGAACTCGTCTTTCAAGAATGAAAATCTTGCGTCCTAACCGATAGACGAATCGGCCTTACCCTAATGTCAGAGTACACTCTGCGGCAATTAGTGGTGCAAAGGTAGTAAAATAATGGGAATTGACAAGTGAAAAGTGCGAAAAATGTGAAAAAAGTGGGAAAAAGCCACTGAAACACGGATAGTTACAGCGAGAAAAGTGACTTTAACAGACTCTGAGCCTCTGCTGCCGGATGGAGTGTAATCTCTCTATTGTCAATCACCGCCACTCTGTCACATACGGGTAGCGCGGCGTCAATATCGTGGGTTGAGAAGATGATGGTTTTGCCTTGTGTATGGGCAAGATGAGCCAAGAGACGACAAATCTCAAAGCGGGTCGGGATATCGAGGAAGGCGGTTGGCTCGTCGAGCAGAATTACGGGAGTCTGTTGAGCCAATGCGCGGGCAATCATTATTCGCTGGCACTCTCCGTCAGAGAGGGTATCTATTGGGCGCAGTGCAAAGTCACTCATCCCGACAGATGCCAATGCACTATTGACAATATCTATATCCTCTCTCTGCATACTGCCCATCCAATTTGTATATGGAGCGCGACCTATTGCCACAACATCACGGCAGAGCAGATTTGCCACCCTTACACGCTGCGTGCTGACAAAAGATATTACGCGGGCTCTATCCTCAGCAGAGAGTGTGTGCAACGGCTTGCCGCCAACAATCACCTCTCCGCTTTTGGGTGCATCAATGGCTGCAAGAACACGCAAGAGCGTACTCTTGCCGGCACCATTACGACCTACAAGGGCTGTCAGCGTACCCTCTGCAAAGGTGCAGTCGGCACTCTGGAGGATACTCTTAGAGTCAAAGGCGAGAGATATTTTGCTCAGGGTTATCATTGCATCAGGTTTCGGTTACGGAATACTATATAGACCACCACAGGAATACCCATCAGTGCTGTTATCGTATTTATCGGCAGTAGCATAAGTTTAGAGAGAATATCTCCGACAAGCATCATCGCCGAACCGATTATGGCAGATGCAGGGAGAAGTACTCTGTGGTCGGCAGTGCGGAAAATCATTCGAGCCAAGTGTGGCACGGCAAGCCCGACAAAGCCGATAGGTCCGCAGAAGGCGGTTACAGTGCCGGCAAGGAGTGTGGTAGATAGAAATACCTGCCTGCGCACCTTTGTCAGATTTATGCCGGAGGTCTGTGCGTAGCTCTCGCCCAATAGCAGTATGTTGAGGGGCTTGATTGTAACTACGGCAAGGATAATTCCGAGGATGATTACAGGGACAATAAACATCAACTCTGAGTGTGTAACCTCGCCCAAAGAGCCCATTGTCCATACGACAAATGACTTTAGTGCCGCCTCGTTGCTCAAGAATTGCAAAATCTCGACAACAGCACCGAGGGCAGAGGAGAGCATCATACCCAAGATAAGTATGACCATAATATCTTTTATCCGCTTAGATAGCACTATAATCATCATTAGTACCGCAGCAGCACCAATCCACGCCGCACCTGTTGTACCGATAGCCGAAACTATTGGCGAGGATGAGAGCCCGAGAAGTGGTGCGCCGAGAAGGAACAGAGCCACTCCAAAGCTCGCTCCGGAGCTTACGCCAAGCACATAGGGACCTGCCAGCGGGTTGCGGAAGAGGGTCTGCATCTGTAGTCCCGAAAGAGAGAGAGCAATGCCCGCAAAGAGAGCCATCAGGGCTTTAGTGAGTCTGATGTCCACAACAATAGCGCGTGTTGTCGCATCTGCCGAGCCGCTTATTGCACTCACTACATCACTGAACGGTATATTGACACTACCCACGACAATATCGCAGACAAATAGTGTCAGAGCAATCGCCGACATCAGGCAGAAGAGTATTGTGGTGCGTCTTGCCATTATTCAATCTTTTTGTAGTAGTATAACGAGTCTGTCGGAGCGTTGTGGTGCAACAACTTAATCATATCGTGCAACACAATGTCGGCATTTACGCTGCCTGACTCCCAGAAGTCACTGCCTCCATTCGGGGTGGTACGCTTGGTGTTGTTATATACACGACCATTCACTACAGCCGGAACAGTTGCAAATTTGGGATTCTCTCTTTTGAGTTGTGCGAGAGTGGCTATTTGTCCGATATTAATCCATACATCGGCAGTCGAGGCGAGAAGCAGAGCCTGCTCGAGCGATATAGGTAGAGACTCGGAGCTGTTATTCTGTGGGTAGATATACTCCGCACCGGCATCTGTGATAAGTTGCACGGTGTAGTTCTCTACCGGCGGCATAAACCAAGTGTCGTTGTATGGTGTGTTGAGCATCACTCGCGGGCGAAGGGTATAGTTAGCTGCTTGAGCTTTCAGCGCGTTGTACCGCTCTTCGAGGGCTGTGAAGTAGTCGATACCCTCACTCTGCTTGCCACAGATAGTGGCAAGGGCAACAACCCACTCTGCCTTTGCAAGTGGAGATGGCTCGATATAGTCGCCTATATATATATAAGGTATGCCGAGCTGCGTAAGTTTTGTTGTTGTGGCAACATCCTCGCCGTATAGTCCATAGAGCAGAATAACATCTGTGCCAACAGCCTTTATCCTCTCAAAGTCAAGTGCCGAGTCATAGCCAATCTCTACTGCATTTGAGCGAACAGCGGGATTTGTGACAAACTTGACACCCGACACTCCGACAATGCTCTGCGACTCTCCTACTGCGTCTAACATCGCAATATGGCTCGACGACATACAACAGATTCTCTCTGCCGGAACTCGGAGTGACATAGCACCCTTTGGCGCACTTTGTGAGTCGCGCAACAGATATACTCTCTGCTCAAAAGGCTTGTCGCTCTGATAGGGATTTGTGATAGTGAGAATATCTCTTGACAGCGAGTCGGTATCAAGAGAGAATGAAGTTGCATACTTAGGGGTATATAGCGGAGTTAGAGCCTCGCTATTGTGGCTGTGTGTCGAGCTGCACGAGACAGCAAAGAGGGTAAGTATGATGATAAATGCTATCATCGTCCCAACAGAATTTTTGCCTGAGCAATAGCCGCCTCGGTAACATTTTCGCCTGAGAGCATATTGGCAATCTCTGCCACACGCTCCTCGTCAGTGAGCTGACGCATATTTGTAGTACTCTCGCTCTTATATACAAGGTAGTGGCGATTACCCTTTGATGCAACCTGTGGCAGGTGGGTAATATCTATAACCTGCATAGAGGCAGATAGTTCGGCAATGACCTCTCCCACGGCATTTGCTACACTTCCTGACACTCCGGTATCAATCTCGTCAAAGATTATTGTCGGCAGAGCAAGTGAACGCGAGATGATACTCTTCAGAGCCAGCATTACGCGCGACATCTCACCTCCGGAGGCAATCTTCTCGATTGGTCGCGGCGTAAGACCCTCGTTGGCACTAAAGAGGAACTCAATGCGCTCTGTACCTGTTGCGCAGAGGTCGATTGTCTGAAAGTCTATCGTAAATTTGGCATTTGCCATACCAACCTTATGCAGAATACTCTCCACACCCTTCTCAAATGCCGGTGCAGCAGCCTTATGAGCCTTGAATATCGCTGTGGCAAGCTCCATTGCACGCTTTTGGCAATGCTCTACCTGATGCTCTAACTGCGAGATATTTTCATCGGCTTGGTCGAGATTCTCTAACTGTGCGTTGTAGCGGTTGAAAATCTCAATCAACTCGTCAAGGCTCTCTGCGCGGTGCTTGCGACGCAAACTATAGAGCAACTCAAGGCGGTTGTTGTATTTGTCGAGCAACTCAGGGTCTGCCTCAATCTTCTCTACAACCTCCTCGGCTGTGCTGTCAAGGTCCTGCAACTCGATAATCACAGAGTTTAACCTCTCGGATGCACTCTGCGCATCTGCATAGTGTTCTGCAACACCCTTCAGAGCCTTTGCGCGCTGAATAAGCTGCATAATAACACCCGTCTGCTCGTCGGTCAGAGCCTGATGCAGTACACCATAAGCCTCTGTAATAGACTCTGCATTGGCAAGTGTGGCAATCTTTGCCTCCAGCTCCTCCTCTTCGCCAGCCTTGAGCGATGCCGACTTAAGCTCCCCAACCTGATAACGCAGCCACTCCTCCTCTTTGCGTGCCGCAGCAATGGCTGATTGTGCGCGATTAAGCTCCTCACGAGCCTTGCCAAGCTCACTATATGCTCTGTTGTACTGCTCACGAAGAGTCGTAGCTCCGGCGATAGTATCAAGCGCACCAAGGCGGAAAGAGTCTGATGCAAGTATCAGATTGCTGTGCTGTGAATGGATATCTATAAGCCACTCTCCGAGGCTTTTGAGTGTCGAGAGCTGTACGGGTTGGTCGCCAACAAATGCACGGCTCTTACCTGCCGGAGTGATTACTCGGCGAATGGTTATCTGAGGCTCATAGTCGATGTCAAGCTGCTCAAAGAGTTGCTCAAGGTTGAGCCCCGCAATATCAAACTGTGCCTCGACAACACAATTTCTACTGCTATCTTTGATTGCAGCACCCTCGTTTCGTGCGCCCAAGAGTAGCGAGAGCGCACCCAACAGAATACTCTTACCGGCACCTGTCTGACCGGTAATAATGTTGAGGTGAGAGTCAAATTCGACCTCCAAATGGTCTATCAGTGCGTAGTTCTCAACGCTGAGTTGGGTGAGCATAGTGCTGTTCGATTTTATGGACAATACTCTCTGCAACATCGCTCTTGCTCATAAGAGGCAGCGACTGCGAGCCGTTATTGTCGATAAATGTTACTTTGTTGGTATCGACCCCAAAACCTGCACCCTTATCAGTGAGAGAGTTGAGGACGATAAAGTCGAGATTCTTGCGCTTTAGCTTGCTCTGCGCGCTCTTCACGCCCTCATCGCTCTCTAAAGCAAAGCCTACAAGCAGTCGGTCGCCCTTCACAGCACCGAGTGCAGCGGCTATATCCTTTGTGCGGACAAGCTCAATAGCCATATCGTCGTCCGACTTCTTAATCTTATGCTCTGCAACCTTTGCCGGTGTGTAATCTGCAACTGCGGCGCACATAATTGCGCCATCGGCAGTAGCAAAAGCCTCTGTAGCAGCTCTGTACATATCCGCTGCCGAGAGTACATCCACTCGCTTCACGCCCGCAGGCGTTGCAAGAGCAGTACGCCCTGTGACAAGGGTAACCTCTGCACCTCTCTCTGCAAGTGACTTGGCAATAGCATAGCCCATCTTGCCGGTGGAGTGGTTTGTGATATACCTCACCGGATCGATAGCCTCGATAGTTGCACCTGCCGTTACTACAAAGTGCTTACCTTGAAGGCTCTTTTTTTTTTCGCTGTTGAGAGTCTTGGCTATAAGGTCGAGAATCTGCTCCGGCTCTGCCATACGCCCCTTGCCTGTAAGCCCGCTGGCGAGCTCTCCGGCTGGGGAGTCGGCGATAACTACGCCGTGGTTGCGTAGTGTCGTGAGATTTGTCTGTGTGGTAATGTGGGCAAACATATCGCAGTCCATTGCCGGAGCGACAATAGTCTTGCAACGAGCAGAGAGATAGGTGGTAAGGAGCAGATTATCTGCCACACCTGTCGCCATCTTAGCAATGGTATTTGCCGTAGCCGGTGCAATGACATAGCAGTCTGCCCACTCCCCGAGGCTGATATGGGAGTTCCACTCTCCATTTTCGGGGTTGAAAAACTCTACAATAATAGGGTTTTTAGAGAGAGTTGCCATTGTCAGAGGTGTGATAAACTGCTTTGCAGTGGCTGTCATAACAACCTGTACTTCTGCTCCGGCATTGCGCAGCAGACGACACAGCACAGCAGCCTTGTATGCTGCTATGCTGCCCGTAACACCTAAAAGTATGTGCTTGCCCTTCAACATAGTTCTACTACTTATCGGTATCGCGATAGTAGAGCTCGCCATCAAGGAACTCCTCGGTAGCGATAATTGCCGGCTTTGGAAGACGCTCGTAGTAGCGAGAGATCTCAATCTGCTCACGATTCTCAAAAGTCTCCTCCATAGTGTCGGCAGTAGATGCAGAGGTTGCAAAGTCTGCGAGCTTCTTGTTAAGCTCCTGCTTGAGCTCTGCTGCAATCTGATTTGCACGACGAGCAATGATGTTGATGCTCTTGTAAACATTGCCTGTCTCCGGGTCGAAGTCGGCAATCTTACGGGTTACCGTGTTGTTGGGAATGTTCTTTTTAATCTCCATTGTTAAACGGTTTTGAATTTTATACTTGTTATCTTCTATTTCTCTAAACTCTGACTCTGCTCGCTCTGCTTGTTCTTGTCGATAAAGTCTTTTGCCTCCTTGAAGTAGCGGCTGAGCTCTTTGGAGCTCTTAGACTCGGGGAACTCCTCGATAAATGAGTAGTAGGAGTCGAGCATCGACAGGTAACGGTCTGCCTGCTTCTCTGCAACAGAGTTGTGAGCAAGACGGTAGTTTGATACTACGATGTAGTACATAATCTTCTCACGATAAGGGGTCTCGTCGTAGGTCTTGAGTGCATTCTTGAATGCAACAACGGCAGACTTGTACTTCTCTGTCTTGAAGTATGAGTAGGCGTTGAGGAAGTTCTTCTCGTGCATACGACCTGTCAGCTCCTCGATAATCTCGCGGAAGGCAGGGATGCGCTCCGACTCGGGATAACGCTCTATAAAGTTTGTCAGCGATACAATAGCCTTGGCTGTAAGTGTCTGGTCGCGTGAAGGCTCCGGAGCCATATAGTACTCACAGAGTGCATACATACCCTCGGCATCCTCGATAAAGAGTGAACGACCAAACTTGCGGCGGAACTCGTCAAAACCCAAAGATGCCTCGTGATAGTCGCGCTCTTTGAACTTACTGCGAGCCGAGAAGAAGGCGATGCTATCCTCACGCTCAGAGCCTACATAGTAACCCTGGCAGGCGTCAAACATATCGCCGGCACGAGACCACTTCTCTGCCTTGTAGAGCTTCATTGCAGTAGAGTATATCAATTCCGGATCGCCACTCTTGGCAACCTTACTCAGACCGGAGCAGGAGAAAAAGAGTGCTGCTACAGCCAATATAACGACTAAGTTAAGTGTAAATTTTTTCATCTCAATCAGTTTACGCGCGTACGCCCGCGAGCAAATACAGCGATATAATCGCGCAAAGTTACAAACATTTTAACGAAAATCCAAAAAAAATATTGTGCGTGTTCCCTACTCGCACAATATTCTGTAGCTTAACTTCTAAAATGGGCTGACGATATGGTCCGGAAGATTGTCATAAGATATATGGACCTCCATAACTATCATTCTGTCCGGCTCTGAAAGACTATTGTCAGATTTGTAGAATTTGTTGCTGTCGATAACATATAGCTTTGTTTTGCTCTTTAGCATCTCTAACATCCACCTGTAAGCATCGTCAGCCGTCTTAAACTTAAGT
>JAFVIB010000048.1 GCA_017474235.1 Alistipes sp. | reverse complement strand
TTGGCGCGACTACGGCTTTAACCCGCCATATACGGGTGCTGTTCGCAGTTATCGCGAGGCGGCAATTCTCGGTATGCTCTATGTGCATACAATGCCACAGATTCAGAAACTCGCAGAGTCATCAGAGCCCGATATGAGCTACACACACTTTACATACCCCTGCAAGATTATCGGTGCAGTGGCAAAGTTAGAGGTACTGCTCGCTGCAACCCTTCCGCAGTACCACGATGAGGCTATGGCTATTGCAAAGAATGCAGCAAAGTTCCTTATCGACCACGCGCGTAAACCGGGCGAGCCGCTTGCATACTTCCCACCTACATACTATAAAAATTTGGTAAACTCCAAGCGTAGCTGGAATCAGGGTAAGACAATGGCTATGGAGGCTGCAAGTGCAGGTCAGGCTTACCTCGACCTCTATAATGCTACGGGTGATAAACTCTACCTCGAGCAAGCCCTCGGTATCGCCGACACATATCTGCGACTTCAGTGCGAGGATGGCTCTTGGCATATCAAGTATGATTTCGCTACGGGCGAGCCTGTGAATGAGGTTAAGGCGATGTTGCATCCGCTGCTTAACTACTTCCTCCGTCTTGAGCAGGAGTATGGTCAGACAAAGTATTCTCAGGCGCGTATTCGTGGCGAAAAGTGGATGGCTGAGCATATCCTTGAGCGTTTCGATATGACAGGTCAGTTTGAAGACACCAATGTTGAAGGACTTCAGCCTTACGAAAATCTAACCAATTGTACAGCAGCACCTTACGCATCATACCTACTCAATCGTGGTGCGTCAACAGAGGAGGTGGCAACAGCTTATGAGCTTGTACGCTTCAGCGAAGACCAATTTGTATATTGGGACCAGCCTGTGACAGATAAGGGATACAAGCGCGATATTACCCCTTGTGTATTTGAGCAGTATAAATACCCGATGCCGGTAGATAACAGCTCTTGCAATGTTGCAAATGCGATGTTGAGTCTCTATGAGCAGACCGGCGATGAGTTGATGTTAGCCAAAGCAAAGGCTCTGATTGATAATATTACAGTTGCACAGTGTGTCAATACAGGTAAGATTCCGACCACATGGCGCATCCGTCTGAACTACAAACCGACATTTTGGGTAAACTGCACCTACAGCTCTGTATGTGCACTTCTCAGAATGGAAAAATTGGAGGAGTAGTGTAATATTTTGTCAATTTTGCAGTCATATATACAAACGATTATAGAATGACTGACAAAGAACTGATAACCCGAATAGTTTTGCATAACGATACAGAGGCATTCTCTGTTGTTATGCAGAGGTATTCGGGTCTTGTTTTCTCTACAGCCCTCTCTATAACAAAAGATTATGACTTAGCACAGGAAGTTATGCAGCTCTCGCTGATTAAGGCGTACCAAAATCTGCATCATTGGCGCAGTGGCACGGCTCTCGCTCCATACCTGCGGATGATTACGCACAATCAGGCTCTTGACACGCTGAAAAGCCGACAAAAGGAGCGGCATAGCGATATTAACACCGTCTCCGTTCCTGATGAAGAGACCTCGGAGCATTACAAACTGCTTGAGGCAATGGATAGAGCAATTGCAAGTCTGCCTGAGGACGAGAGATTGATTATCGAACTACATTACTACCAAAAACTAAAGGTAAAAGATATTGCAGAGCAGACAGGACAGAGCCAATCGAATATACTTGTCCGACTGCACAGAATACGCGCAAAACTAAAAACAATGATTGAGTATGAAGAGGATTGACGACAAACAACTTGACCTACTAATCACACAGAGTCTGCAAAAAGAGCACGATATCAAGAATATAAATGCTCAAGTACTTGTTGCAGTCAAGCGATACAATCGAGTACGCAGATGGAAAACTGTTGTGCGCACCATAGCATTCGCTTTTGGCGTGCCTACGATGCTGGCAGTGATGGGATATTGCGCATACATAATATCAATCACAGCAGAGAGTGCTATGAGCTATATGTTAGTTGCTACCACTATTATCTCGGCGCTGTTTATGGCAATATACTCGGTTGTAAATTTTTCTTTAGATGAGGTGTAATAATTCGCTTACAATCAAGTCTTTAATATGAAGTTAAACTAAAACAAAAACTATTATGGATTCCTACACTATCAGGTACATTATGGATAGCTTACTAACCGCAGCTACCATTATCACTCCGATTGTTCTCTTCTTTGTAGCCTATGTTCGCAACAAGAGAGCCGAACACGAACTGCGTATGCGACTTTTAGAGAACAACTCTAACCCCGAACTTGCTAAAGTGCTCATAGAGAGTAAACTCAAAAAAGAGCCAAAGCTCGTAATGCTCCGCATAGGTTTGCCGGCAATCTTTGCCTCTCTCTTCGGTGGCGGGTTTGTCTATATACTCAATCAAACCGCATCAAAGGACTTTGATGGAGCTGTGCTACTGTTAATCTTTACGGTTGCCTTCGGCATTGGACTTGGTCTTGTCGCAGCACTGATAATCGAACACAAACTGCTTAAAAAAGCAGAGGAGACAAAGTAATGCGTGTTTCCGGAGTCCACTTGTTGGACTCTTTGCTCTTTACCACTACAACCTGTTATCTCAACAAAAGACTCCCAACAATGGCTGTGATATCCATCGCTGGGAGTCTTTATTTATGACATCAGACTATCTAACTGTTGCGCCTGCCTGCTTCTCAAAGGCAGCCTGAAGAGCAGCCATAGTGCGCTCGATAGCCTTATCTGTAAGAGTTTGGCTCTTATCCTCAAGGATAAAGCTGAGTGCATAGCTCTTCTTGCCCTCAGGTAGCTTATCGCCCTCATAGACATCAAACAGAGCAACGCTCTTGAGCAGTTTACGCTCGGTAGCATATGCGATAGCACGCAGAGCAGAGAACGATACGCTCTTATCTACAAGCAGAGCAAGGTCACGCTTAACCTCCGGATACTTTGAAAGCTCTGTAACGGTAATCTTATGCTTGCGAGTAGCCTTAACGAGCAAATCGAAATCTATCTCGGCGAAGAATACCTCCTGCTTTATACCCATTGCCTTGCAGAGTTTGCCTGTAATCTGACCCATCCAAACAAGCGGTTTCTTGTTGATATATAAGCATATAGCGTCACCAAAGATATCAAAATCACAACTCTCGCTCTTAAGGTCGTATATATCAAGACCAAAACGCTTGAGCAGAAGCTCTACAGCAGCACGCAGGGTAAAGAATGAGCTGCCTGTACTCTTGCAATTCCACGATGGTGCGCTATCATTACCTGTAACAGCAATTGCAAGGCGATAGTTCTCAGAGTATGCAGCAAGTGGATTCTCCTCTGTTGCAGCCTCAGCATTGTAGTAGTAGCAGTTACCCGCCTCGTAGAGCTTAAGGTCTGCGTTCTTATGGTTGATATTGAGTGCCACAGCCTCCAAAACATTGAACGCAAGGGTTTGACGCATAACATTGAGGTCTGTAGAGAGTGGATTGAGAATCTTAACGCAATTCTCAGCCTTATAGCACTCCAAACCCTCATAGTAAGCCGCCTTAGTGAGTGAGTTTGACATAATCTCGGTATAGCCACGCGCAGTAAGCATATCCGACACCATATTTACAAGGCGATTCTTATCGGGCTTCTGTACATAAGAGAGGGTAGAGTTCACATGCTCAGGAATCTCCACATTATTATAGCCATAGATGCGCAGAACATCCTCTACAAGGTCAGCCTCACGCTGAACATCCACGCGATATGGTGGCACAGCAACACTCAGAACACCATTCTCCTCCTTCTCGATTACAACATCAAGAGCCGTAATAATAGCCTTGATAGTATCATCTGCAATATCTTTACCGATAAGCATCTTGGCACGAGAAAGTGAGAAGTCAAAACGGAAAGGCTCAACCTTTACCGGATATATGTCGGTAATCTCGCTGCTAATAGTACCACCGGCAAGCTCCTTGAAGAGCAATGCAGCACGCTTGAGGGCATATACCTGCATATTTGGGTCGATACCGCGCTCAAAGCGGAAAGATGAATCTGTATTGAGTCCGTGACGCTTTGCGCTCTTACGCACCGACACAGGATTGAAATATGCACTCTCGATAAATACATCGGTAGTAGTATCGCTCACACCCGAATCAAGACCGCCAAATACACCTGCAAGGCACATCGGACGCTCTGCTGAACAGATCATAAGGTCGGCAGCAGAGAGTTTTCGCTCAACACCATCAAGAGTAACAAACTGTGTACCCTCCTCGCAGTTGCGCACTACAATCTTGCCACCCTCAATCTTTGCAGCATCAAAGGCGTGCAGTGGCTGACCAAGCTCAAAGAGAACGAAGTTGGTAATATCGACAAGATTATTCTTCGGATTAATGCCCGCAGCACGCAGGTAGTTCTGCATCCAATCCGGTGACGGAGCAATCTTACAACCCTTGACAGTCACACCCGCATAACGAGGGCAAGCATCAGCATTTGCAACCTCTACATCAATTGTAAGGTCGTGATTATCAACTGCAAAAGCCTCTACACTCGGCATCTTCAACTCTGCACGCTGCCCCTGACTCTTAAGGTAAGCCACAATATCACGCGCAACGCCGATATGTGAAGCTGCATCTACACGGTTTGGAGTAAGACCAATTGCGATAAGGTAGTCATCCTCAATATTATAGTACTCTCTTGCGGGGGTGCCGACAACAGCATCCTCCGGCAGCTCGATAATACCTGCGTGGCTTGTACCGATACCCAGCTCATCCTCTGCACAGAGCATACCGAGCGACTCAACACCGCGAATCTTGCTACGCTTAATCTTAAAGCCCTCTGTAGCATCAATAGGGTAGAGTACAGCACCGACAGTAGCGCACATAACCTTCAGACCCTGACGACAGTTTGCCGCACCACAGACAATATTGAGTGGAGCCTCAGCACCTACATCGACAGTAGTAATATGGAGGTGGTCAGAATCGGGATGATCCTCACAAGTGAGTACCTGACCCACTACAACACCCTCAAGACCACCACGAATGGTCTCAACCTTCTCGAAACCCTCGACCTCAAGACCGATATCGGTCAAAAGTGTCGCTACCTGCTCTGCCGACAGGTCAATATCGGCATAATTTTTAAGCCATTTGAAAGAAATATTCATATCTTGATACCTATTTATATTCTAAACTGCAAAGGTAGTAAAAAGAATTCAAAATTCAATATTTTTTATTATCTTTGCGATATGAGACAACTTTTTGGCAAGATTGGGGACTATATGGGGCTGGTAAAGTTCTCACACACAATATTTGCAATGCCATTTGCCCTGATGGCTTTTGTTTTTGCACTTAAAACCACAGATACACCGTTCAGCTGGATACTTCTACTGCAGGTTATCGGCTGTATGGTTTTTGCCCGCAATGTGGCTATGGGGTTTAATCGTTGGGCAGATTGGAAGATAGATAGCGAAAATCCACGCACGGCGACCCGTGAAATTCCCGCAGGCAAAATTAGTCCTAAAAGTGCTATGACATTTGTAGTAATTAATGCACTGTTATTTATTGCAGTCAGTTCAAGTATTAATTTACTTACAGCACTCTTATCACCTGTCGCTCTTGCAGTTGTGATGTTCTATAGCTACTGCAAGCGTTTTACATCTTTAGCGCATCTTGTTTTGGGATTATCACTCGGAATTGCACCTTCGGCAGCCTATATTGCCGTTACGGGAACGCTCACTTTTGCCCCTTGCCTAATCTCATTATTGGTACTAACTTGGTGTGGTGGTTTTGATATAATTTACGCCCTGCAAGACCTCGATTTTGACCGTCAGCGTGGGCTACACAGCATACCTGTACGCTTTGGTGTACGCGGAGCTCTCTATATCAGTATTGCGCTACACGCAGTGACTATTCTCGCCCTTATTCTCTTTGCATTGCACTGCCCGCAGGGGTGGTTGCTATGGATTGGCGTGGCTCTGTTTAGCCTCTGCATTGTAGTTGAGCATATACTCGTAACTCCGAATAAGCAGCGTAACATCGGCATCGCCTTTGGTACACTTAACGGCATAGCGAGCCTCACACTCGCCACATTTACTATTTTACAACTGATTGTAGGTTAGCGATTTGCACCTGATTTTGTCTTGATAACAATCACACCTCCGACACCTCTGAAGCCATAGAGTGTGCCATCGCGTTGTATCTCCACACTCAACACATCGTTGATATTGACAGCATTTATTGTCCCTATCTCCATACCGTCGCAGACAATCAGTGCCGGTGCAGGATTTCCAATACTATTTACACCACGAATAACCACATTTCCTGCGCCATCAATAATCAAACTTGTAGCCTTTGCTCTGAGTGCATCTGCAAGATTTGAAAAGCCCTCACGCTCAATCATTTCGGCTGTCAGCACACCTCCCTTTGTAGGCAGTTCACGACGCAAAACATAGTCCATTCCGGCATCTACCAGCGACTGCTCATCCGTAACAGATTGCAGCGAGCCATCATCAGCAATAACAATTTTAAGACTCTGACGACCCTCTACAGCAACCTCAAAACGCAACTTCTTATATCGCAACTGCAATACATCATCAGCCTTAATATTTGTCAATCCGAACTTACCATCCTTGCCCGATACGGTGCGCTTCTCAGAGCCTTTAACAGATATTTGCACCTTCATTCCAAGACCATCAATATCACATATAAGCCCATTAAACGGCACATTATCAGCACTATAAACATTCACAAATGCAAACAATGATAACACAAAAGCAGTCAATCTTTTCATAATCCACACATTTAATCTTTTACAAATATAATAAGAACTTGCGAGAAAAAATAGAAAATTAAAAAATAATGTTATTTGCTATCTTTTCCCAACAGCACTCCTCTCATCTCTTGCACCATTTTGTCGTCAAAATAGTACAAATACCACGCTCGGCGTTTTTCGAGTCGATGGGCTGTACTTGCGGTACTGCCCATTGAGGAGAAAAAGGTTAGCGGCAGTAGTTGTGCTATTTTCACAACAAAATTACTATCTTTGCCACATATGTGGATACTTTTAGCATTTATATCGGCATCATTACTCGGATTGTATGATGTCGCAAAGAAACAGTCACTCAAAGGCAATGCGGTGCTTAAAGTGTTGTTGCTCAACACTATATTCTCGACTATACTATTCTCTCCGGTGATTATCAACTCCATTTTTGACTTGGGGTGGTTTGGGGATAGTAGTTTCAACATCCCATTGGGTACGCTGCACGACCACTATACGGTATTTATCAAGGCTGTTTTGGTGTTACTTTCGTGGATTTTCGGATACTTCGGACTCAAAGAATTGCCGCTCACTATCGCTGCTCCGATACACGCCACACGCCCTGTAATGACGCTGGTGGGAGCGATGATTATCTTTGGAGAGAGGCTCAACCTAACTCAATGGGCGGGTGTATTACTTGCCATTGCATCGCTATTTCTACTGAGCCACTCGGGCAAGAAAGAGGGTATAGATTTCCGCCACAATCGCGGTGTTCTTTTAGTCGTATTAGCTGCTATAACAGGAGCTTGTTGCGGGCTCTATGACAGGCATATAATGCACTCTTTAGAGCCTATGTTCGTACAGAGTTGGTATGTTCTATATCAAGCTGTGCTTATGAGTGTTACAATTGCTATCTTAACCATTTTTAAGGTAAAGAAGCAGGGTAGTTCAGACGCTTTCCATTGGTCGTGGGCAATACCTCTGATTTCTCTCTTTTTATCAGCTGCCGATGTTGCTTATCTATTTGCATTATCAGACCCTGATGCGATGATTTCGGTGGTCTCTATGATACGCCGCTCAAGTGTTCTTGTATCCTTCACTTGCGGAGCAATTCTCTTCCACGAGCGTAACCTAAAGGCTAAAGCCTTTGACTTAGCGATGATTTTTATCGGAGCGATACTACTTTATATCGGCTCACGATAGAATAATTCAAAAATTTTTACTATCTTCGCGCCGTTATGAAGAATATTCGAAATTTTTGCATCATTGCACATATAGACCACGGCAAGAGTACACTTGCCGACCGACTTCTTGAGATGACCGGCACACTGAATCAGCGCGAAATGCAGAATCAGGTGCTTGACGATATGGACCTTGAGCGTGAGAAGGGTATTACAATCAAGAGCCACGCTATACAGATGGAGTACAAGGCTCGAGATGGTCAGACATATACTCTCAACCTTATTGACACCCCGGGGCATGTCGATTTTTCATACGAGGTATCCCGCGCCATAGCCTCTTGTGAGGGCGCATTGCTCGTTGTCGATGCTACGCAGGGTATTCAGGCGCAGACTATCTCAAACCTATATCTTGCACTTGGCAACGACCTTGAGATTATTCCTGTACTCAACAAGATTGATATGGAGTCGGCAATGATTGACGAGGTTAAGGATCAGGTTGTCGATATGCTCGGCTGTGACCACGATGATATTCTCTGTGCGTCAGGTAAGACCGGCGAGGGCGTAGATGAGGTTCTTGAGGCTATCATCAACCGTATTCCTGCGCCAAAGGGTGACGAAAACGCACCTCTTCAGGCTCTTATTTTCGACTCGGTATTCAATCCGTTCCGCGGTGTAATTGCATATTTCCGTGTCTTTAACGGCTCTATACGCAAGGGCGAGCATGTGAAGTTCTTCAACACTGGCAGCGAGTATGATGCAGATGAGGTTGGAGTTCTGAAACTCAAGATGGTACCGCATGCAGAGATTAAGACCGGCGATGTAGGTTATATCTGCTCAGGCATCAAGAACTCGAAGGAGATTAAGGTGGGAGATACCATCACTTCTGTATCCAATCCTTGTTCTGAGGCTATTGCCGGATTTGAGGATGTAAAGCCAATGGTCTTTGCCGGTGTATATCCTGTAGAGGCTGACCAATATGAGGATTTGCGCGCTTCACTTGAGAAGTTACAGCTCAACGACGCTTCGCTTACTTTCGAGCCTGAGAGCTCTCTTGCTCTCGGTTTCGGTTTCCGTTGCGGCTTCCTCGGGCTGCTACATATGGAGATTATTCAGGAGCGTCTTTACCGTGAGTTCAATATGGATGTAATTACGACTGTTCCGAATGTATCGTACAGAATTACAACCACTTCCGGCGATGAATTAGAGGTACACAACCCTTCAGGTCTTCCGGAGGTTACAAAGATTGCCAAGATTGAGGAGCCTTATATTCTTGCTCAGGTTATTACCAAGACTGAGTTTTTGGGCAATGTACTCAAACTCTGCATCGACAAGCGCGGTGTGATGAAAAATCAGACATACATCACTACTGACCGTGTAGAGGTAAACTTCGAGATGCCACTCTCTGAGATTGTCTTTGACTTCTATGACAAGCTAAAGAGCATCTCAAAGGGTTATGCATCTTTTGATTATCACCGCACAGGTTATCAGGCAAGTAAACTCGCAAAACTCGATATACTGCTCAACGGCGAGCCGGTAGATGCACTGTCATCACTTATATATGCCGACCACGCCTACGATTTCGGTCGCAAGATGTGCGAGAAGCTCAAGGAGCTTATACCGCGTCAGCAGTTCGATATTGCAATTCAGGCAGCTATCGGTAGCAAGATTATCGCTCGTGAGACAGTCAAGGCTGTGCGTAAGGATGTAACTGCAAAGTGTTACGGTGGTGATATTTCACGAAAGCGCAAGCTGCTTGAGAAGCAGAAAGCCGGAAAGAAGCGTATGCGCCAGATTGGTCAGGTGCAGGTTCCGCAGTCGGCATTCCTTGCAGTACTCAAAATGGATTAAATTAAATCAAATTAAAACTATTCAATAAACAGAAATGGCTAAAAGAACTATTATCGACCTGTTTGAGGAGTCTGTTGCCAAATATGGCGAAAAGACATTCCTCTTGGAGAAGTTGGACAAGCAGTTTGAACCTACAACTTATGCTGCTGTCAAGGTGGAGGCGTTGAGAATTGGTGCAGGTCTTGCAGCTTTGGGTGTTGCTCCAAAGCAGACTGTATCTATTCTTGCCGAAGGATGTAACAATTGGATTATCTCAGAGCTTGGTCTGCTCTACGCAGGTGCAATATCAGTACCTCTTTCAATCAAGTTGGAGGAGTCTAATGACTTGCTTTTCCGCCTACGCCACGCAGATGTAACTACCATATTCGTATCAAAGTATCAGCTCCCAAAGATTCGCAAAATCAAGGACCAGCTGCCACTCGTCGAGCGTATTATCGTCTTTAACGAAGGCGTTGAGCTCGAGGAGAATGAGATGTCTCTTCAAGCGGTTAAGGAGCTGGGTGATAAGCACTTGGCAGAGCACCGCGAGGAGTTTTTGGCTATCAGCGCAGCATTGCAGAACGATGACTATGCGACAATTACCTACACATCTGGCACGACAGCCGATCCTAAGGGCGTTGTCCTTACCCATCGTAACTACACTGCCAATGTCGAGCAGGCTCTGACCCGTATTTCGATTCCTTCGACATACAGAACGCTGATTATTCTGCCACTTGACCACTGTTTTGCACATGTTTGCGGTTTCTATATTATGATTGCCTGCGGTGCTGCTGTAGCGACTACACAGGTGGGTAATACACCTATGCAGACTCTGCGTAATATCCCGACAAACATCCGCGAGGTTAAGCCTCACTTCCTGCTCTCCGTGCCGGCTCTTGCAAAGAACTTCCGCAAGAATATCGAGGGAAGCATCAAGAGCAAAGGTGCATTTACAGAGAAACTCTTTAAGTTTGCCCTTAAGGTCTCTTATGAGTATAATCAGGATGGATATAGCAAGGGTCGTGGTTGGAGATTTATCCTCAAGCCTCTTGTAGCACTCTTCGACAAGATTCTCTACAGCAAGGTGCGTCAGGGCTTTGGTGGCGAGTTGCAGTTCTTTGTAGGTGGTGGCGCGTTGCTCGACTCTGAGCTTCAGCGATTCTTCTACGCTGTCGGTATGCCTATGTATCAGGGTTATGGTTTGAGCGAGGCTACTCCGATTATCTCTACAAACTCTATCGGTAAGCACAACCACCGTTTTGGTTCTTCTGGTAAGCTTATTCAGCCTCTCGATATTAAGATTCTTGACGATGAGGGTCGTGAGTTACCTGTAGGCGAGAAGGGCGAGATTGTTATCAAGGGTGAGAATGTTATGGCTGGCTATTGGAAGAACCCATCTGCTACTGCCGAGACCGTAAAGGATGGCTGGCTCTATACCGGCGATATGGGTTATATGGCAGCTGATGGTTTCCTCTATGTTTTGGGTCGCTTTAAGAGCCTTCTTATCTCATCAGACGGCGAGAAGTACAGCCCTGAGGGTATGGAGGAGGCTATGGTCGATAAGTCGCCTTATATTGACCAGATTATGATTTACAACAACCAAAATCCTTATACTATCGCCGTTATTGTTCCAAATGGCGACGCACTTAAGGAGGCTGTTGCAACAGCAGAGAATAAGGCTCAAGCAGCTGCAGATATTCTCCACGCCGAGGTTGAGAAGTACCGCACCGGCGGTGTCTTTGCAGACGAGTTCCCTGACCGTTGGTTGCCGGCTGCGCTCGCTATCGTAGATGAGCACTTCACAGAGCAGAATGGTCTTGTAAATAGTACTATGAAGGTTGTCCGCAATAAGGTCGAGAATCACTTTAAGTCTCGTATCGACTATTGCTATACAGCCGAGGGTAAGATGCTCCATAACGAGCAGAATATCGCTTCACTCAAGAAGTTGGTAGAGTAACAATAGGGGAGGTCATCCTCCCTCTTGCGGCAGTAGCTCAGCGGTAGAGCATCGGCTTCCCAAGCCGAGGGTCACGGGTTCGAATCCCGCTTGCCGCTCACTTTAAAGGACAGTTTTTACTGTCCTTTTTTGTTGCAAGCGGGATTCGAACCCGTGACCTTCTGTTAGTAGAAATTGTTATGTGGCATTTCGGCAGACTTGTTATATAATAACAAAATGTGTGCCCAATATATATCTTTTGGACACACACTTCTTTATGAGAAGTTGTATAACGAGTGGGATTAACGCAGAAATCACCTTGTTAGACAACTTCGTTATGGTGACTACTTATAAATCTCATTCAATAACATAGCCAAGCGAATACCACCTGCGAGAATACGCTGCTCAAGGTATGGTGCGAACTGATTTTGGTAGTCATACGACAATTTCTTACCCTCGGTAGAGGCTGCATAAATCTCTACTGCAACAGCGTGGCTCTCTGCAAGCCAATCGGCAGCAGTACCCGATGCCAACTCCTGCTTACGCTCCTTTGAGCAGTGTTTATCGAGTTGTTGCTGCCACTCTGTATAGCTCCAGCGGTGGATATCCTCCACAAGAGGGGTATCCCAAAGGCTATGGAGCTTAGTCTTCTTACCGAAGTAAGTTACATAGGTCTTATTTCCGCCAAGGTCGCTCAATCGTCCTGCGTGCATAGGTGCGTGAACATCGCCAACGAGGTGAATTAAAAATTTAAGATTTACAGCCTCCTCCTCGGCAGAGAGTTCGCCACTCTTAAGTTTAGCTACAATATCCTCAATAGCCGTTACTACATCGCCATTTGGATTCTTTTTCATTGTCTGATAGGTAAATCCCTCATCAACATTGGCATAGTGCCAACTCTTTGTATAGCGATAAGCATCGGTATTGCTGGCGTTATCCATCCAATTGGCATAATATACCAGCGAGTGACCGTCAAGAGCCTTAACGACCTTCTTATACACCTTTGGTGTCAAATTGCACTCTGCTATATAAGCCACAGCGTCGTGACCCTTCTGTCCCCAACCAAAGCAGGTAAGGGTGTAGAGTGCGGAGATTAAGATTAGTAGTAATTTTTTCATAGTATTATTGATTCATTGTTGCCAAAAATTCTGCATTATCCTTTGTCATACCCATCTGCTTCTGAAGGAACTCCATAGCCTCGACAGTAGTCATATCAGAGAGGTACTTACGCAAAATCCAAGTACGCTGCATAACTTCACGACTCAGCAGCATATCCTCACGACGAGTACCCGATGCAATAACATCCACAGCAGGGTAGATACGCTTATTTGCCAAACGACGGTCGAGCTGAAGCTCCATATTACCCGTACCCTTAAACTCCTCAAAGATAACCTCATCCATCTTCGAGCCGGTATCGATAAGTGCCGTAGCAATAATTGTCAGCGAGCCCTTCTCCTCAGTATTTCGTGCAGCACCAAAGAAACGCTTTGGCTTGTGGAGTGCATTAGCATCTACACCACCTGACAGCACCTTACCAGATGCAGGCTGAACAGAGTTATATGCACGCGCAAGACGAGTAATCGAGTCAAGCAAGATAACCACATCGTGTCCGCACTCAACCATACGCTTAGCCTTCTCCAACACCATCTCGGCAACCTTCACATGGCGTGTAGCCTGCTCGTCAAATGTTGATGCAACAACCTCTGCCTTCACATGGCGAGCCATCTCTGTAACCTCCTCCGGACGCTCATCAATAAGCAACACAATCATATATACCTCCGGATGGTTATCGGCAATAGCATTGGCAATACTCTGTAAGAGCATAGTTTTACCCGTCTTTGGCTGCGCAACAATAAGCGCACGCTGACCCTTACCAATTGGCGAGAAGAGATCTACCACACGATTTGACAGGTCATTATGCCCATTTCCCGTAAGATTAAACTTCTCATTCGGGAATAGGGGAGTCATATACTCAAACTGCACACGGTCACGCACAGCATTTGGCTCAAGACCGTTAATCTCTAACACTTGAACAAGCGGGAAGTACTTCTCGCCCTCCTTTGGTGGACGAATAATACCCGTTACAGTATCTCCGGCTTTAAGACCAAAGAGCTTAATCTGCGATGGCGATACATATATATCATCAGGCGAGTTGAGATAGTTGTAATCCGCTGAGCGCAAAAATCCGTAACCCTCCGGAATAAGCTCCAATACACCCTCGCCAATAACCTCTGCCGTAAAATCATCCTTGGTAATCTCAGGCTCAACTTCAGACTCTGCCTTTGCTTCTGTTGCTTCAGGCTCTGTTTCAGGCTCTGTAACCACCTCTTTATCAGCCACCTTTGCAGCCTTCTTTGGACGACCACGACGCTTTGTCTCTACTTTTTGCGCATCCTGCTCCTGCACATCCTGCTTTACCGGCTCGGATGCAACAGGCTCGGCAACAACCTCTACCTTCTCAGCAACGCGCGGACGACGACCACGACGCTTAGGTTGCTCTGCAGCAGCCTCTACCGCCTCACTCTTCGCCGGCTCTGCATCAACCTCTGCCACAGCCTTAATCTTTGCAATAATAGACCTTTTTGATAATTTTTCGCCCGAAATACCCAACACAGTGGCAATCTGACGCAACTCTTCGATTGTTTTACCCTCCAAGGTAGCTAAATCTTCCATATACGCTTAAAATGTATTTTCTCTGATTTGTAAACGGTCGGACGACCGCCTTAACGACACTGCAAAGATAGTACAAATTTCAAAAATACCAAAAAACAACACCCAAAATCCTACACCTAACCATAGCACCACATAACAATTTCCACTAACCGAGGAATCGAGCGACCACAGCAGCCGAGAGCAGACCGAAATATATTGACAGGGCAATCCGCAGGATTTTGTGGCGATAATATTCTGTTGAGAATTTATTTTCAAACAAGATTATTATCGGCACAAACTATTGCGTAGCAATCCCTGTCAAGATATGCAGACAAGTCTGCCGAGGCGCCACAGGTTGAAGAAGATATGCAATA
>JAFVIB010000047.1 GCA_017474235.1 Alistipes sp. | reverse complement strand
GGTCGTCTTTTTTTTGCTGTCTTAGGCCTATCCAAGCAAGCTTGCCCTGCCCAAGACAGCAAAAAATCGCTGAGCGAAAGCGCAAATTTTGAGATGTACTGATTCTCACTTTAAGGCTGGTTGCGGGGATATGAGAGTGATTTATTGCTCGACCTACGGTCTGCGCCTTTTTTTTATGGTATCCCCGCGAGCTTGGGCTATCGCCCTGCGCTTCGAATCCAGTGCCCTCCGCTTTTGAGCAAAATTTGCAGACGACCGCAAGGTCGTCTTTTTTTATTGCGCCTGCTCCCTTTTTTAAGACCGATAAGACCTTAGGACCTTAAGACCATTACGAAGTCGGATATCTTTCTAATCCTACTCGTCATACTTGTCCTATTGGTCTTACACGTCCTAAAAAACTCTAACAACTAATAACTAAACTCTAACAACTCACAAAAATTTTATGCTTCGCATAACCACTACCCTACTAAAAATTTCTTTCAAAAATATTTGGTTTATTTTGTAAACTTGTTTACCTTTGCATCAACAAAGGGAAACAACGCGCGGTTTACCCTATTGAATAATATTAACCAATTTATAGAACATGCCTTATGAAAGAGCAGACAATTGACGAACATCGCAGCATCGAAATTATCTCAAAGATGATTGCAGACACCACAGCGCATATCGACAGCGAGAGTGGCAAATACTTCCTCCTATGGGGTTACACAACAGTTATCATCTCGCTATTTGAGTACTTTGCACAGGTATTTCACCTACCCACATCCCTCTGCGTTTGGGCGTGGTGGCTTATCCCCGTGGTAGGTGGCATAGGCACACTTATCCTTAACCGCCGTGCGGGTGTTGCACGCCCAAAATCCTATGTAGACCGTAGCATAAGCATTGTATGGACAGTCTTCGGCCTATCGTTCGGTATGATTTTTATCGCTGCGTTGGTCTACCACACAAGCATTCTCTACCTCACAGCCCTTATGATGGGTATGGGTACAGTGATTACAGGCAAGATTTGTCGCCACGATGTCTTGGCTTGGGCAGGCAAGGCGGGCGTTGTATTGTCGCTACTCTTCCCTGCTTGGCACCTCATTATGCGTGAGTACGGCATAGCAATTCGCGACAGCGGAATTGCAAATATCGAGGCCGTACTTTACATAGAAATTGTTATCTTTGCGCTGATTTTCCTAATTATGATGGTTATCCCCGGACATATACTCTATGCCCGAGCAAAAAATAAGAGGGAGGTATTATAGAATGCTTAAACCGCTTGATCCACTATTGCACTCCGAACTGCGACTTGCAGTCGTATCGATACTTATTGGTGTCGAGGAGGCGGACTTTGTCTATATCCGAACAGAGACAGGCGCCACAGCAGGCAACCTAAGCGTTCAGATAGACAAGCTCCAAAAGGCGGGATATATCGAGGTAGAGAAGGGCTTTAAGGGCAAGATGCCTCGCACAACCTGCCGAATAACCGACAAGGGGCGTGAGGCATTTAGAGAGTATGTCGAAACACTCCGCGACTATATAAAGATGTAATAAAATGAGGCGGCACGCAATTGTGTCGCCTCAAAATTTATTCTAACCGGCTAACCTCCGACCCACCCGAAGTATTAACCTCCAAAATTGCGGGCGTGCCACGATACTCAACCTCAGAGCCACCAGAAGCGGTAAGCTCCAAGGCCTTAGTAGCCGACAAGGTTGCCTCGCTACCACCAGAAACAACGGCTGCAACGACCTCAGCATCAAACTCCTCAAGGTCCGCCTCCGAGCCACCCGAAACAACTAAGGCGAGAGCCTTGCATCGGCCCTGAATCTCAACGCCACTGCCCGCCGAAGCAACAACAGCGACATCGCTATCTGTATCAACCTTAGCCCCCTCAATGTCGCTGCCGCCAGAGGCTACAAAGTTATCAAATCCCTCGGCCGAAAGACGAGCTTCGAGCTGCTTGGTAACACACTTACGCACGCCCTTAAGAGAGATATACAAGACATTATCCTCTACATAGATATCGAGTTGCTTCATAATATCCTTATGCGTGGTAACGATAATCTTGCCCTCTGGAACCGACTCGTCAATAATCACATCGAATCCATCTTCAACATGAAGACCCTCGGCCGCACCCTCATAGCTAACCTCCTCAGTAATAATAACTCCCGTAGCAACATAGCTCGGAATACAGGCCGAAAAGGCGAACAGGACAAACAGAATAAACAGTAACTTCTTCATATACAAATCTTTTATCTCAAACGATATTTATGGAAGTGTGGCGTAACTTGGCTAACGAAGAACAACAACGCCAGAAGCACCAACACAGCACCCACCATATAGCAATAGCCGTAGCCATACTCAGCGATATAGCCACCAAACAACATACCCGCACCAATACCTACATCCCAACCAGTAAGATATGTCGCATTTGCCGTTGCTCGGCGCGAGTTGGGAGCATAGTTGATAAAGAGCGTATTGTAGGCTGGGAACATAGTGCCATAACCGTAACCAAAGAGGAATGCCGTAATGAAATATACGGTATAGGTAACGGCTGAGCCGAGCGCTGAGGCATAGAGTAACGAGGCCTCGCCAAGCGCACCCAAAAAGGCTATACAGATACCCAGACGAATTGTCTCGGTGATATATCCTCGGTCTACCTGCTTACCTGAGTGCAGTCGCGAAGCGATAAGACCCGCTGCCATCACAGTAAAGAACAATCCTGCATTGTGCGTAATACCCACCGAAGCGGCATATAGCGCCATATAACTTGTTGTCATACCATAAGGTATGGCAAGCAAAGTAAAGGCGATACAAGCACGAATACCCTCCTTAAGGAAGAAACGGTCGGCAGAGAGCTTAAACTCCGCCTTATCCGCTCTAACCCTCTTAGGAGTACGCACCAAAGAGCCTAAAACAAGGCCTATCGCACCTGTAACGAGCGAGGTCAAGAAGAGTAGAGTGTAGTTGCCTGACGAGATTACAAACAGACCTACCATAGGGCCAAATGCCATAGCAAGGTTATTTGTAACACCGTAGTAACCAAGACCTTCGCCACGGCGTAAAGAGGGCATAACATCTATAACGAGGGTGTTACCCGCCGTTGTCAGCATACCAAACGAGAAGCCGTGAAAGATACGCAAAAGTATAAATAGCGCAAGTGTCTGCGTGATAAAGAAGTAGCCGAGAAACGAGAGAACGAAGATGGTGTAGGCTACGATATAAACGCTCTTACGGGGCAGCGTGTCGGCAACAAAACCTGCCATCGGCCTTACACTCAACACCGCGACAACATAACAAGAGAGCACTATGCCCACCATCGCTTGGCCGATGCCAAAGGTATCTTCCAGATAGAGTGGCAGTGTCGGCACAAGGATAAAGAACGAGAACGACATCAAAAACGCCGCCACACACACAAAGATATAATCTCGTGTCCAAAGCCTATCTTTAACCTCTGTGGTCATAACTAATTACTTAAAAATAACATCCCCATCAGTAGCCTCAATAAGATCACTTGTTTGATATGAACGATCATCATAATAAAATGAGCCATAAATATCATCTGTGTATCCCCTACTAAAAGAGTGCTCTGTATATAAAATATAATACTCAGATGGCAAGATTGATAACTTCTTGCTCGACGATAAACGAACATTTCTAATTTTATCAACCTTGAAATTATTCTCTACAGTATATTCATTATTACGGGTTTCTACAAATAGAACATTAGAAAAAGAGATTTGATTATTAATTTCATCTCCATAGATGCACACATTCTCATCGAGCTTAGGATCACGAGCAAAAAATAGCTGACGATAAAGTGTACTATTAATATCAAAACCTGAAAAAATACGACATGTACCCTTTGGAATAAGTACAACCGAAGGCATTCTTGTTAATGAGGTCTTAGAAACACCATTCTTATGAGAGGAAGAATAGCCAAACGCAGAATGCCCTGATGATGAAATAAATGCATTAGCATAAGTCTTTGAAATTTCAGAAAATGCCGTTACGCTTGTCTCCCTTCCTGCGTAATCATAAACTTGTCTGTTATATATAAATACAGATTTCTCCAAATCTATATAAATATCGTCATCGGAGATATTCAAAACAGCAAACTCAAATACACCATCATCTGTATTAAAAAGATAGTCAATAGCGATATTATCATCTTTATATACATAACAACCTTCATCTAAAAACACACTATCAGAGCTGAGAGTAGCCAACTGCATATAGTGTTTAGTGCAAGAAGAAAAGGCTGTAACCGCAAATAATAAGAGAAATAATCGTTTCATAATCGATAATTTTACATACAAATTTAGCAAAAATTTCTCTAATTATTCCGATTTCACCAAATAATGTTACGCCAACCACTCCGCACACTCACGCGCGCGCATATATAAATATAGGTATAAAGAGCAGGAGCAACCAAACCAGCTACTCCCAATTAATATAATTTACATATTACACACTATACCCGAACTACCCATTATACCCATAGCGTAGCTCGCGACAAATACACACAATACAAAAGCACCGCACAATGGCAGAGCTTAACTTGCCGAGGATTGCTACGCAATCTATTCTCGGCTTAAATCGGCGGCGTCTCGGCATAGTGACATTATCACTCTGCACTCGACTTGCACGATTTTCCTCTGTTACACAGAGCAGTCAAGCTCTCTCTCAACAATAGCAAAGACATATATAGTAGAGTAGGTAGTCGCCTCTTCAAGGAGCCAATGGTTTGCTCCTTATGTGTAATAGCGTCAATTTTGCACAAAACAAAGAACTTGCTCCTCTTAATTTTTGCGTAGCGTGTAACAACTACTTCTCAACAATTACCCACAATACCCAGTTTACCCACAATACCCAGAGCGAAGCTCGCACTTTGAAAAAGTGCAACAAGCCCCTCCTTTGACAAAGGAGGGGTTTGGGGAGGAATGTAAACATAACCGGCACAGCCGGCTCTTCAAGCCAAGACAATAAGGGTTC
>JAFVIB010000046.1 GCA_017474235.1 Alistipes sp. | reverse complement strand
GGATGGTGTAGGACTTGCCGCCTACCCAGTTATACACATTGCCCGGATTGGCAGCGGCCAATTTGTCTGCATCCAGTTCGAAAGAGAGGTGTTCGTTGTCCGGGCCCGATGCCTCGATGGTGAATTGGAGTTTCTTGTCCTTGAAGGCGTTTTCGTCGGGCATTCCAGTATCAGCATTTCCTACTGGCAGTGCCAAAGCATATGCTATGTACTGTTCTCCCTTCGCTACAGCAGTGCCGTTTTGTCCCAACCGAGTGGTGATTGAGGTATAATAAGGAGTGTAGTAAGTAATACCGTAGAGCAGTTCAACGGTATCGTAATATAGGTCGATTTTTACATCCAAAGCCAGGGCTGCTACAGGCTGGACATTACCAGCGGCATCAACAAGAGACACCTGAACACTCTTTATGGTTGTCGCTGCAGGTCTTTCGTTGGTGATGATGAAGCGGAAAGTAGCCGGAATATGTTTGAATGAAATCTGTGCGCTACCATTCTTCATCTCGGCCTCGCCGTACAGCATCATATACTCTCTCAAGAACTCAGGCTGCTGTGAGGCTTGCTGGGTAAACAGGCTTGGCATAAACATTGAGCTGCTGTAACTACTCGCATAATCGGAGATATCATTATTGTAACCACTCGTGACAAATATTTTCTTTGCATCAGTACTTATTATATTTTCGTAATAATAGCGCTCCGTCTCGAATGTGGCATAGTGAGGATCTTCCTGCGGAGTAACAATCAGCCCGGTATGGTACTGTGACTCGTTCAAATTATCAGGATCCGGATGGTTAGGGATAAAATAATCTCCATTTGATATTACAGCCACCATTGCCGGACTGTCAGCGTGGGAGTCCCAATTGAAAATAAGATTCCCTTTGCCGGCCTCATCTTTCCAAACGGCACGCGTGCCCGCGGCATCGGCAGTGCCGAAAGTGAGTTGTACAAGCTTACCCTCAGCGGGTGGGTCGGGCACGATGTCGTCCTGCTAGCAAGAGGCAAATAGTCCTGCAACAGCAGCTAATATGAATATTTTACTAATGGTTTTCATAACATTATAATATCTTTAGTTATTCCCAAAGGTTTCCCCAAGTTCCGCGACGCTCAGGAGCGCCACCGAACTCGCTATCGTCGCTATCCTGTGCATTACCTGTAAAGGAACCTGCCAATATCTGGGAAGTCTCAATCTTGACTTCTTCGCTCATGGGCTTTATATATACCTTCTTCATAATAGATAAAAGCTTTAGTATCCAAATTCAGAATCATCACTATCTTGCCCATAGCCACTTATTGCAAAGCCACCTTCTACCTCTACTTCGATTACCTCAACTTTTGGAGGCTCATACATAAAATCACGCTGTTTCATAACTCTATCTCTCTATTATCTTTTCTCTTTTATTTGTTCTCTATTATCTGTACTCTGTCAATATATCTGTAATCGGCATATCCAACCACTTTTTCATCGGGTTTCTTGGGATCCTTGGGACCGGTCATCGAACGCTCCGGCAATACTTCGGTCAGTCGGAATACCTCTTTTATTATATCACTGCTCTCCTCATCGTATATCTTCACCGTGGCATCGCAAGGTTGTGGCCTGTATTTGGGTTTTGGTTCAAATGCGTACTTGAATACCATCTGGTGCCAT
>JAFVIB010000045.1 GCA_017474235.1 Alistipes sp. | reverse complement strand
CACGATAAAATCATTTTGTTGTCAAAAGTGCGTAGTTACAACGCTCGGCGCGATTGGAGGCGATGGGCTGTACTAAGCGTACTGCCCATTGCTGACATATCGCGTTAGCGGAAGTAAATGCGTACTTTTCACAACAAAATAAAAAAAAGGTGGCAAAACTACCACCTTTTCTAAGAACTTCCGCTCTTAAATACACGAGTACTATTTCATATACTCTGCTACCTGATCAACTGGTACGATAGCCTCCTTGAAGATATATGCGCCAGTCTTCTCAGACTTAACCATCTTGATGCACTTGGTAAACTGCTTACCTACACCTGTACGAAGGGTTGCAACTGCTTTCTTTGCCATAACTCTACAAATTATTTAATTTCACGATGTACTGTTACCTTCTTCAGGTATGGATTGTACTTCTTGCGCTCAAGACGCTCCGGTGTGTTCTTCTTGTTCTTTGTGGTGATGTAGCGTGACATACCTGGTACGCCGCTCTCCTTCTGCTCTGTACACTCGAGGATCACCTGAACTCTGTTACCTTTCTTTGCCATTTGTCCTTAAATTTTAGTAGATGTTCTTGGGAGCAGCAGCGCCTTTGAGTGCAGCAGCAAGACCCTTCTTGTTAATTGTTTTGATTCCGGCAGCCGATACCTTCAAGGTAATCCAGCGACCCTCCTCCTCAGACCAGAAACGCTTTGTCTTCAAGTTTGGATTGAACTTGCGCTTGGTCTTGTGGTTCGAGTGCGAAACATTGTTTCCCACAATCGCAACCTTGCCTGTGATTTCGCAAACTTTCATTGTTAATAATATTTTTAGTTATTCCACGGGATTATCCCATAGAGCGTGCAAATATACAAACTTTTTATCAAACAGCAATCATATCGACTATTTTTTCTCGATTTTTTACTTTTTCATAGATATTTCGCGTGTGAATTGTATAAATTTATTATATTTGTAGTATGATTGGAAGACTATAACGAAAAGAGTAATGATATGCAGTATAAGAGAATTCTTTTAAAGTTAAGCGGAGAGTCGCTTCAGGGCGAGCAGAAGTATGGTATTTCTATGGAGCAGCTACGCAGCTATGCTGTGCAGATTAAGCAGGCTACCGAGTTAGGAGTGCAGATAGGTATCGTCATTGGCGGTGGCAATATTTTCCGTGGTTTGCAGGGTGCAAAGCGTGGTTTTGACCGTGTAAAGGGCGACCAGATGGGTATGTTGGCAACAATCATCAACTCCCTCGGATTGCAGGCTGTACTTGCCGACGAGTGTGTTAAGTGCAAGGTGCTTACATCTATCCGTATGGAGCCTATTGGCGAGTACTACTCTAAGGATAAGGCTTTGGAGTATCTTGAGGCTGGATATGTTGTCATTATCGGCGGTGGTACATCAAATCCATACTTCTCGACAGATACTGCTTCGGCACTGCGTGGCATAGAGATTGAGGCTGACGGATTTTTCAAGGGCACTCGTGTTGACGGCATCTACACTGCCGATCCGGAGAAGGACCCTACAGCGACCAAATTTGACGATATTACCTTTGATGAGGTATATACCCGCAACCTCAAGATTATGGATATGACAGCCTTCACGCTGTGCAAAGAGAACGGATTAAATATTATAGTATTCGATATGGACACCGAGGGCAATCTGATGAAGGTTTTGCAGGGCGAAAATATCGGTACTCTTGTTCATAAATAAAAGATTATAAGGATGAAAGAGCGCAGAAAGAGAAAGAGCAACCTTACGCTCGTACTAATGATTATTGCTACACTTGCCATTATCGCGGTACTCCTCTTTTGGAACCCTGCACCGGCAAATGCTGAGCCTATGCCACAGACTCAGGAGCAGATTGATGCTTCGACAATTGCAAAGAGCGGCACTATGGCTCCGGACTTTACTGTCGAGATGTTCGACGGCAAGGATATTCGCCTGTCAGAGCTTCGTGGCAAGGTTGTGCTTGTAAACTTTTGGGCTACTTGGTGTCCTCCGTGCCGTGAGGAACTGACAAGGGTTCAGAAGGATATTATCGACCGCTTTGCAGGTCAAGATTTTGTATTCCTCCCTATTTCGCGTGGCGAGGAGTATCAGACAGTAGCAGCTTTCCGCAAGAGGATGGGTTATGACTTCCCTATGGGTCTTGACCCCGACCAGCGCATCTTCCGCCGCTATGCAACAAACTATATCCCACGCAACTTCCTTATCGACCGCGAGGGCAAGGTTGTGCTTGCAAGCATCGGCTATGACAAGAAGGAGTTTGCGCACCTTCTTGAGACTATCACTAAGACGCTGAATAACAAGTAGAAACAGATAAACAAGGATAAACAGATAAACAAGTAAAATATATCAATATGGATTCCAAGACTATTTTGGCAGATGCTTCCGCAAGAATGCAGAAGGCTGTAGATTTTTTGGAGGATACCCTGCTCAACATCCGCGCAGGTAAAGCCTCAACAAATGTTCTCAATGGTGTCTTTGTGGACTACTATGGCTCACAGACCCCTGTATCAGGTGTTGCAAGTGTAACCGTTCCTGATGCAAAGACAATCCTTATCCAGCCTTGGGATAAGAATATGATTCGTACAATCGAGAAGGCAATTCTCGACTCTAACATCGGTCTTACTCCGTCAAATAATGGTGAGACTATCCGCCTCTCTATTCCGCCACTTACTGAGGAGCGTCGTAAGGAGCTTGTAAAGCAGTCAAAGGGTGAGGTTGAGAATGCCCGCATTTCACTGCGCAATGCCCGTCGTGATGCTGTCGAGGCATTCAAGAAGGCAGTGAAGGAGGGTATGCCTGAGGATGAGAGCAAGGATGGCGAGACACAGGCTCAGAAGTTGCTCGAGAAGTTCAGCAAGCAGGTAGATGCCGCTTTCGAGAAGAAGGAGAAGGAGATTATGACCGTATAATCAGACTTTTGCTGAAAATTATTTTGAATTTAATAAAATAGTTTCTACCTTTGCAGTCCTTATGCGCGTATAAGCGCGTAGGGACTGCTTATTATTCACATTATTAACAATTTAACGAGCGATTGTATCGCAAACAAAAAACAAATGGAAAACATTAAGGTAGCAAACGAGAATTTCGATTGGGCAGCGTTTGAGAGCGAGTCAGGTCTCTATCCACAGTCAAAGGAGGAGATTGCAGCGCAGTACGACAACACAATGTCTAACATCGCAGTTGGTGAGACAGTTGAGGGTACTGTAACCGAGGTAAACAAGCGCGAGGTTATCGTAAATATCGGCTACAAGAGCGAAGGCGTTATCGCAGCATCAGAGTTCCGTTACAACTCTGAGTTGCAGGTAGGCGAGAAGGTAGAGGTTTATGTAGAGTCTGTAGAGGACAAGGGCGGTCAGCTCATCCTCTCACACAAGAAGGCTCGTCAGCTTAAGAGCTGGGATCGTGTTAACGAGGCTCTGGAGAAGGACGAGATCATCAAGGGTTATGTTAAGTGCCGCACTAAGGGCGGTATGATTGTCGATGTATTCGGCATTGAGGCATTCCTCCCTGGCTCGCAGATCGATGTTAAGCCTATTCGCGACTACGATGTATATGTTGACAAGACTATGGAGTTCAAGGTTGTTAAGATCAACCAGGAGTTCCGCAATGTTGTTGTCTCTCACAAGGCTCTTATCGAGGCAGAGCTCGAGGCTCAGAAGCAGGTTATCATGTCTAAGCTCGAGAAGGGTCAGATTCTCGAGGGTACAGTTAAGAACATCACTACCTACGGTGTATTTATCGACCTCGGTGGCGTAGATGGTCTTATCCACATCACAGATCTCTCTTGGGGTCGCGTAAGCCACCCAGAGGAGGTTGTTGCTCTCGATCAGAAGCTCAATGTTGTTATCCTCGACTTCGATGACAGCAAGAAGCGTATCGCACTCGGTCTCAAGCAGCTCACTCCACATCCTTGGGAGTCACTCGACGCAGAGCTTAAGGTTGGCGACCGCGTTAAGGGTAAGGTAGTTGTTATGGCTGACTACGGTGCATTCGTTGAGATTGCAACAGGCGTAGAGGGTCTTATCCATGTATCTGAGATGTCTTGGAGCCAGCACCTCCGTTCTGCACAGGACTTTATGAAGGTAGGTGACGAGGTAGAGGCTGTAGTTCTTACACTCGACCGCGAGGAGCGCAAGATGTCACTTGGTATCAAGCAGCTCACTGCTGATCCATGGGAGAACATCGAGACTAAGTATCCTGTAGGTACAAAGTGTACTGCAAAGGTTCGCAACTTCACTAACTTCGGTGTATTTGTAGAGATTGAGGAGGGCATCGATGGTCTTATCCACATCTCTGACCTCTCTTGGACTAAGAAGGTTAAGCACCCTAACGAGTTCACATCTGTAGGTGCTGACATCGAGGTTGTAGTTCTCGAGATTGACAAGGAGAACCGTCGTCTCAGCCTTGGTCACAAGCAGCTTGAGGAGAACCCTTGGAATGCTATCGAGCAGCAGTATGCAGTTGACACTGTACACAGCGGTACTGTAGCTGAGGTTACTGAGAAGGGTGCAGTTGTAACTCTCGCTGAGAATGTAGAGGGTTTTGCTCCTGCAAAGCAGCTTGTTAAGGAGGACGGTACTACACTTAAGGCTGGCGAGACTGCTGACTTTAAGGTTATCGACTTCTCTAAGGCTACAAAGCGTATCACTCTCTCACACAGCCGTCTGTTCGAGGAGGCTCGTCGTGCTGAGGCTCAGGCAGAGAAGGCAGAGCGTAAGGCAGCAGCAGAGGCTACAAAGTCTTCTGTAAAGAAGATTCAGCAGGCTGTTGAGAAGACTACTCTTGGCGACATCGCTGGTCTTGCAGAGCTTAAGGCTCAGTTGGAGAAGAAATAATTCTTATCCAAATATTTGTAATCCCGAGCCGACAGGTTCGGGATTTTTTGTACTATTAATTTTGATATTAAGGAGAATTTTGTAATTTTGCACCCGATTATAAGGCATTAACATTCAAAACAATACAATTATGACAATTACTGCTGCTGATATTAAGATCGGTATGTGTATCGAGATGGATGGCAAGACTTTCCTTGTTGTCGATTTCCAGCACTGCAAGCCGGGCAAGGGTCCCGCTTTTGTTCGTTCAAAGCTCAAGAACCTCGAGAATGGTCGCGTTCTGGAGAACACCTTCTCTTCTGTAGGTCAGAAGATTGAGCAGGTACGCGTTGAGCGTCGTCCATACCAGTTCACTTATGAGGATGATCTGGGCGCACACTTTATGCACTGCGAGACTTTCGAGGAGATTAACATCGAGAAGAGCCTTATCAACAACTACGACCTTATGGCTGACGGTCAGATCGTAGAGGTTATGTTCCACACTGAGAAGGAGACTGTCCTCTCTGCTGAGCTTCCGCCAATCGTAGATATGGAGGTTACTTACACAGAGCCAGGTATCAAGGGCGATACTGCCTCTACAAACTCACTCAAGCCTGCTACTGTAAATACAGGTGCTACTATTAAGGTGCCTCTCTTTATCAACACAGGCGACCGTATCCGCGTTGATACTCGTACTCGTGAGTATTACGAGCGCATCAAGTAATTTTGGTGTGATAGTACCGCATTTGCGGCACATCCCTTAAATCCCCGAATGAGTAGTACAGAAGTACAACCCATCCGGGGATTTTTCACGATATACCGCAACTACGGCACTCTGACAATAAATTGGGTCAAGAGATGTAGTGCTTTTAGAACCCATTTCCGACACCCTGCTGACCACCACCGCCAATCTCCTCGGTAGTAGAGTCTGCCTTGCGCTTTGTCCTCTTTACATATAGCCCCTGCTTACCAAATCGGTATGATACAGAGAGGCGAATAGAGCGGGTGATATTCGTAGCAATCAAATCCTGCACATAGGTTGGCGAGGTCATCAGCAGATGATGCTTCATTGTCTTGCTATGTGGATTCTGCACAGAGAGTGACACCTCTAACTTATCTTTAAGGAACTTCTGACCAAGGCGCGCAGAGGTTACAAGGAACCAACTTTTTGCCACCATAGTCTGCTGAGGCTGCATCTTTGCGCAGTACTCGCTAATGGTCAATCTTGCACCCTTCCAGAGGGCAACAGTAGCATTTACACTCTCTGAGAATGCCCAACCGGCAACGGCTATATTCTCTGACGGAATACCATCCTCAAAGTAT
Source organism: Alistipes sp. (assembly GCA_017474235.1). Taxonomy (GTDB): domain Bacteria; phylum Bacteroidota; class Bacteroidia; order Bacteroidales; family Rikenellaceae; genus Alistipes. The sequence continues at coordinate 7,792 of JAFVIB010000045.1, read as the reverse complement.
CCTACACGAAAATCTGCCGACAGTTGCAACTTCTGCGAAGGGCGGTAAGAGAGCGATGTTTGCAGTGCATAGGCGCGGTTACGACCGTGGTTAAGGTAAGTCTGATTAATAAGTCCCTCCTTATCTACAAACTGATACACCGCTACGCGATTATTCGAGAACATCGTCATCAATTCCGGAGATACGGTCCACTTATTGTTCATCCACGCATATTTGAGCCTGATGCTGTGATTGACACCCGTCTTAAGGTCGGGATTTCCATAGCTGCGCGAGAGCGAGGTCTCGGTAACATAAGGCGAGAGAGACTGAATACCCGGGCGAGAGAGTCGCTCAGAGTATGAGAGCGAGAGGTTGTGCGCCTCCTTAATCTTATACGACAGCGATACATACGGCACAACATTTACCAGCGCACTGCTGTACTGCTCAGTTTTACCCATCACGCTCTTTGAGTCATACCACGCACCCTCAAGGCGAGCACCTGCGCGGGCAGTGAGGTTTTTGTGGTTGAAGGCATAACCGGCATAGAGCGCAGCAATATTCTTTGTCAGCGTTGTTGTCGATGCAATATCAGTCGTTGTGCCACGCTGATTGAGTGAACTAAAGTCGATAGTGTGCTTTGCTCCCGCCTCAAACGAGTGCTTGCCCCACTTATTGTTATAATCTGCCTGCAATACATTCTCAAAGCCCTTGTTTAGCGAAACTGTAGAGTAGAGTAAAGATGTGCCGTCAGGGTAAAAAGTATCCTCGTTGCTGATATTTTCGGTCGGCGGAGTTACAGAGAAGTACTCCGAAACGGTAAGACTATGACCCTCCTTGCCGGCAAAGGTATGCTCGTATGCAGCAAGCAAATCCACACCCTTCCAGCGGTTCTTGCTGAACTCATTGGCTGTATAGCTGCTAAGCAGATTATCCTCCGCACCCAAATAAGAGGTATTATTTACTCTCGTGGAGTTCCAATTACCAAACCAACAGCTCGCCTCTACGGTCAGCAGGTTGAGCGTGTCAATCTGATAACCCATACTAAGGTTTGCATAGAGGTTTTTGCCACCCCAACCCTGCTCGGATAACTGCTTGAGCTTTGAGTATGGTGCATCATCATTGAGGTTCTCCATCGTAATATCTAAATAACCCATAGGGTCATTGTCGTTATCGCTACCGCCCATATAGAGACCACCGGAGAGTGAAAATTTATCTTTCTGAATAGTAAAGTTGCTTGAAAATTGACCTGCATAGTTACGGTTAAAAGAGCTACTACCCGCAAGGCTCACATTTCCGTTATAACCATCAAAACGGGTCTTTGAGGTGATAATATTCAACACACCGCCAGCACCCTCGGCATCGTATTTCATTGACGGATTGGTAATTACCTCGATTTTCTTAATAGACGAGGCAGGCATAGACTTAATTATATCGTTGAAGTTACGACCCATAGCACCCGCCGCACGACCGTTTACAAGAATCTTGTAGTCGCTCTGACCATTCATCAGCACCTTGCCGTCGGCATCTATCGAGAGCTGCGGAATCTTGCGGATAATCTCCTCAAGAGTGCTCGACTGCGCCTCGGGGTCATCCTCAACAGAGTAGCTCAACTTCTCGGCATCGGCAGTTACAATCGGTTTCTGCACCGTTACCGCCACCGCATCGACAGCTACACCCTCAGTAAGTACAACCTCGCCCAAATCTATCAGCTTGCCCACAGCCGAAATCTTGCGAGTTGCACTCTGATAACCTACCGACGAAACCTCGATAGTATAGTCGCCATTCTTAGCTATAACAAGCTCAAAGCGACCATCTGCCCCCGCAGCAAGTGCCGTCACAATCTGCCCCGATTGCTCCGCCGCCACAGTGGCATAACCTACATTGTTGCCCGCAGAGTCCTTAACCCTTCCGCGAACAATGCTCTCTGCCGATGCAGTAAACACCAGCAGAGAACATAACATCATTAAACCTAACTTTTTCATAACCTTTTGAAGTTGTAGAAGTTCTTATTTTCTGTTTCTGATGCAAAGGTAGTAAAAATTATCTACTATGCAACACAAAGTAGTGTTTTTTTTTTACTTGTTTGCTACAAATAGATGTATATCCTAAAAATACCTATGTTAATAACGCGCAAGAGGACAAAATATTACACTTTTTGCAGCGATTTTATCGTCAAAATAGTGCAAATACAACACTGCGATTAAGCCGAGAGCAGAGTCAAACTTGTTTGAACTATGCCGAGGCGAAGCAGTGAAAAGACTCCAAAAGAGGATTAACGCTCGGGCAAAATAACGGATTGCACTCCGTCACTGCCTTGCACTCATTTTATCGTCAAAATAGTGCAAATACAACGCTCGGCGTTTTTCGAGTCGATGGGCTGTACTGAATTGTACTGCCCATTGTCGGAGTTTGCACTCCGTCACTATTCTGCACTCATTTTATCGTCAAAATGGTACAAATACCACGCTCGGTCGGATTGACAGCGATGGGACTTCTTGCACCCATTTTGTTGTCAGAACGCGGTAGGTACAACGCTCGCCCTATAAAAACAGCGATGGGCTGTACTTGTCGTACTGCCCATTGCTGATTTTTAGGGTAGCGGCAGTAGATAGCCGCGTTATCACAACAAAATTACTCGTGGTGGTATGGAGAGTTATGGAGAATTGAAAATGCGCGATACAACTGCTCGGTGAAAATCGCACGAATAATTTGGTGCGAGAAGGTCATCTTTGAGAGTGAGATTTTCTCGTTTGCGCGGGCATAGAGAGCCTCGGAGAATCCATAGGGTCCGCCGATAATAAATACCAATCTTTTCACGCCGCTATTCATCCGTTTTTGGAGCCAATCGGCATACTCAATAGAGCGAAATTCCGAGCCGTGTTCATCGAGCAGGACAACGCGGTCTGTAGGCTCTAAGAGGCGGATAATAGCCTCGCCCTCAGAGGTTTTCTGCTGTGACTCGGAGAGTGATTTGGTATTTTTTATATCGGGGATATAGGTGATATTGAAGCGGTTATAAAAGTTGATACGCTTGGTGTAGTTATCCACCAAAGCGTTAATCTCTTTCGAGTCGGTTTTGCCGACAACAATCAGTTCGATATTCATAGTTCAACCTTTAGAGCCTTCTCGACAATATGGTGCATATCATAGTAGCGATACTCGGCAAGGCGACCGCCGAAGATTACCCCGCTCTGCGCCGCCAAAGCACGATAACGCTCGGCAATTTCACTATTTCGCGCATCGACAATAGGATAGTACGGCTCACTTGAGGAGTTCCACTCAGCAGAGTACTCGCGAGTAATGATTGTATGGTCGGCACGGCACTCCTTGTCGAAGTGGCGATGCTCGACAATGCGCGTATATGGAGTTTCACGGTCGGTAAAGTTCATCACCGCCACACCTTGATAGTTACTACTCTCGATACGCTCATCTTCAAAGCGCAAAGTACGATACTCCAACGCTCCGTAGCAATAGTCAAAATAGCGGTCCAACTCGCCCGTATAGACTATCTTTTCTGCCTGAGCCTCAAGGGCTTGTCGATGCTCAAAGAAGTCACAATCAAGCTCCACATCCGCCCCATCGAGCAGACGCTCTATAAAGCGATTATAACCACCCTTCGGAATACCCTGATAGGTGTCGTTAAAGTAGTTGTTATCGAATGTAAAACGGACAGGCAGACGGCGAATAATATCCGGCGACAGCTCACTGCAATCCCTACCCCACTGCTTCTCTGTATAGCCCTTGACAAGGGTCTGATATATATCTGTTCCGACAAGCGAAATAGCCTGTTGCTCAAGGTTTTGCGGAGTTGTAATACCGCTGCGCTGACTCTCTATCTTCTGCCGCGCCTGCTCGGGAGTCATAGCACCCCACAGCTGGCAGAAGGTGTTCATATTGAATGGCAGATTATAGAGTTTGCCACGATAGTTTGCAATCGGAGAGTTGATAAAGGGAGTAAACTCGACAATAGAGTTTACCCACTGCCACACCTCTCGGTTTGAGGTATGGAAGATATGAGGACCGTAGCGATGCACAGCCACGCCATCACAATCCTCACAATAGAGGTTTCCGCCTATATGGTTACGGCGGTCTATAACCTTCACGCGCTTACCCGCCTGCATCGCACGATAAGCCACCACAGAGCCAAAGAGCCCTGCACCGACGATAAGATAGTCGTAAGGTCTGCTATTTCTGCTGCTCAACACTCTGCGGGAAAGAAATCAGATATACCAAATGTTCGAGAGGTCGAAGGAAGTTACGCTTGCCATACTTCGGGCTGAAGACATAACAGTCGATAGTAAAGACCTCATTTGTAGCATCATTAACCGTTGTGTAGCTTACAAACGGACCACCCATATAGTCATTCTCTACATCCCAAAATCCGCGCATCTCAATCCACTCGCGACCATTGACTACCACCGAGCGATAGAGTGGACGCAGCGGCAGCACACCCTTGCCCTCAGCATCCGGAATCTGCTCGACCGTAATCATATACGAGCCATCGCTCGGACCCGGGATACGCTTTGCAAAGCTGTTACGCATAGCCACAAGGTAGTCTGCCGTAAGCGAGCCCTTGCCACGATAAGGGTAGCTGTAACAGAAAAATCCCTGACTTGCAGTAGGGAACTCGTACGACGCCCACAAGAAATTCTCACTCTGTGAGCGGAGCTCATAACCCTTCGGAATCTTGGCGTCTATATCGAACTCGCTATGTAATAAATCGTTGAGTACCTTCACATTATGTTTCTCGGCATAGGCAATGGTTCTGTTGCGCTCGGCAATCTCAAGCACCTTTGTAAGTGCATCTCCGTTAGCCTCAAGATACTCCAAAGCAGCCTTCTGTGTCGGAGCTTGGAATGTGAGGACAATCTGCGGAGCAGCATCAAGATCATACTGAGCATTTATCTGTGCCTGAGCCACCTTGTCCGATATAACCACCTTGAGAATATTTCGGTGCTGCAAGAGCAGGTGGCGAAGGTCGCCGGATGTGATGCGCAACACATTGAACATCGGCTCATTCTGATTGAGCATCTCAACGGGCTGCTCAAGCAGCTCGCGCAACTTAGTACCCAGCGGGCTCTCCCACTCACTATTATCACAAACTACAAGCACCTCATAAGCTCCGCCCTGAATAGGCTTCTTGCCATCTTTTGAGAGGGTATGAAACTCTCGACAACCGACAAAAGCGAGAACTATAAGTGCAAATGTTACGATTTTTGATAGCTGTTTCATAAAGATATAATTTTTACAAAAATATACATTATTTGTGCAAATTCAAAATTATTGACTACATTTGTCTTTCGATTAATCGCATTGAACAATGAAAATCAAGCCACCCAAGTTCATACGCCGCCTTATGCCCGACCTTATTTGGGAGATTGAGGATCAAGATGGTGTCTTTCTCACCTTCGATGACGGTCCGACCCCGGGTGTGACAGAGTGGATTCTTGCGACACTGAAGCGTTACAATGCCAAAGCGACATTCTTTGTTCTCGGAAAGAATGTAGAGATGTACCCCGACCTCTACCAACGAATTATCAGCGAGGGTCATAAAGTTGGCAACCACACCTACTCTCATCAGAAGGGGTGGGGAATGTCTTTGGAGAGGTATATCGAAGATGTCGATTTTGCCGGAGATATAGTCCACTCCGAGCTCTTCCGCCCGCCTTATGCACGCGTTACGGCAGCCCAAATGAGGGCTGTGGCACAGCGATATAAGATTGTTATGTGGGATATAGTTTCGCGTGACTACAATCGCGCACTCTCGCCCCAAAAGTGCCTAAGGAATGTTACCGACCACCTTACAGCCGGCTCTATTGTCGTTTTTCACGACTCCGAGAAGGCTTTTAAGAATATGAGCTACGCCCTGCCCCGAACTCTAAAAAGGGTGAACGAATTGGGTCTAAAGTGTAAAATTATAGAGCTATAATGAAGATTATCGTTGCCGTCACAGCCGCCAGCGGAGCTATCTATGCCCGCCAACTACTCGAACAGCTTGTCGCAAGCCCGCAGGTCGAGAATATTGCTCTTATTTTGAGTACAAATGCAGAGGCTGTCGCTGAGACCGAGGGCGTTACACTGCCCGAGAGCGGCAAAATTACCCGCTACGCCAACGACAATCTCTTTGCAGCTCCCGCAAGCGGCTCGGCGCGTTGGGATGCGATGGTTATTGTCCCCTCAAGCGTCGGCACGGTCAGTAGAGTTGCTGCGGGCACCTCCCAAACACTTATTGAGCGGGCAGCCGATGTGATGCTCAAGGAGCGTCGCCGACTTGTTATTGTTGTGCGCGAAACGCCACTGTCGCTTATCCACCTGCGCAATATGACAACCCTCACAGAGGCGGGTGCAATTGTCCTCCCCGCTTCCCCGTCGTTCTACTCGCGCCCAACCGATATCGAAGAGCTGTGCTCGACAGTCACCGAGCGCATAGTCTCGTTGCTCGGTATAGATGCACCACACTTCGAATGGCAGTAGAGGTGTTGGCTCTTGTTCCGATAATTTAGGGAGATTAGGGACTAAAACTCCGCCCATAGTTTGCACCATTTTATCGTTAGAGATTGCACTCTGCTCACACTTTGCACCTATTTTGTTGTCAGAACGCGGTAGATACAACGCTCGCCCTATAAAAACAGCGATGGGCTGTACTTGTCGTACTGCCCATTGCTGGTTTTTAGGGTAGCGGCAGTAGATAGCCGCGTTATCACAACAAAATTAGATGGAGATGTCCAATATCTCAAACTTAAGAACACCAGCAGGAACGGTCACCTCAACAACCTCGCCCTTCTTCTTACCGAGCAGAGCCTTAGCGATAGGTGTACCGATGGCGAGCTTACCCTCGCGGAGGTTAGCCTCGTGCTCGGCAACGATTGTATATACAACTTGGCGGTTGTTATTGTGGTTGAGCAGGGTAACCTTGCTCAAGATCTGCACCTTGCTCTTGTCAATCTTTGTCTCGTCGATGATGCGGGCATTTGCCAAAGTGTTCTCCATCTGAGCAATCTTCATCTCCAACATACCCTGAGCCTCACGCGCTGCATCATACTCTGCGTTCTCGGACAAATCGCCCTTATCGCGAGCCTCGGCGATAGCTGCTGAAGCTGCCGGACGCTCTACAGAACGCATGTGGTCCAACTCGTCCTTGAGTTTCTTGTAACCCTCTGCTGTCAAATAAATTATCTCCTGTGCCATAATATTTTGTAGTGTATTAAGCAAAACAAAAAATAAAGAATCTCAACCTGACGATTGAAACCCCACTATCTCTTAATATTTCAGGACAAAGGTAAATCAAATATTTTGATTTTCAAAATCCGCTCCTAAAAAATACCATAAAAAGCCCTAATGACATTTTTTTCGTCTAAAGTCTTGTTTTTCCACAATTAAATTCCTATTTTTGTATAGAGTAAAATGCGCTTTGGGCAGATTTCCAAAATCCCTCCTCCGAAAAATTCGGGGGGGGGATTTTTGGCATTGATAATCAACAAATTACGAATATTTACTAATACAGTTAATTATGAAAAAGTTTTTATCACTTCTGATGTCGGTTGCTGTATTGTTCAGCGTGACATCTTGTTCGCAGGAGGATATTACAACCTCTATCGCGGATGGTAATGAGGTACTTGTTACCCTTACCACTACCCTTGCGAGCGTTGATACCCGTGCCGTCTATGGCAATGGTGACAATGTGGACAAGCTTTTCTACAATGTCTATGACGCTCAGAATGGTGACTTGCTCACAAATCTCAGCGGCACAGCCACTGCTACCGCTCCTGGTAAGTTTACTGTTCAGCTCAAGATGCTCAAGGGTATGAAGTAT
>JAFVIB010000044.1 GCA_017474235.1 Alistipes sp. | reverse complement strand
CGTTCTTTTAGGTTGTTTACGACTCTTTTTTCGTCTGATTCTCGTTACATAGGAGCCCCTATGCGCCTCAAATCAAACGAAAAAAATAGCCACAAAACAACCCTAAAATAATTTCGTAAACAAATTTAAACAGCTTCTTAAACAGTATAAAAGAGTGGAATAAATTTTAAACTGTTTCGAATTTTCTACAAATTTTGTCCCATTTGCATCACAGGGCACTCTGCGCAACGCTCTTTTTGGCAATACTCGGTCACAATTTGTATTACTGCCTGACTCTCTTTGGCGTTCTTGAGAAAAAGACCCTTCTGCTGCCAACGGCGGGTGTAGCGGTTGTTCTCTGCCGGCAACATACCCAGCAGAGTCATAGCACGATTGCGTAACTCCCTTTTGCCGATATTGTCAGAATATGCTATTTGAATTGGCACTACAAGGTTAATACCCAAAATATGGCTCTTCTCCTTGCCGATACGCTTGGAGACATTGATAGATTCGCGCGCCGGAACAAAGTGATTCTTCCAATACTCAGAAGCCTCTACGCAGAAGAGATTTTCGACATCTTCTACACTTTTACAGTCGATAATTCTGTTTACGATAAACTCTTTGCTGTGCAGTAGCGTAGATAGTTGAGCCAAACGCAGTACGGGGTGGTTGTATGGGCGTACCCGTGCCAAATTCCACTCCGAGTAGCGCATAGGGGAGAGGTCGTATTTGTTTGCAAGATGGTTCCACTGCTCTTTGAGTTGGCTGATATACTCATCTTCATCATACATAGAGAGCAGCCCAGAACCGCCTATAAGCAGTGCTTCGACAGAGAGCGCAGAGCTTGCTTCTCGAAGCAGATAGCGGTAAGGTATATGATGCGCAAGAGACTGATAAGCAGATTTATTGACCCCTACATCCATCATCTTGAGCATTATCTCGTAGGCGGTCTGATTCCAATCCTTGATAGCACTTTCGTAGAGGAGCGTAATGTCGTTATACTTGCGCAATAGACGCTCGTTTTCTACCTTTTCGAATAGATTGTCAAGTGCCTCTCTATCTGCATTGAGGAGTATGTTACGACAAGATATGCGCTCCATATCAGAATAGATTAAGCTCAAGCAGAGCCTCCTCCGACATCATACTCTTATCCCACGCAGGCTCAAATACTAAAATTACATTAACCTTACTTACACCCTTAACCTTTGCAACCTGTATATTGACATCCTCAACAAGCATATCTGCCATAGGACAGTTCGGTGCAGTGAGTGTCATCTGTATCGTAACCTCGCCCGATGGGTTGTAGTCAATATCGTATATTAGACCGAGATCGTATATGTTTACGGGAATCTCGGGGTCGTATATGTTCTTGAGCGTCAGGACAATATCCTTCTCAACCTCTAAAATCTCTTCAGGTGTCATAATTGTTACATTTTTGTAGAGAATGCAAGTGCAAAAAGTCGCATCTGTTTGATTGTTGCAAGTACTCCATTACCACGGGTAGGGGAGAGATTCTCTTGCAGACCAATAGCCTCAATAAAGTAGAGGTCGAGGTCGAGAATCTGCTGTGGAGTGCGACCCTGCATCGCGCGAATAAGCAGTGCAAGAATACCCTTGACAATAATCGCATCGCTGTCGGCAGAGTAATATACTTTGCCATCTTCAAGTCGGGCATCCACCCATACGCGCGACTGACAACCCTCAATAATATACTGCTCGGTCTTATGTGACGGGTCAATTACGGGTAGAGAGTCGCTAAGCGATATAAGGTAGTCGTACTTATCCAACCAATCTTCAAACATCGAGAACTCCTCGATTATCTCATTCTGTACACTATCTGTCATTGTTCTGTCTATCTCTTTTTAAGTTCGTAAATCAGCTCTCCATCGGCACAATCAGGTCTGCTGATACCCAAAAGATATGCCGTAGTGACAGCTATTGCTGTACTACTTATAGTTCGGTCTATCTCATTGGTAGCTATGCCGTTACCGTAGAAAATAAGTGGTATATGGCGATTGTAGTTATATGGCGAGCCGCTCTTTGCTACCTTGCCTTCGTCTAACTCATAAAAGTCCGGTTGCAGACAGTAGAGAATATCTCCTGAGCGTCGCGGATGGAAACTATTCTGCATCAGTCGTGAGGTGTTGCTGCTCATAGCTCCACCTTGGAGTGTAGTTGCAGTTGCAGCATTCGCTACACCGCGGAATTGAAGAGCAAATGTTGCAGCCTCGTTCTGTATTTGAGCCACCGAGAGCCTCTTTGCGTAGATAAGGTCACGGTTGAGGTATATCGCTCCGTTACTACACTCAAGTACCCAACTGCCTTGACCATATTGCGCACTGAGAAAGGCATTGAGAATAGCTGCTGTTTGGCGAGGGTTAAAAAGGTCAAGATTTGGATTATCTTCAATATACTTATTGCCCATACCGCTATCCGAAGTGAGGGTTATAAGGTAGTTTTTGCCGTTAGGGTAGAGTGTGTCGATATATTGCAGAAACTCAGCCAAATCGGCATCGAGATAGTAGAGCATATCCTCGTACTCGGTAGAGTTGGGACCATACTTTTCTGCTACGGCGCGCGGAACATCAAGACAGATATTTAACATTCGGCAGGAGTTGTTTTTCTTATCTGCCATCATCTGCTCAAGGGTCTTTTTTGCAAAGTCAAACAATGCTTTATTACCCGCAGGAGTACTCTTTAACTCTGCAACCCACTCGGCAGATGGCTTTTTGCTGAATAGCGAAAGAGCCTTACCGTAGATGTCGTAAATCTTAATATCGGTAGCATCCTTGTTCAGATACTTGCTCTTTGCCAACTTGCCAAACCAATTACCGGTTACATGAGTGCGGTTAATACCGTTCTCATTGAGCTTGCCAACCCACTCGGGTAGTTGCTGCAAGTAACTTTGAGCCGTAGTCCAATTGCCTAAAGTGTCAATCCAGTAGCACTCGCCACCTTTGCCGGCAAGGGTCATTGCAGAACTGTAATTGTGCGCTATGGTCGCTATTACAGCACCGCTGTCGGCAGACTGAAGAGTCTGTGCAAGAGTCGGTGTTGTGAAGTGCTCAGTGGTATATCTGCCCTTAGAATTGAGGCATAATGACACGGGGGTATTGCCACTTGTACGGTCAAACCAGCGGTTTGATGAGATACCGTGCATAGATGGCAGTGAGCCGGTAGCTACCGTTGCAATGGCAACCTCGGGCGATGTCGGAATAAAGTCTGTGTAGCACTCTGTGAATGTTGTGCCGCCAAACTTGAGCCTCAAAAAACCGTCATTTGACAGATTCTCTGCATAACGGTCAATATCGGAGGCACTCATACCTCCGACAATGATATTTACTGCCAACTTTGGCTGTGCAGATGCAGATATAATGGCATACAATGCCACAAGTATTGTTAATAATTTGCGCATATAACAGAAAATAACCTGCAAATGTACTAACTTTTATTTAGAATACCGCTCAAAAACCTCACATTCTGCACTAAAATCTATCATAGAGAGCCTTTGTGCCTCTTTGAGATACCTTTTGCAGAATGTTGCATACTCCTCACTGTTAGGGTTGAAAGGCTTGTGAGTAGCTGCCGCAATAATCTTTTCGACCTTTGGCAGTAACTCCACGGCACTATCAGCGAGTGCAGATTCTATAAATCGTTGCCAAATATACTCAACCGCTTGCGCTGATGGATGCACCATATCCTCCGCATAGAAACGATAGTCGCGCAAGTCGTCTGTAACTATCTCATATGCAGGGAAATAGTCTGCATTGTCGTAAGTACTTGATAGGGTATCGGCAGCAAGCCTGAGTATAGCTTTGCTCACGCAGTTCTCAGTAAGTCCGTCGGCTGTATGGCGAATGGGACTGACTGTAAAAATTACATGTTTATCCCTCAAAACTCCCTCCATAAGTGGTTTGAAGAGTGCAACAATCTCCTCTACGCTCATACGACGACGGCAAAACTCTCTGCTTGGCTGCTTATGGCAGTTGGCAACCACTCTGCCCGTAGCTATATGCTCATAGACCCACGCTGTGCCGAATGTTATAATCACACAGGTCGCGCTTCTCAAAAGCTTATGTCCTTCATCAATAGCATTTTGGAGAGTCTTGATAGCCTCCTCTTCGGTCGGCATAGTCAGCTCCGAGTGGCAGTCGAGTGACACCCAACCCTCACTACGACGAACTATACGCCCACAATCCACCGCACTCCTCTCTGCAAAAGCAGTGAGTGTCGATGCAATAGATGCAGGATTAAACAGTATGCCCACAGGGGAGTGCTTCACACAGAACTTTGCCGACGCAAGACGCTTGGTAATATTCTCTGCAAAGCAACTTCCTAAAGTGACAATCTTTGAGTTATAGTCAATCCTGCCCTTGAGTTGTGGCTTGTCAATTTCTGTGCGAAACTTCATATAGTATGAGCCGTAAATCTACCCAAAAGGCTACTTAACGGCAATCTTTGCAATTCTACGCTCGTGACGACCACCTGTCTCAAAAGGTGTTGTGAGCCACTGCTCTACAATGGCAATAGCGGTATCGTTGTCGATAAAACGAGCAGGGAGAACAAGTACATTCGAGTCGTTGTGCTTACGGGTGATATTTGCAATTTCAGGGAGCCAACAGAGCGATGCACGCACCTTCTGATGCTTATTTAAGGTAATAGCCATACCTTCGCCACTGCCGCAGATGCCGATTGCACGCTCAAACTCGCCAGCCTCAAGAGCCTCAGCCATTGGGTGTGCATAATCTGCATAGTCGCAACTCTCATCCGAGGTGCATCCGAAGTCAAAAATCTCGAAACCCTTTGCTGAAAGATAACCTGTCAGCATCTCCTTCATATCATAGCCTGCGTGGTCAGAGGCAATACCAATTTTATTACTCATAGTGATAGGTTTTGTTTAATTATTGCCACAAAGTTAGACATTTTCTTCGTAATTTGTATCTTTGTGGCGTGAAAATTATCTTGATTATACTCGGAGCAATCTCTTTTGCCTTTGCTGTGGCGGGAATTTTTCTTCCTCTACTCCCTACTACGCCACTTCTGCTGCTTGCCGCAGCCCTATGGCTCAAGTCGTCAGATAACCTCTACAATTGGTTGCTCAACCATCGCGTCTTTGGAGAGTATATCCGCAACTTCCGTATCCACCGCGCCATCCCGCTTAAAGTCAAAATTTATGCCGTAACCATGGTCTGGGTCACCATCGGCTATTGCATCATCTCCGTCGTCAATGAATATTGGTGGGCGCAACTTCTTATGGCTCTGCTTGCTGTAGTGATTACATGGCATATACTGAGTTATAAAACCCTAAAGTGATTTTGACAATAAAAAGGGGATTTTGTCGTGAAAATAGCACAATTCCTCCGTTTATAAAAATAGGTAATGATGCAAATTTCGCATCATTACCTATTTTTTACTTTTTGGTAGGCAACTCTTATTATACTCGTTTTAGTACCTCGAGAAGTAATACCCAGAACTTATCTACCGTTGCAATCTCCAATCGCTCATCAGGAGAGTGAACTCCCCTTAGTGTAGGACCGAAAGAGACCATCTCAAGGTGCGGATACTTCTCAAGGAAGAGTCCACACTCAAGACCTGCGTGGATAGCGCGCACTTTTGGCTCTGTGCCAAACAGCTCTCTATATGCTGCAACAGTTGATGCAAGCAGTTGAGATGACGGATCAGGAGTCCAGCCCGGGTAGCCGTCAGAGTGCTCAACCGTAGCACCTGCAAGGGCAAGTACCGCCTCGATGCTGTGCATAGCATCACGCTTAGAACGCTCAACAGATGAACGCTGCGAGGTTGTCACGACAATCTGACTCTCCACAAACTTTACAGATGCGAGGTTGGTAGAGGTCTCTACAAGACCCTTCATAGTCTGCGACATTGCCAGCACTCCATTTGGCAAACCTACAAGAGCAGCAAGCAGAGCTGACTGTGTATCGCTATCTATCACAGGCTGTTCCGCTGCCTCACTTAAAGCTATGTGAAGGTTAGGCTCAGTTGGCGTATAGAGAGCCTTAACAGCTGAAACATACTGTGCAAGAGCAGTCTCAAAGAGCAGTGCTGGATGCTCCGGAACAGCCACAACTGCATAAGCCTCACGCGGAATTGCATTGCGCAGATTTCCGCCATCAAACATACCCAAGCGAATATCGAATCGCTCTGCATCGTAGAGGAAATTTGCCAAAATCTTATTGGCATTACCCAAGCCCTTGTCAATATCATCGCCCGAGTGACCACCCTTCAGTCCGGAGACAGCAATACGATAGTAGATATACTCGCCCTCAAGTGTTTGGGCTGTATAGTCAAACTTTGCCAGCGTATCCACTCCACCTGCGCAGCCGATAAATATCTCGCCCTCATCCTCTGAGTCAAGGTTTATCAGATACTTGCCTGAGAGCATATTCTCGCCAAGATTGAAAGCACCGGTAAGACCTGTCTCCTCATCGACAGTAAAGAGAGCCTCGATAGCTCCATGCTCAACCTGCGGGTCAATGAGCAGAGCCAAAGCTGCTGCCATACCGATACCGCAGTCTGCACCAAGTGTTGTACCCTCAGCCTTTACCCATCCATCCACAATCTTTGTGCGGATAGGGTCAGTATCGAAATTGTGAACAGTATCCGAATTCTTCTCGCACACCATATCCATATGCGACTGAAGAACAACGGTCGGCTTACTCTCATAACCCGCTGTGGCAGGCTTGCGAATAACGACATTGCCAATATCATCACGGCTATAATCCAAAGAGTGCTTGCGGGCAAAGTCCACAAGGTACTCTATAATCTTCTCCTCATGCTTTGACGGACGAGGAACGGCTGTAATCTCGTCAAAAATCTCCCAAACAAGTTTAGGTTGTAAATCTCTGATAGTCATATTTTTACTCTTTATAAATTAATACTACTGCTGTGGCGGATACACCCTTCTGCTCACCCTCAAAACCAAGATGCTCGGTCGTTGTCGCCTTAACCGACACATCTGCCACATCGAGCCCAACACATTGGGCAATCTGTGAGCGCATAGAGTCGATATATGGTCGCAATTTAGGCTGCTGCATAGCTATTGTAGAGTCGATATTGCCAACCCGATAACCCTCTGCTGCAATCAGTTCGACAACCCTGACAAGCAGTTTTCGCGAGTCTATACCCTTAAACTCGGCTGAGCTATCCGGAAAATGCTTACCAATATCGCCAAGAGCCAAAGCTCCCAAAATGGCATCGCAAATGGCGTGAATAAGCACATCTCCGTCGGAGTGGGCTATACAACCCTTTGTATGCGGAATCTCCACACCCCCAAGAACAAGGCGAAGACCATCTCCGAGTGCGTGAACATCGTATCCGTGACCAATTCTGAACTTCATAAGTTATCTTTTTCTGCAAAGATAATTATTTTTTATTGTTTCTCAAAACAGCTTCCAAAACGAGCCTATATATCGCATTGTGCCCTGCCGAGTGACCATTGCCAGCTCAACTTTACCCGTCGTCGGCTCGGCTGCAACCTCTACAGCCCACTGCTCGGAATTGTATTCAAAGGTAAAGAGTATGCGCCAATAGTCGTCTGCCACAAATGTTGCCGAGTAGTTCTCAATAGCCACCGTAAACTCCTCGGTAAAGATAGACATACTGACCCACTCGACAGGCAGATGCACCGTAGCGACATCCCCTGCGAGGTTGAAGTAGAGGTTATACTGTTCAAGGTCACGCGTAGAGCCAAGTGCAGGGTTCTGCATAGTCACAGGGCGAAAAGACCACTCTCTACTCGATACATAGCCATTGGTCTGCGCCACAATATCTTCGCGCCCACTAACAAAAGAGGTTGCAACGCCACAGTAGAGCATTGCAACCAATATATAGAGCTTTCTCATAACATCAGACAGGCTGCTAATTGATGCTTATAACTGAGCCATCATACTGCACATCGGGATACCAAGTAGATGATATTGTCAGCGTGGCAGTACCCGAAGAGGAGTATATATCGAGCGAGAAATTATAATCGGTAGCCGAGAAGAGCGATGAAGAGAACGATACATTCCAGCCGTCACGCGTCTGCTCTGTAATATATCTTGACACAGAAGGCAGAGTGTAGTTGAGTAGCACAAAATAGTATGGTGGCGTTACACCTTTTATATAAGGTAAGCAGATGTCAACCTCCGAGCCCCATACTGCCAACTCGTAGTTAGGATTATTCAGCTGTCGGGTAGAACCCGCCGGCTCTTGCTGAACGCTGTTAGGGATAAATTTAAAGTTGCGTGCAAGAACTATCGAATCCATAAACCGCTCATAGGCAGCAAGTCGTTCTGCTCGACGAGCCTCTCGCTCTTTATGGCGTGCCTCGCGATTGTCGTTGCTGTTTGTCTGTGTCGTTGTAGCAACTTTGTGAGTTGTCTTTGAGCTCTGAGAGTGGACAACTGCTGCAAATAGTACTGCGCAAACTGCCAATACAGATAGTGTAAAAATTTTTCGTTTCATAATTCGCAAATTTTATTGATTACAGCCACTGTTTCACAAATACCGAGCCACCACAATTTGATTCTTCGAAAGAAATCCCTACCTTTGCTTCGTTAAACAATAACAATATGAAGGTTTTTGTATTTCCGGGTCAAGGCTCACAGTTCCCGGGTATGGGCAAGGAGTTATATGACAACTCCGAGGTTGCCAAAGAGCTTTTTGAGAAGGCAAATGAGATTTTAGGTTTCAGAATTACCGATATAATGTTTGAGGGTACAGCCGAGCAGTTGCGCCAGACGAATGTTACACAGCCGGCAGTATTCCTGCACTCTGTTGTTCTTGCAAAGGTATTGGGGATTACCCCTGATGCGGTAGCTGGTCACTCATTAGGCGAATTTTCGGCTCTCGTAGCATCAGGAGCATTGACTTTTGAGGATGGATTGACACTTGTAGCCAAGCGAGCTGCAGCAATGCAGAGAGCTTGTCAAGCCGAGGAGGGAAGTATGGCTGCCGTACTTGCTCTTGACGATGATACTATAGAGCGTGTATGCGAGCAGTGTGACGGCGTTGTTGTGGCTGCAAACTACAACTGCCCGGGTCAGGTAGTTATCTCGGGGGCGGCAGAGGCAGTTAAGGCTGCCTGTAAGGAGATGAAGGCTGCCGGCGCAAAGAGAGCCCTTCCGCTACCTGTGGGCGGTGCATTCCACTCGCCACTTATGGAGAGTGCGCGCGTAGAGCTTGAGAAGGCTATCTTCGAGGCTGAGTTCTCTACTCCACTCTGTCCTATCTATCAGAATGTCGATGCCAAACCATACACCGACCCCGAGCAGATTAAGAAAAACCTCATTGCCCAACTTACAGTACCTGTGCGTTGGCGACAGAGCGTAGAGCAGATGATTGAGGATGGTGCAACATCATTTACCGAGGTTGGTTGCGGTACTGTTCTTCAGGGGCTTATAAGCAAGATAAATAGCAATGTAGAGGTTAATTCAGTAAGTTGTCTTTAATAAATTTTAAGATTTTTGAAAAATTTTTTAATAAAGAGTGGGATTTTTCCACTCTTTTTTACTATATTTGTCACGGTTAACAAATAAACAGGTGTGAAATGAGCTCATTAATAGACTTTTTCAACAATCAGGAGACCGAAAATAAAGGTCTGTTGCAGAAGAACAATATAATCAAGCGTAACATAATTGCCTATATGGCAGTTAATGGCGAATCTACACTCGCCGAGCTGACAAAGGAGCTTCGAATAAGTGTGCCGACGATTACCAAATTGGTGCAGGAGCTGTGTGATGAGGGTATTGTTACCGATTTAGGTAAGGTTGAGACCCCGGGAGGTCGTCGCCCTAATGTGTTCGGACTGACAAATACTGCGATATATTTTGCCGGCATTAATGTTGGTCGTGACCGTATGACCTTTGTAATTACCGATTTGCAAAATAATGTAATTCGGGAGGTTGTAGATGATACTTTTGAGCTGAGTGACCGTACACAGTGTCTTGAGAAAATCTGCGACAATATTGAGAATTTTATTAACAACTGCGGTATCGACAAGAGCCATATTCTCGGAGTGGGTGTCTGCATTGTAGGTCGTGTAAATACACAGCAGGGTCGCTCGTATAAATACTTTACAAGCGTAGAGACATCACTCAAGGAGATTATTGAGCAGAGAATTGGTATTCGTGTACTGATTGAGAATGATACCCGTTCACGCTGTTATGCCGAGTACACATTCGGTCGTTCAAAGGATGAGAGTAATGTACTCTATCTTCACCTCGGACTCGGTGTGGCTATCGGTATTGTAGTAGGTGGTAAACTCTTCTATGGTAAGAATGGTTTTGCGGGCGAGTTTGGTCATATCCCATTCTTTGACAACGAGAAGATCTGTTTCTGCGGCAAGAAGGGTTGCCTTGAGACAGAGGTATCAGGTCTTGCCATTGAGGAGAAGATGAGCGAACTTATTCGTGGCGGTGCTAACTCAATTTTGCGCCCTAAGTATGAGAGCGGAGAGACTATTCACATCAACGATATTATAAATGCTGCACGCAACGACGACAATCTATCTATCGAACTTATTGAGGAGGCTGGAGAGAAGATTGGCAAGGCTGTGGCGATACTTATCAATATCTTTAACCCTGAGACCGTTATTGTCGGTGGTAATCTTGCCGCGGCAGGCGACTATATTATGTTGCCACTCAAGAGCGCGACAAACAAATACTCACTCAACTTAGTCTATAAAGATACTAAGTTCCGCCTATCGAAGATGAGCGAGAATGCTCCTGCGTGGGGCGTAGCGATGCTTATCCGCAATCAGGTAATCGGTCTTTAGTATGGTCTTGCAGGGTGAAGTTTGCAGACTGCGTAGTGTCGTCTCTTCGGATGTCGGCACTATTCTTTTATGGGAGAATGACCCCGCACTTGCTGCCTACTCAGACCCTCATCCACCATATTGCCGTGAGGAGATAGAGCAATTTGTTGAAAATCAACAACTCGGTTTTGCGGCTAATGGGCAGATTAGGCTGATGATTGAGGTCGGAACAGATATTGTGGGAGCAATAGATCTCTTTGACTACAACGCAGGTGGAGCAGAGGTGGGTATTCTGATATATCCTGAGCAGTATAGAGGTAAGGGGTATGGTCGTGATGCTCTAAAGACAGTGCAATATGCAGCGCGAAGTTTGGGTATTGATACCCTATATGCCACAGTAGAGCCACAAAATAGCGCGAGTAAGGCTCTCTTTTGTAGTTGTGGATTTGTGAATTTTGAGAATAATAGATACATTTGCCGTATGAAACGAATTGTAGCACCTTCAATACTATCTGCCGACTTTGGTAATCTTGAGCGCGATACGCTGATGCTCAACCGCTCGGCAGCCGAATGGGTACATGTCGATATTATGGACGGAGTGTTTGTTCCGAACATCTCCTTTGGCTTTCCTGTGCTAAATGCAGTGACTAAGGTCAGCACAAAGACAATAGATACCCATCTGATGATTTGTGACCCGATACGCTATGTCGAGAAGTTTGTTAAAGCCGGCTCTGACTATGTTACATTCCACTATGAGGCGGCAGAAGATATAGATGCCTGCATAGATGCTATTCACAATGCAGGTGCAAAGGCTGGTATAAGTATCAAGCCGGCAACAGAGCCAAGTGTGCTTAAGGAGTGGTTGCCAAAGCTCGATATGGTACTTATAATGAGCGTAGAGCCCGGTTTTGGCGGTCAGTCGTTTATGCCTCATTCGCTCGATAAGGTCAGAGAGCTAAAGCAGATGATAGCAACACTCAACCCTGACTGTCTGATAGAGATTGACGGCGGAATATCGGCGGCAAATGCAGCAGAGGTCTTTGAGGCAGGTGTTGATGTTGTTGTAGCCGGCTCGGCTGTATTCGCAGCACCGGACCCCGAGGCAGAGATTGTAAAGATACTTAACGCGTAACACCAAGCACTCAGTAGGAGAGGTTTTACAACGCTTGACAGACTTTGAGAAGGATGTTAGGGCAGTAAAACCTCATAAAAACATAAATAAATGATATCTGTAGATAACTTATCTGTCAGCTTTGGAGGTTGGACACTATTCGACCAAATATCCTTTCTGATAAACCCTAAAGACCGCGTAGGACTTGTCGGCAAGAATGGCGCGGGAAAGACAACGATACTCAAACTTATTGCAGGACTTCAGCAACCCACTTCAGGAGCTGTCACTCGCACTGCTGACTGCACAATAGGCTACCTGCCACAGCAGATGCAGGTTGCTGATACCACAACACTTATTGCCGAGACTGCAAAGGCTTTTGAGGAGGTACTCGCCATAGAGGCTGAGATTGAGAGGCTCACTGCCGAGATTGCAGAGCGTACAGATTTTGAGAGTGAGAGCTATGAAAAGTTGCTCCATCGCCTTAACGATGCCTCAGACAGGTATCATATCCTCGGTGGAGATACCCGCGATGCCGATATTGAAAAGACACTGCTCGGATTGGGTTTCCGTCGTGAGGAGTTTGATAAGCCAACCAGCACATTCTCAGGCGGTTGGCGTATGCGTATCGAGCTGGCGAAGCTACTGCTGCGTCGCCCGTCAATATTTCTGCTTGATGAGCCGACAAATCACCTTGACATTGAGTCTATACAGTGGTTGGAGGAGTATCTGAAGAACTACAATGGTGCTGTACTTCTCATTTCGCACGACCGTGCATTTCTTGATAATGTCACAACTCGCACCATAGAGCTGTCATTAGGTAAGATATACGACTATAAAGTTCCTTACTCTCAATTTGTTACACTTCGTGCCGAGCGTCGTGCGCAACAGCTTGCTGCATACCAAAATCAGCAGCGACTTATAGAGAAGAGTGAGGAGTTTATCGAGAAGTTCCGCTATAAGCCTACCAAGTCAAATCAGGTGCAGTCGCGCATCAAGCAGCTTGATAAGTTAGAGCGTATTGAGGTCGATGAGGAGGATTTGGCTACACTAAATATCAAGTTTCCACCTGCTCCACGCTCAGGTCAGATGGTTGCAGAGGTAAAGGGTGTTGGTAAGAGTTTCGGAGCGCACAGAGTCTTTTCCGATGCCGAATTTACAATTACCAAGGGCGATAAGATAGCTCTTGTAGGTCGTAATGGCGAGGGGAAGACTACATTTGCCCGAATACTTATCGGTGAGACCGAGCCGACCGAAGGCTCTATACGCCTCGGTGCAAATGTCAGCATCGGCTATTATGCCCAAAATCAAGATGATTTGATGAATGGCGAGTTTACCGTCTATGACACCCTCGACCGTGTGGCTGTGGGCGATATTCGCACCCGCCTACGCGATATTTTGGGAGCATTTCTATTCCGTGGCGAGAATGTGGATAAGAAGGTCAAGGTACTATCAGGAGGCGAGCGTTCACGCCTTGCTATGGCGCGTATGATGCTTGAGCCACACAACCTGCTTGTGCTTGATGAGCCGACAAACCATATGGATATGCGCTCGAAAGATATTCTCAAGGAGGCTCTGCGTAAATTTGACGGCACGGTTGTACTCGTTTCGCACGACCGAGAGTTTCTTGACGGCATTGTAGATAAGGTCTATGAATTCCGTGATGGCGGAGTAAAAGAGTATTTGGGCGGCATCTACTACTTTCTCGAAAAGCGAAAGGTTGAAAGTCTGCAAGAGATTGAGCGTAAGGACGATAAGCCTCGTACTCAGCAAACTCAAGAGCCATCTAAGGGCAAATTGAGCTACGAACAGAAAAAGGAACTTGAAAAGACAATCCGTCGCCATCGTAAGGCTGTCGAGACTATCGAGGCTCAGACCGCCGAGGTGGAAGCTGAGATAGCTCAATACGACGCCAAGTTTGCCACAGCTACAGAGTATAACGCTGATGATTATAAGGCTTACGATGCCCTAAAACAACGCCTTGACCACCTTATGCACGAGTGGGAAAAGGCTGTCTATGAGTTAGAAATAGTCGAAAGCGAGCAGTAGATTAAGAGAGTGTATTCGGCTTTTTTCTATTGCCATATATCGCTATCCTTGCGGGGAAGAAGAAAGAGCCCACTTGTTGTGCTTGTGCCTGATTTATAGGATACTATGCCGGTTATTGAACATTTCTCTTGAGGTAATATCTTGCCCGCTCCCGTGCTTTGGGGATTGATGTAGATATTGATAAAATTCAGGTCACTATCGCTGAAGCGGTGGTATCCACCGGCTGTCTTTACATCGGTGCTGTCTGCCGGAAAGTGTATCACATTGTCTATCTTTACCAACTCTCCGCACATCGTGGTCGTTATATCTGCTACAGAGTACTCTTTTGGAGGTAAAGGATTGATAGAATTGCCGCGTGTAATATGTTGGTCTAAAACCTGTTGCGAACCTATAAGGTCAAGAGTTCTCTTGCTACTTGTCGGGGATAGACCGATTTGTAAAATATGGTCTATTTGGGCTATAGTTAGACCGTTGAGGTCGATAGATAACTCTACGCCTTCGGGATATAAATTAGAGATGAAATATCTCTCTATTAGTACCTTTGCTCTGCCTGTGCCGTCGTCGATAAATAGCTCGTTATGTAGGTATCCGCCTCTGTCGCAGCCGACTACTTTGCCTCTTACCTTCAGTTCTATATGGGGTGTGAAAGGTGCTATTTGACACATCTGATAAAGCTCTTCAATGGTTGTATGTGCTACAAGTTCATCCCGACTCTCTTCGGGTGTGCTATAGCTTCTGCAACAAGTGAAGATAAGTAGCGATAATATGGCGGATAAAATCGGTCTCATAGGGCAAAATTAATAATTAATTTTGTATCTTTGCATCTATGAAACAAAATCTTATTTATAAAATACTTCACCTCTTCACTCTTCTGCTTACAGTGCAGATAGCTGTTGCAGCCCCTAAAGAGGTTGTCGCAGATAGTGTTCAAACTGCAATCTCTCAGACCCTTACGCGCATTGTCAAGCGAGAGCTAAAGGGTGTCCCTGTCGGGGTAAACTCGGTGGTGGTTAAGGGGAATAAGGTGGTTATTGATGCCTCGAAGAATATATCTTACTATCCTGTTCGAGAGGATAATCTGTTGGCGATATATGACTCTGTACGCCTCTGTCTGCCTAAAAATTTGCAAAAGAGAGATATTGAGATTATCTCTGACGGACACTCCCTTGAGTTTTATATACCGCTCTTCTACCGCTCATCCGATAGGGGTGTTAAGCACTTTGTAAATGATGGCGTAGGTAGTCAGTTGGTTCGTGCAGAACGACCTTTTAGTATTACTAAAGGTCTGAAAGATAGACATATAGCTATGTGGCAGAGTCACGGTCGCTACTTTGACGAGGATGTGAACAGGTGGATTTGGCAACGCTCACTACTTTGGCAGACAGTGGAGGATTTATACACTCAGAGCTATGTGTTGCCATATCTTGTGCCTATGCTTGAGCGCGCCGGAGCGACGGTTTTGTTACCTCGAGAGCGTGATTTTCAGACTTGTGAGATTATTGTCGATAATGATGGCGCAGGCTATGCGGAGCGTGGTGCAGAGGGCGTGTGGGGTAGCGATACGGTAGGTTTTGCCCATACAAAGAGGGTCTATCTGTCGGGCGAAAACCCATTTAAGGATGGTACAAGTCGTGTTGCAAAGACCACTAATAAGGCTAACGATAAGAGTGCTGCGCAGTGGTCTGCGACATTTGATAGAGGTGGCGAATATGCAGTCTATGTGAGCTATCGCTCATTTAAAAATAGCGCAGATGATGCCCTCTATACAGTCCACCACTCGGGCGGCGAGAGTAGGTATCGCGTCAATCAGCGCATCGGTGGCGGTACTTGGATATATTTGGGAACACACCACTTTACTGTTGGTAAAGATAAGGTTGCAGTAACTCTTTCAAATTATTGTAAATCAAATAATTGTGTTGTTAGTGCCGATGCTGTTAAGATTGGTGGTGGTTATGGTAATGTAGCCCGTACGGTGGTCGATTCAATGAGGGTTGAAGGTGGTGATTATCGTCCAATAACAAGCTCTATGCCTCGCTACTGTGAGGGCGCACGCTATTGGTTACAGTGGGCGGGCTTTGACGAGTCTGTATATAATCTTCAGAGTGACACTAACGACTATAAGGATGACTATATGTGTCGTGGCGAGTGGGTCAATGCGCTGATGGGTGGTTCGGATAGACTCAAGAAGGTTGAAGGTCTTGGTATTCCGGTCGATATGTCACTCGCTTTTCACTCTGATGCAGGTATTACGGATGATGATGCAACGATAGGTACACTCGGAATATACTATACTCGCTTTAATAAGGGTAAGTTTGAGGGTGGAGCAAGCCGTTATCGCTCTCGAGATCTTACAGACCTTGTTATGTCGCAGATTGCGGGGGATATACGCGCAACATACGAGCCTGAGTGGCGTCGTAGAGGTATGTGGAATAGCTCATACTTCGAGGCGCGAGTGCCATCTACACCGACAATGTTGCTCGAGCTACTCTCGCATCAAAATCTTGCAGATATGCGCCTCGGACACGATCCAAACTTTAAGTTTATCGTCTCTCGAGCTATATATAAGGCGGTTTTGCGTCATCTCTCTGCTCAATATAAGACAGACTATGTAGTCGCTCCGCTACCTGTAAATGGCTTTGCAACAACTCCTACAGCCGATGGAGATGTTAAGCTGAGTTGGCATCCTACAACCGATACGCTTGAAATTACTGCAACGCCGACAGCCTATGTGGTCTATACTCGCGAAGGGGAAAATGGATTTGATAATGGTCGTGTTGTGACCGATACAACGCTGATAACCAAGCAGAAGAAAGGAGTTATTTATAGCTATCGTGTAACTGCTATAAATGCAGGTGGCGAGAGCTTCCCGAGTGAAATTCTCTCTGTCTGTCAGCGTGATGATGCCACAGCTACGGCTATGGTAGTCAATGGCTTTGACCGTCTTGCTGCGCCTGAGTGCAGGGAGGATGGTTTCCATAATGAGTTCGATAGTGGCGTGGCGTATATCAAAGATGTGGCGTTTATTGGCGAACAGCGCGTTTATGATGTGACAAAGCGTCGCGAGAGGGTAGAGCAGAAGGCTTTGGGTGTCTCTTATAGCGATTATGAGGGTAAACTTGTAGGTGGAAATAGCTTTGACTACCCATATACACACGGTGTAAGCCTTCTTACGGCAGGTTGCTCGTTCTACTCCTCTTCTGTGGCTGCCGTAGAGCGCGGAGAGGTCGATTTGAAAACATTCGATATTGTAGATATAATACTCGGTAAGCAGCGCACAACAACAGTAGGTCGTGGTGTTGCACCTGCAAAATATCAGTGCTTTACTGCTGATTTGCAGAGCGTTATAAATGATTACTTAAAGTCAAGTGGTGCTTTAATTATCTCCGGCGCATATATCGGTACAGACTTGTATAGCAGTGGCGAGAGTCGAGATGTCGAATTTGCAGAGAAGAGCCTCCATTTCTCATTTATTGGCAATTGCGCGACAAAGGGTTCTGTTGCAACAACTGCCAGCCGTTCACCTATTCGCCTAACAGGTCGTGATTACCACTTCTGTCGTGACTATCGTCCTGATTACTATACTGTTAATTCTGTGGATGGACTTGCTGCAACCGATGGAGCGACAGCACTGATGCACTATCCGGATAGCCGTTTGGCAGCAGCCGTGGGCTATAAAGGCGATTGTGCGACATTTGTTATGAGTTTTCCTTTTGAGTCTATAACAGATAGTAAGGAACGAGATTTACTTATGCAAGATATTGTTAAATACTTAATACACTAACCTATGAAACGATTACTTTTAATAATTATTGCAACTATTTGTAGCATAGCTGTTTATGCTGCGGATTATGAGAACATTATTGTTCCTCGTCCTCTCTCTTGTCAGGCAGCTGACGGAGAGGTGGAAGTTTCGTATAAGAGCAAAATCAAGGCTTGTAACCCTGAACTTGTTGCTCCTGCAAAGCTCTTTGCGAAGGATGTTGCTGCACTTTTGGGTGGCAATATGAAGGTGACAACTAAGGGTAAGGGTGCGATAACTCTTTCACTGCTTGAGTCGCTCGGCGAGGAGGAATATACGCTCGATATTCTACCTTCAACAGGTATTACAATTAAGGGTGGAACACCTCGCGCCGTATTCTATGGCTTGCAGAGTCTGTTGCAGATGGTAGCTGCTGCACCAAATAGTGACGGTGTTATTACTTTGGCAGCTGTAAAGATTGCAGATAAACCCCATTTTAGCTATCGTGGCGGTATGTTTGATGTCTGCCGTCATATCTTTACTGTAGATGAAGTAAAGCGTTATATAGACATCCTTGCGCTCCACAAACTCAATAAGTTCCATTGGCATCTTACAGAGGATCAGGGCTGGCGTATCGAGATTAAACGCTATCCAGAACTCTCTCAGGTTGGCGCATACCGTAATCAGACTATTGTAGGTAAAAATCGCTCTTCAAAGACCTATGACGATACCCGTTATGGTGGTGTATTTACACAAGATGAGGTTCGCGAGGTTGTGGCATACGCAGCAGAGCGATATATCGATGTTATTCCGGAGTTTGAGATGCCCGGACACGCTGTTGCGGCACTTACAACCTATCCGCATTTGGGTTGTACAGGAGGTCCTTATGAGGTTTGGACTCGTTGGGGTATCAGCAAGAATATCTTCTGTGCCGGCAAGGAGAGTACTTTTGAGTTTATCGAGAATGTGCTGACAGAGATTCTTGACCTCTTCCCGTATAAGTATATCCACATCGGCGGTGACGAGGCTCCGCGTGATGCGTGGAAGAGTTGTCCGGATTGCCAGAAGCGCATTAAGGAGGAGGGTCTGAAGGATGAACACCAGCTTCAGAGTTACTTTATGGAGCGCGTAGAGCGTTGGCTCAATGAGCGCGGTCGCTCAATTATCGGTTGGGATGAGATTCTTCAGGGTGGTATCTCTAAGAGTGCTACGGTTATGTCTTGGCGAGGCTCTAAGGGTGGTATTGCAGCTGCAAAGTTGGGTAATGATGTGATTATGACACCAAATACCCACTGCTATATTGACTACTATCAGACCTCTGACCCGCAGGCTAATGGCGAGCCGCTTGGCAATGGTCGTTTTCCGATAACTCTCCGCAAGGCATACTCTCTCGACCCTTATGATGGTCTTAATGAGAGCCAGCAGCGTCATATCAAGGGTGTTCAGATGAATTTGTGGACAGAGTATATTGCAACCTTTGACCACTTCCAGCATATGCTTTTGCCACGAATTGCTGCTCTTTGTGAGACAGGCTGGTCGTATGGCAATAAGGATTATGACGATTTTGCACGCCGTATGCACATTCTGCGTGGACTCTACGACTATAAGGGCTTTGTCTATGCACCATATTTCTTTAATGGTATCGAGTAGATGAAACACTTATCGTCACACACTATGCGCACTGTCTCTATGCCGTTTGGTATGGTGGTCGGTGCGCTGTTTTGTCGCCAGATAGTTGCTTTGGATAGCTGGAGCTGCGGTTGGCTTACGCCGATGCTTATCTTTGCTATGCTCTTTTTTACCTACTGTCGTGTCGATATAACAAAGATGCGTGTGACGATGATGCACTTTTGGCTCTTCGCCGCTCAGATAGTAGGCTCAATGACCCTTTATACCCTCTGCTTGCCACTCGGTCAAACTATTGCTCAAGGTGCTATGATATGCTCACTTGCACCTATCGCTATGGCGGCAGTTGTTATTGGCGGTATGCTGGGGGCAAATATTGAGAATATGACAACATATAGCCTGCTCTGTAATGTGGGAACTGCATTTGTCGCGCCATTTATCCTGTCGTGGGTCGGCAATGGCGAATGTACACTGATGCAGATACTCACAAAGGTCGCTCCACTGCTTGTAGCACCATTTGTAGCAGGTCAGTTCTGTCGCTTTGCAATGCCTCGCGTGGCGGGGTGGGTTGCAGACCATAGTCGTATATCGTTCTATATATGGCTCGTTTCGCTTACGGTTGTTGTCGGTAGAACTACCGCTTTTGTCATTGAGCATAGTGCTACTGAGGGTACTACAGAGATTATACTTGCAGCCGTTGCGGCTGTGATATGTGTTGCACAGTTTGCTCTTGGTCGTAAGATTGGCACAAAGTATGGCGACACTGTTGCCGGAGGTCAATCTTTGGGTCAGAAGAATACGGTGCTTGCCGTGTGGATGGCGCAGTCATTTCTTGACCCACTCAGTTGTGTCGCACCAACGGCTTATATTGTCTGGCAAAATATAGTAAATTCATACCAAATATATAAAAAGAGGGATTGATGAAGATTGGAGATGTTGAGTTGCGTGACCGTGCGCTCTTTCTTGCACCGATGGAGGATGTTACCGACCCATCGTTTCGATATATGTGTAAACTCTTTGGTGCCGATATGGTTACTACGGAGTTTATATCCTCTGATGGTCTTATCCGAGATGCTCGAAAGTCGCTTGCAAAGCTCAATATCTCGGACTTTGAACGCCCTGTAGGTATTCAGATTTATGGCAATCAGATAGAGCCGATGGTCGAGGCTGCCCGCATCGCCGAGGGGGCGAATCCTGATGTTATCGATATTAACTTCGGTTGCCCAATGAAGAAGATTGCCGGTCGTGGAGCCGGCTCGGGTATGATGCGCGATGTGCCACTTATGGTAGAGATGACCCGCCAGATTATGGCAGCTGTGAAGAAACCGGTTACTGTAAAAACCCGCCTTGGCTGGGATGATGAAAGCAAAAATATCGAGGAGATTGCTCTCCGATTGCAGGATGTAGGTATTGCTGCCCTTACTATCCACGGTCGTACGCGCTGCCAACTCTATACGGGCGAGGCTGATTGGACACTTATCGGTAAAATCAAGAATAACCCCGCAATTCATATCCCGATTATTGGCAATGGAGATGTCGATTCTGCTGTCAAGGCAAAAGAGATGTTCGACAGATATGGTGTGGATGGCGTAATGATTGGTCGTGCCACATACGGTCGCCCTTGGATTTTCCGCGAGGTGCGCCACTACCTCGAAACTGGCGAACTTATCCCGCAACCATCTGTCCTTGAGCGTATTGCTATCGCAAAGGAGCATCTTGCCAAGTCTGTCGAGGTTAAGGGCGATAAGGTGGGTGTCTTTGAGATGCGTCGCCACCTCTCTAACTACTTCAAAGGTCTGCCCGACTTCAAGCAGACCCGTATGAAACTCGTTACTCTAACAGATGTCGATGAACTTCAAGATACCATCTCGTCCATCGCTGACCGTTGGGGAGATTATGAGTTTGGGGAGGTTGTGCCGCCGCCGTTATCTCACAATATCTAATTTTGTTGTGAGTATTTGCGCTTATAAGGGCGCACCTGCTTCCGCTAACAAAAAGTACCCGCAAAGGGAAATACGCATAGTATGTCCCTTCGCGGGTATTTTTGCCGAGCGTGGCATCTGCACCCTTCTAAGCACAAATCGGTATTTTATCGTGAAAATAGCACAACTACTTCCGCTACCTCATTCTCGTCAATGGGAAATACAGAAGTATGTCCCATCGCCTCGAATATCGGCGAGCGTGGTATTTGCACTATTTTGACAACAAAATGATTTTATCGTGATAGTGGCGCATTTCCATCGGCTAACTAAAAATTCAACAAAGGGCAGTACACTCAGTACAGCCCTTCGTTGTCTTTTTAGCCGAGCCTTGTAAATACCCCACTCTGACGATAAAATTGTGCGAGGAATGAGCGTAGTGCAATTCGGAAAATTATCGAGCCTTGGCTCATCTTTGATGACCCTTCACTGCTACGCCTCGGCAATTCAGTTACTTAAACTCGATTACAGTACCGTGTGAGGTGTATGTAATTTTTGAGTATATGCCGGCAAAACTCTTTATACTTGAGTGGGTAGTGACATTCACCAAAGCCTGTGAACCCTTCAAATCGGCACGCTTTACCATTGTTGCTACGGAGTTGTTATGCAGAGCCTTGCGCGAAAGTCCGCCGATACCGAACCAATAGGTTGCAGTAGCTGTGCCG
This sequence comes from Alistipes sp., assembly GCA_017474235.1. Taxonomy (GTDB): domain Bacteria; phylum Bacteroidota; class Bacteroidia; order Bacteroidales; family Rikenellaceae; genus Alistipes. Next base: position 77,883 of record JAFVIB010000044.1, on the reverse strand, counting down.
CTCACTTGGCGTACAACGGTATAATTATTACCGCTTAAGACAACATTGGTTTGTAGTAGGTTGCTATTTGATGTGGAGTTTAGAACTGTTCCACAAGATGTTGCTACTGCTGCAATAATAGCGATAACTGCCAATTTAATAATTCTCTTCATCTCTTTTGTCTGTTTTTTAATTCTGCATTGGGCTACCTGTCGGCGGGGGACCTTGCGGTACGCCGTGAGGTCTGCCCGGAGGACGATTTGCGTGTTTCTCGACAAGGAATATCTTTGAAAGTTGCTCCGGAGTAAGGTAGCTCTTGAATACGCGCATATACTCCTTCTTGCAGGCGATAATGTCTGCATCTGCGTTGAGCTGATCCATAACCATACGGAAGGCGAGCTTCTCGTCTATCTCTTTACCCTCATAGCCATCCATCAGCATCTTGAGCTCTTGACGGATTTTGCGAATTTCGCCCTGATAGTTCAGATATACAGGTGCGAACTTCTCTGCCTGCTCAGGTGTGAGCTGAAGCTCCTCTACAAGACCCGCTATACGCTCTACAGGTGTCTTGCGAGGACCGCGCTCCATACCGCCACGACCCATACCCGGAGGTGGACCCATAGGGGGTTGTGCTGTAGCCATATTTACAGCAAAGGCTGCGATAAGTAGTGTAAGAAACTTTTTCATAATCTTCTGTTTTACAAATTGCTTACTACAAAGATAGTAAAAATTTCATAACATCTATATCGTCTGCATAATTATTTAATGCAGGATACTGTGCGCGACCAAATGCTACGGCATTAGCAATACTTTTATCTGACGATACGACACATTGCAGACGCTCACTATTTTCGGCAATCCACTCCTTGACACTGCTCAGGGAGTTATAACGGCAGATATTTATGGTACTTATGTAGCGCGGAAACTCTGCCTTGCCCTCTAAAAGTAGCGCACTGCCACAGTCGGTAAATACTCTGCCCTGCATAGTCATCATAGCCTTTGCGTGGCGGTAGTTATTCTTGTAACTTTGTGGCATTTGAGGTACAACAAGCTGAAAATCAAAGCCTTGAGGTGCGAAAATGAGCGATACATTGCGACAACCCAAACCAGAGTATGTGAATATATCTTTTGATAAATTCTCTATCTCTTCACAGCTCTCTACACCTGTAAGTACCGCAACGGAGTGACGAGAACCACGGATAAGAGTCGGTATATCGCCAAACATTGCCCTAAAGTGGAGCGCAGCGGTATCGCTACCCGTTGCAATCACTGCATCGACATTGTCGTTATCACTATATTGCTCTATAATGAGATGTGGCTCAATCTCTTGCAGTTGCTCTACGATATACTGCATCAGAACTCGGTCCTTTGAGGAGTACTTGATAACGGGGATATTACCGCTACAAATGGTGTACATAAGGTCAGCAAACCCCACAGCAGGGATATTGCCCGCCATAATTATCGCCACACGCTTTGGAGCATGCGGAGCGATAGGGTAGTGGGCAATCCACTGCTCTATCGCACGCCTGTCGAGCATCTGCTCCCGTATAGCACCGATGGCAGTCTCTATCTGACAGAACCACTCATTCTCAGCCATTGCTCGCTCTATGATGGTCTGTGGTAGTGACTTAAGCCTTACGCCAAGCTCTGCGAATATGTCGATACAACTCTTCAATTTATCGCTGCTGATACTATTTAGCCTCGAGTATTGGCAGATTTGCCTCGGTAGGGATGTAGATAACCTTGTCAGGAATATTGTTCTGCTGGCGTACCCACAGATACTGAATGTATGTTGTGGTCAGTGAGCCATTCTCGATACGGATAGCCTCTGCAGCACCCTTTGCGCGCTCAATCTCTGCCTGTGCATTGAGTTTCTCAGCCTCAAGGTTTGCCTTTGCCTCCTCAATCTTGATTTGGCGGTTCTGCTCTGCCTTTGCAAGCTCTGCGCGACCGCTCATCTCCTGCTGCCATACATTATACATTGGAAGTCCGAACATCAGTCCGAGGACTACTACAATACCGATAAGTGACAATACTACCAATGCCCATACGGTTTGTGCTGTGTTGTTGTTGCTCATAATAGTTTGGTATTAATGGTAAAAAAAAGAGGACTGTCAGTCGTGACAGCCCTCGTTATTGCTATTCAGCCTCTTCGCGGTGAAGTTTCTCAACATAGATAGCGTGAGCCATCTTCTCGCGCTTTGCAATTGAAGGCTTTGTGAAGTACTGACGAGCACGAAGCTCCTTCAGAACACCTGTACGCTCATACTTACGCTTAAACTTCTTAAGGGCGCGCTCGATATTCTCGCCCTCCTTAACTGGCATAATAATCATAATATCAAATCTTTTTTTAGTTTATTAAATTCTGTTTTTTTTGGTTTGCACTTTCAATTTCAGAGTATTTTGTCTCCTACTCTTGCAGTATGCCGACTGTTTAATTATTCTCGTCAAAGAAATCTAAAGGGATTGTGCCGAAATGAAGATACGGCGCAAGCGAAACTACTTGCTCCTCTGTAAATATGTCATCACTTACTATCTCTTCAATCGACTTCCAGCCTCCTTTCGATTTGCGCAGTTGAATAATTCTCTTTATAGCCTTCCGAGTCATATATGGATGTAATTCCAACTCAGAAGCGGTTGCAAAGTTAATATCAATTTTTGAAAAAACACAACTATCACAGCAAATTTGTTTAGAAAAAAGTGCAAAATTTTCATTTGTAACACATTTTAGCTCTGAAAGTTGGTCAATAGAGACATATCCACCGAGTAAATCTCGGTAGCGGACTATCGCACCGGCAGTTGTCGGACCTATGCCGCGAATGGTAACAAGCGTTGCCGAGTCGGCAGAGTTTATCTCAATTTTACCGTTATGCGGCTTTGGCTCGGGAAAGATTATATATCGGGCAAGCGAATCAGCCATCTCTACACTCACTGCCCAGCAGTCCGAAAGCTCTGCCATATTGCGAATACCTTCCGCACCGCTATCCCTATACTCTATAAGCCCTTCAGCCTGACGATATGTAAAGCCGATGCTTTGAAGATAGGCAATACCTACCGTATCTATCCTAAATCGCTCTTTGGGATGTGGCGTGCGTTTTGATATTTTTGCTTCCCACTGTTGCTGGCGAACAGTGCGCAGAGAGTCGGATTTAGCAGTTGTCTTACTGTGATAGACTATCGGTTTGGGTTTAAACTCCTCTCCGATAGTGATATATGGACGCAGAGCCTTGAACATAGAGTCGGTTACACCATAACAGAGAGCCAACTCCTCTGCAATCTCAAAGACCTTACCGCGAGAGCGATATTTGAGCAGTGTCACGGCAGTCTGTTTCTCAAAACCGAGAGCAAGTAACTCATCGTAGGTTACGGTGTTAGGGTCAAAAGTAAATAGCGTATTGGTTGTTTTCTGCTCTACTGCTGTTTGACTCTCTATTGCAGAGTACTCTTTACGATTACCCAACATAGTTACGGCAGTAATGGCAAGTACCATTACTACAAGTATCAGAATACTGACAACCTCGCTCCTTCTCATTACCACTCCGCTTTATCAGAAAAGAGTAACTTGCGATATTTTACCGATGGCGACTCTATAAATTCGCCCAATCCATACTCGCTCCAACGCCTATCTACGCTGTCAATAACCTCTGGTAGCGATGTCACGACATTTGGGAAGCGTGCCGGAGCACCATCACTGCCCGGAATCTTCACTCGTGCATCTATTGTAAGAGTGTTGCCTATGAGCTTTATATCACGATTAGGCTCTGTATTTGCCGCAGCAATCCATAGCAAATCCTCTGCATCAAACTCTTCGGCTCTGCTGTCAAAGAGTGCTATGAAATTACAATTAACACCCTCGTTTACTGCAATATCAGAGAGATTAACCGTGCAGCTATTCTCTGCAAAGAGCAGTAGCGTACTCCACTTATCTACAAGGTCTGTACGCATCGTAACGCCCTGTGGCAGAGTAATATCTGTATCTACCGAAGCGCAATGACTATCACTGCTTTGGGTAAGGTCAAGGGCGAGTTTTCCGCCAAAGCCACAAGTTGCTGTTGCGTGGTCAAGTACATCATATATGCCCTCTCCACGGATTACGGCACTCTTCGGATTGCAATCTCGTAGCAGAGCGGCAAGTTCATTGCTATTGCGGATATTTGTTTTTGGAGGCGTCAGTAACAGATACTTATTAAACATCATCTGTCCTGCGCTCCACATACCCTGAGTGACCTTTGTCGCCTGTCCCAAATAGCGGCTATTGATTGATATGATAGCTATATTGTGGGATGTTCCGGCTCTCGGCATTGTCATATCAACTATCTCAGGTTGCATCACAAGGCGTATAGGTGCAAGGAAAATACGCTCTGTAGCAATCGAGATATAGGCATCCTCTTGGGGAGGAATACCCACAACCGTAGCAGGATACACAGCATCCTTACGATGTGTTATTGCTGTGATGTGGAAACGAGGATAGAGGTCTTTGAGTGAATAGAAGCCTGTATGGTCGCCAAAGTCACCCTCTACTGCAAGAGGCTCTGAAGGATCAACATATCCCTCGATAACAAAGTCGCAATCGTCAGGTACATATATATCATTTGTAATACACTTTACGAGTTTTACAGGTTTGCGACGCAAAAATCCGGCGAGCAGATACTCGTCCATATTGTCGGGCATAGGTGCTGTAGCAGCGTATGTATAAGCAGGGTCGCCACCAATAGCAACAGAGACGGGCATAACCTTACCTAAAGCCTTGTAACCCTCATAGTGGCGGGCTCCGGTCTTGTGACGATGCCAATGCATACCCGTTGTGTGGCTGTCAAAGACCTGCATACGATACATACCCACATTGCGAATACCTGTGTATGGGTCGAGCGTATTTACCATAGGCAGGGTTATGAATCGCCCACCATCGCAGCCCCAACTCTTGAGTATAGGTAGTAGGTCAACAGAGGCTTCTTCTCCCTTTAGAACTACCTGCTGGCACTCTCCACGACGCTTTAGACGCTTTGGAAACCAACGAGCCACCTCTCCCAAGAGTGGCAACATCTTGAGCTGCTCCGATATAGACTCTTTTGGTGTGGTTACCTGCTTCAGCAGAGTCTCGATGCGTGTAGTTATATCTTCAGGTTGCTCAACACCCAGTGCCATAGATATACGACGCTCCGAGCCCATCATATTTGTAAGTACAGGAAAACTACTCTCTGTATTCTCAAATAGTAGAGCCTTACCACCACCCTCACTCTTTGCCTGACGGTCTGTCAGCTCGGCAATCTCGTATATGCTCGAAACCGGAGTGCCGATGCGAATTAACTCACCGGCACTCTCTAACTTTTGTATAAAATCTCGTAAATTCATTACTACTCTTTTGCGGCTGCTATTCTCTCCTCCATCATTCTCTTCTCTTTACCCCATGAGGTAAGGCAGATAACGGCTGCCAAGAGTGCGCCAATGGTAAATACCCAGAAGGTCGCATCCCAACCGAGCGAACTCTGAGCAACACGACCCAAAACAATCTTTGACAGAACAGCATCGCCAATAAGATAACCCCAAAGGCTCAAGAAACCGGCTACAGTACCCGCTGCATTCTTTGGTACAATCGCAAGACCCTGAATACCAATCATCGCTACCGGTGCGTAGATAGCACCACCGATAAGAGCAAGAGAACCGTAAATAAGCCAAGTGATAGGAATATGGGTAAACTCTGCAACAGCTCCTGCCTGCCAATAGGTCAGAATACCGATAGTTACTGCAATGAGGAAGATTACATTTACCGGAGCGCAACGACCATTGAAGAACTTAGATGATATCCAACCACCGAGGATAGTACCCGGAATACCGGCATACTCGCGGATTGCGTAAGCTAACGACGCATCATCCTTGCTCCAACCATAGACCTCTGTAAGGTATGTAGGCGACCAATCTGCAATACCGTAGCGAATAAGATAGATAAAGACATTTGCGCAGGCGATAAGCCAAAGCAGTTTGTTCTTGAAGATGTAGTCTATAAACAGACGACGGAACGGAATTTTATCCTCCTCGCCTTTCGCTGCTTTCGCACCTGAATAGTCATTGCGGTATTTCTCGATTGATGGCAGACCGCAAGACTCCGGTGTGTCGCGAATAGCCCACCAACAGAATAGTGCAATAAGCATTGCCACCAATGCAGGGACAATAAATGCAGCACGCCAAGTCTCCCCAATTCCAAATGCGCTGAATATGATAACACCGGCAGGGATAAGCAGACCGAGTGTTCCGTTACCTACATTATGAGCCGTATTCCAAACAGACATCTTAAAACTACGCTCGTTTGTCGAGAACCAATGTGCAAGTACTCGTCCACAAGGGGGCCAGCCCATACCTGAAAGCCAACCGGCAAGGAGCATAAACACGAACATAAGTCCGACAGTGACAGAGTAGTTCCCATCGACACCTGTAGGGTATGGCAGAACACCTGCAACTATCATCACCAGCGATGATAGTACAAGACCTACGGTCATAAACTTGCGCGCATCAGAACGATCTGACAGACTGCCCATCAGAAACTTACTGAATGCATAGGCAATCGGAATACCTGACATCGCAAGACCTGCACCAGCTTTGTCAATCAGCCCCTGCTCAATCATTCCTGGAGCTGCAAGGGAGAGATTCTTACGAACAAGGTAGTAAGCTGCATAACCCAAAAAGATGCCTAAAAAGACCTTAAGACGCATCTTTTTATACTCTTTGTCAATTTTCTCTGAAGCCATCATCGGCTTTTTTGCGGGAGGAGTAAAGAAATTTAGCAAGCCCATAATTGGTTATTTTTTAGGTTTAAGGTTATAGTTTAATATCGTAAATCTGAATTACACCGATTAGATGTTTATTGTCATCAACTACCAGCAGAGAGTTAATCTTATTTTGGGTCATCATCTTCTCTGCATCAATAAGTTTTTCTGTCGCCCGAATCATCTTTGGCGACTTTGAGGCTATATCTATCGGTTTGATATTGAAAAATTCAGCCTGACGGCTCTCCATAGCTCTTCTGACATCTCCATCTGTTACAATGCCAAGAATTTCATCCTCCCGACTGATAACAACCAATCCGAGTCCACCGCGCGACATACGCTGTATCATCTCGGTAATAGAGCACTGCTCTGAGATAATTGGTAAATCTGTTCTGCGCATAACATTGCCTACGCGCATAAGCAGTCGGCGACCAAGACTACCTCCCGGATGTAGGCGGGCATAGTCCATAGATGTAAACTCACGAACCTTCATCAGTGCGCAGGCAAGGGCATCGCCCATTGCAAGTTGAGCTGTGGTCGATGTCGTTGGGGCAAGATGTAGGATGCAAGCCTCACGCTCAACCTTGACATCGAGATGAATATCAGAGTTCTTTGCCAACGACGAATTGCAATTACCTGTCATAGAGATAAGTGTATTGCCGTTGTCGTGGATAAAAGGTACTATCTTAAGAACCTCATCAGTCTCGCCCGAGTATGAGAGCGCGATGACAATGTCACCCTTTGAAATCATACCCAAATCGCCGTGAAAAGCCTCTCCCGGGTGCATATAGAAGCTCGGTGTGCCGGTACTTGCAAGAGTAGCTGCAATCTTTTTGGCAATAAGTCCCGACTTGCCCATACCGGTCATAATAACCTTGCCGTTGCACTCCAAGATAAGTTCAACTGCGCGCACAAACTCCTCGCCCAAATCACGCTTTATACGCAACAGCGCATCTGCCTCTGTTTGTAAAGCATCTGTGGCTACATCGAGTATCAGTTGTCGATTATTCATAATTTATAGTAGAGATTTTATTACATTTTCCAAGTTGTCAAGTTGTAGCATATTAGGTCCGTCGCTCAGAGCATTGTCGGGGTCGGGATGCACCTCAAAGAAGTAACCGTTAGCACCAAAAGCCTTTGCGGCAAGTGCCATTGCGGGTACATACTCTCTGTTGCCACCCGTCTTACCACCTGCAGCACCCGGACGCTGCACAGAGTGTGTACAGTCCATAATTACCCTCGGAGCAATGGCGAGCATATCGGGGATATTGCGAAAATCGACTACAAGGTTGTTGTAACCAAAGCTATTTCCGCGCTCTGTAAGCCAAACATCTTTTGCGCCGGACTCCATAGCCTTCTGATAAGGATACTTCATATCCGCACCTGACAGGAATTGAGCCTTCTTTATATTTACTGTCTTGCCTGTTTTTGCTGCTGCAACAAGGAGATCTGTCTGGCGACAGAGGAATGCCGGAATTTGGAGTACATCTACAACCTCTCCGGCAGCCTCAGCCTGCCAAGCCTCGTGAATATCTGTAAGTAGGCTTAACCCCCACTTACTCTTTATGTCGGCGAGCATCTGTAACCCCTTATCAATACCCACTCCTCGGTAAGAGGAGATAGAGGTACGATTAGCCTTGTCGAAAGATGACTTGAAGATAATATCTACGCCAAGTTGTTTGTTAATTTCAACAATGCGCTGAGCAACAGCATCGAGAACTTCGCTATTCTCGATGACGCACGGACCGGCAATAAAGATTGGTTTCATTACTTGAGAAGATTTATAATTTCAGTATTTATAGCATTGACCTTAGCCTTGTCCATCTTTGTAACCTTACGGTCGTAAGTAACAAAGCCGTTTACCTCACCCTCGACATCGGTTGTTTGGGTGTAGATAGCTGCTGACATACCCTGTGGGATGAAGTCCTTGAGCATTGTAGCATACTTTACATACTCTGCTGTCACCTCATCGGTATTGTTAAACTGGATATAGCCCCAATTGCGCTTGTTCCACCACAAGTGACCCTCGATAGGGTAGCCGATACCACCGTATTCGCCCAAGACAACAACATAGTCAGAGCTGTAGAACGGCATAGCCGGAGCAGGGTAGTTGTGAATATCGAGAATATGACCACAAAGACGCAGATTACCGCCACTTGCTCCATTTATAAGACGAGTAGGGTCGTTAGTAGCTGTCCACTCGACAACCTTCTCTGTATCAAATTGACCCCACGCCTCGTTAAATGAAACCCAAACGCCGATAGATGGGAAGAAACGGAGTGCATCCATAATCTCAGCCCACTCCTTGTAGTATGTGTTCTTCTCCTCGCGAGTAGCAGGGGAGTCACTGCCGCCACCGATATTGTTGCGACCCCAACCTCCCTTTGTGTCATTCTTGTAGAGCGCAAGGCAAGGCATATCCTGCCATACGACAATACCCTCTCTATCGCAGTGGTAGTACCAGCGTGCAGGCTCAACCTTGATATGCTTACGGATAGTATTGAAACCGAGCTCCTTTGTAAGGGTAATATCGCTCAGCAGAGCCTCGTCTGTCGGAGCAGTATAGAGACCATCAGGCCACCAACCCTGATCGAGCGGACCATACATAAAGATAGGCTCGCCATTGAGGGTAATGCGCAGATGACCACCCTCATCACGCTTTGTAGAGAACTGACGCATAGCTGCATAGCTCTTTACGCTGTCGATAACCTTGCCGTTCTGAATCAGCGAAACGGTAACATCATAGAGATTTGGAGTATTAGGACTCCACAGTTTTGCATTTGCAATAGGAAGAGTAGCCTTCACTCCACAAAGGGCTGTTGTAGAGCATACTACATTCTCGCCATCCTTAACTTCGATTTTGAGTGTACCATTGTCGTTTGCACAGATAGTGTTGAGATAAAGCTCGCCACGAACAATGTCGCAATCAGTTGTAATAGCCTCAATGTGGTTAGCCTTTGCTACAGGCTCCAACCACACTGTCTGCCAAATGCCCGATACGGCAGTGTACCAAATACCGCTTGGCTCTATACGCTGCTTACCAACAGGATTGTGTATAGTATCTGTAGGGTCCCAAACGCGAACAACAATCTTCTGCTCGCCCTTCTTCAGAGCAGGTGTAATGTCTAATGAGAAAGGGGCATAACCGCCTGTGTGGTTACCTACAAAGATGTCGTTTACATATACATCAGCACTCCAATCTACTGCGCCGAAGTTGAGCATAATACGCTGACCATTCCAATTAGATGGCAGAGTAAAGGTGCGCTCATACCAAAGCAGATTCTCCTTTGTAAGGCTCTTCTGTACGCCCGACAGTGCAGACTCAATAGCAAAAGGTACGAGAATCTGACCGTCAAAAGTATTTGGCTTCTGAGCGTTTAAATCTGTTACTGCATAGCTCCACAGACCATTGAGGTTGAGCCACTCACTACGCTCTAACTGTGGACGAGGGTACTCAGGAAGTACATTCTCTACATCAATCTCTTCAGCCCAAGATGTGCGAATCTTGTCACCGGCGATTTTCCACTCTCCATTTGCCGTTGCAAATAATGCTACTGCTGCAAGTAGCGACAAAAGGTTCCTTTTCATAGTTTTATGGGTTTGTTATTTTAGAGTTTTTAAAAATTCTTCTGCTCTAACAAGGTCCTCGGGGGTATCTATGCCGATAGTCTCAACCTCTGATATTCCGACACCGATTTTATACCCATTCTCCAACCATCTCAGCTGCTCAAGCGACTCTGCAATCTCAAGTGGCGATTGTGGCAATGATGTAACAGCCTTAAGTACTTGACTTCTAAAACCATAGATGCCGATATGCTTGTAGAATGTATGACGGCTTAACCACTGCTCACGCTCTACACCTCGAATGTATGGGATAACGGAGCGAGAGAAGTATAGTGCGTGCATAGTGTTGTCTATCACGACTTTAGGAGAGTTTGGATTCTCTAAAACCGCAATGCCGTCATCTGCCGAAAATGGCTTTACAAGGGTTGCAATATCTGTATTAGGGTCGTTAAAACAACTCTTGAGGGTCTCGATTTGTGATGGCTGTATAAAAGGCTCATCGCCCTGTACATTTATCACAACATCGAACTGCTCTCCCTGCTTTTGATATGCCTCCCAGCAGCGGTCAGTACCGCTACGATGCTCTGTCGATGTCATCTCAACCTCGCCACCGAAAGCCTTTACAGCCTCGTAGATGCGACTATCATCTGTTGCTACTACAGTTTTGTCTGTAGCCCCTGCAACCTGCTCATATACACGCTCAATTACTCGCTTACCACCAAGCATTGCCAATGGCTTTGCCGGAAAGCGGGTGCTGGCATATCGAGCCGGAATAATTGCTATAAACTTCATATTACTTCTCTAATGCTAATTCGAGGACTTGCTCGTTAGTGCGTACATAGTGGAAGGTGATACCCTCAACATACTCTGCTTTAATCTCCTCTACATCCTTGCGGTTCTCCTCCGGAACGAGAATAGTATCAATTCCTGCACGCTTTGCTGCAAGCACCTTCTCCTTTACACCGCCGATAGGGGTTACACGACCGCGCAAGGTAGTCTCTCCCGTCATAGCAATACGCTCACGCACTTTGCGACCTGTATATGTAGAGACGATAGATGTAATCATCGTAATACCTGCACTCGGACCATCCTTTGGTACAGCTCCCTCGGGAACATGTATGTTAAGGTCGTTCTTCTCAAACATCGCAGGGTCTATGCCCAGCTCGGCGTGATGAGCCATAACCCACTCGTAAGCGATAGTTGCCGACTCCTTCATCACATCTCCCAAATTACCTGTAAGAGAGAGCTTTCCCTTACCCGGAGTGAGCAACGACTCTATGTAGAGAATATCGCCACCTACAGCTGTCCACGCAAGACCTGTAACAACACCGACCATATCCTTAATCTCATACTTGTCATTGATAAACTTCGGCTTGCCGAGAATCTTCTCAATATCTGCTGCCGAGATTTCAGGGGTATATGCCTCCTCAAAGGCTATGTTCTTTGCGCGATGACGAGCAAGCTTGGCAATGTTCTTGTCAAGTGAACGCACACCCGACTCACGAGTGTATTCAGAGATAATCTTCTCCAAAACCTCATTCGAGAGTGTCATATCTCCCTCGCGCAAACCGTGAGCCTCACTCTGCTTTGCAATAAGGTGCTTCTGTGCAATCTGAATCTTATCTTCGAGAATATATCCCGAGATATTTATCAACTCCATACGGTCACGCAGTGCCGGATTGATAGAGCTAATGTCATTTGCAGTTGCGATAAAGAGTACCTTTGACAAGTCGTACTCTACATCGAGATAGTTATCGTGGAATGTGGTATTCTGCTCAGGGTCAAGTACCTCCAACAGAGCAGATGATGGGTCACCGTGGTTTGATACGGTCATCTTATCCACCTCATCAAGGATAATTACAGGGTTTGACGAGCCGCAACGCTTGATTGTCTCAATTACACGACCCGGCATAGCACCTATGTATGTACGGCGATGACCTCTGATTTCAGACTCATCGTGCAGACCTCCGAGGGCTATTCTGCCAAACTTACGACCCAATGCCGTAGCGACGCTCTTGCCGAGAGATGTTTTACCCACTCCCGGAGGACCATAGAGGCAGAGAATTGGCGACTTAAGGTCACCCTTGAGCTTGATTACAGCAAGATGCTCAAGAATACGATCTTTGACCTCTTCAAGACCAAAGTGGTCGGCATCAAGCTGTTCGCGTGCGCAGTTAAGGTCAAGATTGTCCTTTGTAACCTCATCCCACGGCAAATCGAGCATAAGGTTGAGGTATGTCATCTGAATAGAGTACTCAGCAATAGCAGGATTGAGTCGCTCGAGCTTGGTAACCTCCTTCTCAAACAGCTCGGCAACCTCCTTCTTCCATACCTTCTTCTTTGCAGCCTCGCGCAGACGCTCAACATCTCCGTTTACATCGTCGCCCAACTCTTCCTGTATAGTACGCATCTGCTGCTGGAGGTAGTAGTCGCGCTGCTGCTTGTCAATCTCGCTCTTAACCTTCTCCTGAATCTCCTGCTTAAGCTCTAAAAGCTGCTGCTCGCGAATAAGTATCTCTAACAACTTGCGAGAGCGTGCCAGCAGACCCGGAGCCTCAAGAAGTGACTGGCGGTCATCGTCCGAGAACTCGAGATTTGAGCAGATAAAGTTGATAGTTCCGCGGTGCGAATCTATATTCTTAATGGCAAATGATGCCTCCTTCGGAATATTCGGCGAGATGTTTATAATACGCAGAGCAGTATCTCTGACAGCCTCTACAAGGGCATTGAACTCAGGATTATTCTTGTCCGGAGCAGTGTCGAGCAGGGTAGTGACCGTAGCCTTAAAGAATGGCTCGGTAGAGATATACTCTCCCACCTCTATCTTTTCAAGACCTGAGAGAATAACAGTCAGATTACCATTTGGCATCTCAAGAATCTTGAGAATACGCGCAGCAGTACCTATGCGGTACATATCATCAGGCGTAGGGGTCTCAATCTCAGGATTACGCTGAAGCACAGCACCCAATAGACCATCTCCTGAATTTACGGCACGCACAAGTGCGATGCTCTTCTCTCTACCGACAGTAATAGGCGTTACAGCCCCCGGGAAGAGTACAGAGTTACGCAGTGTTAGTATAGGAAGAATCTCCGGCAATTTTACATCCTCAATCGTGTCATCATCGCCTGACACGATAGGTATTGCCTGAAACTTGCGGTCTGCAAGCTCCGTAGAGAAACCCTTTTCGTCAAATAAAATATCGTTATCTTCTTTCTTCATAGTTCTTAACTAAATATATTCCCCGTGTGGGTACAGTTATAATCGTACAAAGATAATACTTTTTCTCTGTTCTTCAATGCTAAAACGGTAAAAAAACGACTTGTGGTATAAATAGTGGTACAAAAAACACTTTTTTCGGAATAGTTTTACTATCTTTGTGGGTTGAATTGGATTATAACTAAAAATATCATACAATGCAGATAGCAGATAAGTACACTCCGCAGGAGATTGAACAGAAGTGGTACGACTATTGGTGCGACCACAACCTCTTCCATTCAGAGCCGGACGAGCGTGAGCCGTTCACAATCGTTATCCCGCCACCAAATGTGACAGGAATGCTCCACATGGGTCATATGCTCAACAATACGCTTCAGGATGTGCTGGTGCGTCGCGCTCGTATGCTCGGCAAGAATGCTTGTTGGGTTCCGGGTACTGACCACGCAAGTATTGCAACTGAGGCTAAGGTGGTAGCAAAGCTCAAGGCTGAGGGTATAGATAAGGCGTCGCTTACTCGTGAGCAGTTCCTCGCCCACGCTTGGGAGTGGAAGGAGAAGCACGGTGGAATTATCCTCAAGCAGCTCCGTAAGTTGGGTGCATCTTGTGATTGGGACCGCACCTGCTTTACAATGGATGAGGCTCGTACAGAGGGTGTTATTAAGGTCTTCTGTGACCTCTACAATAAGGGTAAAATCTACCGCGGTGTGCGTATGGTGCATTGGGATCCTTCTGCAAAGACCGCTCTGTCAGACGAGGAGGTTATATACAAGGAGTCGCAGGGTAAACTCTACTATCTGCGCTACAAGTTGGAGGGTACAGACCGCAATATTATCGTTGCAACAACCCGTCCGGAGACAATTTTGGGCGATAGCGCAGTCTGCCTTAACCCTGCAGACCCTCGCTATGCCGATGTTCCGAAGGGTGCGCGTGTAATAGTACCGCTTGTAGGTCGTTCTATCCCGATTATTCGTGACGAGTATGTAGATATCGAGTTTGGTACAGGTGCGCTCAAGGTGACCCCTGCACACGATGTGAACGACTATATGCTTGGCGAGAAGTATGCTCTTGAGACTATCGATATCTTCAATGATGATGGTACTATCAATGATAAGGTTGGTCTTTATGTAGGTATGGACCGCTTTGAGTGTCGCAAGCAGATTGAGAAGGACCTTGAGGCTGCCGGTCTTATGGAGAAGACAGAGGCTTATACAAACAATGTGGGCTACTCTGAGCGTACAGGTGTTGCTATTGAGCCAAAGCTCTCTATGCAGTGGTTTATGTCTATGTCCGAGATTGCAAAGCCTGCAACAAAGGCTGTGCTTGAGGATGTTATCCGTTTTGTACCAGAGAAGTACAAGAATACATACCGCCATTGGATGGAGAATATCAAGGATTGGTGTATCAGCCGTCAGTTGTGGTGGGGTCAGCGTATTCCGGCATACTACCTGCCAAAGGGTGGCTATGTTGTAGCAGAGAGTGCTGAGGAGGCACTTGTGCTTGCACAGCAGAAGAGTGGCGATAGCAGCCTTACTCTTGCAGACCTTCGTCAGGACGAGGATGTGCTGGATACTTGGTTCAGCTCTTGGCTCTGGCCTATCTCTGTATTTGATGGTATTCGTAACCCTGATAACGAGCAGATTAAGTATTACTATCCGACAAACGACCTTGTTACAGGTCCGGATATTATCTTCTTCTGGGTTGCCCGTATGATTATGGCGGGATATGAGTATCGCGGTCAGATGCCGTTCCGCAATGTCTATTTCACAGGTATTGTGCGTGATAAGATTGGTCGCAAGATGTCTAAGCAGCTCGGTAACTCTCCGGACCCACTTGATCTTATTGCTCAGTATGGTGCAGATGGAGTTCGTGTAGCTATGATGCTCTGCTCAAGCGCAGGTAATGACCTTATGTTTGATGATGCACTCTGCGAGCAGGGTCGTAATTTCGGTAATAAGATTTGGAACGCATACCGCCTTATCAACGGTTGGAGTGTTGATGAGAATCTTGCACAGAGCAGTAATAATGCTGCGGCAGTCGCTTGGTTCCGCGAGAAACTCAACGCTGCACTCACAGAGATTGAGGATAACTTCCGCAGCTACCGTATCTCTGAGGCTCTTATGGTTGCTTATAAACTCTTCTGGGACGACTTCAGCGGTTGGTATCTCGAGATTGTCAAGCCGGCTTATGGTCAGCCTGCAGATAAGACAACTATCGAGCAGACAAAGCTCTTCTTTGAGCAGTTGATGCTCGTTCTGCATCCGTTTATGCCGTTTGTTACAGAGGAGATTTGGCAGGACCTTGCACCTCGCGCTGCGGGCGAGTCTATTATGGTCAGCCCAATGCCAAAGGCAGCAGCTGCTGACGAAAACCTCCTCGCTCGTTTCTCTCTGCTTCAGGAGGCAGTATCTGCTATCCGTAATGTCCGCAAGCAGAAGAACCTTCCACAGAAGGAGGCTGTCGAGCTGAAGGTTGTTGTTGATGATAACTATCCAAAGGAGTTTGAGGCTGTGCTTGTTAAGATGGGTAACCTCTCGGCAGTGACACCTGTGACAGAGAAGAATCCTACCGATGCGGGCTTTATCGTAAAGACTACTCAATACTTTATCCCTATGGACGATAATGTAAATGTTGAGGAGGAGATTGCAAAGCTCGAGAAGGATTTGGCATACTATGAGGGCTTCCTTGCGTCTGTGATGAAGAAACTTTCAAATGAGCGTTTCGTATCTTCAGCACCTGCGCAGGTTGTTGCAAATGAGCGTGCAAAGCAGTCGGATGCTGAGGCGAAGATTGCAGCAATCAAGGAGCAGTTGACTGCTTTGAAGTAATAACTATAATAAACAGTAAAGGGTCGTACCAAGCGGTGCGACCCTTTATTGTTATTACTCCGGTTGATAACCGGTATCTTCCAATAGTCTGTCTGAGTTTGCAGCAGCGACTGCAAGGGTGTCACAACGGTTGTTTTCGACAGTTTCGGCGTGACCTTTAATCCATACAAAGCGGACTTTGTGGCGACGATAGCTATTGAGAAAACGCATCCAAAGGTCGGGGTTTTTCTTATCCTTAAATCGCTTTTGCTCCCAGCCGAATACCCAGCCTTTGCTCACTGCATCGACAACATATTTTGAGTCGGAGTATATAGTCACATCCGAGCCTTCAAACTTGAGAGTCTCAAGGGCTACACAGACTGCCATAAGCTCCATACGGTTGTTTGTTGTCAGACGAAAACCTGCCGACAACTCCTTGCGGTGAGGTCCGCTGATAAGCACAACTCCGTAGCCACCCTTTCCCGGGTTGCCAAGTGCTGAGCCGTCTGTATATATTGTAATTACAGGAGTTGCCATTATCCGAGTACTATCTTTTCAAGCTCTCTGAAGTCATCTATAACCCAACTTGCACCGCTATTAAAGAGTGTCTGACGGTCGTGGCTGCCGTATGTTACGCCACAGCAGCGACACCCTGCATTGACACCCATACCCATATCGAATGTAGAGTCTCCGACAACTATCGACTCCTCGGGTGTGCAACCCGCGCGACGCATAGCCTCTATTGCAATATCGGGCTCAGGCTTGCCATTGACAACATCATCAAGGCATACAAAGTTGTCAAGATATGGAGTCATGCCGAGCTTGTCTGCCATCTTGGCTATTACCGATGTGATATTATTTGTTGCAATAGCCATCTTGATACCCTTTTGATGAAGAGCCTTCATTGTCTCCAACACCCCGTCAAAAAGAGTAATCATCTCCAATCCCTCAGAGTTGTACATATCACGATAAAGCTTCGACATACGCTCGATAAGCACAGAGTCTTTACTGCCTGTAAGGAACTCGAATGCAGCCTCTGTGGTATATCCCGTGTTGCGTGCAAGTAGCTCGTGGTCAAGGATATAACCCTCTGCCTGACACACCTTGTCTGCGCAGTAGAGAATGCTTGGAGTGGTATCTGCTGTAGTGCCGTCAAAATCGAGCATTACGAATTTTATGTTGCTCATAGTCAGTCTGTTGTTTGGCTATTGTGATATATTTACAAGCTGTTCGCGGTAGGCATTAAGGATTTTCGATTTGGAGATAAAACCCTTATATCTGTTATCTTTATCTACCACAGGCAGCATCCAAGTATGGTTCTGTTCAAAGCGTGGTAATACCTCTCCAATCAACTCCTTCTCGATAATTCTGTCAGGTGGTTGAATCATATAGCTTGTAATAGGATTCCCCCATTTGCTCTGCTTAAACATATCCTCGCGCAGATCGTCAAGTTGTACCACTCCGAGCAGATGACCGAAGTTGTCTATCACAGGGAAGATATTACGACGAGCCGTTGAGATTATCGAGACAACATCTCCGAGTGTGACATTCTCACGCAGACGCACAAAGTCGGTCTCCATCAAATCTTCGAGCTTCAGAAAGACAAGTACCGATTGGTCTTTGTCGTGTGTCAGCAAATCTCCGCTTGCCCTCAGACGCTTTGTGTAGATAGAGTCAGGGTCAAGATAGTAGCCGACAGCAAAGGCTATACAGGCAACAATCATCAGCGGTATGAAGAGACCATAGCCGTTTGATAGCTCTGCGATAAGGAATATTGATGTCAGCGGAGCTTTCATCACTCCCGCCATCACTCCCGCCATACCTACAAGGGTAAATGTTGCAATAGAGACCTCCCAATCGAAACATAGCTGACAGAATATTGCCAAAGATGCACCTGTAAACGCACCCACAAAGAGGGATGGCGCGAATGTTCCACCGACACCTCCGGCAGCATTTGTTGTAGCTGTGGCAATAACCTTGAAGAGCATTGTTGCAATCACATATAGCAGAACTACCCAATCAATATCTCTGAACGGATAGAATAGCGACCTCTCGAATATTGTCTGCTTATCGCCGTGCATCAGCGATACGAAAGCCTCATAACCCTCGCCATAGAGCGCGGGAAAGAGGAATATCAGCAAACCGAGGATAACACCGCCGGCTAACCACTTGTGATACTGGCTCTTCAGTGCCCCTATGCGCTTGCCTATGGCAGAGTTTGTGCTTGTGAAGTAGTATGACATCGCTCCACACATACATCCGAGGAGTATAAAGAGTGGTATCTGCTTGATTTGGAAGGCGTCAGCAGTAGATAGTGTTACCGATATAATCGGGTCCCAACCTCTTAGTACAATCGCCAGCGTAGTTGCGGTAATTGACGATATGAGCAGAGGAATAACCGACGCAGAGGTGATATCGAGCATCAAAATCTCAAGAACAAAGACCACACCTGTAATTGGAGCTTTGAAAATTGCAGCCACGGCAGCACCTGCACCACAACAGAGAAGTAGGGTAATGTTCTTATAGTTCAACTTGGCAAGTTTACCGATATTTGAGCCTATTGCAGCTCCTGTAAGCACAATCGGTGCCTCCGGACCTACGGAGCCTCCAAAGCCGATAGTGGTTGCACCACCTACAATAGAGGTCCAGCAGTTATGCCCTGCAATGCGCGACCCTCGCCTTGACATTGCGTATAGCACTCTTGTAACTCCCTCCGAGATATTGTCGCGGACAATGTACTTTACAAAGAGTGTGGCGAGAATAATACCGATACCCGGGTATATCAGGTAGAGAATATGGAATGTATCGACATCAAACCAATTGACAAGGCAACTTTTGATAAGGTGTAGCAACACCTCAAACAGATATGTACCCAATCCGGCAAATGCACCGACAAGCACAGCGAGTATAGCAAGCACCTGTCGCTCGCTAAAACGCTTTGTCAGTCGCAAAAACCAGCGGTATATCTTCTCCCGCCCCGCAGGTTTAATGTATTTCGACTCTTCAATAATCTCCATACTATGTGACTATTTGTGCTCTGCCTTATAACGCTCTGCCTGCTGTGCAATCAACTCGCGGTCGGCAAAATAGTTGATTTTCATCGCATTACGAACATCATTAAGAGTCTGTGCAGCTACTGCGCGAGCCTCATTAGAGCCCTGCTCGAGAATGCGATATACCTCTTCAATATTCTGCTCCCAATATGCTCTGCGCTCACGAATAGGGGCAAGCAGCTCGTTGAGAATAGCGATGAGGAACTTCTTACACTTAACATCGCCCAAACCGCCACGGCGATAGTGCTCTTTCAGAGCATCAAGATTTTCGTACTCAGGCAGATAGAGCGCAAAGTGCTCCGGACGACAGAAGGCGTCGAGATAGGTAAATACGCAGTTGCCCTCAACCTGACCCGGATCCTCAACGCGAAGGTGGTTCGGGTCGGTGTACATACCCATAACCTTCTGCTTAACCTCCTTCTCGGTATCGGAGAGGTAGATGCAGTTTCCGAGAGACTTACTCATCTTCGCCTTTCCGTCAGTACCCGGCAGGCGCAGACAAGCATTATTTGATGGGAGCAAAATCTCCGGAGTTACAAGGGTCTGACCATAGATAGAGTTGAACTTGTGTACAATTTCACGGGTCTGCTCAATCATAGGTTCCTGATCCTCTCCCACAGGAACGGTTGTAGCCTTGAAGGCTGTAATATCTGCCGCCTGAGAGATAGGGTAGGTAAAGAAACCGACAGGAATACCTTTCTTCTGTGTAGTGTCGCCCTCTGTAACATCTTCCGAGAAGCCACGCATCTTAATCTCGGTCTTTACAGTAGGGTTGCGCTGCAAGCGCGACACGGTAACAAGATTCATATAGTAGAATGCAAGCTCGCAAAGCTCTGCTACCTGTGACTGTATAAATATTGTCGAAACATTTGGGTCAATGCCGCAAGAGAGGTAGTCAAGAGCCACCTCGATAATGTTCTGACGCACCTTGTCAGGATTGTCGGCATTGTCTGTAAGGGCTTGAGCGTCGGCAATCATAATAAAAATCTTCTCAAACTCCCCGCTATTCTGAAGCTCTACGCGACGAGAGAGTGAACCAACAAAGTGTCCCAAGTGGAGGCGTCCTGTTGGGCGGTCGCCAGTCAAAATTATCTTACCCATAGTGTCTGTATTTCTCTTTTTTGTTATATGTAACCAATTAAGCTACAAAAATATAAAAAAATGTGGAGATTAGGCAAAAGTATAACTTTTTTTTATAACTTTGTCATCAGAATATTTTTGTACTATGACTATTATCCAGCTTGAGTATCTTTTGGCAGTTGCCAATTTCGGTAGTTTTTCGATTGCTGCCGACCACTGTTTTGTTACACAACCTTCGCTCAGTATGCAGATTAAGGCGTTAGAGGGAGAGTTGGGCGTTATGTTGCTCGACCGTTCAAAGAAGCCTGTTGTGCCTACCGAGGCGGGAGAGGTTGTCCTTGCTCAGGCGCGTGAGGCATTGCGAGAGTACAACTCTATTAAGGAGGTGGTCTCGCAGTTTAAGGGTGAGATTGCCGGAAAGATTCGTCTAGGTGTCATACCTACTATTGCTCCGTATATCCTTCATAAGTTTATTCCTGAGTTTGTGTCGCGCTATCCGAAGGTTGAGCTGGAGATTCGTGAAATGCACACAGAGGATCTTGTGGATCAGATGAATCGAGACCGTATAGATGTGGCTTTGGTTGCCGGAGGTACTTGTGGCGATGATTTTACAGAGTACGAACTCTTTGATGACCGCTTTTATGCCTATGTGTCGCCGTCAAATTCTCTGTATAAAAAGAGTAATATTCAGGTCTCTGATATAGATATGCGTGAGTTGGTACTGCTTAGTCGTGGTAACTGTATGCGTGATCAGGTGCTGGAACTCTGTCAGGCGCGCTCGCTCTACCCGTCTCGTTACTATTTCGAGTCAGGCTCACTTGATACACTGATGCGTATTGTAGATTGTACAAATAGCGTGACAATCATTCCTGAGATGGCTATTGAGTATATAGGTAAGGAGCACTCTCGCCAAATCAAGTCGCTTATTCGTGGTGCATACTCCCGCAAAATAGCCCTTGCAGTTCGCCGAACTTATGTAAAACTCTCTATTGTCGAGGCTCTGCAAAGGACTATCCTTGACTGTGTAAAGAAGAAGTAGAGGCTAATCTATCGTAAATCTTCGCGTATGCTCGTCGATAATCTCGATGCGCACAACCATCGTATCTTCCGGCAGTAACTGCTCAATCTTCTCGGGCCACTCTACAAGACATAGGTCGCCGGAGTAGAAATACTCCTCATAGCCCATATCAAACGCCTCGGCAATAGAGTTGATGCGGTAAAAGTCGAAGTGATAAACTCTCTCGTCGTTGCCTGTATAGTACTGATTTACAAGGGCAAATGTCGGGCTTGTCACAGTATCGTTAGAGCCAGTGTACTCCATTATGGCACTGATAAGAGTGGTCTTTCCTGCACCCATCGGCGCAAAAAATGCCACAACATTTCGCCCATCCAGCGACTCTAATACCGCCTCGGCAACACTGTGCAGTTCGTTTAGTGAATCTATTGTAATCTGTTTCATAATTTGCAAAATTAGTAAAAAAAAGAGATGTTACAGAATAAAGAGCAAAAATATTTTTAGGTTTAAGAATTTGATAATTGCTCCATATTGTCTATATTTGCATAATAAAACAGTTTGCCTATGGAGAATTAGCGTATTTTTACGCACACATTTTAAATATTTGGAAAAAGCGTTAGCTTTTGTTCTTGGCTATTGAAACTTCGACACTTTCATTGTAACCTAAGGAATAAGAGTTGATGTTCGTACCGTATGTCGGTGCGGATATTACTATGTATTTGGGTTACAGGTAGTCGAAGACCTCAATAGCAAATATATAAGTATTGTCCGCGCTTTTTTTATGTGTGCGTTTGAGGACATAGTATTAAACCTTCAAAAAGTAAAAAAAATGAAAAAGATTTTATTATTTGCTATTGTACTCTCGTTTGCATCGTGTGCAACTAATAATGTTATTGTCCCAAAAGCAGTAAATACAGTCGATGCAGTATCGCTTAAGGAGCTTAATCTGACAAAGGGAGATTATCAGATTCTCAATACCGTAACAGCCGATGCTACTATTACCTACATAGAGACTCATTACGGCAAGGTACAGAAGATTATTGGCGAGAACAACGAGTTTACACTTACCTATACAACTACTAAGCATGGTAGAACTTGCTATCATACCGGCATAGTCAAGTTGGGCTATCTGTCAAATGACTACGATCTTAATGCGTCTGTTTTTGAACTTACACCTGAGAGTGTTGCTCGTCGTTTGGCTATCTATCGCCTTATCAATCAGGTGATGCAGTACGGTGCTGATGGAGCTATCGAGCCTGTTATCTCTACAAATGTGGAGCAGAGAGGTAAAAATGTCATCTTCAGAACATCTGTTCGCGCAAAATTGGTTAAACTTAATACTGACAATTAATATATCGGATTATGAAAACTATGTTTAAATTGATAGCAACAACAGTTGCGTGTGCTGCAATATTTATCTCTTGTGGTGTCTCTAAACCTGCACCGGTGGTACAGCCGAAAGTTATAAATCTTGCATTAGTGCGAAATGCTCAGTCCGGCAAATATATAAACTTAGATTATGGTATTCGCCTTAATGTGGATGATGCGCGTGCAGACCAAAGACTTATTACTAAATACGATGCATCAGCCACTTCATTGCCGGCAGTGACTGTAAATCCGGCAGTGCGCTCTTTTGTATCGGAGAGTACTCGTCGATATATGCGTACTATGGGTTTCAACCTTGACGCAGATGTTGCAACAGATTATATGATGAATCTCTCGATTAAAGATTTCAATTTAGGTTATCTTTCAGGTATAGGTTGGTCTGCAACAGTTATGTTGGAGGTCTGTGTATATGACTCTAATCGTCAGATTGTCTATCCTAAGGTGGTAGCTGCGGGTCGCGCAAATATGCAGGCATCAGCATATAGCTTTGAATCTGGCAATCAGGTAATTAATGCAGCCTTTGCCAATGCTTTGGAAGATATAGATTGGGATCGTATTGCATACTTCCTCAAAAAGGCATCAACTCCTAAGTTAGAGGCAAATAAGCAGGTGCAGGGCGAGGGTAATACAGCTCTTGAATCTACAGTTATTCGCTGGTTCTTTGATTCTACCCCTCGAGGCGCAGATGTCTATATGCGAGTTATCTCATCTACATCGGAGGTTAAAAATACAAACTCAAACTATGTGGGTACAACTCCGTATGAGGCAACTGAGGCATTTGATATCAAAGGTTTGACATATAATAACTCAGGAAATGTGCAGATAGAGGTAATGGTCGAGAAAGCCGGATATGCACCCTCTATGAAGCGATTTAATTTGCGTCAAGCAATAGACCAAAAGGAGATATCTTCAAAATTCAATCTCGTAAAGAATGAGTAGTATGAGAAGAATCTTGGTTATTGTAATTCTTGCCTGCATTAGCTTTGTGGCTAATGCAGAGCAGATTACATACTCTCAGGTCGCCAATGCTGCCTCTATCAAAGATTTCAAGAAGATGAAAATTACCTCTTACGAAGCATCAAATGGCGAGGTCTTTTCTGTGGGTGGAGTAGTAACATTAGGACCTGCTTTTTCCGCGGAAGTACTGATTAATGTAACCAATCCTGATGCTCTTACGGCAGAGATAATGAAAATATATGTTGGAAATAGTAAAAAACAAGGTTTACAGGTAGGTATGCAATTGCGTTTGCGAATTGGAAAACTGCCTGTTCCTTTGAATTTTCCAAGTATTGAAGAAGCTATTTTTAATGGAGATATTGTATCAGAGGTTGGTGCAGTTGCATCGGTAGAATCGGCGAATACAGTTCCTGTAGATACTGCATTTGGTATGTCTCAGCATACACTTTCTAATGGAACAAATCTTGTTGTGGGTACGACAGAGATTGAGATTCTGCATACTGCGGCTAAATCATATCAATTCCTACCTTGTGATACTTCATTAGGTGGTACAGTAGCTAAATTGGTCGCTATTGAAGTCACAACCAAAGGGCGAAAAGAGATAGTAGAACTTAGCTTGCAAACAATTATAGGAACACGAATAGTGGTTAAAGATGCTGATGCCGCTATCGAGTTAGGTGAGATTTACATTGTTCAATAACAGATAGGGGCGAGATTATCTCTCGCCCCTATCTGTTAAAATTCAAGTTCTACTTTGAAGTATGCTGCACCGGAGGCTTTAGCGGCATCAAGACCTATCTGAGAGTCCTCAAAAATTATGGTCTCTGCCGGTGTTACTCCCGCCATATCCATCGCCTTAATAAAGCAGTCGGGATGAGGCTTGGAACGCACGACATCGTCTGATGATAGTATTGCATCTACTTGATTTTCAATGCCTAAATAGTGCATCACATTGGTTATATTATCAATATGACCTGTGGAGACAATCATCGCTTTACCGCCGTTGCTACGAAAATTCTGAACGAACTCCCACAGAGGGCGATTGAGCGTAACCATATCGAAATGGGTAGGGTAAATCTCAACTTTACGACGACGGATAGTGTTCATCAGTTCGGGGTCTGTGATACCTATATCTGTCAGAAATTCCGGACAGCGCAGTCCGAAATACTTCTGACGATACTCCTCCATAGTTATCGTTATGCCCTGTTCAGCAAGGGCTTCGATGTATGATGTTGCATTTGCGCGACCTGTATTGGCAAGAGTGCCATCAAAGTCGAGTAGTAGTAACTTTATCTCCATTAGTCAAACGATTGCATACCCGATTGGGAAATTCTCATAATCTTTTGATACTCATCAGGTGTAAGCTCCATAAAGAAGTAATGTACAGGATCGACTCTAACCCCCTCATATCTAACCTCATAGTGGAGGTGAGGAGAGAGCGAAAGACCCGAATTACCCGACAGTGCGATAATATCTCCGCGACGCACCTTCTCACGCTTTTTTACCTTTGCCTTTTGAAGGTGGCTGTATGATGTAGTGTAACCGTTGCCGTGGTCGATGACAACTGTAATACCCGATGTCGAAGTTTTGCCCAAAACATCCTTAACAACACCGTCGGCAGTGGCAAATATACTCTCGCCCTCCGGAATTGTGTAGTCGATACCCTGATGCGATTGCAGAGTGCGATAGAACGGGTGCATCAACATTCCGTAGCCTGCGGTAAGCAGTGTGAGCTGATGGTTAATTACAGGCTGTATAGATGGAATATGGTCGCAACCACCTCCTAAAGAGTCCAAATTGTGTTGCAGAGTGTTGTATGTACTCTCGACCTGTCGGAGTTTTTCCTCCAACTCGTCGGTCGAAGTAGTCAGGTCGCGCAACATGCGGTGCTTAGACTCGCCGAGCAGCCTCTCGTGCAGAGCAAGGCGTTGCTGCTTATAATCAGAGTCAAAATCGTAAGGTGTTGATTCAAAGAGTATTCCGAAGATGTTGCGGTCGCGTTCAACGATATTATCAACTACCATATTAAGTGAGTCGTATCTCGCACTAAGCACCTCATATTCAGCCCTCATACGGTCTGTCGAGTGGCGCAGTTCATATTCGGCAGGGGTATCAAAAAGCAGAGAGAAGACAATATAGTACAACACCGCCGCGCCGACCCAAGTAAGGAGCGTCGTTACAAATCGTGTTATCTTATTTTTCGGTCTGCGTGCCATACTATTCAACCTCAAGGTCGGTGTTATGTTTCATCTTATCCATCAACTGCTTATACTCATCCGAGGACATATTGCGGTTGAAGTAGTTTACAGGGTTTACATGTCTGCCCATATATATCACCTCATAATGCAAGTGAGGACCCGTAGAGCCACCTGTAGAGCCGACCTCGCCAATGAGTTGTCCGCGAGTTACTCGCTCACCCTCCTTGACAAAAATCTTATTCAGGTGGGCATAGCGCGTCTGATATCCAAACTCGTGGTTGAGTAGTATCTGACGACCATATCCACGACGACGCATACCCTCGTCGGTCATCTGCACAATGGCATCTCCCGTAGCATATACCGGCACTCCGCGCTTGCACGACATATCTACGCCTTTATGCATCTTGCGGGTCTTGTATATTGGGTGACGGGCTCTCATACCGAAGGAGTAGAACCACTCAAGCTGAGTACGGTCGATGGGCCATATCGCAGGAATTGCAAAGGACATTCGCTCCTTATTTTTTGCCAAAATCTGAAGCTGGTCGAGCGACAGAGTTGTGGCATACGCCTTGCGGGCGAGGTTGTCGATGCTCTTCCAAGAGTCGGTCATCAGGGTAGAGTATTCATCGCCCTGCAATGTGGCATACTTGCTCTCTGCATAGGGCGTATAGATGCCCTCAATGGCGAGCGTATCGACAGAGAAGAGTGAACGATAGACCGAAATATCCCTATGATGAATATCGTCAATCTTGCTCTCCAACGAGCGGATACGGTCTTGCAAAATGTTGTATTTTATCACAAGCTCTCTATTCTCATTGTCTATCGAGAAGATTTTTGGAGTGTAGAGAAAATACGATATTATGAGGTTTAACAACGATATGACAATAAAGCCTACCAGCAGTTTGCGCAGCAGAGGGTATCTGCCCACGCGAACTTTGCGCACCGAATTGATACTTTGAGAGGTCATATTTGTCAATAATCGTTAAAATTCTTATAAATATAGGTGCAAAAATACAAAATTTACACTAATTTTGCAACCTGAATCGACTAAACATCGTCGATTGCTATAAAAACGGATAAGTAATAATTTTAGTATAGTATGGAATCAAACAAAATTAGACAAGCATTTTTGGACTTTTTCGCATCTAAAGAGCACGAAATTGTTCCATCTGCACCTATGGTTGTAAAGAATGACCCGACACTGATGTTTACCAATGCGGGTATGAATCAGTTTAAGGATATCTTTTTGGGTAATGCCCCTCGTCGTACTCCGCGTGCTGCCGATTCTCAGAAGTGTCTGCGTGTATCGGGTAAGCATAACGACCTTGAGGAGGTAGGTCACGATACTTACCACCATACAATGTTTGAGATGCTTGGAAACTGGTCTTTTGGCGACTATTTCAAGAAGGAGGCTATCAGCTGGGCGTGGGAGCTTTTGACTGAGGTTTATGGTCTTGATAAGTCGCGTATGTATGCAACAGTTTTTGAGGGTTCTGAGTCTGATGGCGTGCCATTCGATCAGGAGGCATACGACTATTGGAAGCAGTATCTGCCGGAGGATCACATTATCCGTGGTAATAAGCACGATAACTTCTGGGAGATGGGCGAGACAGGTCCTTGCGGTCCTTGTAGCGAGATTCACTTCGACCTTCGTGACGAGGCTGAGATTGCTCAGATTTCGGGTCGTGATATGGTAAATACAGGTCATCCACAGGTTATTGAGATTTGGAACCTCGTATTTATGCAGTTCAACCGTAAGGCAAATGGCTCATTGGAGCCGCTTCCTGCAAAGCATGTCGATACAGGTATGGGCTTTGAGCGTCTGTGTATGATTATGCAGGGCAAGAAGTCTAACTACGATACAGATGTCTTCCAGCCAACTATCGCTGTTATCTCGGAGATGTCGGGCAAGAAGTATGGCGAGGATGAGAAGGTTGATGTTGCAATGCGTGTTATTGCAGACCACCTTCGCGCTATCGCTTTCTCTATCGCTGATGGTCAGCTGCCTTCAAATGTTAAGGCAGGCTATGTTATCCGTCGTATTCTTCGCCGTGCTGTTCGCTATGGCTATACATATCTCGGCTTTAACAACCCATTTATCTGCCGCCTTGTGGCAACACTTGTTGAGCAGATGGGTGGTCAGTATCCGGAGCTTAAGGCTCAGCAGGCTCTTGTCGAGAAGGTTATCGAGGAGGAGGAGGCTTCATTCCTCCGCACTCTTGCAACAGGTATCAATCTGCTTGAGGGTGTTATTGCAAAGCTTGATGGCGGCAAAATCTCAGGTAAAGATGCCTTTGTGCTCTACGATACTTACGGATTCCCAATCGACCTTACAGAGCTTATCGCAAAGGAGAAGGGTGTAGAGGTTGATCTCGCAGAGTTCGAGCAGCAGCTTGCTGCACAGAAGGAGCGTTCTCGTAATGCAGCAGCTCAGGATGTTGATGATTGGCAGGAGATTGTCGAGGTTAAGCAGAGCGAGTTTGTGGGTTACGATACCCTTGAGTGCGATGTGAAGATTGCCCGTGTTCGTCGCGTGCAGTCAAAGAATAAGACAACATATCAGATGGTATTTGACCGCACACCATTCTATGGTAATTCGGGTGGTCAGGTAGGCGATACCGGTTATATTGAGAGCGCAAACGAGAAGATTGCCATTGTCGCAACTGAGAAGGAAAATGGTCTTACAATTCATATTGCGACAACACTTCCGGAAAATCTTTCAGCAACTTTCCGTGCTGTTGTAGATGCAGATAAGCGTCAGTGCGCTGCCAATAATCACACTGCAACCCACCTTCTTCACGCAGCACTGCGTAAGGTGCTGGGTAGCCATGTTGAGCAGAAGGGCTCTATGGTTAGTCCTGACTCTTTGCGTTTTGACTTCTCTCACTTCCAGAAGGTTACAGCCGAGCAGTTGCGTGAGGTTGAGCGTCTTGTAAACCGTGCTGTTCGTGCGAATGACCCTCTTGAGGAGAAGCGCGATGCTACACAGGAGGAGGCAAAGGCTGCCGGCGCAATGATGCTCTTCGGTGAGAAGTATGGCGATAAGGTGCGTATGGTACGCTTTGGCGAGTCGGTAGAGCTTTGTGGTGGTACTCACACATCTGCTACCGGAAATATCGGTTTTGTAAAGATTGTGAGTGAGAGTGCTATCTCTGCCGGTGTTCGTCGTATCGAGGCTGTTACAGGCGAGAATGCAGAGAAACTTCTCTATGCTGCCGAGGATACTATCCACGCAGCTGCTGAGGTTGTAGGTAATCCAAAGCTTGTAGATGCAGTTCGTCGCCTTGTAGAGAGCAACGAGTCTCTCAATAAGGAGCTTGAGGCTGTTCGTAAGGAGCAGGTTGCAGCCCTTGCTGAGAGTATCCTTGCTAATGCACCTGCAACAGACGACTATACAATTGTGGCTCGTCAGCTCCCTCGTGCAACAGAGTTCTTGAAGGATTTGGCTTATAATTTGCGTTCACAGCGTGAGAATTTGGTTCTTGTCCTTGGCTCAAATGTAGGAGGTAAGGCTACGCTGATGATTATGCTTGGAGATGCAGTTGTTGCAAAGGGTGTAGATGCAGGTGCTGTTGTTCGTGAGGCTGCTAAGCTGATGAATGGCGGTGGCGGTGGTCAGAAGTTCTTTGCTACTGCCGGTGGTAAGAACCCTGATGGTTTGCAGGCTGCAATTGACAAGGCTGTTGTACTTATTAAAGAGAAATTATAATTTAGAAAAGATATGGCAAATAAAGTATTATTGATGATTCTCGATGGTTGGGGAATCGGAAATCAGACAAAGTCGGATGTTATCTATTCGACAAATCCTCAGTTTATCAATAACCTCACAGCGTCATATCCACACGCACAGCTTCGTACAGATGGCGAGAATGTGGGTCTGCCTGAGGGTCAGATGGGTAACTCTGAGGTGGGTCACCTCAATATTGGTGCAGGACGAGTTGTATATCAGGACTTGGTAAAGATTAACCGTGCGTGTCGTGATAACTCAATCCTTAGCAATCCCGAGGTTGTGGCAGCGTTTGAGTATGCAAAGACAAATGGAGTGAATGTTCACTTTATGGGTCTTACATCTGACGGAGGTGTACACTCTTCACTCGACCACCTCTTTAAGCTCTGTGATATCAGCAAGCACTACGGTATTGAGAATACATATATCCACTGCTTTATGGATGGTCGTGATACCGACCCTAAGAGCGGTAAGGGCTTTATCGAGGCTCTTGAGAACCACTTGAAGGGCTCTGCCGGCACTATCGCTTCTATTATCGGTCGTTACTATGCTATGGACCGCGATAAGCGTTGGGAGCGCGTAAAGGTTGCTTATGACCAACTTGTAAATGGCGAGGGTGAGAAGGCTACCGATATGGTTGCAGCTATGCAGAAGTCTTATGACGAGGGTGTTACCGACGAGTTTGTTAAGCCTATTGTTCGTGTAGATGAGGCTGGTAATGCAGTTGGTACAATCAAGCCAAACGATATGGTTATCTTCTTCAACTATCGTAACGACCGCGCTCGTGAGATTACCGTTGCCCTCACACAGCAGGATATGCCTGAGCAGGGTATGCACACAATGCCGCTCTACTACTGCTGTATGACCCCTTATGACGCATCATTTACAGGTCTTCATATCCTCTTTGATAAGGAGAATGTAAATAATACTATCGGCGAGGTTGTATCGTCACTTGGTCTGTCACAGCTCCGTATTGCAGAGACTGAGAAGTATGCCCATGTAACATTCTTCCTCAATGGCGGTCGTGAGGCTGAGTTTGCAAATGAGGATCGTATCCTTGTAGCCTCTCCAAAGGTTGCAACTTATGACCTTCAGCCTGAGATGAGTGCTTATGAGGTGGCAGATAAGCTCGTTGGCGCACTTAACCTTCAGAAGTATGACTTTATCTGCCTGAACTTCGCAAATGGCGATATGGTTGGTCATACAGGTATCTATGAGGCTATCGAGAAGGCTGTAAAGGCTGTTGATAGCTGCGTGGAGAAGGTTGTAACCGCTGCAAAGGCAAATGGCTATGAGGTAGTGATGATTGCAGACCACGGTAACGCAGATAACGCTGTTAATGCCGACGGTACTCCAAATACAGCACACTCACTCAACCCTGTGCCGGTAGTTGTTGTTTCAGACCGTGTGGCAAAGGTTGAGAATGGTATCCTTGCCGATGTCGCTCCAACAGTCCTTCAGCTTATGGGCGTTGAGCAGCCAAAGGAGATGACCGGTCATTCGCTGGTTACTTTGAAGTAATATACCAAATATATAATAAGAGGCTGTCCAACATTTTGTTGTGACAGCCTCTTGTCGTATGTTTTTTAATAGGCTACTTTATCGGGATAAAGACATCAATTGCAATTTCGCCGAAGTTGCCGTCAGCATCGACGCCTACGGCAATAGCACTTGCAGGTTGATTCCACGGGCACTTCTCAAATTTTACCTCTCTCTGATTCTTAAAGCCCATCTTGATAATATTATTGAGCAGGCTTTGGCGCGACGCGTCTCTTAAATCGCCTTGGAAGATGACATTATAGAAATTCACGCACTTGTCGTCAGGTTTTGCTGTCGATATAAGCACTGCCTTGCCGTCGCTACCTGCCTCGAAGCTACCCTTAACCTCGACGGTGCAGTCTGCAACAGAATCAATCTTTGTTTTGAATCCGTTGCCCATAACAAACTCAGCTGTGGCATTACCGCCATTGTCTATTGCAACTGCCCACGGAATATACTCCTTGCCCTGCTCAAGACCGTAGGTTGTGCCCTCTACGCTCACATCGTTATATGAGGTGATAATCTCCAGCGCATCATAAATATTGCCGAAATCGGTCGCAAATGGGGCTAAAGACTCAGCAAGAACGCTCTTCATACCCTCCTCTGCTCCGACAGTGCGTACCAACTCCTCGTAGTAGCTCTTCTCGACAACGCTCCAAAAGAAAGGTGTGTGCTTTGCCGATGGAGTGACCTTCATATAAGCGCGATCGTACTGGATATCGCTCACTGCGAATGTAAACTTACACTGAGAAGGGTCTGCATCTGCTTTTGTTGTAAAAGAAGCTTTTGTTATGGCTGTCGTTGGTAGTCCTCCGTCAAAGCCGAATGCTACAAGATAGTAATCTCTGCCGGGTACACAATCATTAAAGACGCCGGTCTGACTGCCTGTAACCACAAAACTCTCTATATCCGAGCGCGACTCGATACAGTGGTCTATAAACTTGTCGCCGAGCTTATCGACAATAGGCTTGTTCCAATATATCAGCACATA
Organism: Alistipes sp.; assembly: GCA_017474235.1. Taxonomy (GTDB): domain Bacteria; phylum Bacteroidota; class Bacteroidia; order Bacteroidales; family Rikenellaceae; genus Alistipes. The sequence continues at coordinate 45,612 of JAFVIB010000044.1, read as the reverse complement.
AGGCTCATTGTTTTTGGGTTTTACGGAGTATGAAACACTCTCGTAGCTTACAGACTTGATATCTATCGCAAAGGTGTTATCTGAAGGCTTTACAGCCGCTGTTTTGAACGACTCGGAATAAATCTCTGTGGTTATCAGTCCATCTTGGTCAATGCCCATAGCTACGGCATAGTACTCCGTGTCGGCATCCAACCCTGTGAAGCCGTATGAGTCGTCGCCTGCCGAGAGAATGCGCGAGAGTACATCCTCTTTGGTCATACTGTTGGCATTCATCAGACTGTTTATAGTGTTGTTTATAAAACGCTGGAAACCAAACTGTTCGTTGTACTCTCTGTAGTACTCGGCACGCAGAATGTCGAAGTAGTACTTCGTGGTCTTACTTTGCGGGGTTACAGATACTCGTGCCGCAGTGGCTGTAATATCGGTTATGCTGATTGTAAGCGCAGCAACCTGCTCCGGAACATCAGGATTACCATTATTTGGGTCGTCTGTTGGCGTATCCTCTCCACCTCCACACGCCGCAAGGCAGAGTAGGGTAGAAAACATTACTGCGTACTTAAAAATGCTCTTCATAGTCATAAAATTTTCCGCAAAAGTAACCAATATTCTGTATATATACAAAAAACTGCGCCCCGAAGAGCGCAGTTTAATAGTATGACATTTTTGTTACTCAACTACAACAGTTGCCCAAACAGCATCAGTAGCCTCATACCAAAGAGCAGTATTGCCGTCAAGCTCGGAAACAAGCTGATTTCCGGATGTAGATGTGCTCTGATTCTTGAACATATCCTTTGTAAGAGCAACACCTGCAACGCTACAATTTACAAGCTTTACAGTTGTGCCTACATAAGCTGAGAGGTCAAGATAGAAACCCTTCTCAAATGTACAGTTCTCAAAAACAACATCGGTGTAAGGTTTAATCAAACGGTCATATGCATCTGGATAACCTTTATTTACCCAATACTCACCCTGACCGAAGTGGCAGTTTGTAAATGTTGCAGGGCAAGTAAATGAGTTCCAAGCCTTGAAAGTAGAGTTTGTAACAATCATCTTGTAACCATCGCCATTGTTTGAAGGGCGAACATTAAGACCATAGCCGGTCTTATCTGTAGTTACATTGTCGATGATAAGGTCACCCTCAAACTTATCTGATGTGATAGAACGCTCGCAACCTGTTACGATAGAGATATTCTTAATAGTACCACCAACAGTGCTTACTGCAGAGTTGTAGTAACCTGTAAGATCTCCAGAGATTGATTTGCCGTTACCGTCAAGAACAGCCTCTGCATTGCTCATTTGGATAGTTGCAGTAGCCTCAACATCCTGAGAGAGAACCACGCTCTTGCCCTCTGCCAAAGCCTCTGTGACAGCAGTTGAAGTAGATGCAACAGCATCAACAGTTGCAGGAACAACTACATACAAATTACCATCCTTAACAGACTTGTAACCCTCGGCTACGAAACCCTCTGTAGGATTCTCAGTCTTACCCAATGCTGGGTCGAAGTTCTTGAAAGTACCACCATAGATTACAATCTTTGTGGTAGCCTTGTCTGCATCCTTCTTATTGATAACATAAGTCTCATCGTCACCATCAGGAGTTGAGAAATCACCACCATAGATATAAACCTCGCCCTTGCCGCGTGCATATACGGTGCAGTTACCATCATTGGTTGCGTCAAGACCACTGCGGTAAGTACCATCATTGATGATTACCTTACCCTCTGAGATAATAGTAAATCCGTCATTGCCGCTAACAGCAGTTACACTACCATTTCCGTTGATAGTAAGAGTTACACCCTCCTTAACGATGATAACATCAGTAGGATTGCTGTCAACAGTGTTTGTGATAGCCTTACCATTGAGGTTAAGGGTATAATCTGTAACAGCAGCTCTTGTCTTAGGCTCGAATACCAAAGTCTCGTTGATTGTAATGTCATCACTAAGGGTAATTTCAGGCATACCGCTCTTGATAGCTGCAAGAAGCTCAGTAGAACTTGCTACATTAGACTTAACTTCGTGATCATTTGTAAATCCAGGAACAATCTCAACATTGAAATCGAAAGTGCTTGAAAGCAGCGCACCGATAATATTTGTGCGGTAGTTACGCTGTACAGGAACTGATGCGTAGTTGCGCTTGTAAGTTGTGCCACCCTCGAGGAACTCATAAGCAACATTAACGAGCTTATACTCATTAACAAGCAGGTAGTTCATTGAGAGCCAATTGTAAGTGCCGTTTGCAGCAGAGAGACTCTCTGTTGGCTTAGCAGCCATTGCAAAAGTAATAGACTCAAGGTCAGAAACAGCACCTGTATTGTCTGCAAAGCTCATAGTCTTAGCAACCTCAACAGTAACCTTAGACTGGATGTCTGCTACAACAACACCGTTGTTAGTAACATTAGTAACCTCCTCTGCGCTCAAACCTGCATTGAGCTGTGCAAATGGACGATTGAGTTTGAATGTAGTCTCGTCCTTACCAGCCTCAAAGCCGTTCTGAACAAGGAAGAACGCATCACGCTTCTCAACCTGAGACTCAACATTTGTGTAATCTACAGAGAGCTTACGGTTTGTCCAATCGACAGTGTAGCAGGTGTTACCCACCTCGTCATTCTGAGCCCAGAATACAAGGTCATACTTCTTGTTCTTCAGCAGAACAACAGGAATAGTAGCCTTGCCGGCAGCATCAACTGCATAACCGCCATCCTGAGTAAGCTCATCAAGGAAACCGCCACCGTTCTCATAAACACCAAGATAAACTCGGTCCACCTGAGTACCGTCACCAAGGGTACGAGTGCCAATCTGAGCAAGATTAGCTGTAATGGTAAGCTCTACAGACTCACCACCGCCTACTACAGAAGTAGATAAATCTTCTGTGGTACAAGATGCAGCACCAAACAATACGGCTACTGCAACCAAACTACGGAAAAAGTTTTTCATAAGTTAATAATTATGTTAGTTATTTAATTTAAATATAAATCGACAGAATGGAAAATTGCGATTATATATACACACCTACAAAAATAGGGGATTTTAATTAAAAATGCAAATAAAAATACCAAAAAAAGCGATAAAAAAGACTTTTTTTGGTATTGTGATAGTCCAAAACTAATTTTATTTCTGCCATTTCTTTGTAAAACCTCTCATCCAGCGCAGAATAAACATCGGCAGATACTCAAGAATTGGTATAAGTAGGCGCATCCACCAGTCAGGAACTACAGAGCGTCGGCGTCGCCACAGACTATTCAGACCTCGACGAGCGCAGAACTTCGGAGTAGATAGCGCGTGGATATTAAGTCCAATCTTTTGCCACTTCTTACTTAGTCCGTATAGGTCAGTGGCAATACCGGCAGGGCAGACTGCTGTTACATAGACCTTTTTCTCGCGCACCTCCTTTGCAAAGGCAACAGAGAACGACTTTAGGTATGCCTTACTTGCGCTGTACAACGACAGTCCGGGCCAAGGCATCCAAATAGAGTAAGATGACATATTGAGAATGTGTCCGCCACCACGAGATGCCATATCTGCTGCAAAGAGCTTACAGAGCATAGTGTTTGTTACATCGTGCAGCAGAATAGTCTCTTTAATACGCTCGGTAGGGGTGTCAAGAATGTCGCAGAATGAGAACATTCCGGCATTATTTATAAGTACATTGACCGTATGACCCTCGCTCTTTGTCCACTCGTAAAGCTCCTCGGCGGCTGTGAGTGTTGCGAGGTTTTTTGCTAAAACACTAACTTTAACTCCGTGTGTATCAGTAATTTCCCTTGCAGCTTTATTGAGTAGTTCGCCATCGCGACTAACGATAATAAGATTATAGCCCAAAGCAGCCAGCTGTTCGGCATAGCAACGACCGATGCCTGTTGATGCACCTGTGACAAGGGCGGTCTTTGAACCCTTTACAACCTCTCCACGACGCATATTACTTAATTTTACGCAACTCTTTCCACAAACGCTCCGGAATATGCTCGGTGCAGTTGTGACAACATATCATCTTATCTGAATACATACGGGCGATGCAGTAGTCGCGGTGGTCGCAACCTGCACGGGTAGTAAAGTCTCCCTCGCGCAGTTTGTTGATAAATGCAGGGTCGTTTACCAGCGCGCGTGCCATCTGCACCATCTCAAATCCCTCGTCAAGAACCTTTTCGATACCCTCACGCGATACAAGACCGCCAACATATACCAGCGGACCCTTAAGCTCTGCACGGAACTTCTTTGCATTTTCAAGGAAGAAGCACTCCTCAAAGTCGTAGTCCTTAATCATCCACTGACCAAAGAGTGAAACGACAATCTTCTGCAACCACTCGTTCCAACCCATATAGTAGCCCATAGTCTTTGTAGGGATACGACCGCGCATAACCACCATTGGGGCGCGAGAAACAAAGCCTGAAGAGAGTACTATGCCGTGTACGCCAAACTTTTCAATCTCTTTAGCAATCTCTATACTCTCAGGAATCTGAATACCACTCTTGAAGCCATCCTCCATATTGTGCTTTACAAGTACCGCCATATTGCACTTAGCAGCAGCCTCCATAACCTCGGTAAGGCACATCTTCATAAAGCGCATACGGTTTTCAAGTGAGCCTCCAAATTCATCTCTACGACGATTTGTCCACGGAGAGAGGAACTGAGAGATAAGGTATCCGTGACCTGCGTGTACCTCAACAGAGTCAAAACCAGCCTCGTGAGCCGTATAGACAGCCTTGCCGAAATCCTTTGCAGTCTGCGCTATCTCGCTATGGCTCATACGACGGTGGAAGGTAGGGGAGTAGAGGTTAAATCCGTTAGATGCCGATACGGGGAACGAACCGGCGGTTGACCAGTGGGTCATATTTCCACAGTGACCAATTTGAACACCTACGGCAGCACCCTCGTTATGCACAGCCTCGGTAATGTCGCGCAGCTGAGGTATAATCTCGTCGCGCAACCAAAGCTGAGAGTTGAACGATACTCCGCTACGGTTAATAGATGCATAGGCAAGAGTTGTCATACCCACACCGCCACGAGCAACGCTTGTGTGGTAGTCTTTTAAGTCCTGTGTCGGAGCAAAGTCCTTACCCATACTCTCAAAGGCAGCCGAGCGAATTACTCGGTTACGAAGAGTTACAGGACCCATCTTATATGGGGTAAAGAGTTTAGACTCTTGTAAATCTTTCTTCATATTAATAGATAAATGGGATTATTCGTTTTCTACCTAAGGATGTAAACTCTTCGCCAAACTCGCGCTCATAGCGTTTGTAGAGCGAGTTTGCACGCGGTCCGAGGTTTGCAAAGGTCCAAAGGGCAAAGACTACACCTGCCCAAGACCAACTTGCAACAGCAAAGCCTACCCACTCTGTCAGCTCGCCAAAGTAGTTTGCCGATGATACATAGCGGAACATTCCACCTTTTGGGATGTAGTGCTTTGTATCGCCCGGCTTACGCAAGTGGCGAATAATGTAGTCAGAGTGCAGGTTGATAATAAAACCTGCAAGCCATATTGCTGCACCTATATATATGTATGGTTTACACATCCAGCCGTCATAGTAACCCTGCTCCTGAGCCAAGTAGAATATCCAACCGCCCTGCATAATTGCATTTAAAGAGTTGAATATCATACCCATAAGCATAATTCCGAATGGCATCTTTGAGTTGCCGCGAATCAGGAGCGGGAAGATGAATGAACGCTGGAAATAGTGTGTCTGGAATATAATAAACAGTACAAGTGGAGCTACCTCAAAGCGAACATCAGATAACCACCACAGAATAGTCATTATAATAAACACCGGCGACTCCATAAGTACCCATGCAACCCTATTGGGGATAGGAAAACCGAACTTGGGGTTGAACAGATACCCATAGCCGGCATCAACAAAATAGAGAACTATAAATACCACCACGGCAACAGCTGCCATGACGATAAGAAAGGTATTATATGTTGCAAGTGTAAACATAACTGCAAAAATAGAGGTTTTATTGGATATAGTAGTGTTCTAAATGTCGCATTAAACATTGAAGAGGAAGTGCATTATGTCGCCATCCTGAACAACATACTCTTTACCTTCAATGCCAATCTTTCCTACATCGCGGCAAGCCTTCTCTGAGCCGAGTGTAACATAATCATCATACTTGATAACCTCTGCGCGGATAAAGCCCTTCTCGAAATCTGTATGGATAGTACCTGCCGCCTGTGGAGCCTTTGCACCACGAACATATGTCCACGCACGAGACTCATCTGCACCTGTTGTAAAGAAGGTCTCAAGATTGAGCAGGCGATATGCAGACTTGATAAGACGGCTCACGCCCGACTCGGTAAGACCCATATCTTCGAGGAACATCTGACGCTCCTCATAGCTCTCAAGCTCGGCAATATCTGCCTCAGTTGCTGCTGCAACGATGAGCATCTCTGCATTCTCGTCCTTAATAGCCTCGGCAACAGCCTCTGTGTATTTGTTACCCGTAACGGCACTCTTCTCATCCACATTGCAGAGGTAAAGTACAGGCTTATCTGTCAGCAGGTTAAGATCTTGCACAACTTTTCTCTCTTCCTTGTCTAACTCAACAGTACGAGCAGAGAGACCCTGCTCTAAAGCCTCCTTATAGCGCAGAAGAATATCATACTGACGCTTTGCTATCTTGTCGCCACCGGTTTGAGCCTGCTTTGCAACCTTTGCAATACGATTTTCTACAGTCTCAAGGTCTTTGAGCTGAAGCTCGGTGTCGATAACGCCCTTATCGCGCACAGGATCTACACTGCCATCCACATGGGTAATATTACCATCCTCAAAGCAGCGCAAAACATGGATAATTGCATTTGTATTACGAATATTGGCAAGGAATTTATTACCAAGACCTTCGCCCTTTGATGCACCCTTTACAAGACCGGCAATATCTACAATCTCGATAGTTGTCGGGATTACTCGCTTCGGATTATCTATCTCGGCAAGCTTTATCAGTCGCTCGTCAGGTACGGTAATTACACCTACATTGGGTTCGATAGTACAGAAAGGAAAGTTTGCCGACTGCGCCTTTGCATTCGACAGACAGTTAAAGAGTGTTGATTTGCCGACATTCGGAAGTCCGACAATTCCACATTGTAAAGCCATAAAATGTTATATTTTTTTGTTTATACCTCTTATTCAAATATCTCTTCTCCAAAAAGGGTTGCAGAAGAGCAACTTGTAATCTTGACTGTGATATAGTCACCAGCCTTATGGTCGCCACGGTCAAAAATAACCATCTTGTTCTGAGATGTACGACCGCACATCTGCTCGTCACTACGCTTTGAAGTACCTTCGACAAGTACCTGACGCACTTTGCCTATTTCAGCCTCGTTAGATACTACCGACAGACTATTTTGCAGGGCGATAATCTCATTGAGACGACGAGTCTTCTCATCATCCGCAATATCATCCTCAAAGTGGCGAGCCGAGAATGTACCCGGACGCTCCGAGTACTTAAACATAAATGCCGAAGCATAACCCACCTCTTTCATCAGCGAGAGTGTCTGCTGATGGTCCTCCAAAGTCTCTCCACAGAAACCTGCAATAAGGTCTGTTGATATTGCACAATCAGGCATATAGCGACGAATAGCTGCAATACGCTCCAAATACCACTCGCGAGTATATTTGCGGTTCATCTTCCCAAGCATCTCGTTACTGCCGCTCTGCGCCGGAAGGTGGATAGCCTTGCAGATATTATCGTAGCGCGCCATAACCTCTAACAAACGGTCTGAGATATCCTTTGGATGAGATGTTGCGAAGCGTACACGCAAAAGTGGTGAAATCTCGGCAACCATAGCCATAAGTTCCGGGAAACCGACCTCGCCAAAGCTGTATGAGTTTACATTTTGTCCCAAAAGCGTAACTTCACGATAACCGTTCTCAAATAGCGTACGCGCCTCGGCTACAATAGTCTGAGGGTCACGACTGCGCTCTATGCCTCGTGTATATGGGACAACGCAATATGCACAGTAGTTGTTACAACCACGCATAATGGCTATAAAAGCACTCACGCCGTTGCGGTCAAGGCGAACAGGTGCAATCTCTGCGTATGTCTCCTCCTTTGACAGCTCGACATTGATACCCTTAGTGCCATCCTCTGCTGTACGCACAAGCTCAGGCAGAGAGCGATAAGAGTCCGGACCTGCAACAATATCTACACCGGTGCCTTTCTCTATAAGCTGCTCTTTGAGTCGCTCTGCCATACAGCCGATAATTCCGACAATAAGGCTCGGCTTGCGACGCTTCAATTGACGCATAGCAGAGAGTCTGCCCCAGATGCGCTGCTCTGCATTATCTCTAATTGAGCAGGTGTTGATAAGGATTATATCAGCCTCGTCAATATTCTCTGTATAGCGATACCCCTCCTGCTGCATTATGGAGACAACAATCTCGCTATCTCCGGCATTCATCTGGCAGCCGTAGGTCTCTATGAATAGTTTTCTGCCCTCTCCTGTAAGGGGGCGCAGTGAGTTAATCTTCAAAATTGTTAAGTTTATATGTTTTGAATTTCATCCTTTGTCGGTAGTGGCTTGAAGCCCTCGCCAAAGGTGTCATAAGCATCTGTTACTACAATAAATGCCGATGGGTCAACCTCGCGGATTGTGCTCTGAACAAGCGGTACATCCTTATTTGGAACAACAAGGAAAATCATCTCCTTATCGTCATTTGAATACATACCGCGTGCCTGAATGTATGTGGCAGAGCGGTCAAGGTCTTTGAGGATAAACTCCTTCAGTGTGTCGTTGTGTTTATTGAGTACAATGAAAATCAGCTTGTTGTACGAAGCTCCATTGATAACATACGCCAATACTCGTGAAGTGACATAGATAGTAATGAGCGAGTAGAGTGACAATAGCCAACCCTGCGGGTCAGGCTCGCCTGTGCCGATACCAAAACCGATAACAAGAAGTCCTGAGAGAACTACTACAGAGTCGGCTATAAGCACTGCATTTGAAAAACCGATGTGGAAGTACTTCTGAATCATCATCGCTACGATATCTGTACCACCGGTAGTTGCCTGCTGGCGTACAACAAGACCTACACCTACACCGAGGAATACAGAGCCGATAAATGAGGCAAGCATCAGATGGTCTGACAAGTCGAGAATACCGCCCAACATCTGTGAAGGATCGAGCGTACGCATAGCCTCCTCGTTAGGAAAACTGAGCTTGGTAATCAAGTTCATACAGCCCGGAGTGTAGAGCGCAGCAACAATTGTTCGCGCACCAAACTTACTTCCGAAAATCATAAAGGCAAGCGCAAGCAGCGGAATGTCGAACATATAGCCGAAGGTACCAACCTGAATGCCAGGGAAGATATTGTGCAACACAATACTTGCACCATAAATACCGCCCGGAACAATGTTGTATGGGCTGATAAAGAATACATAACCCGCAGCAAGCAGAGTGCAACCAAGCAGGATGAAAAACCAAGAACTCCACCATTTAAGGGAGAACATAGGCTGTGTTAAAGACTTGATATCCATATTAGTATATATTTAGCGGTCAAAGATACAAAAATATGCTCAAAATAAAAAGAAGAGTGTCGAAAAATACTCAATTTCGACACTCAAAACTCAATTTTTTGTAGAATAATACGACTTGTCAAGCCCTAATGCAAAGTCTGATTTGCCGATAAAGGCTATCAATGTCGTCACTGCCGCCACTACTGCACAAATTCCAAAACTGAATGAGATACTTTGTGTTGCAAACAGCTTGCGGACGGCATCGATTATAAAGGGGCATAGAATTATGGCTATATAGTTGGCTGCCATAACGATAGATAGTGCTTGCGTGGCAAGGTGCGGTGGTGCTATGATTGCCGCTTTATCGTAGATTAGCGGTTGCATAATTCCGTAACCAAATCCCGAGAGAATGACGCCTATAACAAGCATTGCGGGGCTTTTGAAGATTGTCATAGAGAGCAGTCCCAATGTCAGTAGCAGGGTGCTTATTACATTTGTATATGAGCGGGTGTATTTTATAATATGACTCAGAAACAGTCCGGGGAGCATAATGGCGAGGAAAAAGAGCGAAATGCTCACTCCGGCAAGCTCTTGTCGTATCTTGTACTTCTCGAATAGAAAAGCGGTGTCAAAGGTCACTACAAGGCTGGCAAAAGTGATGACAAAGTAGAAGAGAGTCAGCACTGCCAAGTGTCGTTTGTTTATGCTCTGTTGCTTGTATTGGTCGCTCTCCATAGGCTCTGCTGCGGCACTCTCGCGTCGCAGGGCAAGGCAGAGCAGCAGTGAGACTCCGGGTAGGAGATAGACAAGAAAAGAGAGATGCCAATTTATATCGGCAACATAGCCCGTCAGAGCTGTTGCACCGACAAGTGTCAAATTATTTATCGCGGAGCTGTAACCGAGCTGCTTGACACGAAAGTCACCCGTGAAATAATCGACCACAAGACCCGTCGAAAGGGGTATAATCATACCTGCACCAATGCCGAGGATAGAACTTATAATGATAAGTGCCGTCATACTCTTTGCCATTAAACAAGCCACTCCGCAGAGTGTAAAAATAGCAAGTCCGAGGTATAACATCGGTAACTTATCACGCCCCGTAGAGAGCCGTCCTGCAAGTAGCACAAATGGGATTATCAGCAGACTCGGCAGCGATGTAAGCATTTGAATTTCAAGATCTGATGCCTTTGGAAAGATGTTGTTCATATCGCCAAGTATAGGCGATACGGCAAGCCCGGGCAGAGATGTTACTGCTGACACAGACCAAATTGCAATAAGTGTTATCAGGGTTATATTTCCCTTACCTGTGTTGATTTTCATAGCGATAGTTTTTATCTATCACTAACAAAAAGAGTGCCCGCTGAGCTTCTCAGTCTGAACTACTGACAAATAGAGCGTGCCCAATCAGTTTGGACACGCTCTATTGTAGAATGAGTGTATAATACTACTCCTTTGCAATCTTTCTGAGGGCTTTGGCGAGCTGATCGGGGCAAGAGGTGCCGCGACCGGCGCAGTCGATACCCTCAAGACGGGCGATTGCATCATCGACCTTCATACCCGCAACAAGTGCAGCAATGCCTTGAGTGTTACCGCTACATCCGCCGACAAACTGCACGCGAACAATAGTATCGCCGTCAATTTCGGTCAGAATAGCCTGCGAGCAGGTGCCGATAGGGTAGTATATGTTACTCTTTGTTGCCATTACTTCTGAGCTGTCTGTGCTGAGTTGTCGGCAACAACCATATTCTTCTCGATACGGAGGGTAACATCGCTATCAACCTCGATAAGAAGAGTTGTCTCCTTTACCTCCTTAACAGTGCCGTGGATACCACCTGCTGTGATAATCTTATCGCCTTTCTTAAGGTTTGCGATAAACTCCTGCATCTGCTTACGACGCTTTGACTCAGGACGCCACATAAAGAGCCACATAATGAGAATCATTGCGCCAATCATAACCCAAAAAGTCCAGCCTGCACCCTGTGGCTGCTGTGCAGCTGCCTGTAACATTGTAATCATAATCTATTTTCGTTTTTAGTTGTTAAAATTTTCTGTAAAAATATGCAAAATATCTGACAGTGACAACTTTTGCGCCAATTATAACAGACCTTTACCCGTTTTGAATATCCAACCCTCTTCTACGCCAAGGGCGATAATCTTGTCAAGCACTCCGTTGATAAATGTGCTGCTGGCAGGGGTAGAGTAGTACTTTGCAACATCAATATACTCATTCATCGTAACCTTAACAGGTATTGATGCAAAGTTCTTAGCCTCAGCAATAGCGACACTCAGAATAACAATATCCATAAGTGCCAAACGCTCTACATCCCAGTTGTTTGTATGACCGTCAATAAGTGCGCGGTTGTCTGCAAAGTGGATGATAGACTCGCGGAGCAACTTCTTCGCAAAGTCAAGGTCCTCATCACTCTTGAACTTAGGCATCAGTTTAATCTGCTCGTGGCTCTCGCGCATAGAAGAGACTGTGCGAGCTGCCATAGTGAGGATATAACCCAAATCGTCAGTCCAAAGTATAGACTCGTCCTCCAACGCCTTCTCAAGAAGCTCATTCTGCTCCAAGATATTGAGCAGAATATCAGATGCCAACTCTGTATCCTCACGGAAAGAGCGTGACGGATTCTGCATATACTTCTTGTAAAACGGCTGCTCTAAAAGCTCTGTGTAGATATTCTTGATAAGGTCTTGATTCTCAGTCCACTTAAGACCCTTCTTCTTGCAGTATGCAGCAATAGCCTCACAGCTGTCGATGCGCTCGATAGCCTGATTTTCTACAAACTTGCGGTTAGGATTGAGGTCCTCATAAGTAGCCAGCATCTTGTTGCGCGCAATCTCCTGACGAGCCTCGGCATAGCGCACCAACTCGGGCAGAAGTGAAAGGATATGAAAATAGAGGTCGTAAGCCTTATCGATAGAGGCTATGAGATTCTTCTCGGTTGCCGGAATATTGTCACTCTCGGTCTGCAAGTGCGCATATACAGCCTTTACTACCTTTACTCGCAATAATCTTCTACTTAACATAAGAACGGTCTTTCTGAAACTTTGAGTTTAATTTTGGCGCAAAGGTAACAAATTCTTGCGGATTGGCAATAGTTTTGACCGCCAAAGCACCATAAATTGATAGAAATTTGTCTTGAAATTGGCAAAACCGTACAAAAATATTACCTTTGTATAAAATTAGTATTGATATGGCTATTCCCAAGATATTTTTGCGTCGCGGTAAGGAGGAGTCTCTCCAAAGACGACATCCGTGGATATTCTCAGGTGCGATATACAGCGTCGAGAGCGATAGAGAACTTGTAGAGGGCGAGATTGTCGATCTGTTCTCGTCAAAGGGCGAGTTTTTGGCTCGTGGACACTATCAGGTAGGCTCTATTGCTGTCAGAGTACTCTCGTTTGAGCAGATTGAGATAGATCAGAGTTGGTGGCGCGAGAAGATAGAGAGTGCATACAATGTGCGTCAGACACTCCATCTGACCGATAATGAGTGTACTACTTGTTACCGCCTCGTTCACGGTGAGGGTGACGGGCTGCCCGGTCTTGTGGTTGATCTCTATGGTAGCGTGGCGGTAGTCCAGTGCCACTCTGTGGGTATGTATCACTCAAGAGGAGAGATTACCGAGGCTATTGTTGCCGTGTTCGGAGATAAAATCACAGCTGTCTATGATAAGAGTGCGCAGACCGTTCCGTTTAAGGCTAATCTGAATGCTGTGGATGGCTACCTCTACGGCTCGGCAGAGCGCGATAATGTGGTGCTGGAGAATGGACATAAGTTCCTCGTCAATTGGGAGGAGGGTCAAAAGACAGGCTTCTTTATCGATCAGCGATTTAATCGTGAGCTTGTGGGTCGCTATGCTGCCGGCAGAACAGTCCTCAATACATTCTGCTATACGGGCGGATTTTCTGTCTATGCCCTCGCGGGTGGAGCAAAGGAGGTCTGCTCGATTGACGCCTCCGAGAAGGCTGTGCGCCTTGCAGATGCAAATGTAGCTCTCAATTTTGGAGATGATGCACCCCATACATCCATCGCTTGTGATGCTGTGGAGTACCTGAAAGATATTGGCGATAAGTACGATATGATTATCCTCGACCCACCGGCATTTGCAAAACACCATAAGGTGCTCGGCAACGCTATGCAGGGTTATAAACGCCTCAATGCAAGGGCTTTGTCTCAGATTAAGAGCGGAGGAATCCTCTTTACCTTCTCCTGCTCGCAGGCTGTAAGTAAGGAGCTGTTCCGCACAACGGTATTTACCGCAGCCGCTATCGCAGGTCGTAAGGTGCGCATCCTCCACCAGCTCACACAACCCACAGACCACCCGATAAATATCTATCACCCCGAGGGCGAGTACCTGAAGGGACTTGTGCTGTATGTGGAGTAAAACAGCCTAACGCAACTAAATAACACAGGCGTATGCAGCTGCATACGCCTGTGTTATTGCAATATATTCGCTGATTAGAAATCGAGTCCGAAATTGACCTGAACTGCATTATTGAACGGGGTATTTTTCTTTCCGACAAGATAAGCGATGTCAAATTGCAGGTGGAAGAAGCGAACTCCTGCGCCGATAGTTGCATAAGGGAGGTGTTCGGGCATAGTTTGCAGCTCTATAAAGCGTGCTATATTGCCTCCTGCGCGGAAGTAGAACAGGCGCATCAGCGAATACTCAACACCCAACTTTGCCACAAACACATCCTCACGGCTTGATGCTCCATACTTTAGTTCTGCTGTGATATCAAGCAGGTGTGCATCTGAAAAAGGCATCGAGAGGGATGCACCCACAGATGGCGCAACGCCGAAGCAACCGTACTCCGGAGAGATAGGGGCGTCAATGGCAACTTTACCGCCGATATTGACCGTCGCACCCTCCAAAAAGTTCATCGGCAGGCGAGAGAAAACAGCCAAGTCTGCACCTCCGCCATTGAAATTATGGCTATCGGCAAAGTGCCCGTAGGTGTGGCGGAAACGGGCTGTGGCAGCGATAGAGAGGCGGTCAGAGAGTTTATATCCGTACGCTAACTCATATCTCTGTGCACCCGGGCGTTGGTTATTATAGTCATTTTGCGGCTCGAGGTTAAATTGCAAGCCAACCATAAGTGCGTGACGCTCAGCAAAGCGCACATAAGCACCGCCAGACAACATTCTGTTTTTACGGTATATCTCACCGGCAAAATTTACATACGAGAATGCCGCCTGCACACTCTTATACTCCATCAGTGCAGATGCTGCGTTGCCAAATGTCGCAAACGCATCGGCTCGAGATGCCACAGATGCACCGCCCATACCTGCAATACGCGCATTAGGAGTATGCTCGTAGAGGTGTTGTGCAGAGAGTGTCAATGGTAAAAGTGTCAGTATAAACAGTAAAAGTCGTTTCATAACCGCATTTATAGGAGCTATCTCAATAATAGTACCAATATTACATATTCATACCGCCGCAGCAGTGTATAACCTGTCCTGAAACATAGCTCGACAGGTCGGATGCCAAGAACAGAGCAACATTTGCCACATCCTCAGGAGTACCACCGCGACGCAACGGAATAGCCTTTGCCCACTGCTCACGCACATCCTCTGATAGTTTTGCCGTCATCTCGGTAATGATAAAACCCGGAGCGATACAGTTTGCACGGATACCGCGAGAGCCCATCTCTTTGGCAATCGACTTTGCCAGACCAATCATACCCGCCTTTGAAGCTGAATAGTTGCACTGACCGGCATTGCCGCTTACGCCAACAACAGATGACATATTGATAATCGAGCCGCCACGCTGACGAGACATCACAGGGGTTACGGCGTGAATAAAGTTGAATGCCGACTTAAGATTGACATTAAGCACTGCATCCCACTGCTCCTCAGTCATACGGAGCATAAGAGTATCTTTTGTTATACCTGCATTATTTACCAAAATATCTATGCGACCAAAATCGGCAACAATCTTCTCTACAACTTCGTGACTCTGACCAAAATCAGCAGCGTTAGAGGCATAAGCCTGAACACGCACGCCAAACTGCTCAAGCTCAGCTTTGGCTGCAAGAACTGTCTCTGAAAGTTCCAAATCAGTAAAGGCAATGTCTGCTCCTTGCTCTGCAAATCTCATAGCAACGGCTTTGCCGATGCCCCTTCCCGCACCTGTAATAAGGGCGACTTTTCCTTCAAGTAATTTCATTGTTTTATAAATTTGTTAATAAAATTTCGGTCAAATATACGAATTTTCTTTGGAAATATGATTATATTTGGGAGGTTTATTGAGACCAATAGCGTAACGCATTATTTAAAAACATTTTAGAGATATGAAAGATTCACAGATTTTTGATTTGATTTCTCAGGAGCGTAGTCGTCAGATGCGAGGTATCGAGCTTATCGCTTCAGAGAACTTTGTCAGTGACAATGTTATGGCTGCTATGGGTTCGGTGCTTACAAATAAGTATGCCGAGGGTTATCCTGCAGCACGCTATTATGGTGGTTGTGAGGTAGTTGATAAGGTTGAGAGCCTTGCCATCGAGCGTATTTGCAAGCTCTATGGCGCACAGTATGCTAATGTTCAGCCACACTCAGGCGCACAGGCAAATATGGCAGTGTTCTTTGCTGTTCTTAAGCCAGGCGATACATTCCTTGGTCTAAATCTTTCACACGGAGGTCACCTTTCGCACGGCTCGGCTGTCAATATGTCGGGTACATACTTCAATGCTGTAAGTTACTCTGTCAAGGAGTGTGACGGTAGGGTAGATTATGACGAGATGGAGGCAAAAGCTATCGAGTGCAAGCCAAAGCTTATCGTTGGTGGTGCATCTGCATACTCTCGTGAATGGGATTATGCCCGTATGCGTCAGATTGCAGATAAGGTGGGTGCATTGCTGATGATTGATATGGCTCATACAGCAGGTCTTATTGCAGCAGGTCTGCTCGAGAACCCTGTAAAGTATGCACATATCGTAACCTCTACAACTCATAAGACTCTGCGTGGTCCTCGCGGTGGTATTATCCTTATGGGTGAGGATTTTGATAATCCGTGGGGTTTGACAACTCCAAAGGGCGTTGTGAAGAAGATGTCGCAGATTCTCAACTCTGCTGTATTCCCAGGTATTCAGGGCGGTCCGCTGGAGCATGTTATCGCAGCTAAGGCGGTGGCATTTGGCGAGGCTTTGGAGCCATCGTTCAAGGAGTATCAGCAGCAGGTCGTAAAGAATGCAAAGGCTCTGTCAGATGCATTTACTGCTCGTGGTTATAATATCGTCTCCGGCGGAACTGATAACCACCTTATCCTTGTGGATTTGCGCACCAAGTTCCCTGAGTTGACCGGTAAGGTTGCCGAGAAGGCGTTAGTTGCTGCCGATATTACTACCAATAAGAATATGGTGCCATTTGACTCTCGTTCTGCTTTCCAGACTTCGGGTCTTAGATTTGGTACTCCGGCAATCACTACCCGTGGTGTGAAGGAGGATCAGATGGAGGTTATCGTTTCGCTTATCGACAGAGTGCTCTCTGACCCTGAGAACGAGGCTAATATCGCAGCTGTTCGTGCAGAGGTAAATGCAATGATGGAGAAATACCCTCTTTTCGCGTGGTAGAACTTGTAGAGTTTCTCGCCGAGCTGAGCGAGAATAATAATCGAGAGTGGTTTGCTGCCCATAAGGAGCAGTATAAGGCTATAGAGAAGCGGTTGAAGGAGTTTGCGGCGAAACTTATCGGAGGAGTCGCTGCCTTTGACCCCTCTGTGGCAGACCTTACCGTGGCAGACTGTACATACAGAATATACCGCGATATTAGATTTAGCCACGACAAGAGTCCGTATAAGACTTGGTCGGGAGTATTTATCGCGCCGCACGGGAAGAAGGCTGGTTATGCAGGATATTACATCCACTTTGAGCCTTCGGGTTGCTTCCTCTATGCAGGCTCGCACTGTCCTACACCGGAGGCTCTGCGCAGCATACGCGAGGAGATTATTGATAATGGCGATAATATGGTCAAGGCGGTGGAGGAGTCCAATGGATTTACTCTTATCCGCTCACAATCTCTCAAGCGCAACCCAAAGGAGTTTCCGCCAGGACATAAATACGACGAGCTGTTGCGACTCAAAGAGTTTGGTATTGAGAAGCCCATCAATCCTGAGTTGCTTGCTGCAGGAGATGAAGTTTTGCTACACTCTGTTGTCGAAGATCTCCGCTCAACCTATCCGTTAGTTGAGATTCTTAATAGGGCGATACATTATGCCTATGAGGAGATGATGTAAAAAACGAGGGTATTGTCACCCTCGTTTTTTTACTTTGTAATCACAATCGGATTAGAACACTTCACTCCGTCAAGTTTGAATACCTCTTTTGCATCGATTGTTACGCTGTTTAGCCTGCGCTTGTAGGTAATCTCATTTGTTGAGCCGTCTGACCATTTAATTAAGATAACCTCGTTACTATACTCCCGAGCACCGGAGAACTCGCCAAAGGCAAGGCGATAACACTTCGGACTTTTTTGAAGTCTTACCCCCTCGTATTGCACATCTACGGCTCGTGTCATTACAGAGGCTAAATCCTCCTCGTTGATAGTCTCTGTTTTGCTGTTAAATGAAATCTCTGTACCAATCAGCCAACTATTGTCATTTGCCGGGTCAAGAAGGTCTTTACCATCCTTGTCTTGCACCTCTACATAAAATGTAACGGGAACCCAATCGATAATTCTGCCTACGCATCCGCATAAGAATAGGGCAGAAACTACTGCTAAAAATACTCTTTTCATAAATTCTATATTTTAGTTCTACGGTGCAAATTTCCCCCCCCCGAGACTTTTCCAAATTTTTGGGTAAAAAAGTGCGATAGATTGTCAAAAAATAAGAGTCGGACAACTTTTGTAGTAGTAGCCCGACTCTTCTGTTTGGTTAGATGGATTACTCCTTCTTTTCCTTCTTCTCTTTATTCTCCTCTTTTTTCTTCTTGAATACATCTGTCACCTTGCCAAAACCCTCCTTAATGGCTGTCTTTGGGTCTCGTTGTGCATCTCTGATAACATCTTTGAGAGGCTTCTTGTTAGAGAGGTTATAGCTAAACTCAAACTTCTTACCATCCTCACCAGGCAGATAGAGTGTGAGTGAGTAGCCTCCATTACCCTTATCTTCAAATCCGATGCTGCAATAGTAGCCACCGCCTACATTTTTGGTGTAATATACATCAAATGTCTTCTTTTTACCATTTGTTTTGAGGTTCTTGATAGGACATTGTGTCTCATTCTCGCTATCAGAGTCAAGGAAGAAGTAGTTGTTATCCCAATCAATCTTGAAGCTATAGAAGCTTGGAGTATTCTCTTTTGGCTCATCTAAAACATAGTAGGTTGTCCACTCGGCAGATGCGTAGTATGATACAGAAAGTGCCAAAACTGCCATTAAAAATAATTTTTTCATAGGTTCTGTCATTTTAAGTTTTACATCACGAAAATACCATCGAGACAGACTGCAAAGCCTACCTCGGTGATATATAGATTATATTCTGCTAATATTCTTCCTCATCGAAGAAGAAGTCCTCCTTAGAAGGGTAGTCTGGCCAAATCTCCTCGATGCTCTCGTAAACATCACCATCGTCCTCAATAGCCTCAAGGTTCTCAAGAACCTCAAGTGGTGCGCCTGAACGGTTAGCGTAGTCGATAAGCTCCTCTTTGGTTGCTGGCCATGGTGCATCCTCCAATTTTGATGCAAGCTCAAGTGTCCAATACATAGTTATTTTGATTTTTAAGGTTAATTGTCAACTCTTTGGAGTGCAAAAATAGAGAAAAAAATGAAATTTCCAATAGCTTTTGCAAATATTTATAGGAGAGAATGTAAAAAAATGCAACCCTCTATGGCTCCCAGATAAACTCGCTTTTGCCCATCTTATCGCACAAGACCCTGCCAAGAGCATAGAGATAGTCGGAAAGACGGTTGATATATACCATTGCATTTGTGTCTATATTATGCTCTCTTGCTGCAGCAATGGCGCAACGCTCGGCACGACGGCAAATGGTACGGCAGATATGACAGATAGAGGTCAGCTCACAGCCTCCCGGAATGGTAAATGAGGTCAATGGCTTGAGTTGAGCCTGCAAATCATCTATACGACCCTCCAACCACTCCACGCGAGAGGAGTCAAGGGGCTTAACCTTCGCCTCCGCACCGCTACCTACGGCAAGTAGAGCTTCGATATCCATCAGTGTCGAGTTTATACGCTTAAGGTCGTCTATAAAAGGCTCACTATCAGCATACAACGCCATAGTGCGATCTGCCAGAAAACCGATATGTGCAGTCAACTCATCGACCGTGCCGTATGCCTCTACGCGACAGTCACACTTGCTAACTCGCTCTCCTCCAATAAGGGATGTAGAGCCCTTGTCGCCACCTTTGGTGTATAGTTTCATAATTTGTAGTGTTGTTTTGGAAGATGGTTGTTAAAAAAAATGATATAACCTCGGTTATCTACCGTTGTAGAGTGGTGTTTCCATATCAACTCGGAGCAGGCATTGCGGCGAGAACGATTGAGATATGGCGCAAGAACTACAAGTGTTGTGCCACTCTGCGCAGCATTTTTGGCAGCCGTATCAAGCTCCTCTGCAGTTACATCTGCCGTGAGGATATTTATATCGCTTGTACACTCTGTACAATCTATGCTAAATGAGGCTGACAAGGTGTAGTAAGCCAAGTTTTGCAACTCAATAGCACGCTTTTGAGATATACCTCTACTGCTCAGTGCTGTATATAGCGGATGCTCCGTGTCAGGTGCCAGAGTGTTGTGCATCAACACTTTGCGAACAAGACCATAGACATAGGGCGAGTGGACGCCGTGACCCCTGAAGTGCTTCAGGCGAGAAAGGCGGTTGCCTATAATGCTCATTCTGAACATTCGTCGTTTAAGGTTGCGTCCGCTGATTTTCATCTTTTACTTCTTTAGCAATCCAGCCAAGTGACCGGTAGAGAATGCAGTTTGCAAATTATAACCACCTGTATTGGCATCAATGTCGAGCACCTCTCCTGCAAAATAGAGACCCTTAATAAACTTCGACTCCATAGTATATTCGTTCACCTCGCTACACTTAACACCACCTGCGGTGACAATAGCGTAGTCAAACGATGCGTAGTCAGAGATAGGGAATGACCAACTCTTGAGTACCTTGATAAGTCTTTCAAACTCCTTGTCTGATACCTTACTGATATAGAGGCGCGAGTGAACATCTAACTCCTTGCAGATTGGAACAACAAGCGGCTTTGGAACAAGACGGCGCACAAGCTCTGCAAAGAACTCCTCCGGACCCATCTCTGCAACCTCGCGTGATATGCGGGCGCGGAGAATCTCCTCGTCAAGTGCAGGCTTGAGGTCGAGCTCCAACTTGACACTCTTCTCCTCTGTAAGTGCATCGACCGCATCACGACTCAATCGCAGTGTTGCAGCACCCTCGATACCTCTGTCAGAGAAACTTACCTCGCCAAACTCTTCGCCTACAACCTCGCCATTGACAACAAGGCGAACAGTAGTATTGCGAAGTAGTACATCGCGAATATATTGAGCCTGTGGATGAGATGTTACAAGGGCAGTGAGTGATGGTCGAACATCCTCGATAGTGTGACCCAATGCATCGGCAAACAGATAACCATCGCCGGTTGAACCTGTGCGAGGATATGAGATACCACCTGTGGCAATGATGACATTCGGAGCCTCAATTCTGCGCTCAAAGCCTCGCTTATTGAAGTACTTTACGCCCAAAACCTTGTTGCCGAGTGTAACTATACCCGATACGCGAGTGTGACAACGAATCTCAACATCGTAGTCACGGCAGTAGAACTCAAGAGCATTAGCAATATCGGCAGCCTTGCCACTCTCGGGAAAGACGCGGTCGCCACGCTCGGTCTTGAGCTTGACACCCATACGCTCAAAGAAGCGCATTGTTGCACGATTGTTAAACTCGGAGTATGCTACCTTCAGAAAGTCGTAGTTAGTACGGATATTCTCCTTAAATTCCTCCTCTCCACGGGCGTTGGTAAGGTTACAGCGACCCTTACCTGTAATACGCACCTTACGAGCAGGCTTCTCCATCTTCTCAAGTAGGAGTACCTTTGCTCCATTTTTTGCGGCAGTTCCGGCTGCCATCATACCTGCTGCACCTGCGCCGATGACTATAACATCGTACGAAGGCTGCTCGGGAATATTATCAAAAATCTCTTCCATACCGCAAAAATAGCAATTATTTTAGCAAAAAACAACGCAACTGCTCACAACTTTTCTCGGGA
The DNA here is from genome assembly GCA_017474235.1 of Alistipes sp. Lineage (GTDB taxonomy): Bacteria > Bacteroidota > Bacteroidia > Bacteroidales > Rikenellaceae > Alistipes. Next base: position 23,917 of record JAFVIB010000044.1, on the reverse strand, counting down.
TTGTTACGATCGAAGTGGAAAGGTACAATTCCCAATGCTGCTGCCGCATCGACATTCTCCTTGCGGTCGTCTATAAACATAGTCCGCGCTGGGTCGAGGTTATATCGCTCGATAAGCAGTGAATATATCTCTTTTTCGGGCTTTATAAGACCCACTTCGCAAGATATTACCTCGTCGTCAAAGGCACTATAAACATCCATCTTACGCAGATAGGCGATATACTCCTTCGACATATTCGAGAGTACAATGAGCCTATATCCAGCCTCTTTGAGTTGTTTAATCAGTTTGGCAGTCGGAACAACCTCCTCTTGATAGGTTATAGCCTCCAACATCATACTTTTGGCTGTCTGAAAGTCGGAACCTCTAAATTCTGCAAGGGCAGTGGCAACATCATCAATATCGCGAGTTCCGCGGTCGTAGTCATTCCAAAATTCAGGCATAGGTTCGCCCGAATTGATAAAGTAGAAGTAGTCCATAAGCCTCTGAGGACAACGCTCGGTATTGCGAGCAAAAACTACTCCGGCAAGGTCAAAAACTATATTTTTCATAATCTGTCGTTAAAATACCACTCTTACACCCAACTGCATACGCCAACGCGAAAGAAGGTCGTTTTTCGAAATCTCGCCACCAACAAAGCGGTAGTTAGGTGTCTTGTTCCCTTTACCATCATCTGTAAGCGAAATAACCTCTACAGGCGATAGCTTCCAATCATCAAGGAAATAAACTGCACCCCAATTGCGGTTGAATATATTTGTCAAGTTCATAATATCGAGTGTAATCTCTACTTTGCGCGAACTAATTTTGTTGAAGTAGAAATCTTGCGCAAAGTGGAGGTCTATATGGTGTTCGAAAGGGGCTATCAGACTATTTCGCTCGGCATATTTACCACGATTGTTCTTCAGGGCGCGGTGCTGACCGATGTAGTCATTAAAGGCTATACGCTGGCTCTCATTCTCAAAGTTCATAGCTGCAAGCTCCGCCTCTGTCGGAATATAGATTGTCGAGTTACCACGATAGGTATCGCCATTGACATCAATGCCGTTTTTGTAGTAGGTAGGGGTATAACGCATACCTGAATAACCTTGATATACGAGCGATATGGTAGAGCCGAATATTGAGCCATAACGCTTTGAGTAACTCAGCTGTGCTGTAACCTTATGAGGAACTTCAAATACGGAGTGTGTAAGTGACTTACTGTTTGAAACGGTTGCGTAACTCTTGCCCCAAATGCTTGGTGCAGAGGATGATACGCCGTCGTTTACAGTATAGCTCTGTGAGAATGTGTAGCTGGCTGCAAACTGTAGTCCGAATATAAATTGCTTCTCTACCATTGCCGAGAGGTTGTACGAATAGCCTCTCTTTTCATTCTCAAGCAGATAGATAGATGAAAAACTCTTCTTTGCAGATGAATCGTAGTATATTGTGGTATTGTTTTGATTTGCTACAGAACTATTTACGGCATATAATTTTGCACCGTTGTCAGCTGCAACGATATTGCGGATTGATATATCGTTGATACTCTTGGCATAGATACCCTCAAGTGTCAATTTCCAACCTCTGATGCGGCTCTCAAATGCAAGATTTGCCTTCAGCGTCTGCGGCATGCGGAACTTGCGGTCAGCAACATAGATTACGGGATTTGCACTTGTTCCGGCAGTGCCACTTGGTGAGACTCCGAATGGTGGGATATTATCGCCATAGAGGGTATATCCCAGTTGGGTCATACCTGTATTTGAATAGCAGTTTGTAATCCATACAAACGGTATTCTGCCGGTAAACATACCCACGCCACCTCGCAGGGTCATATGGGCAAGACTTGTTGTCGGTATATTCCACTTAAAACCTACTCGTGGCGAGAGTAGGATATGGCTCTTTGGTTTGCTGTTTGTCGCAACGCCATAACTCTGCGCTATGGCACTGCTATTAAATGCACTATTCTCGCGCGGGGTGTTGAAAATAACCGGAATATCGGCGCGCAGACCGTAAGTAAGTTGGAGTGAGTTAATCCACACCTCATCTTGCGCAAAAATGCCGAATTGTGCCGTATTTATGCGTGTAGAGGCATCTCCGACAGGTATTGTCTGTTGGAACATTGACGGCTTAGAGGCAAGAAAATCTGCCATGGTGTTGTATGTGTATGAACCAATGGCATTGGCAACAAATAGCACCTTGGCTGTGAAAATCTCGTTGTGTGTACCTACGGTAATATTGTGACTTCCCTTGTGAATGGAGAGGTTGTCAGATATAGTTATGCTATTCTGCATCAGTGAGTTGCTGCAAGCCATACCGTCTGTTCCAATTTTTACAGCTGTATTCTCGCCATCGCGAATATGGTCGATAGTGACAAACGGAGTTTTGGAGTCGGTATCTCTGCCATCAGAAACGCGGGTATATCCTACACGCAGCGAGTTGTACAGCTCGGGGGTTATGCGAGAGTCAAGCTCTGCCATTACCGAGTGCGTTGTGCTGACAGATGTATATCCCGTGCCGTGGAAGAGTAGGGTAGAGGCGGAGTTGATATGCTCGTCTTTGCCCGCATCGAGGAAGTTGTAACGCACGGCAAGGTTGTGTCGGTCGGAGATATTCCAATCAAGGCGCGCCAAGATAGATACTGTATTGCGCTCGATATTGCGCTTGCCATATCCTCCACCATCATAGCCCGTAAGCTGCTTGTAGTGGTTGGCAATAGTTATTGCATCAGCCTCAGATACCTTACAGTTAGAATCTCCAATATGGTATGATGACGGCGAGCGGTCAAAAGAGTTCTCGGCACTGACAAAGTAGAAGAGTCTGTTTTTTACAATCGCACCGCCCATAGTAGCTCCATAGGTAAGTGTGTTTTGTTGTGCCAAAGGGCTGTTGTTTGCACCTCTGCCATAGATATTGTTGTCGGTATAGTAGGCATACGCGCTACCGGTATGGGTATTTGTTCCCGACTTTGTCACAGCATTGATACCTCCACCGGTAAAACCGCTCTGGCGAACATCAAATGGAGCTACAACAACCTGAATCTGCTCCAACGCATCGAGTGGAATAGGGTTTGCGCTTGCCAAACCTCCATTAGTACCACTTGCAGTTAGACCATACATATCGTTGTTTACAATACCGTCGATGTAGAACGAGTTGTACCTGCTGTTTGCACCACCAATTGCCACGCCACCCTCCTGCTGGGTAGCAGCGTATGGCGATAGACGAGCAATATCGTATATTGAGCGGGTAACGGTAGGCATAGTCTCTATATCGTACGATGAGAAGTTGCCGTGCGGCTTATAATCTCCTACAATTACCACACTATCTATAGATGGCTGGTCTTGAAGAGATATATTGAGCTCTACGGTCTGACCAAGTGAGGGGTATATCTTATCCACTTCACTTGTCAGATAGCCGATACAAGAGATGGTCACTACATACTCGCCACCAACCTTCAGTCCGTCTAAAAAGTACTTTCCCTCAACATTCGCACTTGTGCCGTAGCTGACGCCCGTAGCTTTTTGTACCGCTACAACTGTCGCTCCTATAAGTGGAGAACTATTACTGTCTGTTACTGTACCTGCTATTGAAGCAGTTGTCGCCTGCGCCCACGCTGCAAGCGGAAAGAGAATAGAAAGAAGAGTTACAAATAACTTTCGCATAGTGCAAAAAAATAAAAAATCCGACATCTGTTAAGACATCGGGGCTATATCATACAGCACAGCAAGACACACTATGCCTCACCCTGCTGCTTTGACTTCTACCATCCGGACTATACCGTCGGTATCGGAATTTCACCGATTCAGTCCCAAAGGTAACCGATACAAACACTGCGCTATGGATTAAAATACCAGCCTTACAGCCTTGTCTCTCAATTGCCCTCGGGAGTCGCGGACTATCACCGCCGGTGGGGAGTCTCACCCCGCCCCGAAATCAATTATTTGAGCGCAAAGATAGTAAAACCGCCCTTAAAAGCAAAATTATTGGGCAATTTTAATGCTTAATTCATACAAAAGATACAGCGGAATAATTACAAGTATCATACTCATAATATCCGGAGGTGTGATAATGGCTGCGCCTATGGCGAGTACGACAATTGCGTGACGGCGGTACCTCTTCATAAACTGAGCCGTAATAAGACCTGTCATTGAGAGGAAGTGAACAGCTACGGGAAGCTCGAATATAACGGCACAGACAAGCACCATATTGGCAACAAGCGATATATAGGAACTTACATCAATCATATTGGAAATATCGCTGCTTACAACATAACCCGTCAGAAAGTTTACCGACAGTGGCGCAAGTATAAAGTAGCCAAACGCAATACCGATAGCCATACATAGCACAATATAGAGTATAAACCGAGTGCTACTTCTGCGCTCTGAAATTGTCAGCGCAGGGCGAACAAAGAGCCATAACTCAAAAAGCAGATAGGGTATAGCTACAATCAGAGCCACATAAAAAGCTGTCAGCAGATGCATATTAAACTGACCCGCCATAGATGTATTTATCAGCGTTACAGGCTCTTGGTTGATTTTAAGCACCTCGCTGCCCGTCTTTTCGGCAAGACGATACATAAGTTCGTTGGTTATAAAGTCGGGTGACTTTGGTCCCATAATACAGTTCATTATAGGCTCCTTAAGGATAAAAGCCACGACCATAGCCACCAATAACAACACAACACTCCTGATAAGCCCCGGACGCAAAGCATCCAAATGCTCGAAGAATGTCATATCGTTTACATCTACACCTTTTGCCATATCACAAAGATAGTCAAAAAATAAAAAATGCCAAAAAATTTGAGAATTGATAATATCTTGTTATCTTTGCTGTATCATTGGAAAATAATGTTAAACGCAAATATTTTGAGATTATGGCAAATTTACGAGTTTTGAAGAAAGAGATTGACTACTGTCTTGAGGAGTTGGTATTTGATTGTGATATGGCTATCTACTACCAGCCATCAAAGGATAAGGAGATCTTTGCAATTATGCAGCAGGGTGTAGAGCTTCGCAATGCACTGTTTGTAAAGGCAAATAATCCTGCAGAGCCTCACAACCCATCTCTTGTTCGCAAGCACTATGCAGCACTTCGTCAGGAGATTAACACTGCATACGGTAAGTTGTTTGAGCAGCTCTCTGAGGTTGCGGGTCTTCAGTAGTATATTTACTCTCTCGAGTGTCAAGGGCTGGCTAAGTTATTTTTTAGTCAGCTCTATTTTTTGTGCGCTTTGCGGTACTCAGCTGGCGAAATGCCTACAACACGACAGAAGTATTTGCCAAAGAAAGATTGTGACGGGAAACCGAGATCGTAGGCTATCTCCTTGATACTCTTGTCGGTAGATGTCAGTTGAGTGATTGCATCAAGGGTTACATACTTCTCTATCCACTCGGTCGCACTCTTGCCACTAGATTGCTTAACTACAAGAGATATATGCTTTGGAGTTAGGGATAGTTGCTCTGCATAGAACTTTAGGTCACGGTGGCTGATATAGTTCTGCTCTACAAGGCTGATAAACTCTGTGGTAATCTTATCCTGTCGGTTATTCTCACTACTCTCTGCTTGATGTAGAAAGTATCCTAAGCCGAGAAAGAAAGCCCTTGTTAGAAGTATTACAATCTCAAGCCTGTTGGGGTTTCTCTGCTCCGGAATAATACTCTTGCACATTGATAGATAACCTTCTAAAGCCTCTTTTGCTCTATCTACAAGCTCGATATGGGGAGACTGCGCGATAGTTGATTGCAGCGAGAATGTATTACCAATACCGAGAGAGGCAGTAAATTCGTCCGTCATAATAACATAGGTAGCCTGAAAGTCGCTACTTACATCTACAAGCTCTGTAATCTGATTTGGCAGTACTATCATAAAACTACCTCTACTGATAGTAAAGGTTGTGGCGTTTATTCTGCCAACACCTTTTCCGCGCGTGCAGTATAGAGCCACAGAGAGCGGACAACGGTATGGGTGATTTGGTAGTATGGCAAAAGATGGATTGTCAATAATAACCAATTGCTCGTCGATAGAGTAGATACCATCTATTGCGCCATTGTCAATGTATTTTTGTAAAGTTTTTGTTAGTCTATTTTCCATAAAAACGCCTTTTACTCCACAAATGTAGAACTTTTGGAACAATATTTCAACATCGTGCGACAAATATTCCAATCAATAGGAACATCAGACCTTTTTTGAGGTAATTTTCGCCCCTACCTTTGCACTCGGAAATAATTAATCAAAATAGTATAGATTATGACAAAGAAGATTGTAAAGGGTGTAGTAAAGACCTACACAGGTATTGAGAATGCGGTGGTTGGTAGCTATAAGGCTATTGAGAATGGAGTTGTTGGCAGCTATAAGGCGGTAGAGAATGCTGCTGTAAATGCCTATAAGAGAGTCGAAACATCTGCTGTAAATTTAGGCAAGAGTCTTATAGAGGAGTACGATCGCCAGAAGAAATAGTAAAAAAGCCTACCAAAACTTGGTAGGCTTTTTTTAGTACTGCTCGTTCTCGTTAGGGAAATCACCACTCTTCACATCCTCGACATAGTGCTCGACAGCCTCTGTCATAATGGTATGCAAATCGGCATATCGGCGTAAGAATTTTGGCGAGAATCCCTTGTTTATACCCAACATATCGTGAACAACAAGCACCTGACCGTCAGTACCCGCACCTGCACCAATACCGATAGTAGGCACGGTAAGGCTCTCGGTTACGCGCTTGGCAAGTGCTGCCGGAATCTTCTCAAGAACCACGGCAAAACAGCCCGCCTCCTCAAGAAGTTTGGCATCGTGTATCAACTTTTCAGCCTCAGCCTCCTCCTTTGCACGAAGACCATAACCACCAAATTTGTGAATAGACTGAGGAGTGAGTCCGAGGTGTGCCATAACAGGAATACCGGCAGTGAGTATTCGCTTTACAGAGTCGAGAATCTCCTCTCCACCCTCCAACTTAACTGCATCGGCACCGCTCTCCTTCATAATGCGTACAGCCGAGTTGAGAGCAGTCTGAGGGTCGCCCTGATATGTGCCGAAAGGCATATCGCATACTACCAAAGCACGCTCAACGCCACGCACAACCGATGAGGCGTGATATATCATCTGGTCGAGGGTTATAGGCAGTGTAGTCTGATGACCTGCCATAACATTTGCAGCCGAGTCGCCTACGAGGATGACATCTATACCTGCAGCATCGACAATCTTTGCCATAGAGTAGTCGTAAGAGGTAATCATTGAGATTTTCTCTCCCTGCTCCTTCATCTGCTTGAGTCGCAAAGTAGTCACGGCTCTTACTTTACTTTCTGTTGACATACTAATCAGTTTTGTTGTATGGTTTTTGTTTTATGTTGCAAAAGTAACTAATTTTTACTACATTTGACAAATAAAGCGGTTAAAATGAACAAAATTATTGTGATAGGTAGCTCTAATACGGATATGGTTGTCCGTTCAGAGCGTCTGCCACGACCCGGGGAGAGTGTTATTGGTGGCGGATTTATGATGGCAGGAGGTGGCAAAGGGGCTAATCAAGCGGTTGCTGTAGCCCGAATGGGTCACAGAGTTATCTTTACGGCTGCATTGGGTAGAGATATGTTTGGAGATGCGGCAGTGAGCAGTTATCAGCGTTTTGGTATCGACACTTCATATATTGTTCGCAAGGATGCTCCGTCAGGTGTTGCCCTGATTATGGTTGATAGTGCCGGTCAGAACTCTATTTCGGTGGCTTTGGGCGCGAATAACAGCCTCTCGACGGAGGATATTCGCGGTGTTCTTGAGCAGGTCGAGAAGGATGATATTGTGCTACTGCAGCTTGAAGTTCCGATGGCTACTGTCGATGCGGCTGTCGATATTGCAGCTGCAAAGGGGGCGAGGGTTGTCCTCAATCCTGCACCTGCGGCGGTGGTAAGTGAGCAGACGCTCTCAAAACTATACCTTATAACCCCAAATCAGACCGAGGCGCAGACGCTGACCGGTATTGAGGTTAAAGATGAGGCTACTGCGTCATTGGCAGCACAGGTACTCTGCTCGCGCGGTGTAGGTCGTGTGGTTATCACAATGGGTAGCTTGGGCGCATACCTCTACGAGGAGGGTAGGGGAGAGATAATCGAGGCTCGTAAGGTTGCAGCTGTCGATACAACGGCGGCGGGCGATGTATATAATGGTGCGCTCTGTGCCGCACTTGCAGAGGGTAAGTCGCTGCGAGAGGCACTTACATTTGCCACAAAAGCTTCGGCAATATCCGTTACCCGAGTAGGCGCGCAACCATCTGTACCGACAAGAGAAGAGGTCGATAATTTTTAACCTAAAATATTTACACTATGTTTATCATTAACAGTTACGCATTGGCAGTTGTATTCTGCTTTATTACGATGCTCTGCTGGGGCTCTTGGGGAAACACACAGAAACTTGCAGGAAGAACTTGGCGTTATGAACTGTTCTATTGGGATTATGTTATCGGAATGGTACTCTTTACGCTGTTGCTTGGCTTTACTATGGGTAGTACGGGCAGCGAGGGTCGAGGCTTTATTGCCGACCTGTCGCAGGCAAGTATTGTCTCTGTGGGCTGGGTGCTTCTTGGCGGAATAATCTTCAATGGCTCTAATATCCTGCTCTCGGCATCTACATCTCTTGCCGGTATGTCAGTTGCTTTTCCTCTCGGTTGCGGTCTTGCGCTGGTGCTGGGCGTTATTAATAACTACCTTGAGCAGAGTAAAGGTAATCCGTGGTTGCTCGCTTTGGGAGTGCTGTTTGTAGTGGTTGCTATTGTTTGTAACGGTATGGCTGCGGGTAGAGTATCAAAACAGGGCGAGAGCAACGCAAGCAGCCGTAAAGGCGTCGTGCTGGCTATTATCGCGGGTCTGCTGATGTCCACCTTCTATCGCTTTGTGGTTAAGGGTATGGATATTAACAATTTTGAGAATCCTGCCGAGGGTATGCTAACACCATACTCGGCAATATTTATCTTCTCTCTTGGTGTGCTGCTGTCAAATGTGGTGTTTAATACTATCGTTATGAAGCGTCCGTTTGTCGGCTCTCCTGTATCATACCGCGAGTACTTCAAAGGCTCACTATCGACCCACCTTGTCGGTGTCTTGGGCGGTGCAATATGGTGCTTGGGCACAGCCTTTAGCTATATCGCCGCAGGTAAGGCAGGCGCAGCAGTGTCGTATGCACTCGGTCAGGGCGCACCTATGATTGCAGCCTTTTGGGGTGTCTTTATTTGGCACGAATTTAAGGGTGCCGACCGTAAAACAGGCTACCTCCTTGCGCTGATGTTCGCCCTCTTTATTATCGGCTTGGGTATTATCGTCGTAGCGGGAAATTAATTTATAGAACCTACCATATAGTGAAACAATACAGGCGTATGCAACTCTGCATACGCCTGTATCGTTTTTTAGATACTGTTATTCTGTAAATTCATACTCCTCAATGTAGTCAGCATAATTTTTCCAATAATCTGCCGCCTTGTAAGCATTTATAATGCTGTCATCGTCAGATGCAGGGACATAGATTTTTCGGTCGGTAGCGTTTGTGTCAAACATCCAACTGGCTCCCGTTGGTGGAGTTATCGGCTTGCAAAATACCTCTTTAAGATTAGTGCAATTATGGAATGATTCTCGTCCAATCTCTGTTACGCTATCAGGGATAGTAACAGAAGTCAGGCTGCTGCAATACAGGAATGCCCAATCTCCAATCTCAGTTACGCTATTAGGGATAGTAACAGAAGTCAGGTTGCTGCAATTATAGAATGCCCAATCTCCAATCTCAGTTACACTATTCGGAATAGCATACTCGGTAAGCCCACAACCGATAGCAAACGAGTTGAGAACACCATCTACAATAAGGCAACGCTTATCTGCTGAAGCAAATTTACCATTAAACTCAGTAAGTTTTGAGCAGTCTTTGAATGGATTTGTTCCCAAAGTAGTTACATTATTGCCTATAGTAACTGATGTCAGGCTGCTGCAATTGTAGAATGCACCATCTCCAATCTCAGTTACGCGATTAGGGATAGTAACCGATGTCAGGCTGCTGCAACCACTGAATGCATAATATCCAATCATAGTTACCCTATTACCGATAGTAACCGATGTCAGGCTGCTGCAACCGTAGAATGCTTGACTTCCAATCTCAGTTACGCTATCAGAAATAGTAACCGATGTCAGGCTGCTGCAATACAGGAATGCATAATCCCCAATTGAAATTATATCTGATGGGATAGTAATATCTGTAACCTCCTTATTATCAATATATAATTTTGCTCCATAAGATAAAGGATTGTCCCTAAAACTTATCTTGCACCATCCGGATAAATCTCCTTGGTAATAGACATCTTTAATGTTGCTACAACTGTAGAATGCATACTCTCCAATCATAGTTACCCTATTACCGATGGTGACAGATGCCAAACTACTGCAATTTTTGAATGCATAACTTCCAATCATAGTTACACTATCAGGGATAGTAACAGATGTCAAACTGCTGCAATCTTCGAATGCATAATTTCCAATCGCTGTTACGCTATTGCCGATAACAACTTCTGTAAACTTAGCTTTATGGAATTTACCATTAGAATTAATAGTCACCTTTCCCGTACAGTTCTCAAAGGCAGATTTACCAATAGATGTAATACTGCTTGGAAGAGTCAAACTCTCCACAGCGGAACAACCTTTGAATGCTTTATCGCCAATAGTGGTTATGCAATTCGGGATATCAATCCAGGTAAGGTTTGTGCAGACAATAAATGCATTTGCAGGGATAGTCGTTATTCTACCGTCGAACTTAAGAGAGCCCTTGCCTGTCTCGGCATCGTAGATATTCTCCAAGAAGTTTGCACCAAAGCCCTCGGTGGTATATGGGTCAAGAGGTTGGCTATTATTGGTCGTATAAGCAAGCTCATAGACAGGCGGTGTATTACCGTCGTAGTAAAGGGCATCCATCGGCAGAATAGTATTTCGCTCGATGGTCACGCTATTTGATGTCGATTTTGTCATTGTTGTATCGTCATCATAGAGTACCTTGAGAGTAAAGCCCTTACTAAACTCCTGTGGTGGCAGAGCGATATAAAACGCAGTTGCCTCAGAGCCGAGTGTAACGCCCTCTGTACAGTTGAGAGCAACTTCTGTAAGGATTGTATCCTCAAAAACGAGTGTACCGCCTACGCCGTCATCGCCACCGTCAGAGTGTTCAGCAGCGAGAGTCGCTGTTGCATCAGAGCTATCAATATAGATTAAACCTGCCACCTGCTCGCTATTGTTGCCTTTCAGAGTTATCTTCTTTACAACTTGACCCTCGCCCTTAAGCTGAATCTTCAGCCAGCCAAGCACATTGCGCATATAGAGTTGGTTAAATTCGCTTGCTGAAACCAATATATTGCCGTCAAGACCGTAACTATCTTTAAGATATGTCTGCTCGGCAGGGAGCGTAGCCTCAATATTGCAGGTCTCGGGGTTGATGTAGTAGTTTTTGTTATACGGATATACTGCTACAACTTTTGAGAGTTTTGTTGTAGCTTCAGGGGTAGATACTCTCCTTAAATTACCGCTACGGTCGCCCGTAACACCCTGAAACTTCCACTGCTGATTTGCATCAGAGCGGTAGAATACACTAACAAGGTCGCCCGCAGTCCAAACGGTCTTACCCTCATTGAGTTGAATACGGCTACCTTCCTCAAACGAAACGGTAATGGTTTCGGGGAGCTTAACTGCTACATCCTCTGTAACATCGGTAGTACAAGCTGCAAAGAGCATTGCAACTACTGCAAAAAATAATCTCTTCATAATATATAAGTTTTAATTACCAACTTTGCGTAGGGTCTGTTTTTGGATCTTCTAACGATGTTTGAAAGCCGCTCTCTACCTGTGCAGAGTAGCACTCCACAGTTGGTGCGTTGTAAGATTTTTTCTACATTTTGATTGGTTTTTGTACCCGCCAACTCCTATCGGGCTATATAAAAAGAAAGTGTGGAGTTGATTTTCGTTTATCTGTTGAAGGTTGTGGAAAGACCTGACCAAAACAAACGCTACAATGCCCCACACTTGGATAGTATGGGGTAGGTACGCAAACAGCGTACAGCCGCATAGCTATACAAAATATGAGTGCTGTTCGTTTAATCCTTTGGTCAAGAAAACTTCCACATTTTCAACAAGGACAAAAGCGAAAACACTTTCAATATGTCTGTAATCTATCTGATTACACCACAAAATTAAAAATAATTTTCTAAACGAACAACATTGTTTAAGAATATGGTGCGGATTGCTTTTTTGGGTTTAAATTTGTACCTTTGTGGAGTTATGAAGGTTTTGCCATATATAATACTTGCGATTGTAGCGATTGTTGTGATTGTCTGCATAGCTCTGCCGGCTATAAAGATGCATAAAATGCTCGATTGTCGTACGCAGGGCGAGGTATATAACCCAGCTGAGTTTGGCGTGGAGTCCTCTGTGGTAAGGTTGCAGAGCGCAGATGGTATAGCCCTTACAGCCTATGAGGTGGCGGTAGATAATCCCAAAGGTGTTGTTCTCTGTCTTGGGGGAATACACTCGGCGACAGTGACTAATTGGTATGGTCATTCGCGCCTTTTTGCCGACAATGGTTTTGCTTCACTGTTGCTCGACTTGCGTTCACATGGGGCAAGTGATGGCTGGGGGATATATGCAGCTACCCGCGAGTGGCAGGATGTAGATGCAGCGGTGGAGTATATCAAATCTCAACCTCGATATAGTGGCGTTCCTGTGGTTGCAATGGGTTTGAGTATGGGTGCGGCGACGGCTGTGGTTGCGACGGGTAGAAATAGCCGTATAGATGCCCTTATAGCCCTCTCTGCATATAGTAGTTGGGAGTTTAATTTTGATAGGAATGTTGAGCTGGTAGCTTCCAAGGCGGTGGCGCGTATTCTCTCTCCGTTTGTGGCACTTGTTACCCGATTTAGATTTGGCAAAATGGCTAATATATCGCCGATAAATGAGATTACAAAGCTCGGCTCTCGTCCGGCACTGCTTGTACAATCTGTGGGCGACAGAACTGTGCCGTATGCCAACTTTGAAGAGCTGACAGAAGCCGCACCGCAGGCTCAGAAATGGGTTTTAGAGGGCGATAACCACTGTATAATTGATGATTTTGTGCATCCTCAGTCAGATAATGACTATTGCGAAAAAATTGTAACATTCTTAAACACGCTATCAAATGACAAACAATAGCCGAGAGAGAGGAATATATAGAGTGACCATTGTTGGCAGCATTGTCAATATAGTGCTTGTTATCTTTAAGTTTTTAGCAGGTATTTTGGGTCATAGTGCTGCGATGATTGCAGATGCTGTACACTCTCTGTCCGATTTTGTTACAGATATAGTTGTACTGCTCTTTATCCGCATATCGGGTAAGCCGGCAGATGAAGACCACGGTTACGGTCATGGTAAATACGAGACACTTGCAACGGTAGTGATAAGTCTGATACTCTTTGGTGTCGGTGTGGGTATTATTGTAAATGCCGTAGAGCAGATTGTTGCATTTATGAATGGTGTGGTGCCTCAATCGCCAAGCACGATTGCCCTTATAGCGGCTGCTCTATCTATCGTGATCAAAGAGTTGTTGTATCGCTATACAGTCCGCGCGGCAGAGCATCTTAACTCTCAGACGGTCGTTGCAAATGCGTGGCATCATCGTAGCGATGCGCTCTCTTCGGTCGGTGTTCTGATAGGTATCGGAGGTGCAATGTTTTTGGGTGAGCAGTGGCGCGTACTTGACCCTCTTGCAGCGTTGGTTGTAAGTGGTTTTATTATCAAAGTGTCAATAGATCTATTTAAGCCCTGCATCGAAGAGCTTTTGGAGCGTTCACTGCCTGAGGATGTCGAGAGACAAATAGAGAGCATTATCCTCTCTGTTGATGGTGTAACCTCGCCGCATCATCTACGCACTCGCCGTATCGGAAATAACTATGCCATAGAGGTACATATCCGTATGGATGGTAATTTGACACTCAATGAGGCTCACAGAATAACTACAACAGTCGAGCGACAGCTCAAAGCACAATTTGGCGCGGGTACGCATGTGGGCATACATACCGAGCCGATAAAGTAATTACGCCGCCTTCTTCCTGCTGTAAGAGACCAATATCACGCCTGTAAATACGGTTATGGCAGCAATAACCTTCTGCCAACTCAGTGTGTCCATACCTACATAGATGCTTACTACAATAGCTATGATAGGCTGCACATAGGAGTACATACTGACAAGCGTCGGGCGCAAAATCTTCTGTCCGACAGGTATGAGGAAGTATGTAATAAAGGTTGCGCAGATAACAAGGAAAGCGAGCTCTGTGATAAACGATGTCGGTAGGGCTGCATAGTCGATTGTAAATAGCTCTTTAACAGAAAATGGTAGTGATAATAGCGACGCAAATAGGAATGTCCACTTCATAAATATCACAACCGAGTATTTGGCAATCGTCGGCTTGAAAATACCGAGATAGAGCGAAAAACAGAGGGAGTTGCCAATCATTAACAATACGCCTACAGGTGTCGTTTCAATAGCTGTTGCTGTTGAAGTTACACTATTGAGTATCAGGTATATAATACCACAAAGGCTCAATACGACACCCCCGATTTTCTGAGTCGATAGTGGCTCTTTGAGGGCGTATGCTGCAATGAACATAGTGTATATTGGCGACAGAGATGTGATTATCGAACAATCCATCGGCGTAATACGCGATATAGCCATCAGAAAGCACATCTGCGTAAGGAAGAAACCGAGCACAGAGGCTGCAAAAATCTTTGGCAAATCTCTTCTCTCCACACTCTGCTTTGGTAAGAAGAGCGATATAAGCCAAAATAACGCACCTGCACCTAACGAGCGAATGGTAAACAGCGCAATCGGAGATATGGCTCCGCTACTTGTTAAGTCCTTGCATACCACTATGTTAAGTCCGAATATTGTATATGCCGTAAAGCAGGCAAGATGTCCTAAAATCGAGTTTGTACGCTCCATAACCACTAATTAATCTGCGCAAAGATAATAGTAAAATGGTCACGGTATTTGAAATTGAATGAAAAAGTTGCTCGAATTGAAAAAGTTTTCTATCTTTGTCTGCCGAAAAAAGGAAAGGTGCAGGAGTGGTTGAACTGGCCCGCCTGGAAAGCGAGTAAACGCCAAAAGCGTTTCAGGGGTTCGAATCCCCTCCTTTCCGCATCAAGCAGGCAGGTGGCTGAATATCAGCCACCTGTTTTGTTTTAGGATTTATTATTGAGCTAGCTCCCCATATAGCCTAAAACAAAACTATAAGCTGCTGCGCAGCTCCCTGCTTAATGCATAAAGAGGGGATTCTCACATAGTAGGGGTTACCTCCTCGGCTATTTGCGCACCAAGCTACGCTTGACTGCACTGCCTCGTCGGTGATGTTATGCGGTATTCCGCATAACATTCAAATCCCCTCCTTTCCGCAAAGATTGAAAGCCTTGCATTTGCAAGGCTTTATTTATAATGGCAAGTCGAGTAAACTCGTTTACTAAAGACTTGCCATTATAAATAAAATAGTAGCACCGCTACTTTCAATCTTTGCAAGGACGCCCGCGGCAGGCTGGGGATGGGCGTCACGGAGCAGACCTTAGTCTGCGAAGTAGCCAATCCCTGCTAACGAATTATTACTACCTGCCTTGATGAGATTTCTTCTATTTTAGCAGTGCGCTTTTGAATTTGAGCGACGGAATAATTTGCAGTGACACAGCATTGTGGCAGAAGGCGCGGTACTCTGTGGCTGCTGTCGGGTTGTATTTATGTGCGAGAGGGTGGAACAGTTCAGGTAGCGGGCTGGACATCTCGGCAAGCGGATAGAGTCTATCTTGTGGCGACAGGGTGTCGATGTTTGTAAAGTTATGACGCTCATTTGCGGGCATTGAGTCGATGTATATATTGAACAGCAATGCCTTACCATCGTTTGTGCCAATCTCCTTTATCTGGTTACACTTTTGCAGGTGGTGTGAATTGTACTCTGCAATGCTCAGCCCATCGGTGATATTTAGGATTATTGGCGGGAAAGAGTCTCTGTTTTGTCGGTTATTGCACCATCTATCTACAATATCTGTCACAGTATCAAGCATCTCAATCATTGGCGTAGCACCTGCTGCTTGCGGAGTTATCCACTCGCTGAAGGACTCGACAGCCAAAAAGAGGTGGTTATCCGGCGTGATATACTCTATCGTGCGTTGTTGTCGTGTTGGTGTTATATTCTCTAAGGTGGTAATAGGCGCGGGTTGCAGGGTGTTGTTTATCAGTGGATAGACATCTTGTCGGGAGTAACCCAAGACCACAAAATCGAAGTAGTGATACAACCCATCTATATGCGTTGAGCGGAGCTTCATCTCGTCAATCATTGCGCTTGCAATCATAGAGGCTATTTCGCTCTTGCTGACAATCATCGACACATTTGTAAAAGCCTCTGCCATAGAGCCTGATTGGTCTATGGCGATGATAACAAGTGCGGGATTGTCTGTAGATATGTGTTGTGAGTAGTTCATAAAAAAAAGCCCGAATAAAATCGGGCTGTAACAGTTGTTATTTTGCCGGTTTTGCAATGTAGTAGGTCATAATCGAGCTGACAATATAGAGAGCTGCGATAACCCAAACGATACCTGTATAACCGATAGGCTCTTTGAGGAGTTTTACCAAGAGCGGACCGATAAATGTTGCAAGACCTGCACCGAGATTAAGCACCGATACGGCTGCACCCTTGTCTTTCTCGACAAGTGACGGTACAAGCGCGCTGAGTGGCACATATCCGGCAAGCATTACGCACCAGAAGCCACCACAAGCGAGGATAAACCAGAAGTTATTCCAAATCTCAGGAGCATAGTAGAAGAGCAGCACGCCCACAGCGCAACCCACACCTCCAAACCAAATAATTGTCTGCGCCCAGCCAAGACGGTCGCCAACAATGCCGAATATAAGGTTGAAGATGATGTTGAACATAAATACAGAGCCCCAAATAAGACCCCACTCGGTGTCTGTCATACCGTGGTCGGCAAAGTAGAGCGGCATAAATACCACAAAGGCAAACTGAGAGATAGAGTTGATAATTCGGACAATACCACCCATCAGCACCTTCGGCTCACGCTTCATAATACCAAGACCGTGAATAAGCTCGCGGAACTTGCTCTGATTGCTGCTCGGCTTTCCCTCAGCAAAGAGATTTGTGTCGGGACACTTATTGACCACAAGGGCAAGAATAGCACCGATAGTGACAAATATGAGCGATGTCCAAAGCGTAGGAACAACACCTATCGCCTCCTTTGTATATGCACCGTAATAAGCTCCAAGCACATTCAGTCCGCCTGTAAATACAAACCAAAACCAACCTTGCGCCGAGCTGAGGCTCTCTTTACCTACGCGATAGGTAATCCAAACGATAAATGTATATGCAAAGAGCGGATATGCAAAGCCCTTGATTGCGTATGTGGCAAGCAGAGTAGGGTAGTTCAGCCCCGTCATACCAAGCCCTGCAAAGCCCGTCATACCTACAAGATAGATGACAAATCCGAGCCACATAGTTTTGCGAACACCGATAGTCTCGGCAATCACACCCGAGAGCCACGAAGATATGGCGATAGAGATACCATAAACGGTAAATAACATCTCGTGATCAAGCCCCTGTGACTCGATATACTTACTGAGCCAAGTCTGCTCAATTCCGTCGCCCATCATAAAGATAAGCACACCCAGAAAACCCCAAAACAGACTCTTTGGAAGACCTGTGCGTTCAAAAATGTTCATAAAAGTTAAATTTTAGATTATTTTGAACACAAATATAGATAAAATATTTCGGAAGTGCAACAAAAAAGCACCCTCAAATGAAGGTGCTTCTTGATAAACTGTGATTTTACAGACTATTTCTTCTCCTTGAGAAGGTCACGAATCTCGGTGAGCAGAACCTCCTCCTTGCTTGGTGCAGGAGGTGCTACAGGTGCAGCTGCCTTCTTCTCCTCCTTGCGGAGCAGCTTGTTCATAATCTTAACCATCATAAATACGCAGAATGCGAGGATGGTAAAATCAACTACCTGCTGGATAAATGCACCGTAGTTCCAGGTTACAGCCGGAGCGACCTCTGCGCCAGCCTCGATAACAGCCTTCTTAAGGGTCAGCTTGAGGTCTGTGAAGTCCACACCACCAATCAGCAGTCCGATAGGGGGCATAATAACATCATTAACCAATGAGGTTACAATCTTACCAAAAGCACCACCGATGATAACACCGACTGCCATATCCATTACATTACCCTTGAGGGCAAATGCCTTAAATTCCTGCAAAAATTTCATATAAGTTTGGTATTTTAAGGTTTAAACAGTTGTTTATTATCCAATAATCATAATTACTGCGTCTGTTGCGATATTCTCGCCCTCAGCAACAACAATCTGCTGTACTGTACCTGCGTAGTCAGAGGTGATAGAGTTCTCCATCTTCATAGCCTCAAGAACAGCAACCTCGTCGCCAACAGCAACGCTATCGCCAACAGCAACCTTGAGTGAGATAACTCGACCCGGCAGTGGAGCTACAACCTTATTGCCTGCAACAGCAGCCTGTGGAGCAGCTGTTACAACTTCGGCAGCATCGCCAATCTCGAGGATAATAGCGTCTGTTGCAACATTATCGCCTACTGCAACGAGAATCTGCTTTACTACGCCACCAAAGTCGGCTGTAATAGAGTTCTCCATCTTCATTGCCTCAAGAACAACAACCTCCTGACCCGGAGCTACTGTATCGCCAACCTTAACCTTAATGTCGATAACACGACCCGGCAGTGGAGCAGCAACGGTCTTGCCTGTGATAGGCTGCTTAACCTCTGCAACAACCTCCTTAACCTCCTCCTTTGGAGCCTCTGCTGCTACCTTAGCATCGTAAGCAGCCTTCTTAACACCTGTGAGGTATGGTTTTGCAACCAATGGGAAGAGCTCGAGCAGAAGAACCTCCTTCTCATTCTCTGCAAGCTTAACACCACCAGCCTCAGCAAGCTCAGGATTTGGCTGCTGCTGATACTTAGAGATGTCGTATGCGGTCTCCTCGCGAACACCGCAAATCTGGAGACGGAACTCAGGATCGATAGCTACCGGAGTCTTACCGTACTCACCCTTTACGAGGTTTACAAACTGATTGTTCTTTGTGGTGTACATCGCACGACCCGCCTTCTCATCAAGTGCGCAGTTTACAGCCTGTGCGCCTACAATCTGAGAAGTAGGAGTTACAAGCGGTGGAAGACCTGCTGACAGACGAACAGTAGGGATAAGCTCCATAGCGCGTGGCAGAATATCCTCAGCCTTAAGAGCCTGAAGCTGTGCAACCATATTTGAGTACATACCGCCAGGAATCTCAGCCTCCTGAACGAGCTTGTTAGGTGCTGGGAAGCCGAAGTAAGCCTCGATAGCCTGTGCAGCAGCAAGCAGGGTAGCGAAATCCTCACTCTGTGCAGCCTTTACTGCGCGATTAAGCTCTGCCTCAACCTCTGCAGGAACAGCATCTGCAAGTGGGTTGAATGGCTTTGGAGCAGGCTTATCCTTACCGAATACAGATACATTAAGCTCTGTGCGGATACCCTTAAGCTCCTCGTTAATCTTAGCAACTGCCTCCATATTTACACCCAAGTCGATGCCGAGCTTCTGGCAGAAGAGATATACCAACTCAAGAGCAGGCGCACCTGTACCACCACCAAACCACCAACAGTTGGTATCAACAACATCTACACCGGCAGCAATAGCTGCATATACAGATGCCAAACCGTAACCCGGAGTACAGTGTGTGTGGAAGTCGATAGGAATATTTACAGCAGCCTTAAGCTTCTTAACAAGCGCACTGACACGCTGTGGCGGAATAAGACCCGACATATCCTTAATAGTAATCATATCTGCACCAAGCGCAGCAAGCTCCTTAGCCTTACCTACAAAGTAGTCGTCGGTAAATACAAGAGCAGGATTCTTCTTACCCTTAATCTTGTCCCACAATGAGAGTTTTGGATATTTAGGATCGACAGTGTAGCAAACAGCGCAGTCTGCAATACCGCCGTACTTCTTTACATACTTGATAGTAGATTTTACATTATCAACATCGTTCAGACAGTCGAAGATACGCATAATGCCCAAACCGCTCTCGATAGAGTTACGGCAGAAGCCCTCGATAATCTCATCCGTATAAGGTGCATAACCAAACAGGTTACGACCACGAGAGAGAGCGGTGAGCTTTGAAACATCACCTACAGCCGCCTTGATGCTCTCAAGACGAGTCCAAGGGTTCTCGTTCAGATAACGCATTACCGAATCCGGCACTGCACCGCCCCAAACCTCCATTGCAAAGAAGTGTGCATCTTTGTAGAGTGGCAAAACACGCTCAACTTGAGCCTGTGTCATACGGGTTGCAAATGATGACTGCTGACCATCACGCAAGGTCAAATCCCTAATTTTAAGTACTTTAGCCATAGTTGTTAGGTTTAATGTATTGTGTTATAATTTTGTTTCTGATGTTAATCAACTAACAAAGTTAGCAAATTTTACAGATTTTACAACATAAAATGGTAAAAAAAGTGACATTTTTTCGTCAATGCCACTTTTTTTACTATTTCGAATACTCTCTATTCGTTGTAAGTACTGAGAGCCAATCGTTTAACAATCAGCACAAAGACACCTGTCAGTACAAGATTAAGTACAAGTGTAAGTACAGATATAAGCAGGGCTGCACCACCAATACTATAACCCAAAGCGATGAAAATCACACCTGCACCCACCTCTCCGCGGGTAAACATACCGATTGACAGCGCAAGTCGCTCCTTGATGCTGTGGTTGCGATAGAAGAGCATCGGCACGAGTTTTCCGATATTTGAGAGTATCGACACTGCTACAACATGCAGGGCGATAACTCCCCAAGAGGGCATAGGCTGTGATGCCATAATGCTGTCGCCAACTGCGTGCGCGCTTGCGCTAATTTGCGGCATACTCATACCGACAAACAGCATAAATAGTAGCGATATTGCCGTTGTGATATTCTCGTCGCTCTTTGACTCCTTATGCTCGCGCTTGATAACCATACCGAGTACAAATGCAGGGAGTAGCACCTCGATATGCAGCGCATCATCTGCACCAAAGAGTTTTTTTGTTACAAGATAGATGGCGTGAATTACGCCAAAGACAATCACGGCATAGATAAGTATTGCCCACCAATCTTGACGCATAGAGTAGCTCGACATCTTCTTCCAGCCAAACCATAGCAGACCGATAACGACAAACAGTATTACACCCATCTGCCAATGCAAACCAATCATTGCAATCTGCAACGGAATCATCAGCAATATCGTGTCGAGGTCGTCAAAGATGGCAAGTACCTGAATCTTTCTGTATATCCAACTGCGTTGCAGACCAATCGCTGCAAGCATAGAGAAGAGAATACCCGCCGATGTAGGGGCTGCAAAACGGCTGAGTAACAGCGTCTCCTTCCACGCATCGCCACTTGACCATAAATCTGACGGCAACAAGAAGAGTACATAGTATATGGCAATAAGTATCCACGGAGCAGCTGCGGCAAGCATCGCCACACAGTAGTCCTTGATATACGAGCCGACATTGCTCTTGTCTAACTCAAACTCCCTGCCCACATTTATCATAATAAAGGCAAGGCAGGTGCCAAGTAATATATATACCACCTCTGATAGCGTGGCATAACTCTCGCCCATAACTGTTGGTAGCACCTGCGATAACAGCAGTCCGACCATCAGCAGCATTGAAAACGATAAAACTTTTTTCATCTAAAATAGGTTATTGTAGGTTGGGGGTACAAAGATAATAAAACCTTTCAAATCTCCAAAATCCCACAAAAAAAGAGCCTGCATCTGCAAGCTCTTCTCATTTTTTTTGTTCTCTATTTCAGCGTGCGAATAGCACATACATAGTTATCGTCTGTTTTAGGTTCAGATGTATGCGATTTGAAGCGGAAACTATATACATATGCTGCATCTATATTATATACTTCTGACGACCAGTAGTAGTCGCCGCTACTACTTTTGTGAAAATTAAGTCGTTCACTGTAAGCACTTATACTACTTAACTCTGCAATTGTAGGTAATCTCCAATTTGTATAACCTCCATAATTTAATCCGCTACAGAGTGTTTTTGCAGCATCCCATTGACATTTTCCCAAATCATCATACACAATGGCAAGGTTGAGATCCGGTATTTCAACATAACCATCATATATTACAAATGCGGGATCAAAAATCATCACAACATTGTCTGCATATGCAACACCTTTCTGATTTATGGCATAGGCTCGAACATATATTGGGCCTGATGATGGAAGGTTTGATGCATTGTATGTGAAAATTTTATTTGAAACTTCGCTTGCAACACATTTAGTATCATTTATGTCAGGCAAAGTATTTGTTGTGCTATATACAAATCCAACTTCTGTATATTCAGGGTAACCTACATTGGTAATTTGTCCAGTAAATATTGCAGATTTTGTTCCAAAATTTTCATTAACTACAGCAGTTTTAACAGCTGGTAGAGTCTGCTGGGTTGAGAATTCTCGAGTATATCCACTATAATAAGTTCCAGCTTTGGATATCGCATATGTTCTAACATAATATTGAGTATCAAGTTTTAGATCTGTTAATGTGTAAATAAACGGTTCAGTATCAACTCCAGGAATAACAATCTTGTTATCGTTTATTGTAGGAGTATCATTGATTTCACTATATACGAAGCCACGCTCTATATATGGAGGATTTCCTTTTTCATGGATATGACCTTGCACAATTGCTGTTCTGTTAATTAAATCAATATTACTAACTTGTGGAGCATATATTGATGGCGTTGTTGCTGCTGTATTAATTCGTGCATATATACTATAATAATAACCTATCTCTGTTTTTACATACGCCTTTACATAGTAATATCTATTCAATTCTAAGTTATCTAATTTGCCCGAGAATGCATCTATACCACAGCCTTCAATGGTAATATGATTATCTGCAATGGTAGGAGAATTATGTGTTGCATACACAAAACCACGCTCAGTGTATGCAGGATTTCCAACTTCTGTTACAGAACAACGAACAATAGCGGTACCATCCGATAGGTTAGTATTATCAACAGATACGCTACTAAAAGTTGGAGTAGTATAAGTCAATGTAAATGTTTCTTCATTGCTGTACGCAATACCACCTTCATTTTTAGCATAGGCGCGAACATGATAAATTGTATTTGGGATTAAATTAGTCACATTGCGACTATATTCTCCAGTAGATATTGTAGTCAATGATATTTTTGTGTCGTTATCTATATTAGGATTGGTGGAAGTACCATAGACAAAACCCATCTCTGACATCTCGGGATCTCCTAAAGAGGTAATATTGGCGGTAAGTAAAGCACTTCTGTTTTGATAATCTATATTAGAAATTCTCAAATCATAAACCTCTGGAAGAGTGGCGTTGATGCTAAAATTAACCTCGTTATCACTATAAAAGATATCATCGCCTTGTATAGCATATGCCTTAACATAATACATTGTATTGGTCGTCAATCCTATAATGCTCATCTGAAATGTGTCGTTAGATGAAGAGGCAACTAATTTGTTGTGGTATATATTAGGATTGGTAACAGTGCTATATACAAAACCTCTCTCAGAGAATTTAGGTTTACCTACATTTGTCATTAATCCATTAAATGTGGCAGAAGCGGTAGAATAGATAATATCCGTGACATCGCCCATAGTGACAACAGGATTTGTAGATGATAAAGATAATGTTTTCTGAGTAGCACTATATGATATACCGTGTTCGTTTATAGCATAAGCACGGACATAGTATGTAGTATTTCGCTTTAATTCTGTACATTTAGCACTAAAAGATCCGGTACCACTCTTTTTAACCTCGATTTTGTTATCTTGAATCATTGGATTACCGAAAGTGTTATACACAAAACCACACTCG
>JAFVIB010000043.1 GCA_017474235.1 Alistipes sp. | reverse complement strand
TGTTGTGAAAAGTACGCATTTACTTCCGCTAACGCGATATGTCAGCAATGGGCAGTACGCTTAGTACAGCCCATCGCCTCCAATCGCGCCGAGCGTTGTAACTACGCACTTTTGACAACAAAATGATTTTATCGTGAAAATAGCACAACTACTTCCGCTACCTCATTCTCGTCAATGGGAAATACAGAAGTATGTCCCATCGCCTCGAATATCGGCGAGCGTGGTATTTGCACTATTTTGACAACAAAATGGTGCAAACTATAGGCGTAGTTTATAGGTAATTAGTGGTAGATAGCGAAAAAATTGATAGCAACATAGCTCCTGATATGCACCTCGGAGCATAGGAGGTCAGATTTCTCTGCCCGCCTATGCGACAAAGCCTCCCTTTTTCAAAGGGAGGTTTGGAGGGAATGTAAATATTTTATTATTAATACTATCGGCGAATTGTTTTTTCGGTTTTCAGAATCTCCGCAGGAGATGATAAAAAAATAGCGCTGACTGCAAGTTTATTTGCAAAGTCAAGCACTATTTTTATCAACAGCAGTGCTGTCTGAAAACCGCTACGATTGCCTGCTTTTTCTCGAAAAAGCGGGCAGTTCTCGCTTTCTGCGTAGCGGAAAATCTACTTTTTATTTTTAATCAGCCACTCGGCGATTTGTACGGCGTTGAGGGCTGCGCCCTTTTTGATTTGGTCGGCTACGCACCAGAAGGTCAGGCAGTTTGGATCTGTGATATCTTCGCGGATACGACCCACATAGACAGGCTCTTTATGAGCTATAAAGAGTGGCATAGGGTACTCTTTCTCAGCGGGGTTATCCATAACAACTACCCCCTCGGCAGCCTCGAAAGCTGCGCGAGCCTCGGCAGTTGATACGGGGCGGTCGAACTCTACCCATATAGCCTCGGAGTGGGCGCGCATAACGGGCACGCGCACGCAGGTTGCCGACACCTTTATATCGGAGTGCATAATCTTCTGTGTCTCGTTAAACATCTTCATCTCCTCCTTTGTATAGTCGTTCTCGGTAAAGATGTCGATATGAGGGATTACATTGAAGGCGAGCTGGTAGGCAAACTTCTCAACCTTTGGCTCCTCGCCCTTTGCAAGGGATGCGTGCTGTGCCTCAAGCTCTGCCATAGCTGTTGCACCTGCGCCACTTGCGCTCTGATATGTTGCCACGCGCACACGGCGGATATGTGCAACCTTCTCGAGTGCTGCAAGGGCAACGACCATCTGTATAGTTGTACAGTTTGGGTTGGCGATGATGCGTCGTGGAGCGTTGAGGGCATCCTCGGCATTTACCTCCGGCACAACGAGTGGCACATCGTTATCCATACGGTAACAGCTTGAGTTGTCAATCATCAGCGTTCCGTGCTTTGTTATTGTCTGAGCAAACTCCTTCGATACCGAGCCTCCAGCCGATACAAGGGCAATATCTACACCCTTAAAGTCGTCATTGTGCTGGAGGAGCTTAATCTCAATCTCCTTACCGCGGAAAGTTCTTGTCTGACCGGCACTGCGAGCCGAGCCAAAGAGCAGAAGCTCATCACAAGGGAAGTTATGCTCCTCTAAAATCCTCAAAAATTCTTGTCCTACTGCGCCACTTGCGCCAACTACTGCAATTCTCATTGATATTGTGTATTAAGGTTATTCAAAAAACTCATCTTCAAGCTCTGCCTCCTCGACAGTCTCGTCGCAGACCTGCTCGGTCCATAGTGCCGGACGGGCGAAGGTGTCGTCGCGGTTGATGTCGATATTTGGGTCGTTGTAGGTCTTGACAAGGAAGTCACCCACTATCGGCAGTGCCATCATTGAGCCCTCACCTCGGCGACGCAGGTGTATCTGCTGGTCCTCGCCACCAACCCACGAGCCGGCAACGAGGTTAGGTGTCACGCACATAAACCAAGCATCGCGGTTCTCGTTTGATGTACCTGTCTTACCGGCAATCTCTACATTTGAGAGCCCGAACTGCCAGCCCATACGGCGACCTGTACCGTTTGTGATAACATTTTTGAGCATCGTAATCATCGTATAGGCGGTCTGCTTGCTCACCGCATCTTGCGAAGTGGATGAGAAGCTCGAAATAAGGTTGCCCTGACGGTCCTCGATATGAGTTACAAAGAGTGGAGATACATAGACGCCCTCATTTGCGAAGGTCGAATATGCGCTGACCATCTCGAATACATTACTCTCGAAAGTACCCAAACAGAGTGCATATACAGGGTCGATAAAGCTGGCAATACCCATATTGTGTATAAAGTCTGCTACAGCCTCCGGCTGCTTTGCCTGTTTCATAATCCACGCCGAGTAGTTGTTTCGGCTCAGTGCAAGACCCCACTTAAGAGGGTGCAGCACACCGTCATACTCCACATTTCCAGCCTCCTTTGGTGACCACGCAGTGCCGACAGTGGTCTCGATTGTCACAGGGAGGTTTGGCACCATTGTACAAGGTGTCATTCCGAGGTGGTCGATAGCAAAGGTGTATATAAACGGCTTGACGGTCGAGCCAATCTGTCGCTTACCCTGCTTTGCCATATCGTACTTGAAGTATTGGAAAGATGGACCGCCGACATAGGCTTTGATATGACCTGTCTGAGGCTCTATGGCGACAAAAGAGGCTCTCATAATGCGTTTATGGTGCAGTATTGAGTCGCGCGGGGTGAGCAGTGTATCGCGCTCGCCATTGAATGTAAAGACCTTCATATTGCACTTGCGCTCAAAGGAGGCGTATATATCTTTCTCTGCCACGCCATCCTTCTTCATATTGCGGAAGCGGTCGGAGTTGCGCATTGCTCGGCGGATAATATTCTCTACCTCCTCCTCGTCAGAGTCGATAAACAGCGTGCGGGTCTCTTTGACCTGAGCATCCATAGCCGGCTGTATGACGGTTTTGAGCTGTTTATGTACAGCCTGCTCGGCATACTCCTGCATAGAGGCGTTGATAGTGGTATAGATTTTAAGTCCGTCACGGTAGATGTTATACTCGCTGCCATCAGCCTTGCGATTTTTGTAACACCAGCCGTAGAGAGGATTTTCGTTATACTGCTTCAGTGCCTGCTCGTAGTCCCATTCGGTGTAGAAGTTGCGACGCTTAGGCTCTTTGGCTGTCATCACAAGGCGCAACATCTCGCGGAAGTAGGTTGCCTGACCGTAGTTGTGCGATACAGGGCGGAAATTGAGGGTTATAGGCAGTGCCGAGATAGAGTCGCACTCCTCGCGCGTAATAGCACCCACATTACAGATACGGCTCAGTACAAGATTACGACGCTTAAGTGCATTTTCGGGGTTGCGAACAGGAGAGTAGCGGGTTGGGGCATTTACAACACCCACAAGCATTGCAGCCTCTTGCAGATTAAGTTCTGACGGTTGCTTGCCGAAGAATGTTGCAGCGGCGGACTTGATACCAAAGGCATTAGAGCCGTACTCTACCGTGTTGAGGTACATGGCGATAATCTCCTCCTTGGTGTAGTTATGCTCAAGTTTTATGGCTGTAATCCACTCCTTGAGTTTATTGCCGATAAGTCGCATTGTGCGGGCTATCTTGCCGTCATTCTGTGAGGTGTAGCGTGGGAAGAGGTTCTTTGCAAGCTGCTGTGTAATTGTACTACCACCACCCTGACTCTGTCCGAGCAGTACGGTCTTGAAACCCACGCGGGCAAGTGAGCGATAGTCGATACCCGAGTGTGAGTAGAAACGCTCATCCTCAACGGCGATAAGTGCCGCAGCAAGTGGTGGTACTGCATGTCCGGAGATGTTATAGACAGCCGTAGAGTCTGTCGAAAATAGGTCGGCATACTGCACATAGGAGCGGTTTTGGACAAAGAAACTACCCAAGACCTTGCCATTATCGGCATAGACTTCGGTTGCCAAATTGCTCTTTGGGTTCTCTAACTCCTCAAAAGAGGGGATACGACCAAAGGCTCCCACGGCAGCAAGGGTCAGCATAAGTGCTGCCAATACTACGGGTGTCATAACCACAATCCACATCAGACGGATTGTCTTACTTTTGTCTGTTTTACGCTTCTTTGCCATAGTTTAAAAAGGTAGTCCGATGCCGGCAGTAAAGAACACACCCTTCTTGCCGTGAGGCTTGTATAGTGAAAGGGTTACTGCTGTTGTTGCTGCGGCAGGCATACTGAAAAGGTTAATATCGAGTGTTATATCGCCTCCGTATGAGTAGAGGTGGTTACGCTTAGAGATTAGATTGACCTTGTTAATCTCCGGATAGGCAATAAAGAACTGCTTGCCAAAGGATGCGTAGTCAAAACCTACATTTATACGGATACGCTTGAAGTAGAGCACAGATGGAATACCTCCATCGGGATACCATACAGGGAATTGATAGTTTATACTTGTTGCCAAGTAGTCACGATTCTCAATCTCTGCTACCTGAAATCCGCGAGGTATCAGGCGTGAAGAGTGGAATGTAAAGTTCGATGCCAAGAGTTTCGACTCAAAGCCGCCGATAGTATTCTGATACAGCGCGGCGATATTGAGCGAGTGGTGGCGCAGAAATCCCGGCAGATATATCTTACCATAGACCGAAAGCAGCTGTCCGAAGTCGGAGTTGGCAGGGTTAAAGGCGTAGTTTGCCGATACGAGATAACCAAATTTCGGCAGAAAATCTTTGTGAGCCAATGCCACCTGATCCTGAAAACCGATACCACCCTGTAACAGATGCAGACCCTCGGAGTAGCCGATTGTCGCGAGGTTTGTAATCTGTCCACCCTCAATAGAGAGTTTGTCGAGTTTGGCAACAAGACCGTTGGAGTAGTTCCACGCCACATTGATACCCAATATTCGGGTATGGTAGCC
This sequence comes from Alistipes sp., assembly GCA_017474235.1. Lineage (GTDB taxonomy): Bacteria > Bacteroidota > Bacteroidia > Bacteroidales > Rikenellaceae > Alistipes. The sequence continues at coordinate 7,019 of JAFVIB010000043.1, read as the reverse complement.
ATTTTGGAAGTAGAGTGGCAGTGATGCCGACAGACCGATGTTGTAATAACGCTTCTGCACAGGTGCATCAGGGAAGACCACCTCGTAGTTGCCCGTCTGCTCGTTTAGTTGGTATGTGTAGGCGGTATATACCTGCTGCTTGCCTCCGTATGAGCCGCTGGCTGAGAGATTTACACCCAAACCATAGTAGCGCAACATACCCTTGAAGAAGTGACCGTCATCGCGATTCCATCCCCAAGTGACAAAGCCCTCAGTGTTAGATAGCAGGCTCTGCGACATCACCGTTGCTCCGAGGTTGAAGTTCAGCGCGCCCTCCTCTGTAAGCTCAAACGGGTCATAAGATGCCGGAGCCCAAGAGTGAACATTGAACAGGTGTGTAAACTTCGAGTAGCGGCGTGAATGGTGCTTTGTAACGGTAGCCAACGAGTCTGCACCGCTGAAAGTTACCGTGTCGAGGTTTATCACATCCCACTTTTTGCGTGGTGGGTTGAGGATGTTTTTAGGCACCTTTGTCGGAACAATCTTGCGGAGTTTGGTGCTGTCAAGGCTCTGCATGGCGAGCTGGTAGCCGTTACGGTCGAAAGTCGTCATAACAACCCCTCCGTTGTAGGTCGGAGCAGGCGAGAATGAGCCGTATGTAGAGTGGGAAATCTGATACTGCTCCATAGTGTCGAGGTTGAGGCAGTGTACCTCATCCTTTCCGGAGGCTATCGAGCCGAAGAAGAGTGTTCCGTTATCTGCTCTTAAGTCGGAGATTGTGATATACGCACCCTCGGTAATCGGGGTTGTTGTTCCGTCACTATTTACACGACCTATCCACATACCGCTGTCGTCGGTGGCGATGAAGTAGAGGTGGCGGCTCTTGTTGTCATACGCCAGCGAGTGAATCTCTCGACCTGCGGGCATTGTGGCGATAATTTTGCGCTCCTCAGCGTTTCCCATAGCAACGGAGTAGATGCCGTTTGGACTATACTCAACCCACGCGATGCTCTTGTCGCTCTCGATAGCGGTAGGGTAGAGAACATTGCGGTAGCGGGCTACACTCTTCGCTCTTCCCTTATCCAAGTCGGCATAACAGAGGCGAGAGTTTACCCTCTGGTCATATAGCAGACTGCGGCGATACTCTGTCCACCAAATGCGACCACCCTGAATAGTAGGGCGGGTAGATAGCTCGCCGATATAGCATATTCGCTGCTCCTCGCCGGTGTTGATATTTGTGCGGACAATAGCTCGTGGCGTGTCGAGCGACTTCTTGACCGAGATAATACTCCTTGAACCGAAGAAAATCGGGTGCTGATAGGTGGTAAAGCTACGCTGCTGAGGGGTAGCGACCATCTCTGCCGAGTTATTGACATGAGGCAGTGCCGACCAGTGCATATTAAGGTCGGTAAACGCCTCGCGGGTGAGGTTGTTTGTTGTCGTCTTATAGAACTTCTTCATTCCGACATAGGTTGTCAGAATGACATAGGGGTTGCGGACGGCGTAGTTTACAATCTTATCCCAGATATTCTCGTTGTACTTAGTGTTGGCATAAGAGGTAATCTGATAACCCAAGTGGTAGTGGTCGGGGATATACTCGCGGTATGAGCCGCAGAACCACTTGTCGAGGTTGCGCCTGAAGAGTATATCGTCCTTACGGGCGCGGTAGTGGATTGTAAACGATGGTTGCAAAGCACGACCGAAGGTGGACATAGAGGTCTCGGAGAGTACTGCATCTCCCTCCATACCCCATAGCGGCATAAAGAGCAGTCCGATAGTAGAGCTCTGCTGACCCAAGATGTAACTGAACGCCTTGACCCAGCCACGGTTGAGGTTGTTGTACTGCACTGCATGGCGATATTCGTGCGCCGCAAGCTGCTTAAGCCACGGCATAGAGTAGCTGTCAATAGCCGGCGAACTGAGAATCTCTACGCGCTTTGGCAACCACATCACCATACCGTTGGAGCGTAAATTCTCAGGGTGGACAACAAACGGAATATCCATAGCACCATATCTGAAGCCGAAGTCAATTGACGGCTGCACGGCACCTATGTAGTGCATCATCCTGTAACCCAAGCTCACGGCATTGTCGGGATATATCACCGAAGCCTTCTCACCCTTAATTTTACGCCACGACAAATTCTCAGGGTCAGCACCCCACGAATAGTACTGTGCCGACACTGAACCTGCCCAAAGCGTTGCAATGGCTAAGATAGTATTTCTGATAAACTCCCTCAAAATAACTCCAAAATCGCCTCGCTCTAATTTATAGAGCCTGCCTGTAATAATTAGACCCTCTTTGTGCGGCTATAACCCTCATCGAGCAGAATCTGCAATACGCGATCACGATTCTCTCCCTGAATAATTATCTGACCATCCTTTACTGAGCCGCCGACACCGATTTTACGCTTGAGAAGTTTGCCCAACTCCTCCAAATCTTCGTCGCTGCCGACAAAACCCTTTACAACTGTAGCAACTTTGCCGGCTCTGCCGTGGGTATCTCTCCAAACGCGGAGGTTCTGCCTCTCCTTTGGCAGCGTCTCCACAGCCTCCTCAGCTCCGTTGTCGTATTTAAAATCGGGGTTGGTAGAATATACCACACCGAGTCTCTCTTTCCAATCTGCCATACAAAGTATGTTTAATGTTACACATTAACGGTGCAAAAATACATATTATTTTGTAATTTGAAGATATTAAACTATATTTGTTAAAGCAGAAAACAAAACTTATGGGCAAGAGAGAGGAAAATAGTGCAAAAAGGGCGCAACAACAGATTGAAAAGATGCGTTCTCGCGCGTTGGTCTCCGGCAAGGTCGATTTGGCAACGCTGCCTGAGCCGTTGAGGATTAACGACGGCAAGAGTATCGTCCGTGTCTTTGTTGAGGGGTATGAGGATGTAGCGTTTTGGCGCGGAATTTTCGACCACTTTATAAATCCGTACCTGCGTTTTGAAATCTCTGTGCCTACTCGTGAGGATTTGCCCAAGGGTAAGAAGGTACTGATAAACAATGCCGACAACGCCTCAGAGAGGATGCTGCTCTGTATGGATTCGGACTTCGACTATCTACTCTGTGACGATGATGAGCAGAGCCGCCTTGTTACATCGCATCCGTTTATGTTTCACACATACGCCTATGCTACTGAGAACTATCTCTGCTATGCTCCGTCGCTGCATAATGTCTGCGTAAAGGCAACCAAAAACGATACGCGAATATTTGATTTTGAGCGATTTATGGCAGACTATTCGAGGACTATTCATCCGCTATTTTTATGGTATGTATATTCGGCGAGTTGCCATACAGAGAATGTCTTTCCGCTTGCCGACTTTAAGGCGTCGGTAAAGTTGAACTATCTTGATATTCCGAATAATGGCGAGGGTACAATAGAGTGGCTTGCCCGTCAGGTTGCCCGTCGTGAGGAGAGTTTGCGGGCTCAATATCCGCAGATGGCAGAGCAGATGCCTCAATTTGATAACTATCTGCGCAGCAAGGGTGTAGAGCCGGAGCTGACCTATCTTTTTATGCACGGTCATACGCTGATGGACAATGTTGTGATGGTCATTCTGAGTGATGTGTGCGAGAAGCTCAGGCAGATGTCTATTGCCAAAATTGTCGCCTCGTCAAAGGAGGGTGTGGCTCTGAAAAATGAGATGAGCAACTACAAGAATACCCTTCGCTCAATTCGAGATGTACTGCTGGATAACGAAAACTATACCTCCTGCCCTCTCTATAAACTTTTGAAGGCAGATATACAGTCTTATATCGATACTACGATTGCGAAGATGTTGGGTTAGCTGAACTTGATAACTTCGTTGAGCCCCAACTCCTTATAGTGCGCCTGAAGCTCCTCGTTTCTGTCAGAGAGAATGAGCAGTTTATCTCCAAGGTGTAACTCCGTATCTCCCTGTGGCACAAAGTAGTCGCCATCGCGGCATACCATAATTACCAGCGTATGCGGAGGGAGGTTTATCAGTTTAAGGGTATTGCCCGACACAAGCATCTGCTCGTTTACATCGACCTCGGTAAACTCCGACTTCATCCTATCTTGAAAAGCGTCGCCAAAAGAGCTTTCGCGCTCCTTACGAGCCACTCCGAGGGCATTTGCCATACCGCTGACAGTTGTACCCTGAAGGGTGAGCGAGATGATAGTGACGATAAATACCACATTGAATATCAAATCTGCGTGTGGAACATTGTCAACAAGCGGATATGTCGCAAAAATAATAGGCACAGCACCACGCAGACCCACCCAGCTGACATAAGTTCGAGCCTTGCGGGAGAATTGTTTGAATGGCAGCATACAGAGTTGAACAGCCACAGGTCGAGCCACAAAGGTCATAAATACCGCTGTTATCACGCCGAGCAGTAGTGTACTTGGGCGCAGTAACTCTGTAACATCTATCAGCAGACCGAGCATTATGAACATTATAATCTGCACAAGCCAAGTCACTCCGTCAAAGAATGTTACAACTGTTCGCTTGTGTACTATCTTATGGTTACCCACAACAAGTCCGGCAATATATACCGCCAAAAAACCGTTTCCGTGGATAAGCGTCGTAAATGAGAATATCAAAAAGACAAATGCCAACAGCAGCACAGAGTAGAGCGATGCATTGGAGATGTTTATCTTATTTATCGTCCAAACAGCCGCGCGACCTAAAGAGTAACCGGCTAAAGCTCCGACAACCATCTGTATTACAAACAGCATAATACTTGTGCCTATGCCTACCGCCTCCTTGTTTGGCGAGAGCATACCCACAAGTAGTACTACAAGAATATATGCCACAGGGTCGTTAGAACCACTCTCTAACTCCAACAGTGGGCGCAGATGCTCATTTAACCCCTGCTTTTTTGTTCGCAGAATCGAGAATACAGATGCCGAGTCTGTTGATGACATTGTCGAGGCAAGGAGTAGGGCAAGCGGGAAACTAAGCCCTACACCAAGCCACGGCGAGATGCCGTATATAAACCCACCGAGGATAAATGCCGTAAGCAAAACACCTACCGTGGCGAGTATTATTCCGGGGAGTAAGACCGGCTTAATATCCGAAAATTTGGTATCCATACCGCCGGAGAAGAGTATAATGCTCAGCGCAATCATACCCATAAACTGTGTCAGCTCAGGCGAGTTGAAAGAGAGTATCTCGTAGCCGAAGAATACACCCACGCCAAGGAAGAGCAGCAATGCCGGTGTCCCCAGGCGATATGCCACCTTGCCGGCTAATACAGCGACAAACAACAGTATAGCACCAATTAACAGAAAATTTTCGGTCGTTATCTCCATCTTTTAAAATTATCTCTATTTAATCAAAAAAATTGCCTACTTCTTGAGTATTGTCACACCACACAACTCTCTGTACTCCAGCTCGGCATACTCAAAAGCCTGTGCTGCTACAAAAGAGTTGTCGGGCAGATGCGAAATCATTACACAAAGGGCAGAAACCTCACAAGTCGGTATTGAGAGCAACTTATTAACATCTCCACTGCCTATCGCATTGAGCACCTCCGAGCGGCGAGAACGGTCAAAAGCAAGTGTGCGAGTGGTCAAAAATACCCTCTTATCCTTGTGGAACGGCTCCCCCTTACCTGTCAGTCTGCCAAGCAACCAAATGCCGCCACCAACAGCAAGCGCAATACCCAAAAGAACTATTGCTGAATTTATGTTGTCAAACTCCGGACCCTCTAAAATCTTCAGGCTCAACAACGGCAGCGCAACTCCTGCCAAAATAAGTATAAGTGGTAGCACGAGGCTCTTGCGACGAGCTACAATAGAATCGGTCGAGGTGTACAACGCCTCGAAAAATTTAATTTTATTCATCTCTTCGTTATTAGTTTGTGTTTGTTTTTCTTGTAGCAAAATTATTGCCGTCAACTCTGCTGCTTAGCAGCGACACAATCACAAACGCAGTTGACAGAGCGTGTAGAGATAGTAGTCAATCACACGCTTGCCGGCAGACCTATAGAGAGAAAATCTTATACAATAATGGCAACCTGTCGATATGGAGTGCAGTGTCGATACAGCCTCCGATGCCCTTACATATTGACTTCTGACCGCCGACGAGGTGATATTTGTCGTCGGGATGCTTATCGTCAAACTACGCTCGGCAAAGTTGTTGCACCTATGCTCACACTCAATCTGCTCAACATATCTGCTCCCTATCTCATCTTTCGAAGGCTTAACCTCTAAAGATGAATGTCCAACCCCGTCCAGCCCCGTAGCTGCACAGAGTATCGAAAGCATTATTACTATAATCTTGAACATCAAGCGCAAAGGTAACAAAAAAAGCCGATACTGCAATACCTGTTATAGCACAAAAAAGAGAGAAAATTCCGCCTATTTTCTCCCCAAGGTGGTAAATCTCTTTTTTTGAATAAAGCTAACACACACATAGCTTTTACCACCCTACTAATTAACTAACTTACGAATCGTCTCCTTACGCAGATCTCTCGAATCTCGGACGGATAATTTGACAACACAAATATAATAAAAAATCATATTTTCTGACCGCATTATCAGAAAATATGATAGGGGGGGGGTAATTATAAGATAAAATTATTGTGATTTTGTTGTGAAAATAGCACAACTACTTCCGCTACCTCATTCTCGTCAATGGGAAATACAGAAGTATGTCCCATCGCCTCGAATATCGGCGAGCGTGGTATTTGCACTATTTTGACAACAAAATGAGTGCAAGACAGAGACGGAGTACAATCTCTGACAAAGGGCTGTACCGCAAGTACAGCCCATCGCCTCGAATATCGGCGAGCGTGGTATTTGCACTATTTTGACAACAAAATGGTGCAAACTATAGTCGGAGTACAATCTCTGACGCTAAAATGGGTGCAAGCTATAATCGGAGTTTAGTGTAATTAGTGGTAGATAGCGAAAAAATTGATAGCAACATAGCTGCTGATATGCACCTCGGAGCATAGGCGAGCAGATTTCTCTGCCCGCCTATGCGACAAAGCCTCCCTTTTTCAAAGGGAGGTTTGGAGGGAATGTAAATATTTTATAATATACTATCGGCGAATTGTTTTTTT
>JAFVIB010000042.1 GCA_017474235.1 Alistipes sp. | reverse complement strand
TTGAAACTGAATTTTTTGTATACCTTGAATCTATTTCTTCTAATATATTTTTTCTCTTACATATTCTCTCTTTGTTGAATTTAATGGAGATAATCCGATTACATTTTGAACTTGTGTATTATCTTTTATTGCTTGAACAATTTCTACATCAGTATAATCTGAACAAATAAACAATCTTGTTGTTTTATCTCTATTTATTAAATCGACTAATTCATCTTTTGGACCTATATTATTTTTTATTGAACATCCTATTTTTTCACAAGCTAAAAGTAATTCTAAAAATTCTGGTACTGATTCTAGAGATGTCATTACCACCAACTAGCTAATACAACGCATGCCCATCCATAACCGCCGGAACTTTCAACCAAAGAAGATGCCTCCTCTGATGTTACGGGGTATTAGTACCAATTTCTCAGTGTTATCCCCCTGTTATAGGTAGGTTGCATACGCGTTACGCACCCGTGCGCCGGTCGCCACCAAACATTGCAAGCAATGTTTTATGCTGCCCCTCGACTTGCATGTGTTAAGCCTGCCGCTAGCGTTCACCCTGAGCCAGGATCAAACTCTCCATTGTAAAAAAAAGAATTAATTAAATCTTAGCTCTAATCTCAAAGGTAATTGTGTTTTTGAAATTACACTCTTGCGAGTGTGGAAAAACTTTATTTAGCTGCTCAAATACCTCAAAGAACGAATTTGTATCTCAAGACCGAAGTCTATCAATCTCTCTGTTTCTCTTCCCGATTTTTGAAGCGGAAAGCGGTTGCAAAGGTAAGGCAACTTTCCCAAACTTCCAAATCTTTTTGAAAAAATCTTTAACTTTTTTTCGAAGAACCAAATCGGAGACTTTCGTTTTAACGCGAAAGCGGTTGCAAAGGTAAGGCAACTTTTTCAATTCTCCAAATTTTTCTTGAAAAAATGTTTTAAAAATTTTTTAAGAACCATTTTCTGCGCTCAAACCCTCTATCGGACCTGATTGCGGGTGCAAAGTAACGACATTAATTTGATATTTGCAAATTTTTTAAAAACTTTTTTTGAATATTTTTTGTCCTATATTGTTCACTCTCCTAATTATCAGCGACTTATCCTCAAAATTATTTTTCAGCCACAATTTCCCTTATATAATATATATAGGTATATCTATTTTTTGCAACTTCAACAGATTTTGATTAACTTTGTATAAACAAACAACTATAAATGAAAAAGATTTTTACGCTTTTACTGCTGCTCTGCACGCTCGGTTATGCTGCGGCGGAGGGTATAAACGGCACAGGCACGCTCTCGGAGCATACATTTCGCCACAAAGGGGTGGAGTATCAATACACACTCTACACACCCAACAACCTAAAGGCTGATGCACCACTGCTGATGGTCTTTCACGGTTACGGCTCGCGCGATATTCCGTCAATCAAGTACGGTTTTCAGCCCGTGGCAGATAGTGAGGGCTTTATGATTTGCTACCCTCGCGGACCTCAAGACCACAAGGGAAAGAGGTATTGGAGTGTGGGATATCAATTCCATATCGACAACGGACTGATGCGCGATGATGTGGGTTTTGCTGTGCGACTTGTGAAACATCTTCAGAAAGAGTACTCTCTCTCGAAAGAGAATGTCTTTGCTACGGGTCACTCAAACGGTGGCGCAATGAGCTATATGATAGCCTATAAAGCCCCTAAGACCTTTGCTGCCGTAGCCTCAGTATCGGGTCATATTATGGAGTGTATGTACCGTACACTCAAGCCTAAAGAGCCTATACCTCTGATGGAGGTACACGGGACAGAGGACAACCTGTCACGCTGGAATGGCGACCCTTATAATAATGACGGCTGGGGTGCAGATATAGCCACACCGCGTGCCGTAGGGCTGTGGGCAGCTGAAAATCGCTGTACACACGAAGAGACAGAGACGCTGCCAATAATTCGCAATAAGGTCATCGCCCATAGATATATCGGCGGCAAGAACGGCAACCAAGTGTGGTTCTATGAGGTTGTCGGAGGAAAACACTCGTGGGCAGAGAAGGATATGAATACCGCAGCCGAGATATGGAAATTCTTTAGTCTATATCTCAAATAGTAGCACCCTATTTTATCGTTTAGCGAAAGTAGATAGCTGCGTTATTCCATAGGGAACACTCTACAATCAGTAATACCCTCTACCGCCTTTCTCAGTGCTTCAATGTCGGTCTTATCATCGACCTGACCATAGTGGTATGGATAGAAGATTTGAGGGCGCAGGGCTGAGACAACCTCGGCAGCCTGCTCAACGGTCATTGTATATGGTTGATTTACAGGCAGAAAGGCAATATCTACACCCTTAATAGAGAGGACATCGGCGTTATTCTCGGTATCTCCTGCGACATAGATTGTTGTACCTCCGAGGGTAATAAGATAGCCACAATCTTCGCGTGACTGCGGGTGGAAGTCGGTATGACCCTCGGTGATATTATAGGCAGGGGTTGCCTTAATTGTAATGCCCTCGAGTGGGTTTGCCGTAGAGCCCGGGAGCATAGTGATACAGTCGTGCTCAAAAGCGGCGGCAGAGGTCTTATCGCAGACCACAACGCTACCCTCGCCCCTCAGTCGCTCAATAGTCGGAAGCTCAAGGTGGTCGTAGTGTGAGTGGGTGATAAGGATAATGTCGCCCTTTGGCTGGCTATCCCAATCAAACTCGCCCACAGGGTCTATATAGATAGTCTTACCCTGCCACGCGATAGAGAACGAGGCGTGAGCATAGAAGGTAAAAGTAATCTGCGAGCCATCGGCTGCTGTAACAACATCCTGCGGATAGGTGGTTGCACTCTTCTTGTGGCAACCGAACAACATTGACAAAATAGACATAAAAATCAATACTTTTTTCATAACCCTACAAATTTAAGAATTTTTCGTGAGAAATTCAATATTTAGAGTTACTTTTGTGGTATGAAATGGTTAAAGTACATACTTAAAGGGTTGCTGACGGTTGTAATGATAGCACTGCTCGCTATTGTTGTGACGAGCGTAAGCCTTATCTACAACTTCCAAAAGCCAACCCCATTTAGAGGCAATGATATATTCAACCCCTACCGCAACATATCTAAAGAGCATTGCTGGAAGCGTGCCAACTTTCACACCCACACCCGCGTAGAGGGTATTTTGAACGAGTGCGACCATACCGCAGAGCAGACGCTCGACTACTACGAAAAGTTCGATTATGACATTGTGACCTTCTCAAACCACAACGAGCTGACCGTTCACCCCACAGAGCCGTCACAGAGCCTTAATCTCTATGAGCACGGCTACAACATCTGCAAGTTCCACAAGCTCGTCTTTGGCTGCACGAAGGTCAATAGGTTCGACCATCTGTTGCCGATATTTACCTCTCAGAAGCAGTTTCTGATAGATATGCTCAGCCGAGAAAGCGATATTGTTGTGCTGAACCATCCGCTGCGTACACACGCGATGACAGAGCGCGACTTTGAGCGTCTTGAGGGTTATCGGATAGTTGAGCTTGACAGCGGAAAGAGTACCGAGAACAGCTATTGGGACACAGCCCTGAGTGCCGGCATATACTCCTTTGCCCTTGCAAATGATGATTTGCACTACCCCGACCGTACACGGGCAATAGCCATACGCAGCAACTTCCTCTGCACACCTTCAGGCAGCTATCAGGATGTATGTCGCACGCTCAATGAGGGTGGCTACTACTCTATGCGAGTGCCTGACTACGGAGGTGGCGATTGGCAGGCAAAGATTGAGGGTAACAGCACCCTGCCGCAGATTAAGAGTATAGGTGTAAGCGGTCAAAGCCCATATATTGCACTGACAGAGGTTGCCGACAGCATTGTGGTTACAGGTCAAAACCATACGACCCTTGCCGTGGCGTACAGTGCCGACTCGTTGGGCTACACGATGCTGCCAAAAGATAGTTACAGCCGCTTTACAGCCTACTTTGGCGGTGGTGAGGTGATATACTCAAACCCCTTTGCGCGTTACAATGCGGAGAGTCAAAGTACCCCATTCCGCACTACACACAGCGTAAACATCGTCCTGACAGCACTCTATAATGCAATTATTGCACTCATTGCAGCACTACTGATATACAAAATAGTCAAGTTATGGTAAAGATTTTCAAGCGCGAGACTGCTATCGCTCCCCTATCGCTTATAGTGTCGATATACACCCTCATTGCATACCACTACCCCCTCTTTAAACTCGTTGTAAACAATATCGAGGGTGGTGTAAATGGCGCAATAATCACGGGCGGACTTGCAGTGCTGATGTTAGCAACGAACTTTATGATGTGCTACATTATGCTCTATCTGCTGCGAGGTGTGGGTCGCTGGATTGTCGGACTATCGTTTATTGCAGATGCGATAACTCTCTATTTTATAAACACTTACGATGTGCTTATAACCGATGCTATGATGGGTAATGTCTTTAACACCCGCTACTCGGAGGCATCGGGATACTTCTCGCTCTCGGCAGTGATATATACTCTGTTTTTGGGTATTCTGCCCGCAATCTACATTATAACCCGCAAGATTGACTACCAGAGCGCAAAGCTATTCTTCAAGCGCACAGGCATAGCCCTTGCAGTTATGGCGGCTATGGTGGCGATAAACATCAACAACTTCACTTGGATAGATCGCAACGCAACACAGCTCGGAAGTCTGCTGATGCCGTGGTCATATACGGTAAACAGCGTGCGCTACTACAATGCCGAGAAGAAGCGCAACCAAAAGGAGATACTGCTGCCCGATGCAGAGATTACAAACAACAAAAAGCAGGTCGTTGTGCTGATTATCGGAGAGTCTGCACGCCGCAGCAACTTCTCACTCTACGGCTACCACAAAAAGACCAATCCACTGCTCGAAACCGAGGATGTAACGGCTCTAAATGCCACATCTGCTGCAACTTACACCACGGCAGGTGTAAAGGCGATTATAGACCATAAGCCGACCGACAAACTCTATGAGGTGTTGCCAAACTACCTCTATCGTGCAGGTGTGGATGTGATATGGCGAACAAACAATTGGGGCGAGCCGCCTATCCATATCGAGAAGTATCAGAAGGTCGCCGACCTGAAGGCTCTCTACCCCGATGCAGATGAGAGGTATGACGCCATACTGACCGTAGGGCTTGCAGATGTTGTAGCCCAAAGCAGTAGCGACAAAATCTTTATCGTGCTGCACACAAGCACCAGCCACGGACCGACATACTACGCCAAGTATCCTGCTGAGTTTGAGCAGTTTAAGCCCGTTTGCACCACTGTCGAGATGGCAAAGGCTGTACCCGAGGAGCTGATGAACGCCTACGACAACACGATACTCTACACAGACTATCTTATCCACTCGACAATACAGAGTCTCAAGGGTATCGAGAGCCACAGCAGTTGTCTGATTTTCATCTCCGACCACGGCGAGTCGTTGGGCGAGAACAACCTCTATATGCACGGTGTTCCGATGGCACTTGCACCAAAAGAGCAGGTGGAGATACCGTTTATTGTATGGTCTTCGGATAACTCGCTGAAAGTTAAGGATATAGACAATGCCGAGCAGTACCACATCTTCCACAGCGTACTCGACTTTTTGGATATAGAGAGCCCGATTTACGACCCTGAAATGACGATTTTCGAATAGCACGATTTTTGAAATTGCAGTAATTTCATTACTTTTGTCTCGTTAAACTTTAACAAATCGTTCTTATGAGAAAGCTATTTATGCTTGTGGTTGCGGGAGTTCTTGCTTTATCCTCAACCATTGCAAGCGCGGCTACTAATGACGGTGACCGCATTTTAGGAGAGTACAAAGCAGTGAAGGATGGTGAAGTGTCGAAGGTTCGTATCTCCAAAATCGGCGATAACGCCTACAAGGCGCAGGTCTTTTGGCTCGAAAAGCCGAATAACCCCGATGGTAGCATTCGCACAGATGTTAAGAACCCAGACCCTGCAAAACGAAACACCCCATCTGACCAAATCGTGCTGATTGAGAGCGTAAGCTACAACGGCGAAGATAATGTTTGGGAGGATGGAAATATCTACGACCCGACATCGGGAAAGGTGTACAAGACAGTTGTAGATTTCAAAGACGACAAGACCCTGCGAGTTCGTGGCTATCTTGGTCCATTCTCAAAGAGTCTCTATTGGGAGAAGCTCAACTAAGTATGACAAGAGGTATTCTATTTTTTAGAATACCTCTTATTTTTGTATCCGATTAGTCGTAAACAGACTCTGAAGTGTCATATAATAATAAGAACATACCTAAAAATAAACAAAATGAGAAAACTTATACTTGCGCTGCTATCGTTGGCAGTAATCGGCTGTCAGAGCCGTGAGGTGATGATTACACCTACAACAGAGGTCGCACCTGAGGGTGCTAAGGTCGAGGGATTACGCTACTACCCGGGTATCTCTATCGGCGTGAAGATGGAGAACTTCGAGCAGTATCTGCAACAGATTGCCGAGGCGGGATTTAAGTATATCGAAATATCTATCGCCCACAAGTCGGGGCTGGCAGAGATGAGCGATGAGGATGTGGTGGCGATGATGACCACAAAGCGCAATCAAGCTGCGGCAAATGGGCTTACGGTGTGGTCTATACACCTGCCATTTGAGGACAAGGTGTGGACAAATATCGGTGGCGAGGAGAGTATTCGCCGTCAGAGCATAGAGAACATTATGCGTGTGCTGACACTCTGCAACAAGGCTATTCCTGAGTGTAAGAACTATGTTCTCCACGCAAGCAAGGGTACGCTTACACCTCGCAGTGAGTCGGTGGCGCAGGCTCGCAAGTCACTTGCCGAGATGTTGCCCGTAGCAAAACAGATGGGTGTGCGTCTGTGTGTAGAGAACCTTGTGGGTAGCCTCTGCCCGACTATTGAGGAGATGGCTGCAACCATTGACGGGGTTGAGGATGTGTGGGTGACTTACGATATTGGTCACGCAAACTGTGTGGGTGAGGATGTTATCGAGTTCCTCAAGTGGATTGGTCCGCGACTTGGTACAGTACATATGCACGATACGATGTTTGCCACACGAGTAGATGACCACCGCATTGTCGGTCAGGGCAATGTAGAGCGTTGGGGCGAGGTCTATAAGACCCTGCTGGAGGATAACCGCTACCGTGGCGTATTTATGTTCGAGCTGGGTGGCAATGACCCTAAGGAGGTTATGGCGACCTACTACGACATCATTCTGAAGAAGTACAACGAACTCAAATAGTTATGGCACGAATAGTTTTACTACTTTCAGCTCTTCTCTGTCTTGCCTGTCAGCCTGAGCAACCGAGTGGACCGGATTGGGGAGATAAAGGTGAGAAGCCCGGGGTGACAACGACTCCCGATGAGCCAAATGTGCCCGACGAGCCAAAGCCCGACACACCTGAGGAGCCGAAGCCTGAGATTGTCGAGCAGACAATCGTACCGACAACAGCTGTAGCACCTCTTGATGCCGATATTGCGGGATTGAGATATGAGCCGGGTATCTCGATAAACCTCACGACAAAGAACTTCGCTAACCGTCTTGCCGAGATTGCCAATGCAGGGTTTAAGTACATCGAGATTACCCTCAAGCAGAGCCACGGGTTGATGGATATGAGCGACGAGCAGGTCACTGCACTCTTCAGCGAGAAGCAGAGCCAAGCCACAGCAGCAGGGCTTACGGTGTGGTCTATACACCTGCCATTTGAGGATAAGGATTGGACAAATGTCGCAGGCAAGGAGAGTATTCGCCGACAGAGTGTAGATAACATTATGCGTGTGCTGCGCCTGTGTGTAGCCTCGTTTCCTGAGTGCAAGAACTATGTTCTCCACGCAAGCAAAGGTGTGCTGAGCCCTCGTAGCGAGTCGGTAAATCAAGCCCGCAAGTCGCTGCAAGAGATGCTGCCCGAGGCGAAGAAGTTGGGTGTGAGGATTTGCGTAGAAAACCTTGTGGGTAGTCTCTGTCCAACCATTGCCGAGATGAACGACACCATTGCAGGCTTTGAGGATGCGTGGGTAACATACGATATTGGTCACGCAAACTGTGTGGCAGAGGATGTGCTGAAGTTTATAGAGTGGATTGGTCCGCGACTCGGTACGGTACACATTCACGACACCGTGTACGGCAGCAGAGTGGATGACCACCGCCTTGTCGGCAAGGGAGATATAGACAAGCACTTCGGCTGGGATAATGTCTATCACACGATGTTGCAGGATACAGGCTATCGTGGCGTCTTTCTCTTCGAGCTGAGCGGACTCAATGCCGTAGATGTGATGCAGACATACAAAATGATTGTAGATAAGTACAAGGCAACCTATGAGAAGTAGTATGAAACTGATATTTGCGATTATGACAATGCTCCTTACAGCGTGTGGCACAGACAATACCCCTTCGGGACCCGATTGGAGCAAGCTGCCCCAAAAGCCCGAACAAGAGCCCGATGTGACCCTTATAACCCCGACCACAGCTATCGCAGATGAGGGTGCTGATTGTGCAGGGTTGCAGTACACGGTGGGTATGCAGATAAATGTGGATGACAAAACATTCACAACACGCCTTGAGGAGGTGGCAGCAGCGGGATTTAAGTATGTCGAGCTGAAGATAAAGTACAGCTACGGGTTACACAACTACAGCGCAGACCAAATCCACAGCAGATTCTCGTCTATGCAAAAACAGATGGAGGATAAGGGTATTACCGTGTGGTCTATCCACCTGCCGTACGAGGATAAGAATTGGACCTCTATAAGCGCAAAGGAGAGCATCCGCACCCAATCTGTCGATTACATTCTACGCGCACTGCGTCTGTGTGCAGCTGCCTTCCCGACCTGCAAAAACTATGTTCTCCACGCCAGCAAGAGCGTCAGCCCAAGTGCTACCGCCATAAGTCAGGCGCATAAATCGCTCCAAGAGATGGATGCTGTGGCAAGAGAGCTGGGTGTGCGCTTCTGTATCGAGAACCTCGTGGGCAGTTTCTGCTATACCATAGACGATCTGCTCGCCGTAATCGAGCCTTTTGAGAATGTCTATGCCACATTCGATATAGGTCACGCAAACTGCAAGGGCTACGATGTGGTAAACTACCTCAAAGCTATCGGACCAAAACTCGGAACAGTCCATATCCACGACACAGTCTATAAGTCAAGTAACGACGACCACCGCCTTGTCGGAGATGGCGACCTTGCAACCAAAAACCGTGAGTGGGGCGAGGTCTATAAGACAATGCTCGAGGATAACCGATACCGCGGAGTCTTTATGTTCGAGCCGAAAGACGACCAAAAGGCTGCCGAAGTTATGCGCAGGTACAACGAGATAATCCTCAGTTCCTACAAAAACCTCAGCAAGTAACTACTCTAACACTATTATATATAGGTATAATCCCCTAATTCGAGGTTATACCTATTTTTTGTGTAACTTTTTAGTACTTTTTATTGCATAGTACTGAAATATGTATTATATTTGCAGTAGGAATTAACTAAACACAGATTATGAAGGAGACAATAAGTGCAAATATCGGAGGTCGCGCCTTTACCCTTGACAGGGATGCTTACGAGCGACTGAGCGACTACCTTGCAGAGGTACGCAACAGAATACAAGAGCCTACGGGGGAGGTTATTGCCGACATTGAGAGCGGCATTGCCGATATGTTCAGTCAGACACTCAGCTCGCCCTCTATGGTCGTAACGCTACAGATGGTCGAGGCGGCTATTCGCCGTATGGGCAGCCCTGATGACTTCGGACCTGAGCGTACAACGACAAAGCCCAAGAGCGAGTTTACACAACTGCGCCGTAGCCGTACAGACCGCACCCTTGCAGGTATCTGCGGAGGTATTGCAGCCTACTTCAAAATCGAGTCGAGTATGGTCAGACTCGTAATGCTGCTGCTCTTCCTCTTCGGAGGACTCTCGCTGTGGGTCTATATAATACTGTGGTTGCTCATACCCGAGGAGGAGTAACGCAATAGATTCGTATAAGAGATATAAGGCAGTAACAGATTTTTGAATTTTAGGCGAGGGTTTACAACGCTCTTAGTTTTTGCTCGGAGGGAGCATACTAAGCGTATGTGACCTTCGGGCAAGAACCAAACGAAGGCAGTAACAGATTTTTTGAATTTTAGGCGAGGGTTTACAACGCTCTTAGTTTTTGCTCGGAGGGAGCATACTAAGCGTATGTGACCTTCGGGCAAGAACTAAACGAAGGCAGTAAACACCGCATAAAAACAAAAACATAAAAGCAAAAAGCTATGAGGGAAGACAATGCAAAAATACAAATGCGCAAGGGCATATTAGACTACTGCATACTTGCGATATTGGCGGCGGGAGATAGTTATGCTCCGGCGATAATTGCGGAACTGAAGAAGGCGGAGATGATTGTGGTGGAGGGTACGCTCTACCCTATTCTGACGAGAATGAAGAATGCGGGATACCTGACATACCGTTGGGAGGAGTCGCCGCAGGGTCCTCCAAGAAAGTACTACACGCTGACGGAGGATGGCAGGGAGTATCTGCGTTCTCTTGATGAGGCGTGGGATAAGTTGGTTGAGCAGATTAACGCCATTCGTGGCAAATAAGGAACTGAGTATGAAGAGGTTAGCAATATTGATATTATGCGCTGTAACCGTAGCCACAGCAAGTGCTGATGGTATGGGCGTGATAATGAAGGCGTACAAGAGTTCGAAGGAGTACCACGCAATTGAGGTTGGTGGTCCGATAAAGGTCTTTGTGGAGCAGAGAGAGGAGGGAAACATCATCCTCCGCGGCTCGGAGAGGGCGTTAGAGAATATTCGTCTGACGGTTGAGGATGGTTGTCTGAGCATCTGCTTTGATAAGGAGTTTCACATCAGAAACCGCGACGAGATGATACAGGCGGAGGTCTATATGCCAAATAACGGGCAGTTGCGCGACTTCACTGCGGCGGCGTGTGGTGTGATTGATGTAAAGCCACAGATTACTGCCAAGCAGGTCGATATTGAGGTGGCTGCGGCATCCAAGATTGCACTTAGCAAGGTGGTGGCTGAGCAGGTCACAGTCGATGCTATGGGTGCAGCAAAGGCGTCGCTTGAGGCGGAGTGCAAAAGAGCTGAGGTTGAGGTTGTCGGAGCATCCAAAGTGGATATTTCGGGCAGCTGCGAGAGGGCTGAGGTCGAGGTGATGGGTGCATCGAGCGTATCTGCCGAGCAGTTCCACTGCAAGAGCCTTGATGCAGAGATTTCGGGCGCATCCAAAGCCTCGCTTAAAGGCGACAGCGCAAGGGTCAAGGTAATGGGTGCATCTAAGACCACGATAGAGTGCAATGAGCAGTTAAGAGCCTCATCCTCAGGTGCATCGACACTGCACTACACGGGCGACTGCACAGTCAGCATAGAGAATAACAGCGGAGCAAGTACAATTAAAAGACGATAAAAACAATGAACGAGATTAAGAAGTGCAGCATTTCAGGCATCGCCTTTATCTTTGAGAAGGTGGCGTACAACCGTCTGAATGACTATATAGAGTCGCTCAAAAGAGCCTACAAAAATAGCGCAGAGAGCAGCGAGATTATTGCCGACATCGAGGCTCGCATTGCAGAGCTGATACTATCTGCACAGAGCAGTAGCGAGCAGGTGGTATGTCTGCCACTTGTCGAGAACATCATCGCCCAATTAGGCAGTGCCGAGGATATTTCGGGCGAGCAGAGCAGCGATGAGCCGACGACAGATACACGCATAAGCCGCCGTATGTTCCGCGACACGGAGAACAGCAAGCTCGGTGGCGTATGTGCAGGCATTGGCAAGTACTTCAACATCGACCCTGTATGGGTGCGACTCGCTATCTTCTCGCCACTTATCTTTGTGCCGATAAGCGGTATCTCCCACCACATCTATTGGCTCAACACGCTGGGTCAGAACCTCTTTGGGGTGCTACTTGTGGTCTATATGATACTGTGGTTTGTAATCCCCGAGGCAAAGAGCGCACGCGAGAAACTCGAGATGGAGGGCGAGAAGGTCACTGCCAAAGCCATTGCCGAGAAGAACGCTCAGCAGACAGGCGAGCAGAAGGCAAAATCGAGCCTACAGAGTGCTGTGGCGTGGATTGGAAGGGTGGCTGTGGTGATGCTCAAGCTACTTGTGGCGTTGATGCTCTTCCCGTTGGTGGTTGCCTGCATAGCAATTATAATTACACTCTTTGTGGGCGTTACGGGCATAGGTGCGACGCTGATTGAGTTCGGAAACCTCGGTAACCTTGCACAGATAATAGATAGCTTTGGCGCAGGTGTGCCGATAGCGGCTGCGGGTGTGGCGTTAGTGCCGATATGCGTGATTATCTACCTGCTGGTGGTGCTGATTATGGGCTATCGCCCGAAGTGGTGGGTGCTGATAACATCGTTTGTGGTGTGGATAATGCTCATCATTGCACTCTGCACAACGGGCTCAAAGGCTGTGCTGAATATGAGTGGTGACGAGATTGAGCGCATAATGAAGAGCGACTGGGACGAAGCTGCACTGCGTGAGCCGTTAGACTCTACGCTCTACGAGAAGCTGCTCACAGACCCTCAAGCATTGGATTTAGAGCAATAGTATGGAGCAGTGGTTAGAGATTGCAGGGGTGGTCGTGGGGCTTGTGTACCTCTACCTTGAGTACAAGGCGAGCATCTATCTGTGGATTGCAAGCGTGATTATGCCAGCCATATACCTTGTCGTCTTTTATGGCGCAGGGCTATATGCCGACACGGCGATAAACATCTACTACCTCATCGTTGCCCTCTACGGCTACATTGTGTGGAAGAGGGGCAGCACGGAGCAGAAAGAGCTACCCGTAACCCACGCTAACGGTAAGGTGTGGGGTGCTATGGCGGTGGTGTTTATACTCGCGCAAGTACTCTTCACTGCGATACTTATCTACCTGACAGACAGCGATGTACCATACATTAACGGTGCTACGGCAGCACTGAGCGTGGTGGGTATGTGGATGCTTGCCCGCAAGTATATTGAGCAGTGGATAGTGTGGATTGTGGTCGATTTGCTCTCCGCAGCCCTCTACCTATACAAGGGACTTGAGCCGACAGCCATTCTCTATGCTCTCTATGCCGTAATCGCCGTTTTCGGATACCGTAACTGGAAAAAGATGATTGTATGCTGAAAAAACGAGTTATAGATGCGGTAGTTGTAGCCAACGGCAGCTACCCGACAGCGAGCCAAGTGCTTGATATAGTGAGCAATAGCCCCTATACGGTCTGTTGTGACGGCGGTGCTGATACCTTTATAGACCACGGCTCTACACCCGACATAATCATCGGCGACGGCGACTCTATAAGCAGTGCCAACCGCACCCGCTTTGCCGATATTATCCGCTACAACCCCGACCAGCAGACCAACGACCAAACTAAGGCTGTCCAGTTCCTGCTCAGTCAGGGTAAGCGACGCATAGCCATCGTTGCCGCTACGGGAAAGCGCGAGGACCACACTCTCGGAAACATCGCCCTGCTTGCCGAGTACCTCGATTGGGGTGCCGATGTGCGCAGCTATACCGACTACGGAGTCTTTATCCCCTGTCGTGACACCATAACCCTTGAGGTCAAACAAGGTGCGCAGGTCTCCATCTTCAATATTGACGCTGTGGGCTTTACCTCCCAAAACCTTGCCTACCCCCTCTACGACTTCACCGCCCTATGGCAGGGAACGCTCAATGAGGCTACCGCAGAGCAGATAACTATCTCAGCCGCAGGTCGTTATATCGTCTATGTTACCTACAGGTAAGTCGCCAATGTCCGACCCCGCAGCCCTGCCCTCCATAATGTCACTTATGCGATAGCGAAAGCCCACCTGCCGAGCTATATCCTCAATCTTGCTGCTCCAATACTCATACCCGCGACCCTCGTCGGGAAAGAGTACCACATTGCGACCCGCCAACGGCTTAAGACGCTCCGCCGTCAGTCCCGTCATCGAATCGACCGCCACCCACACCAACCTCGGCATAAGTATAGCCCCGATGTGAGCGGTCTTGTAACTCTCCACCACCGCCACCGTGCGCAGAGGAAATAGCGTGAGCAGATGCTCGCCATACAGACACTGCCGCAGCTCCCACTCCTCGGGCAGCGCACCCTCACGACGCATCGCCGCGTGTACCCAATCCACCGTGCCAAGACCCTTTTTCCTGCACCCCGTAACCTCGTCATACGCCATAATCTTGCCCGTACGCAGCCGACCCGTAACATCCCTCTGCCAAAATATCACATCATCATTCAGACCCCCGACACGGTAGATACGCTGCACCATATCCGCCTGCTCCTGCCCAAACCGCGCAGCCAACCACCGCATATGGGTCGAACTCTGACCTATCGACCCCGTAGCCACAATCTCAGGCAAGTAGTAAGTGGGCTGTTGTTGCTGTTGCTGTTGTTGCAAAACCCTATGTTTGCAATGCAACAACACCACCTCTTTTTTGTGTGGATTATCAGAAAAATATTCTCTCGGAGTGTAGTGATAACCACACTTATCAAGACGACTACACTTACCTACATTATCTGCTATATATTTATTAGTCTCAGTATCTATATATCTGGTAAACACATACTTACGACCACACTGAGGACATACATATCTACTCTGTCTGCCCTTATATTTCTCAAGAGTATATCTGTAATTATTCATACTGATAGATTACTATTGTTGCTGTTGCAACACATAGGGTTTTGCAACAACAGCAACACACTACATATTGTTTCTCAATTTTCTTAACACTGTCGAGCCATCCTTAAATCCCACAGCCTCAGCTATTTGTCTAAACGACATCCCCTGCGCACGCATTGCTCTCATCTGCTCAAGTCGCTCATCCTCCTTTTCGGGAGTGCGCTCGCGGAGCATCTCAAAAGGCACACGCTCACCCGTATCAACGAAGTTGAGCCCCTCGGTAAATCGTAGCACAAACGAGTCGTGCTTGTACTGCTGCGGCAGGTAGTTTCCCTTGACTATACAGAGGTGGCGGATGTCGTGCTGCTCGATGTCGGGTCGCAGCTCCATAACAAGTCGCATTTTAGCCTCAAAACCCTGACTACCAATGGCATTATGCTTGCTCGGTGCAAATGTCTCGGTGCGCTTTCCCGTGTGGTGGAGGAACAGAAAGAGGGTACTATGCTTTTGCGCCAACTGCGAGAATGAGTTGAGGAAAGTTCTGACGCGGTTATTTTCATTCATTGGACCTGTATATAGGTCAGCAAAGGCATCAATAACCACAAGGTCGGCAGGTCGCTCAGTAAGGGTGGCATCGAGGGTATGTAACAGATTGTCGGTCTGAAAGATAAAGTCAAGCGTGGAGTACTCCTCGCTGCTTGTCCCCAACTCGGCTATCTGCTTGAACATCAGCGCACTAATCGCGCTCTCATCATCCTCCGTAGCCACATAAATAGCCCTGCGACGGTAGATATTTAGCGGAAAGGAGAGGTAACTCTTCGCACCCGACGCCACTGCCATAGCAAGCCCACGCAGCAGGGTCGATTTTCCCGAATCGGATGTACCCACAAGTGCCGCCACGCCCGTTCTCGGCAGTATCGGATGTAGCAGATAATCAATACTTTGCTGCGGTTTGGAGAGCATCGAGTAACCGCTTACAAGATACTTGCGATAGATATCTTTTTCGCTCTCGCACTCCTCGTGCATCTGCTCAATAAGTCGCTGTGTCTGTTCGCGTAGCAGGGAGATAGCATCAATCGGCTCTTCGTAGCTGAAGTTCTGTTCATTATTCATAATTTTTACTTTTAAGATTAAACAAATGACTTTTTCGGTGCAAATATATAACATCAAACCCCCGCTTGTCAAGTATTTTGGCAAAAAAATTTTACATTAAAAGATAAAGCATTGAATAACAACAGAATAAAAAGGTACGCAATTTGCTTTTAGAGAAAAAATTTGTAACTTTCGCAGATTAAATCAAGAAACGATGGCAACGATTAAGACAATTGGTGTGCTGACCTCGGGAGGGGATGCACCCGGGATGAATGCGGCAATTCGTGCCGTGACGCGTGCTGCTCGTTACAACGGCTGGGCTGTAAAGGGTATTATGCGTGGCTATAAAGGTCTGATTACAAATGAGATAGTTGATTTCCACTCCAACAGCGTGAGCAACATCATTCAGCGTGGTGGAACGATTTTAAAGACTGCTCGTTGTCGTGAATTTATGACCGTAGAGGGTCGCCAGCTTGCCTATGACAATATGCGTGCAGCGGGGATTGATGCCCTTGTGGTGATTGGTGGTGACGGCACGATTACGGGTGCGCAAATCTTTGCCGAGCAGTTCGATATTCCAATCGTTGGTCTGCCGGGCACTATTGACAACGACCTCTCGGGTACAGATGTGACGATAGGTTACGACACGGCACTCAATACGATAGTCGAGGCGGTGGATAAGTTACGAGATACAGCGACCTCGCACGAGCGACTCTTCTTTGTTGAGGTTATGGGTCGCAGGGCGGGTTATCTTGCGCTCAATGGTGCGATAGCCTCGGGTGCAGAGGCGGCAATAATTCCTGAGTCAGAGACGGGAGATGACCAGCTTAAGACTCTGATAGACAACGGTTTCCGCAAGAGCAAGAACTCTGCCATAGTCCTTGTAGCCGAGGACCCTGCAACGGGTGGAGCAATGGGTCTTGCCCGCCGTGTGGAGGAGGAGTATCCGCAGTATGATGCGCGAGTGACTATCCTCGGACACCTTCAGCGTGGTGGTTCTCCGACGGCTGCCGACCGTATTCTCGCCTCAAGGCTTGGCGCAGGAGCTGTGGAGGCACTCAAGGAGGGTCAGCGTAACATTATGGTCGGAGTGAAGAATGGCGAGATGGTCTATACACCTTTCTCTCAGGCACTTAGCAAGACCAAAACCGTCAAGAGCAGCAATATAGAACTTGTGAAGATGTTATCAATATAGAGTATAAAGCCCAAACTATGAAGAGAGTTATCGGCATAGGAAATGCCCTTACAGATATGCTCGTAAACCTCAAGGATGACCAGGTGCTTGAGCGTTACAACATTGCACGCGGCTCGATGTCGCTTGTAGATAGTCTTTTGCAGTCGGAGGTCTCGAAGGCAGTCGCGGGTCGTCCCTACTCCCTCTCGCTTGGCGGGTCGGCAGACAACACTATTCGCGCTATGGCTCGTCTTGGAGGAGATGTCGGCTTTATCGGCAAGGTAGGTCGTGACACTACGGGCGACTTCTTTGAGCAGGCACTGCGTAACCTCGGCATTGCTCCTGTCATCTTCCGTGGAGAACATCGCTCGGGCAAGTGCGTGTCGCTCATCTCGCCTGATGGGGAGCGTACTATGCTCACCCACCTCGGCGCAGCCCTTGAGTTGTGTGCAGAGGAGGTCACTGCCGATATTTTTGAGGGTTACGACTGCCTCTATATCGAGGGCTATCTTGTTCAAGACCATACACTTATAGAGTCTGTAATCCGCACGGCAAAGCGTTGTGGGCTTACTGTCGCCATAGACCTTGCCAGCTTTAATGTGGTAGCCGAGAATCTCGATTTTCTGCGCCGTATCGTTAGCGAGGCTGTCGATATAGTCTTTGCCAATGAGGATGAGGCGAAGGTCTTTTCGGGCGAGGATGAGCCTGTAAATGCGCTGCAATATATCTCGGAGATGTGTTCCCTTGCCGTAGTCAAAATCGGTATGAAGGGTGCGCTTATCAAGCAGGGCGAGCAGGTTGTCCATGTCGGCATTATGAAGGCTGCCAAGAGGGTCGATACCACGGGTGCGGGAGACTTCTACGCAGCCGGTTTCCTCTACGGACTTACCGAGGGTCTTGACCTTCGTCAGTGTGGCACTATCGGAGCCGTTACGGCGGGTAAAGTAATCGAGGTTGTCGGCACTACCCTCTCTGACGAGGCGTGGGACGATGTTCAGAGGTACATCAAGCGAGTTAAAACCGAAAAATATCTGTTCTAATGAGAAAGACCATAACACTACTTTTTGCCCTTTGCGCCCTTTCGGCTGCTGCCGAGAGCCGTCGTCTGCTCACTATGGAGGAGACAATCCTGAGCCGTGAGCTTGTGCCGCAGAACTACTCTGTTGTGTGGAGTGAAGAGTATCCCGACCACTTTCTGCACCGCACAGATACCCTTTGGAGTGCTATCAGCGTGCGTACAGGCAAGAGCAAGGCTGCCTCAGCCCCTGCTCGCACATCTCCGCAGTTTAAGACAGTGGAGAACAATATTGTCCGCCTTATGGCAGACGGGACAACTAAGCCTGTGACCCACTTTACAGACAAAAATATCGTCGCAGGCAGCTCTGTGTCGCGTAACGAGTTCGGAATTAGCGGAGGACTCTTCCCTTCGCCAAATGGTCAGCTGCTTGCCTTCTATCAGAAGGACGAGAGCCGTGTCTCGACCTTCCCGCTGCTCGACATCACCAGCCGTACAGGTACTCTGTTTGAGATAAAGTACCCGATGAACAGTATGCCGTCAGAGATAGTCAGTGTAGGTGTCTATAACCTTGACACAGAGCAGATTATCTACCTCGATGTGACCGACTTTGACAGTGAGCGTTACCTTACCAACCTCACTTGGTCGCCCGACAGCAGTACTATATGGCTGCAAGTGCTTGACCGCAGTCAGAAACACCTTAAACTGAACGCCTACTCAGCCACTACGGGTCGCTTTATCCGCACACTGCTTACGGAGGATAACGAGAAGTATGTCGAGCCGAGTTACCCGCTCTACTTCCTTGAGGGCGATAGCGATAAGTTTATCTACACCACCTCCAACCGCCACGGCTACCAAAACCTCTACCTCTGCTCTGTTTCGGCAGGGAGTGTTGAGCGACTGACCGCCGTAGATGCCGATGTGGAGTATGCGGGTCAGAACAGCAAGGCGGTATTCTACCACTCGGCAGAGCTCTCGCCTATTGAGCGTCATCTGTTCAGCGTAGAGCTGCGTACAGGCAAGAGCCGTCAGCTTACTCAGGAGGCGGGTTGGCATAACTGCACCCTCTCGCCTGATGGCAAGTACTTCTCGGATAACTACTCGTCACTCACTGTACCCCGTGTTGTGGGTGTGGGTAGCACAGATGGCAAGTTCTACCGCGAGCTTTACCGCGCTGCCGACCCTACCGTAGAGCATAACTACTGCCCTATCGAGCTTGGCACGGTCCGTAGTGCCGACGGTAAGTATGACAACTACTACCGCCTCATCAAGCCTATCGACTTTGACCCTGCAAAGCGTTACCCTGTCATCCTCTATGTCTATGGAGGTCCGCACTCGCAGATGGTCACCAACTCGTTCCAGGCACAGCTGCGCCGTTGGGAGATGTATATGGCACAGCGTGGCTATGTGGTCTTTGTGATGGACAATCGCGGTACAGATAACCGAGGACTTGCCTTTGAGCAGGCTATCCACCGTCAGTGTGGAGTCTGCGAGATGGAGGACCAAATGGCAGGCATCGCTTGGCTGAAGAGCCATCAGTGGGTAGATAGCGACCGCATAGGTGTTCACGGCTGGTCTTACGGAGGCTTTATGACCATCTCGCTGATGACCCACTACCCCGAGGTGTTCAAGGTTGGCGTTGCAGGAGGACCTGTGATAGATTGGAAGTGGTACGAGGTGATGTATGGCGAGCGATATATGGAGAGTGAGGCGACAAATAGTGAGGGTCTTGCCTCGACTTCGCTTATTCCTCGCGCTAAGGAGTTGAAAGGCAAGCTGTTAATCTGTCAGGGAGCAGTCGATAATGTAGTTCTATGGCAGCACTCGCTCAACTTTATCAACGAGTGTGTAAGTCATTGGATACCTGTCGATTACTTCCCTTATCCTCGTGCTGAACATAATGTTTTGGGTCGTGACAGAGTACACCTGATGCAGAAAGTTACCGACTATTTTGAAGATTATCTCAAATAAAGTTGCTTTTTTGGTTTAATAGTTGTATTTTTGTCCATATATTATCAATACTATGCGAAAATTTACCACTATACTTGCTGTTCTCTGCGTAGCACTCGGTTTTGCGGGTTGCTCAACTTCTGATTCTGAAGAGATTGTTGCAGAGCAGTATATCGATGCCACCTTTACCGTAGAGCTATCAGATTTGGGCACCCGTAGTGCGGGCAAGGCTACTATGATTGATAAGGTTGAGTATGGCATCTACGATGTAGCAGACGGAGGTCGCCTGCTTGCCCCTATCAGCTCGAAGGAGTTGGGTGCTATCGACTTTGACGAGAGTAAGGCTGTGATAGATGTCCGCCTTGCTGCGGGTAAGAAGTACGACCTTGTATTTTTTGCCTACTCAAGCAAGAGCAACGCCTATAGTGTGGATTGGGAGAATCGTCTGCTCAATGTGAGCTATAAGAACACCGCTACGGGCAAGAACGACTTGGCAAACCTTGAGTCTCGTGACGCCTTCTTCCATGTCGAGCAAGACTTTTTAGCCAGCACAGGCAAGACCTTTGTTCTCAACCGTCCTTTTGCTCAGCTCAATGCAGGTCAGAGTTATAGCGACTTTGCCAATATGCTCGGCAATAAGATTGTCAAGAGTTCGCTCACCACTCAGGCATATACTCAGATGAGCCTCGGCAGAGATACTTACGGCAATGTTTTGGGCAGCAAGAGCGATGTAGTCTTTGAGCTGAACGATGTTGTGGATGTTGATGATACAGAGGGCAATGACGACCTTGTGGTGAAGGTTGCCAACGCTGAGGGTAACGCTGTGGATACCCCATATAAGCACCTGTCGATGAACTACCTTCTTGTCAATAGCAAGGAGCTTGTCAATGTCGGGATTACTATGTTAGGCGATGAAGGTACACTCTTTACCCGCAACTACCCTAACATCCCTCTTGAGCGCAACTACCGCACAAATATTATCGGTAACCTTATCTCGTCGCCATTTGAGTTTGAGATTGTTGTCAATCCAATCTTTACCAACGACCATAATCAGGCGCAGAAGTAGCCTCTGATTGTTATAGTTTCAGTCCGTTGTAGTGCCTCTGCAACGGGCTTTTTGCATATATAGCAAATAATTGTTATATTTGTCGGGTTAAACAGAGATATTATGGCTATTAGGAATAATGTGATGATTGTCCGTCAGACCCTTCTGACAAGACTTATCGAGATGTGGAACAATAAGGAGCTGGTCGAGAAGATTGACCGCCTGCCTTTGGAGCTTAGTCCTCGCAATGCTGCCCCTGTGGGTCGTTGCTGCATCCATAAGGAGCGTGCAGTGAATAAGTATAAGACCCTGCCACTGCTCGGCTTTGATATGAGTGACGAGACAGACGAGCTGACCCCTCTGTCAGAGTACGCCGCTGCTGCTTTGGAGCGTAAGAGCCTCAAGGAGAATATTATGTGCGTAGTGGATGAAGCTTGCTCCTCTTGCGTGAGGACAAACTATCAGATTACCAACCTCTGCCGTGGTTGCGTAGCCCGCTCGTGTGCTGCAAGTTGCCCAAAGGGAGCTATCGAGTTCGACCCCGAGACAAGTCAGGGCAGAATACACCGCTCTATGTGTATCAGCTGCGGTAAGTGCTACGACAACTGCCCATATCACGCCATTGTACATATCCCTGTTCCGTGCGAGGAGGCTTGCCCTGTGGGAGCGATTACCAAGGACGAGAACGGCGTTGAGCATATCGACGAGAGCAAGTGTATCTACTGCGGTAAGTGCGTTAATAGCTGCCCTTTTGGTGCTATTTTCGAGATTTCGCAGGTCTTTGACATCCTCCAATCCATCCGCCGTGGCGAGCAGGTTGTGGCACTTGTAGCCCCAGCCTTTTTGGCACAGTATAACGCTCCGACCGAGCAGGTTTATGGAGCAATTCGCAGCGTAGGCTTTGCCGATATTGTCGAGGTTGCGCAGGGAGCGATGATAACTACCGAGAGGGAGGCTGCCGAGCTTGCCGAGAAGATTGAGGAGGGTCAGCCGTTTATGACCACCTCGTGCTGTCCGTCATATATCGAGGTTGCCGAGAAGCATATCCCATACCTGAAGAAGTATATCTCTTCGACCCGCTCACCGATGTACTATACAGCTCAGATTGCAAGGGAGAAGTATCCTGATGCCAAGTTGGTCTTTGTCGGACCTTGTATTGCCAAGCGCAAGGAGGCTCGCCGAGATGATTTGGTGAACTATGTGCTTACCTTCGAGGAGCTGAACGCCATCTTTACCGGTATGGGCATAGATATAGAGTTGCAGCAGCCGTTTACTCCGGAGCAGAGTGCTATCCGTGCAGCCCACGGTTTTGCGCAGGGAGGTGGTGTTACGGCAGCGGTTAAGGAGCATTTAGGAGATAAGTTCAACTACTCTACGCTCCAAATTGCCAATATGACCAAGAAGAATGTCGCCCTGCTCAAGGCATACGCCAAGACAAGTAAAGCACCTGCACAGTTTATCGAGGTTATGGTCTGCGAGGGTGGCTGCATCTCAGGTCCAAGCTCCTTTACCCCTTACGACACAGGCAAGAAGAGATTCGCCACAGAGCTTGCAAAACGATAATGAAGAGTATTCTCGCCTCTCTTACAAGTGGTTATAAGCCTACTCTTGCAGAGCTTACAACCCTCTTAGGCTGTTGCGATAAGGAGGCTCAACAGCTTTGGGAGTGCGCTGCTACGGCTGCTTGTGAGCGTTTTGGGCGCAGAGTATATCTTCGTGGTCTTATTGAGATTTCGAGCTACTGTAAGAACGACTGCTACTACTGCGGTCTTCGTGCCTCAAATCGCTGTGCCGAGAGATACCGCCTGAGCTGTGAGCAGATTTTGGAGTGCTGTGAGAGGGGTTACCGACGGGGATTGAGGACATTTGTGCTGCAAGGTGGCGAGGATAACTATTGGAGCGATGAACGGTTAGTTCCGCTTGTCAGCACTATCCATAGCCGCTATGCAGATGCCGCCATAACCCTGTCGCTTGGCGAGCGTAGTGACGAGTCATACAGAGCCTTGAAGGCTGCGGGAGCTACCCGATACCTCCTGCGCCACGAGGCTGCCAACACGGCTCTCTACGCTACACTCCACCCACAGAGTATGAGCCAACAGAGCAGACTACACGCCACTAAGACCCTACTTTCATTGGGCTACCAAACGGGTATGGGAATGATGATTGGCGTGCCAAATCAGAGCCTCGAACATATCGCTGAGGATATAGAGCTGATAGCTCGTTTCGGTGCCCAAATGGTCGGCATAGGACCCTTTATCCCGCATCCCGACACACCCTTTGCAAACCACAAGGCGGGCAGTATAGAGCTGACACTCAACGCAATAGCCATCACAAGGCTACTTATGCCCTCTGCCCTTATCCCTGCAACCACAGCCCTTGCCACACTCTGTAATGGCGACCATAGCAGAGCAATCTTGGCGGGTGCAAATGTGGTAATGCCCAACCTCTCCCCTGCTTCTGTGCGCAGTAAGTACGCTATCTATAAGGATAAGGCGAGCAGTGGCAGCGAGGCGGTCGAAGGTATAGAGTCTCTTGAGGCGGAGCTAAGGGCTATTGACTACACAATTAACTATGACAGAGGAGATTACAATGACACCATATAACCCACAATCGGCAGTAGCAGAGCAGTTTATCTCCCACGCGGAGGTTGTCGCTACACTTGACTATGCAGCCGCACACAGTGACGACCGCAAACTTATCGCCGACATTCTGCAACAGGCATCCGAGGGTCGCGGTCTGACCCACCGTCAGGCGGCAGTGCTTATGGAGTGCCGTGATAGTGAGACTCTCGAGAGCATCTTTGCCCTTGCTCGTAAGATTAAAGAGCGCATCTATGGCAACCGTATCGTTATGTTTGCCCCGCTCTACCTCTCCAACCACTGCATCAACGGCTGTACCTACTGCCCCTACCACGCCACAAATCGCACCATTGCCCGTCGTAAGCTGACGCAGGAGCAGATTGCTGCCGAGGTTATTGCTCTGCAAGATATGGGTCATAAGCGTCTTGCTTTGGAGGCAGGCGAACACCCTACGCTTGCACCTATCGACTATATCCTCGACTCTATCGAGACTATCTACTCTATCCGCCACCGTAACGGAGCTATCCGCCGCGTGAATGTCAATATCGCAGCCACCACGGTCGAGAACTACCGCCGTCTGCACGATGCGGGTATCGGCACCTACATACTCTTTGAGGAGACCTACAACCGTGAGGTCTATAACCGCCTGCACCCGTCAGGACCCAAGAGCGATTGGGCATACCATACCGAGGCTATGGATAGAGCTATGGAGGGTGGCATTGACGATGTGGGTATAGGTGCCCTGTTCGGGCTTTCGGACTACCGTTACGACCTTGTCGGACTGCTGATGCACGCCGAGCACCTTGAGGCTCGTTTCGGCGTTGGTCCGCATACTATCAGCGTTCCGCGAATACGCCCTGCCGATGATATCGACCTTACAGCCTTTCCAAATGCCGTTACAGACGATGTTTTCCGCCGTATAGTTGCCATTCTGCGTATCGCTGTCCCATATACGGGTATGATTATCTCCACCCGCGAGAGCGAGCAGTCGCGCAAGGCGGTGCTTGATATTGGTGTCTCGCAGATTAGTGGAGGCTCAAAGACCACCGTTGGCGGCTACTGCGACAGCAACGATAGTGAAGGCTCGGAGCAGTTTGACATATCAGACCACCGTACCCTCGACCAAATTGTCAGCTGGCTGCTTGAGTTGGGATATGTTCCCAGCTTCTGCACAGCCTGCTACCGTGAGGGCAGAACGGGCGACAGATTTATGAGCCTTGCCAAGAGTGGTGCAATAGCCAATTGTTGCACCCCTAATGCACTGATGACCCTTACCGAGTACCTCTGTGACTACGGTAGTGATAGCAGCCGCAGTGCCGCAAAAGAGATTATTACTACCGAGATAGAGAAGATTCCGTCAGTAAAGGTCAGAGAGATTGTAAAACAGAGAATAGAGCGCATCGTTGCAGGAGAGCGCGATTTTAGATTTTAGATATGAGTAACACACCTATCTCCGAGAGGGTACATATCGCCATATTTGGCAACTGCAATAGCGGCAAGTCATCACTGCTCAACGCCATTGCGGGTCAGAGCGTGGCTGTGGTGTCAGATATTGCCGGCACGACGACCGATGTTGTCAGAAAGAGCATCGAGCTTAACGGTGTTGGTGCGGCAGTGGTTATCGACACCCCGGGTCTTGATGACAACACAGCTCTTGGAACTCTCCGCACGGCACAGAGCCATAAAGTGCTATCAAAGAGCGATATAGCAGTAGTTCTGCTCCCCGTAGCAGATAGTTTTCTTGCTACTCTCCGCCAACTTGAGATTCCGATAATCAAGGTTATCCCGAAGTGCGACCTTATCCCAGCCGAGTGTCGTACAGACGATGCAATAGCCGTAAGCAGTACCACAGGCGAGGGTCTTGAGCAGCTGCTCGAAGAGATTGCCCGACTATGCAAGAGTGAGAATAGGCTCATTACAGAGGGAATTTGCAGTGCGGGCGATAGAGTTATCCTCGTAATGCCGCAAGATGCCTCTGCACCAAAGGGACGACTAATCAAACCGCAGGTCGAGGTTATCCGCGAGTTGCTCGACAGGGGTTGTCTGCCTATATGTTGCCAGACCGAGGGCTTACAGCGAGCTTTAGACTCCCTCTCAGAGCCACCTGCCGCCATTATTACCGACTCTTCGGCATTTGCAGCGGTCAAGAGCCACCTGCCGCAGGGGGTTAAGCTGACATCATTCTCGATACTCTTTGCCCGATACAAGGGCGATTTAGAGCTCTTTAAGGCGGGTGCAGAGATATTGCTCACACTCCCTTCAGATGCGAAAATACTCATTGCCGAGGCGTGTAGCCACACTCCGCAGAGCGAGGATATTGGCAGGGTCAAACTGCCACGACTGCTGCGCAAACGCTTGGGCGAGGGTATTACAATTACAAATGTCGGCGGAGATGACTTTCCTGAGGATTTAACCGCCTACGACCTTATTATCCACTGCGGAGCCTGTATGTTCAACCGCCGCTATGTTCTCAGCCGCATAGCAGCAGCAAAGGCACAGGGTGTTCCGATGACAAACTACGGTGTGGCTATTGCTGCACTACTCAATATGGACCTTGATTTATAACTATTATGACCTTCTTTGATTCAGATTACACTGCCGGTGCGCATCCTAAAGTTCTCGACAGTCTATGTAGGACAAACCACCTCCATACGGTCGGCTATGGTTGTGACCAATATTGTAAAAGTGCTGCCGAACTAATCCGTAAGGCTTGCGGTTGTGATGATGCAAGGGTGCATCTTCTTGTAGGTGGCACGCAGACCAACGCCACAATTATAGACGGGCTTTTGGCTCGCCACGAGGGGGTCTTGGCTGCCGAGAGCGGACACATTGCCGTACACGAGGCGGGAGCAATTGAGGCTTGCGGACATAAGGTGCTAACACTGCCCCACTATGAGGGAAAAGTTCGTGCAGAGGATGTAAAACGCTATATTGATGACTTTTATAGCGACGATACCTACCAGCATATGGTCGCCCCGGGGATGCTCTATATCTCCTTTCCTACCGAGTATGGCACGGTCTATACACTCGATGAGCTGACCGCACTGAGTCGTGTCTGCCATAGTGCAAATATCCC
The DNA here is from genome assembly GCA_017474235.1 of Alistipes sp. GTDB lineage: Bacteria > Bacteroidota > Bacteroidia > Bacteroidales > Rikenellaceae > Alistipes. Next base: position 64,471 of record JAFVIB010000042.1, on the reverse strand, counting down.
TCTCTACATTGACGGCGCAAGGCTCGCCTATGGACTTGCTGCCGAGGGTAACGATGTGACACTGCAAGATATAGCCCGACTGAGTGATCTATTCTACATCGGCGGCACAAAGGTCGGTGCGCTCTTTGGCGAGGCAGTAGTTATCACTTCCAACACTCTTCTGCCCCACCTCTTCCCGCTTATCAAGCAGCACGGAGCACTACTTGCAAAGGGGCGACTGCTCGGTGTGCAGTTTGAGGCTCTCTTTACCGACAACCTCTATATGGAGATTGGCAAAAAGGCTGTTGCTCAGGCTCTTACAATCAGAGACACATTTACCTCTGCCGGCTTTAGTACTGCTGTAAACTCGACAACCAACCAGCAGTTCTTCTCCCTCCCGAACACCCTTATCGACCACCTGAAACATTGCAACATCAGCTTTGAGTATTGGGGTCCGAGAGGTGCAGAGCAGAGCGTTGTCCGCTTTGTGACGGGCTGGGCAACAACAAACGAGGATTTAGAGTGCCTTGCCGATGCGCTTAAGTCATACAAACGATAACAAAATCGATATTTTATGAGAATCCTTCGGTAGATTTCTACCAGATGGCAGTAGAGGCAGGTTACAGCACTACGGGCGACGACAACACCGGCTCTTTTGACGGAGAGTGGGTAACGATTGGTGGCAAATAGTGCGTTCTTTGGTTTATAACCCGAACAGCAAAAAGCCGGTATAGGACTCAACCCTATGCCGGCTTTCTCTTAATACAAAGACAAAAGGTCGGGTAGAGATTACCCGACCAATATCTATCGCCTGTGCAACTTAGTTTGCTGGAGTCTCAGCAGGTGCCTCAGCAGGAACCTCAGCCTGTGGAACAACACCCTCAGCAGGTGCAGCCATCTCCTCAACAAGCTCAGCAGCCTCAGCAGCTACAGGGCTCTGTGCTGGCTTTGAATCCATTGCAAGAGTTGCAAGAAGGCTCAAAACAAAGATTGCAACAGCAAGACCCCAAGTCAGCTTCTCAAGGAAATCGGTAGTCTGACGAACACCCATAACCTGATTTGATGCGCCGAAGTTAGACGCCATACCGCTCTTTGGGTTCTGAACCAACACTGCAAGCACCATAAGTACGCTCGCGATAAGTACCAATACAATACAAAGTGTGTACATATACAAAAATATTAAATTATCTTAATTTCTCTATTTGAGTTGCAAAGTAAGCACTTTTTTTCGGATTTAGCAAACTTAATTTGCGATATATTTCAATTGCCTCCAAATTTAGCCCCTGTTTTGCGTAAATTTCTGCAATCTCCTCACTCACAATATCGTCGTCATCCTCAAAATGAGCCTCTGTCTCGACCTCAACCTCCGGTTCGCCCTCCTGCGCAACTATACGATAGTCGCCAAGATTGAGAAAACGGCTTATCATCTCGTTCTGACTCACCGCAGCAAGTCGCTCGACATCTATACCCTCAAGTTTCAGCAGACCCACGCCCCTATTTGTAGATAGCAGTCTCTCAAGAGGCTCTCCACACCCCTTCACTGCCCTAAGTGCCGTACACCACGGGTACTGCTCCACATCGAATGTGGCTATTGCTCGAAGTTCTCTCTCCATACTACCAATTTGACGCTGCTGCCTGGAAGACATCTGTTACAAGTTGCTCTACAATCTGCGGGATAAGCTCACTCTCAACCTCGGTCAGAAGCTTTGTAGAGTCGTAATCTGCATAAGCCGAGAAGTTCTTGTTGAACGACAGCTTATCGTCGATAACATTGGTAAACTTGACCTTGATTGTAATTGTGAGTCGGTTTTGCAGCGCATACTCGCCACTTGACACCGACGATGTAGTCGAACTATAACCCACAATCTCACCCTCAAAGGCAAAGTCTCCACCCTCCTCGACCTGAACAAGCGAAGTTCGTGTAGCAAAACGCTGTGTCAGCTCATCGGTCAGTGTCGCACTCAAAATCGGTGCAACCATCGGCGCATTATTCGGGAAATATGCCACGCTGAAAGTCTTTGCATCAGGCGGGATAGACGCACCCGAGAGCGAGTATTTTACAGTGCAGGCTGTAAGCATCGTAACAGCCGCAAGAGCAAGTATCAGTACTCTTTTCATTCCTCTATACCTAATTCTTTAATTCTTCTATAAAGCGTCCTTTCAGACATAAATAGTTCTGCCGCAGCAGCCCTGCGAGAACCTCCATTTCGGCGCAAAGCTCTCACTATCTGCTCACGCTGCATATCGGCTTTAGAGTGAGGCACTGTCGGCTCATCGACAACCTCCTCTGCATAATCAAACTCTTGACTTACAGATGGTTGTGGTAACAAACCCGCAAGCTCCTTACGAGGCTCGCTACTCATCGGATGTCCTACGCCGTAGCCACGCATCTGCTGAAGCATCATCTTCATCTCATTAATATCGGTGCGCATATCAAAAAGCACCTTATAGAGCAGTTCTCGCTCCGTATTCATATCGTCAAACGAAGAGGCTCCCGACAGGCTCGGAGCTGAAGATGTACGCTCCTGTTGCAGGTAACGCGAGAGTATCGGAGCAGTAATCTCTCGGCTCTGCTCGATGGCAGAAATCTGCTCGGCAACATTTTTGAGTTGTCTGATATTTCCGCGCCAAGAGTAACGCTCAAGCATATCTCGAGCCGCAGCGTCAAGGGTTATTGCCGGCATACGGTACTGCACGGCAACATCGGCTGCAAACTTTCTAAATAGCAGATATATATCCTCCGGACGCTCACGCAGTGCCGGAACCTCAATCGGAACGGTATTGAGACGGTAGTACAAATCCTCACGGAAACGACCGTCAGCAATAGCTCGTTGCAGATTGTTATTTGTCGCAGCTACAACTCTGACATTGGTCTTTTGCACCTTTGCCGAGCCTACGCGGATAAACTCACCCGTCTGCAACACTCTGAGCAGGCGCACCTGAGTACTAAGTGGCAGCTCGCCCACCTCATCAAGGAAGATAGTACCGCCATCAGCCTCCTCAAAGTAACCCTTACGCGAATCTATAGCACCCGTAAAAGCACCCTTCTCGTGACCAAACAGCTCCGAGTCTATCGTACCCTCGGGAATAGCTCCGCAATTGACAGCCACATACTTACCGTGCTTGCGTGCCGAATGGTCGTGGATAATCTTCGGAAAGAACTCCTTTCCCACGCCACTCTCGCCCGTAACAAGCACAGAGAGGTCTGTCGGAGCCACCCTGAGCGCAATTTCAAGCGCACGAGAGAGCAGTTCCGAGTTGCCAATTATACCGTAACGCTGTTTTACAGCAAGTATCGTATTCATACTAATTTGTCGTATTTGGTACCTCTATCATCGGGATACGCTGGGCATCCATCTGAGCATCAATATCCTCCCTCTCAGGCGCACTCCACATACAGTACAGACCATACGCCAAAGCACAGAGAGCTGCCGCAATGACAATCCCCGCAAACCACATAATAAAGTTGTTTGACTTGCGCTGTGGCTTACCACCACGCGGCGGAGTAGGGCGAACAGGTGTTTTTGGCACCACAGGAGTAACAGGAGGCTCAGGCTCTGCAATAGGCTGAGGCTTAACAACCACCTCAGGCTCTACAACCGCTGCCGGCAGAGTACGCTCAAAAGCAATCAAGCCATCCTCTGTACGGCGGAAAGTACCCAATCCCTCGACTAAACAGATGCCCGTATTCTGCAAATCGTGACGCACCTCGAAGATAAAGCGGTCGATAGCTCCTGCCACCTCAATCTCGCTTCTGCCCTTCGACATCATCACCTCGCGCAATACGCCATCATCCTTCTTGAGCAGTTCCGAGAAGATAATCTCCCCATCCTCCTTTGCCAAAAAAGCACCAAATGAGGGGATTACCAATCTTCGATTGCTCTTCAAATAGCCGTTAATAATATCTACAATCATAAAAACGCACTTAATCGCACAAAGTTAGTAAAAATGATTCTAATTTCAAAATCCGAGACCTATGTCATTACATTATATGTAATAGCACGGTGTTTATTTGGTCATTTGGGCTAAAATCACTATATTTGCGCGATATATTGAATATCATTAACTAACAAATATAAAAACTTTATGTGCGGAATTGTAGGTTACATTGGTAAGCGCAGAGCTTATGACATTCTTATTCAGGGACTTCACCGATTAGAGTATAGAGGTTACGACTCGTCCGGTGTAGCGATGATTTCCGAAGATGGAGAGTTGAATATTTACAAGGCAAAGGGCAAGGTCGAAGCCTTGGAACACTTTGCAGCAAGCAAGGATTTGAGCGGTACTATCGGTATTGCTCATACCCGTTGGGCAACTCATGGAGAGCCAAATGATATAAACGCCCACCCTCACTTCTCACAGTCGGGTCGTTTGGCTATGGTGCATAACGGCACTATCGAGAACTACTCTGTTCTCAAGGATGCTTTATCATCACACGGTTATAACTTTATCAGTCAGACAGATACAGAGGTTGCTGTACATCTTATCGAGTACATTATGCAGAAAAACAACTGCTCTTTGTTTGATGCTGTCCGTGAGGCTACAAAGCGTATTGTAGGTGCTTATGCCATCGCTATTGTCGATAAGCAGAATCCCGACCAGATTATTGCGGCTCGTCAGTCGTCTCCACTCGTTATCGGCGTGGGTGAGGGTGAGTATTTCCTTGCATCTGATGCCACTCCGATTATCGAATATACAAACAAGGTTATCTACCTCAACGATGGCGATATTGCAGTTATCAATCGTGGTCAGGAGCTGAAGGTCTTTGACAGCAACAGCACCTCAGAGAGTGAGATTAAGATTACCGAGTTGCAGATGTCTATCGAGCAGCTTGAAAAGGGTGGTTATCCGCACTTTATGCTCAAGGAGATTTTCGAGCAGCCAAAGACCCTTGCCGACTGTATCAGCGGTCGTATCTCGGCAGATGGCAAGAGGGTAACTCTCTCGGGCGTTATCGAGCATAAGGAGAAGTTCCTCAACACAAACCGTATTATTATTGTTGCCTGCGGTACATCTTGGCACGCAGCACTGATTGGCAAGCACCTGTTTGAGGAGTTCTGCCGTATCCCTGTTGTTGTTGAGTATGCGAGCGAGTTCCGCTACTCAAACCCTGTTGTAAACCCGGGAGATGTGCTTATCGCGCTCTCTCAGTCAGGAGAGACTGCCGACACCCTTGCAGCCCTTGAGCTTGCAAAGGCTAACGGTGCTTTTGTATTCGGCATCTGCAATGTTATCGGCTCTTCTATCCCTCGCGCAACACACTCAGGTTGCTATATACATGTCGGTCCTGAGATTGGTGTTGCATCTACAAAGGCATTTACCGGTCAGGTTACAGTGCTTGCAATGATGTCACTGCTCATTGGTCAGATGAAGGGCACTGTGAGCGACGAGGTTGTAGCAAATGTTGCCTCAGATATTCGCCGTGTTCCGGCTCTGATTAAGGATATTTTCAAGCTCAATGACAAGATTGAGGAGCTTGCAAAGATATTCACTTACGCGCACAACTTCCTCTACTTGGGTCGCGGTTATAACTATCCGTCAGCCCTTGAGGGTGCGCTGAAACTCAAGGAGATTTCGTACATCCACGCTGAGGGTTACCCTGCAGCCGAGATGAAGCACGGAACTATTGCCCTTATCGACAACGATATGCCGTCGGTGGTTATCGCTATCAAGGACAATGTCTATGAGAAGACTGTAAACAACATCCAGCAGGTTAAGGCTCGTGGCGGTAAGGTTGTAGCGATTGTAACCGAGGGCGATACTATTGTTGCCGATATGGCAGACTATGTTCTTGAGGTGCCTCAGATTGCCGAGTGCCTCACCCCACTGCTCACAGCAATTCCGTTGCAGCTTTTGGCTTACTACATCGCCGTAAACAAGGGCAGAAATGTGGATCAGCCGCGTAACCTTGCAAAGTCTGTAACTGTAGAATAAAATCTAAAAAGATGAAAAGGGCTCTCATTTTTCTCTCTCTGCTCGCTATTGCCGGTAGTGCAGTGGCAGAGAACTATCTGCTATCAACACCAAATACCTCTCTCTGTCTTACGGCAGAGGTCGGCAAGCCGCTCTACTTCCGTTACTACGGCTCTCGCGCCGAGGTGGATGATATTCGTGCAGCGGGAAGAATGTTAAAGTATGACGCTTATCCGGCATTTGGTACTCTCTGTGATGCCCCTTATGCGGCACTTGTCAAGCAGCACGATGGCGACAATGCCACAAAGTTCGCAGTGGAGAAGGTGGAGCAGACCACTCTCGAAGAGCTGACAAGAGTATCTGTTTGGTTGCGCGATACCGTTCATCCAAACCTCGCTGTCAAGGTCAATTACTCGGCATATAACGACTGCGATATCATCAAGATAAACACAGAGTACTTCAACGAGGGCAAAAAGCCTATTGTTCTTCAGAAGTATATGTCTGCCGTGCTGCCTATACAGTCAGACAACTGCGTACTGATGCAGCTCGACGGCTCTGTAAAGAACGAGTGCAACGAGAGCGTTATTCCACTGCCTGTGGGTGTACACAATATCACAACCACTACCGCTTCTCGCATTGCGCAGTATCACAACGCCTCATTTATGCTCGGTCTTGATGGTCGCCTTGACGAGACCGCTTGCCCTGTAATCGCAGGTACGCTTGTATGGATGGGTAACTCACACTTTGAGTTCTACAACACCCTTGCAGCCCGCGTTCCGACACTCTTTATGGGTGGTATCAACCCTGCCGCAAGCGACTATACACTTGCAGGTGGTAAGTCGTTGGCAACCCCTGAGATGGTCTTTACCTACGCCACAAACGGCAAGGGCGAGGCTTCTCGTTCACTGCACCGTTGGGCTCGCAGACATCAGCTACTCGACGGCACAAAGAGCCGCGAGATACTGCTCAACTCTTGGGAGGGTGTACACTTCGACATCAGCGAGACAAGTATGGTCGATATGACCAAAGACTTTGCAGAGCTTGGTGGTGAGCTGTTTGTGGTTGATGACGGTTGGTTTGGCGATAAGTATCCGCGTAATGGTGGCTCTACATCGCTCGGCGACTGGACCATTGCCCCTTCAAAGTTACCTAACGGCATCCGTCCACTTATAGACCTTGCTCACAACAACGGTATGAAGTTCGGCATTTGGATTGAGCCTGAGATGGTCAATACAACAAGTGAACTCTATGAGAAGCACCCCGATTGGGTACTCCGCCACCCCGATTTCGAGCCTACTTACGGTCGCGGAAAGAGTCAGTTGCTGCTCGACCTTACCAATCCGAAGGTTCAGGACCATGTATTCAAGGTTGTGGACGATTTGCTATCGCAGTATCCCGACATCTACTACATCAAGTGGGATAACAATATGTCTATGCACAACGCACAGAGCCAATATCTTCCAAAAGAGTTGCAGAGTAACCTCTCGGTAGATTTCACTCTCGCTCTCGAGAAGATTCTCAAGCGTATCCGTGCGAAGTATCCTGAGGTTGTCATCCAGCTCTGTGCTTCGGGTGGCTCACGCCTCAACTACGGCTTTTTGCCATACTTCCAGGAGATGTGGACCTCTGACCAGACAGATGCGTACCACCGCGTGCTTATCCAGTGGGGAGCAATGAACTTCTTCCCTTCTAATATGCTTGCTGCCCATGTAGGCTCGGCATATAGCAAATATACACAGCGACTGATGCCTATAAAGTATCGCTTTGATGTGGCTTCAATGTGCCGTTTGGGTATGGAGATGGTTCCGTCAAAGATGAACGCAGCCGAGAAGGAGTATGCCGCTCGCGCTATTGCCGGCTATAAAACAATCCGTCCGGTAGTTCAGCAGGGCGACCTCTACCGCCTTGTATCGCCATACGAGGGTAAGCGTGACTTCACATCGCTGATGTATGTTACCGAGGATAAGGACAGAGCCGTTCTGTTTGCATACCGCCACCTCTTTAAGCACGATATGTCGAATATCATCATCCGCCTTCAGGGTCTTAATCCTGATGCCAAGTATGCTATCCGCGAGGTCACTCCGGAGGTCGAGGGCAAGCCTGTGGCTATAGATGGCAAGGTTGTGAGCGGTCGTTATCTTATGGAGGAGGGTATTGTAATTCCGGAGCTTGTCAAGGGCTTTACTAAAAATGCACCACTTGGCGAAGTTCGCGCCGGAAACGACTTCCGCAGTGTAGTACTCGAATTGACAAAAGTAAACTAATGATAACAAAAGCTACCTTTAAGTGCAGCTCCGAGCGTATCTCGCAGGTACCGAAGGACACTTTGCCCGACATCGCCTTTATCGGTCGCAGTAATGTGGGCAAGTCGTCACTTATCAATATGCTCACCCAGCATAAGGGACTTGCAAAGGTCTCGGCAACCCCGGGAAAGACTCGCCTTATCAACCACTTCACTATCAACGATAGTTGGTATCTGGTCGATTTGCCGGGTTATGGCTACGCCCGCACCTCAAAGAGCACACGCGGCAGCTTTGCAAAGATTATTACAGACTATGTCTTCAAGTGCGAGAAGATGCACTTCCTCTTTGTACTTGTAGATTCACGCCTTGAGCCGCAGAAGATAGACCTTGAGTTTATCGAGCAACTCGGTATGGGCGGTGTACCATTTGGAATTATATTCACTAAGGCAGACAAGCTCTCCAAAACACAACTGCAACGCAGTATCTCTACCTATCAGCAGACACTCTTGCAGCAGTGGGAGGAACTTCCGCCAATGTTCGCCTCCTCGTCTGAGAAGGGCACAGGCAGAGATGAGATTGTCAGCTATATTGAAAGTATATTAAAGAAGAAGGAGTAATTTTTTAATAAATACCAAAAACGACAATGCTGAATATCTCAGTTTTGAAAAGAATGGGGTTTGGTATTTATTTCGAGGCTATTTGAGAGCTATTTTTGAGGATAGACGGCATTTTTGTTTGCAGGGTATGCCGGGCAGCATATTCAAAAACAAAAATGGTGTATATATCAAAAAGAGACTCAAAAAGACCGAAAGTTGTATTAATAGATTTTTTTAATAAATACCAAAACACATTCTTATTATGGCTATCCACAAAATTAAATTCTTCACAGGTCGCTCATCACGCTACCTTGCAGAGAAAATCGTTGCCGCTTATGGCACAACACTTGGCGACTGCGAGTGCCTTGAGTTTAGCGATGGCGAGTTCCAGCCACGCTATGCAGAGTCTATTCGCGGTTGTACAGTATTTATCATTCAATCGACCTTCCCTAAGTCGGACAATCTGATGGAGCTTTTGATGATGATTGACGCAGCTCGTCGTGCATCGGCTTATAAGGTTATTGCCGTTATCCCTTACTTTGGTTGGGCTCGTCAGGACCGTAAAGATCGCCCACGCGTTCCAATTACCTCTAAATTGGTGGCAAATATGCTTACCGCAGCAGGTGTTGATCGTGTGATGACTATGGACCTCCACGCAGACCAGATTCAGGGTTTCTTTGAGGTACCGGTAGATGCACTCTATGCAAGCGGTATGTTTGTTCCTTACATTCAGAGCCTCGGTATTGAGGATCTCTCCATTGCTGCTCCCGATATGGGTGGTGCAAAGCGTGCAGGAACCTATGCAAAGCTGCTCGGCACACCGATTATCATCTCACACAAGGAGCGCGCAAAGGCTAATGTTGTCGGCTCTATGACTGCTATTGGTGATGTAGAGGGCAGAAATGTACTTATCGTTGATGATATGATTGACACCGCAGGTACTATCTGTATGGCTGCAAATATGCTTATGGAGCGTGGTGCAAAGTCTGTTCGTGCAGCAATTACACACCCTGTACTCTCAGGCGCAGCTTACGAGCGTATCAACGAGAGCGCATTGCAGGAGGTTATCGTTTCAGATACTATTCCGCTCAATCCTGAGAAAGATTTGCATAAGTTTACAGTACTTTCTTGCGCAGACATCTTTGCTGAGGTTATCGAGCGTGTACACAACTATAAGGAGATTTCATCAATCTTCTTCCATTAGAAATTGGTTATAGAGATTTGGGGAGTGAAATGCTCCCCAAATTTTTACTTATCACACTACAAATATGCTACGCATTCTCTTCTACCCTATCATTCTGCTACTTATTGCCCTCTCTGTCACAGAGTTTATCCCGACAGTAAAGTGGGCAGTGAACCACTATATTATATATAGGTATATGGCTATCGGTATGGCGGGGTATGCAGTGCTGAGCATAGTGAGGATTTTTAATAAGAATCTCGAGTGGATGCGTACCTTCTCCCACGAGCTGTCGCATACCATCGTCGGGATTATGTTCTTCAGAAAAATCCACTCCTTTGAGGCGGGTGTAGGCTCAGGTGTAATGACCCATAGCGGAGGTCTGCGATTTGGCGATACATTTATCTCTCTTGCACCATACTGCCTGCCGATATTCACCTATCTGCTCCTCTTTCTTAGAGAGTTGGGCGCATCTTCGTCGCTCTATATTTTCGACATAATGATTGGTGTAACCGTAGCCTTTCATATAAGCTGTTTCCGCAGACAGATAGGTAACTATCAGAGCGATATTACAAGCGTAGGAATTACCCGCTCATATCTCTTTATATTTGCAATGTGGATTGTAAATCTGACCATTCTGCTGCTCTCGCTGCGCTCAGGTGTGATAGATGCTATTACAGATGTGGCAGTAAACTATTGGGATAGATTGTGCGATTGGTACAAATTTGCCTCACGATTTATCGTCGAAACATTCTCAAAACTGTCTCTCTGATTTCGGCTACAAACCTCATTCTAAACGCCACAGCACCAACCGTATAGACTACTACGCCTATACCAACCTCTATTACAAATCGCAGCAAAAGGTTAAGCGATGAGAGGTGAGGTATTGCAAGAGTGACAGCGCAATACATCGCCGCTGTGAGTAACAATACAGGGCAGAGCGTAGCAAGAATATCTCTTACCTCTAACCGTGCAAAGCGTAATGATGCTGCGGTATTGAGCAGAAACTCCACACCAGCCATAGCCACAAGACCCCACGCCACAGCGACTGCCGAATGAGGTATTGTAATGGCAAGAATTACCGTCATTATCGCCTTCTTAACAATCTCCAAGCGGATAATCACCGCCCCATCTCCTGCCACCTTAAGCACATTGTAGGCAATCATCGATAGCGGATAGAATAGCCCCGAGAGAGATAAAATCTTGAAGTACGGCACTGTCGGCATCCATCGCTCGCCGAGCAGCAGTAGAAACATATCATCGGCAACAGCTATCATTCCGACCATTATCGGAGCAACAACCGCCGCGGTAATGAGCAGTACACGCAGGTACGAGTCTGCAAACTTCACCGCATTATCCTTAATATTTGCAAGTGCAGGATATGTAACACTCTGGAACGACTGCACAATAGATGTTACAGGCAACTCTTTGAGTTTCTGCGCCTGATTGAAGTAGCCCAAAGTGTCGGCAGAGTAGATTTTACCGATAAAGAGTTGCGAGATGTTGTTGTAGAGGTACGATATAATATCGGTACCCATAAGACGGAACGAAAATCCGCTCATACTCCTCAATGCCGAGTATCTGAACTCGCCCTCAAGTCGCCACTCTCCTCTCCACCATAAGAGCAGAGCCTTTGTTGCCATCTGAGCAATGCGCTGACCGACAAGACTCCACACCCCACAACCCGTAAGTGCCATAGTTACAGCCACCACACCCGCTACGGCAGAGGATGTTATATTTATTCGGGATAGCTCCGCGAAACGAAATTGACGCGCAAAGATAGTATTCTGAATAACACTCAACGCCCCTAAAGGCAGCAGCAACATCAACACAGGAGCTATGCGAGTGATAATCGGCAGATTATAGAAAGAGGCTATCGCAGGACTTAAAGCCACCAAAAGCAGATAGAGCGCAATCGAGACAACGATATTGAATACAAATACCGACTTGTAGTCATCATCCGTAGGCGCGCTCTTGCGAATAAGTGTCTGCGAGAAGCCACTATCCACAACCACTACGGAGAGAGCTGTAAAAAATGTAAGTATGGCAAGCACTCCGAAATCTTCAGGCATCAGCAGTCGCGCAACAACAATGCTCACGACCATCTGTAAGAGCATCGAGCCAACCTTCTCGGCTGCACTCCACGCCACCCCCGACGCCACCTTATCTCGCAGTTGCTCTGCCATCGCCTACTGAAGATGAAGTTTTAGAGCCTCCACACCTATACGGTATGAGTTAAGACCAAAACCGACAATAGAGCCTATCGCCACACTGCCAATGAGCGTTGTATGACGAAACTCCTCTCGCGCTGCAATATTGGAGATATGAATCTCGACTACCGGCGTCTCTATCGCCGCAATGGCATCACGAATCACAACCGAAGTATGCGTGTAACCGCCCGCATTGAGCAACACACCGTCATAATTACCCTCTGCTCGGTGCAGATAATCGACAATCTCCCCCTCAATGTTGGTTTGATGGTAATCTATCTCTATGTCAGAATAGAGAGCCTGCAAACGAGGTATAAATGTGTCAAAACTCTCACATCCATACACCCCCTTGTCACGCTTCCCCTGAAGATTGAGGTTTGCTCCGTTAAGAATTAGGATTTTCATAGTCTTAAGTTTTAAAAGGCTCCCACACCCCAAAATCGTTTTAGGCGAGGATTTACAACGCTCGCTACCCCACCCGCAAAGGAATTTATAAAGAGAATTTACAACGCTCGTCTTAATTGGCAGCGATGGGCTGTACTTGCTGTACTGCCCATTGCTGACACATTAAGATAGCGGCAGTAAATACCGCATAAAACTATTTTGCCAATAGACAGGCAAGGGCTATTGAGTACTTCTTCGACGCAGCAGAGTCACCACGCGATGTGAGAACGCAAGGGACTTTAGCACCCATAACTACGGCAGCGATTTCGCCACCGGCGAGGTGTGATACGGACTTGAAGAAGACATTTCCGGACTCGATATTTGGGAAGAGGAGGGCATCTACATCGCCTGCAATGGCAGAGCCTTTAACCTTCTTATGTGCTGCAACCTCCTTGAAGAGTGCAACATCGAGAGAGAGCGGACCATCGACAACAACATTACCGAGCTGACCACGGTCTGCCATCTTGGCAAGCATAGCACCCTCGATAGATGATACTGATGCAGGGAGTACCTGCTCTGATGGAGCAACGCAACCAATCTTCGGAGTCTCAACACCCAGAGTATTTGCAACCTGACGCAAGTAGCCGATTTGCTGCTGCTTCTGCTTAATATCAGGCTGAAGAATGATAGCGATATCAGATGCAAGCAGGAGTTTATGGTAACCGTTCCACTCAAATACCGACACATGGCTCAAAGTAGCCTTTGGAGGGCAGAGACCGAGGTCTTTATTGAGAATTGCACGCATATACTTATCGGTTGGCAGCATACCCTTCATAAGTACATCAGCCTCACCGGTAGATACAGCTGTTGCTGCAAGCAGAGCAGCCTTAACATCGCTCTTCTCGTCGATAATACGGAAAACAGAGCTGTCGATATTCATATCGCGGCAAACCTGCTCGATAATGATACGGTCGCCATAGAGAATTGGCTCAACAAGTCCCTCATTATAAGCGTCATAGACCGCCTCAATAGTGTGCGAATCCTGACCATAAGCTACTGCAAGGCGGCGTCTGCCACACACCTTTGCAGCCTCAACTATCTCTTGTAGATGTTTCATAATTGTCTATATTATTTTGTTAAATTGTATGTATCTGTTGCAATAACAAGCTCCTCATTTGTTGCGATAACGGCAACCTTAACCTTTGAGTCGTCAGCAGAGATGATGGTATCTGTACCACGAGTTACGCGGTTAATCTCGCCATTGAGCTTGATGCCCATATACTCGAGAGATGATGTTGCGCCCTCGCGAAGCTCCCAAGAGTTCTCGCCAACGCCACCTGTGAAGATAACCATATCCACACCACCCATAAGGGCTGCATACTTGCCGATATACTGCTTAACACGACCGTAGTAGATGTCGCGTGCAACGATTGCACGAGGATTTCCTGCATCATAAGCGGCGTCAATATCGCGCATATCGCTCGATACACCCGACAGACCCTCAACGCCTGAACGCTTATTAATCATAGTGTTGATATCTGCAAGATTCATACCCTCCTTCTCGGCAATGAAGAGCAGAGCCGACGGATCTACATCGCCACAGCGAGTACCCATAACAAGACCATCAACAGGAGAGAAACCCATAGATGTACAAACGCTCTTACCGCCGTCAATCGCAGTTACAGAGGCACCATTACCGATGTGGCAAGTGATAATCTTAGCCTTCTCAAGGTCAAGACCTGCAAGCTGAGCACCAACCTGCGCTACAAACTTGTGGCTTGTTCCGTGGAAACCGTAACGACGCACACGATACTTCTCATAGTACTCATAAGGCAGAGCGTAGAGGTAGTTCACAGCCTCAATAGTCTGGTGAAAAGAGGTATCAAAGACAGCCACCTGCTTTACAGTCGGCAAAACCTTCTCGATAGAGAGAATACCCTCAAGATTTGCAGGGTTGTGGAGCGGCGCAATGTCAAACAGAGAACGAATCTTCTCCTTAACCTCGTCGGTCACAACACAACTGCTTGCAAAGAACTCTCCACCGTGAGCTACACGATGACCTACAGCCTTAACCTCATCCAATGAGCCAATTACGCCGTGTACACTATCTGTCAGCGCATCCAAAACAAGACGGATACCTGTAGTGTGGTCAGCAATAGGCTGATGAAGATGAAAAACCTCCTTACCAACAGGCTTGTGTGTCAAATCGCCCTCAGCAAGACCAATACGCTCAACAAGACCCTTCGCAAGGAGCGTGTGACCCGCATCGCAGATGTCGATAACCTGATACTTAATCGACGAACTGCCACAGTTTAATACTAAAATTACCATATCTCTTTCAATTTTTTGAATATTTATTACTAACCTACAAAGATACGGCAGGCTTTTGAGAATTCAAAATTTTTCAGACAGGAATAATAATCGTAACGGTTGATAAAAAATAGTAACGGTAGTATTAGCGGCAGGGGATACTGCCTTTTCACGATAAAACAATTTTATCGTCAGAGTTTGCACTCTGATACTTTCTTGCACTCATTTTGTTGTCAGAACGCGGTAGATACAACGCTCGCCCTATAAAAACAGCGATGGGCTGTACTTGTCGTACTGCCCATTGCTGATTTTTAGGGTAGCGGCAGTAGATAGCCGCGTTATCACAACAAAATTTTGAAACCAATACCTTTGTGTGTAACAATCGCCTCATCCCCCAACTTACGACGCAGACGACGAATGTGGACATCGAGGGTACGGTCGCCGACGACGACATCTCCGCCCCAAATTTGGGTAAAAATCTCCTCTCGGGTAAAGACCTTACCGGGCTCAGAGAGAAGGAGTTGGAGAATTTCGAACTCCTTACGAGGGAGAGGAATATCGCCCTGCGGAGTGGTTACGACACGGCGGTCGAAGTCGATATTGAGAGGGAGATTTTCGACGGGTTTCAGACGCTTCATAATGGCATTGACGCGACTACAGAGAACACGCATACTGACGGGCTTTGTGATATAGTCGTCAGCACCGGCTTGATAGCTATCTAATTGGCACTGCTCCTCCTGCACGGCGGAGAGAAAGACAATCATAGTATCTTTGAGTTCCGGAATTTGGCGTATCTTCTCGCAGGTTTGGCGTCCGTCCATTATGGGCATCATCATATCGAGCAGCACCAAATGCGGGCGTACGGAGCCGATTATCTCGAGTGCCTCGGCACCATTTTCGGCTGTATAGACATCATACCCCTCGTGGCGAAGATTATATCCGATAAACTCACGAATATCATCCTCGTCATCGACTATAAGAATACGGTGCGCCATTATTAGAAGGCTACTACAGGTGCAACATCAGCTCCTTGCTGCGCAGAGAAGAACTCCTTTGCACCAAAGCCGAACATTCCTGCAATAATGTTGCGTGGGAAGGTTACGACCTGATTGTTGAATGACTTGACGATGTCGTTATAACGCTGACGCTCAACTGCAATACGATTCTCTGTACCCTCCAACTGTGCCTGAAGCTCAAGGAAGTTCTGATTAGCCTTCAGCTCGGGATAGTTCTCAGCAACAGCAATAAGGCGAGACAATGCAGAGGTAACTTTGCTCTGTGCCTCGACATAATCAGAGAACTGCTCGGCAGTCATACTTGCGCCATCAACAGTGATTGATGTAGCTGCTGCGCGTGCTGCAACAACGCTCTCCAAAGTCTCTGACTCGTGAGCTGCATAGCCCTTAACGGTATTTACGAGGTTTGGAATAAGGTCGCTACGACGCTGATACTGAGTCTCAACATTTGCCCAAGCAGCTGCAACAGACTGCGATGCTTTTGCCAATGAATTATATGTAGTGACACAATAAACGGCAAGCAGAGCCACTACAGCTGCAACAATCAAAAGAGTTGTCTTTTTCATAATCTGTATAATTAAAGTTTGTAAATCCTATTTTGTATCTTTTTTCTTAAAATCTCGAGCCTGCTCCGCCACCGCCGAAGCTACCGCCACCGAAGCCCCCACCGAAGCTGCTGCCGCCACCAAAGCCGCGACCGCCACCGCCGACATAGACTCCTGTCTGCTTATAGACCTTCTCCCTTGTCACGCGCACAAAACCGCAAGAGCCACAGCGATATGTATGCTCCATAAGGTCATACTTTCGGGTAGAGAGAATATTCTCGGATGATATTTTCAAGAGTTTGTGTTTGCCACATTTCGGACATTTTCGACTCAGCCATATCAGCAGCACTGCCACAGCTATCATAGCCACCATAAAGCCGAAGAATGAGAGCAGGAAGGTTGCAAACTCCTCATCTGTCATCTCACCCTCAAGCTCCGATACGCCACCTGCTGAGACGACATTTGCAACAGCCGCAACACCCTCAACCATACCCGTACTATAATCACCCGCAGCAAGATGCTCGACCATATATCGCTGCTGAATACGCTTGCACAGCGCATCGGGCAGAATACCCTCAAGACCGTAGCCCGTAACAAAGCGAATCTCCCTCTTCTCGGTAACCAAAAGAATACCCAGCCCGTTATCCGACTCTCTACCACCTACGCCCCACGAAGAGAAGAGCGAGTGGGCAAACGAGAACACATCGTCAGAGTCTATATCCTCCACAACCACGACTGCAATCTGAGCCTTACCTGCACTATGCAACGAGTCGCAAGCTCTATCTATTGCCGCCACTGCCGAAGAGGAGAGTATATTATCGGGATTTGATGTGTAGCGTGAGGCATCTCGCAACTGCACATTAGGAATATCTTGCACAGAATATCGTCCGGCAAGAGCTGTTGCCACATAGCACAACAGAGCGAGTGTTACAACAAAAAATCGTTTCATAGAGTAACAATTACACTACAAAGGTATATATTTTTTATGAAATGTTCACAAAATAGAGATTTTTTTGAATTTAGCATTTTGAATTTTCAATCGGTTTATTTACCTTTGTGCGATACTTTTTTATTTGATAAATTATAATAATTTATGCCTACTACTATTAATTCTACACAGACTCCCGAGTTGGAGGTTGTCAGCGTTGCTGAGGATGCGTCAGTTCAGACTACCGAACAGATTTTAGAGAACACAGAATCTACCGATTGTCCTACCCCTGCCAATGAGGGTGCAGAGGAGATAGTGGTTACAGGCAAAAGCAAGAGCGAGCTGGTCGATATGCTCGCACACCTTGTCGAAAACTATCCGGTAAACAGTATCAGAGAGCAGGTCGAGCAGATTAAGACCGCTTTCTACAAGATTCATCGTGCGCAGGTGGACAGCCGCCTCAAGGAGGCTGCTGAGCAGGGTGAGAATATCGAGATTGCTCCCGATGCCGATGAGGCACGCCTTAAGGAGTTGCTCAAGGTCTATCGTGATGCACGCGATAAGGCTACAGCCGAGTCTGACAAGGTAAAGGAGGAGAACTATCGTCTCAAGTGCGAGATTATCGAGGAGCTTAAGGCTCTTGTATCGAGCGAGGAGACACTCAATGCAACATACACCCGTTTCCGCGAGTTGCAGGCTCGTTGGAAGGAGATTGGTCAGGTTCCGCAGGCGAAGGTAAACGACCTTTGGGAGCGATACAACCTCCATGTCGAGCACTTCTACGACTTTGTAAAGATTAACAAGGAGTTGCGCGACCTTGATTTGAAGAAGAATTTTGAGGCTAAGGTTGCCCTTTGTGAGGCTGCCGAGGCTCTTGCCGAGCAGGCAAATATTGTAGAGTCTTTCCGCAAGTTGCAGAAGCTTCACGACCAATGGCGTGAGACCGGTCCGGTAGCTGCCGAGCAGAAGGAGCCGCTGTGGGAGCGTTTCAAGGCTGCATCGTCGATTATCAACCGTCGCCATCAGGAGCACTTCGAGTCTCTAAAGCAGGAGCAGTTGAAGAACTTGGAGGCAAAGACAGCCCTTTGCGAGGCTGCCGAGCTGATTATCTCTACCCCACCTACATCACACAAGGAGTGGAACAAGGCTAACGAGCGTCTTATTGAGTTGCAAAATCAGTGGCGCACAATCGGCTTTGCCCCAAAGAAGGACAACACAAAGATTTACGACCGTTTCCGCACTGCGTGTGACCGTTTCTTTGAGCTCAAGCACGCATTTTATGCGGAGGTTAAGGACGATATGGAGCAGAACCTCTCACTCAAGGAGGCTCTTTGTGAGGCTGCCGAGCTTATTCAGGAGAGCGAAGAGTGGAAGGAGGCAACTGAGAAGTTGCTGGAGTTGCAGGCAGAGTGGAAGAAGATTGGCAGCGTATCTCGCCGTCACGCAGACGCTGTTTGGCGTCGTTTCCGTGCCGCTTGTGACCACTTCTTCGAGCGTAAGAGCGCACACTTTGCAAATGTAGAGGACAGCTACTCTCAAAATCTTGAGAAGAAGCGCGCACTGCTCGACGAGATGAACGGTGCCGACATCAAGGCTGGTGGCTACGATATGATTAAGGAGTTCCAGCGTCGTTGGAGTGAGATTGGCTTTGTGCCTATCAAGCATAAGGAGGAGATTCAGAAGCTCTATAAGCAGGCTATTGACCGTATGTTTGCCGTAGTTCGCGGTGCTGACCGTGAGAACTCTCTGAGCAAGTTCAAGGAGAAGGTAAACTCTATGCGTCAGAACTCCGAGCGTCGTCTGCGCACCGAGCGCGAGAAGCTCTACAACCGAGTAAGGCAGTTGGAGCAGGAGGTTGCAACTTTAGAGAACAACATCGGTTTCTTCTCAAAGTCAAAGGGTGCTGAGTCACTTATCGCCGAGGTTGAAGAGAAGATTGTCAAGACAAAGCGCGACATTGCAGATATCGTAGCTAAAATCAAGATGATAGACGACGGCGAATAGTTCTACACAGATAGACGGCAGTTCGCCGTCATCTGTTTTTGATAATAGGTATAGGTTAGGAACTTTTTACAAAATATATAAAGGTATGAAACTGTCAAAACCAAAGTACATCTTCGTTACAGGAGGTGTAGCATCATCACTGGGAAAGGGTATTATCTCATCTTCACTTGCAAGACTGTTGCAAGCTCGTGGATATGTAACCACTATTCAGAAGTTTGACCCCTACATCAATGTAGATCCGGGAACTCTTAATCCATACGAGCACGGAGAGTGCTATGTGACAGAAGATGGCACCGAGGCAGACCTCGATTTGGGACACTACGAGCGTTTTACATCAATTGCAACATCAAATAAGAATACTGTTACAACAGGTAAAATCTATAAGACTGTAATTGAGAAGGAGCGTCGTGGTGACTACTTGGGCAAGACCGTACAGGTCATTCCTCACATCACAGACGAGATTAAGCGTCGCATACAGCTCAATGGTCAGACTAAGCAGTTCGATATTATCATTACCGAGATTGGTGGTACTGTGGGCGATATCGAGTCACTGCCATTTATCGAGTCTGTGCGTCAGTTGAGAAACTCTTTGGGTTATCAGAACACTGCCCTTGTACACCTTGCGTGGGTGCCGTATCTTGCAGCATCGGGCGAGGTTAAGACAAAGCCTACACAGCACTCTGTAAAGGCTCTGCTTGAGAACGGTTTGCAGCCGGATGTGCTTGTGCTGCGTGCAGAGAACCCGCTTGAGATATCTATCAAGCGTAAGATTGCCCTCTTCTGTAATGTTATGCCTGAGGCTGTTGTTGAGTCTGTCGATATGCCTACAATCTACGAGGTGCCATTGCGCCTGTTCGAACAGAAGATGGACCTTGTTGTTATGCAGCGTCTTGGTCTGCCTACCGAGGGCTCTGAGTCTGACCTTGCAGCTTGGCGTGCCTTTGTAGATAAGATTAAAAACCCTACAAAGAAGGTAGAGGTTGCTCTTGTTGGTAAATATACAGAGCTTCCTGACGCATATAAGTCTATTAATGAGTCATTTATCCACGCCGGCGCAATGAACGACTGTAAGGTTAAGGTTCGCTATGTAAAGGCAGAGAAGGTAACTGATCAGAGTGCAGCCGAACTATTCGATGGTGTATCAGGTATCTTTGTAGCTCCTGGTGCAGGCAGTCGCGGTGTAGATGGTAAGATTGCAGCTGTAAAGTATGCGCGTGAGAGCGGTATTCCATTCTTCGGCGTAGGTCTTGGTATGCACTGCGCAACAGTTGAGTTTGCTCGCAATGTGCTTGGTCTTGAGGATGCTGCTTCAGCAGAGATTGACAACACTACAAAGCACCCTGTAATCTCACTTATGGAGGAGAATAAGGCAGATAAGGGCGATGCTCGTCGTCTTGGTGGTTATGTTTGTACTCTCGACCCTGAGTCAAAGGCGGCAAAGGCGTATGGCATTACCTCTGTAATTGAGCGTCACAGCCACACTTACGAGTTCAATAGCGATTACCGTGAGGCATTTGAGGCACAGGGTATGAAGTGTGTCGGCATAAACCCTGAGACATCGCTTGTCGAGGTTATTGAGTTGCAAAACCACCCTTGGTTTATCGCTACACAGTACCATCCGGAGTATAAGAGTACGGTTGAGCACCCTGCACCACTCTTTGTGTCGTTTGTGGATGCAGCACTTAAATTTTCTGAGAATAAGTAATAAGCAATAATGGAAAACAACAACACAAACAAACAATCAATAATCGGTTTTATTCTTATCGGTCTTGTCTTCTTCGCCTATATGTTGTACAACAACTATCAGATGGAGAAGTACAGCGAGCAGCTTGCCATAGAGCAGGCAATGGAGAGCGTTGCAACACAGGCTTCAGAGCAGTTGGCAGCCCAGCAGAGTGATAGCACAGAGGTTAGTCAGATCACTCCGCAGACCGCTGTTGTGGCAGATCCATTTATCATTGACGCCGAGGAGGTTAAGGAGGTTGTTCTTCAGAACGACTACCTATCTCTTACAATCTCAAGCCTCGGTGGTCAGATTACGGATGCTACACTAAAGCAGCACACAAAGTTTGCACCTAAAGAGGAGCGTAACGAGCTTGTAAAGCTCTTTGACCCTCAGAGTGCAGTCTTCGATATGAGCTTCTATGTGAAGGAGAATCTGAAGAATATCAAGGTCGAGACCGCTTCGCATAACTTTACCATTCTGCCGACAGTTGTCGAGGATGAGTATCAGCGTGTGACCCTCCGCCTGCCTTTCAAGGGTGGCGAGTCGCTCGATTTTATCTACACTCTCCACAACACAAAGGATGAGGTTAGCGACTATATGGTCGATTTCGATATCGAGTTGGTGGGTCTTGCTCCGATTATGGCAAACCAATCATCAATAGGTATCGACTGGAGCAACCGCAGCTTCCAAAATGAGCGCAGCTACAAGAATGAGAATATGTACACCTCGCTCTACTACCGTCATCCATCAGAGACCGGTATTGAGGATTTGGGTGTCTCAGAGGGCAACAAGAGTAAGAGCGTATCTACCTCTGTTGATTGGGTAGCCTTCAAGCAGCAGTACTTCACCTCTGCCATTATTCCTCAGAGCGTAGAGTTCAGCTATGCTGACCTTGCTTATCAGACTCTGCCTGAGAAGAGTGGATATATCAAGGAGTACTCTATGGCAGCAGCTGTGCCATATACCCCGCAGACTGATAGCTACAAATTCAACTTCTACTTGGGTCCAAATAAGTTCCCTGTTCTCAAGAAGCTCACAGATGCCGATGGTAATACACTCTCATTGGAGCGTGTTATTCCGCTTGGTTGGATATTCTCAACCTATGTGAGCCGTTGGGTTGTAATTCCACTCTTTACATTCCTGAGCAAGTACATCGAGAACTTTGGTCTGATTATCCTTATTCTGACAATCCTTGTCAAGTTGATAATCTCTCCGCTCACATACAAGAGCTACCTCTCAACAGCAAAGATGCGCGCAGTGCGTCCTGAGTTGGAGGCTATCAATGCAAAATATCCTCGTCAGGAGGACGCAATGAAGAAGCAGCAGGCAACTATGGAGCTATACAACAAGGCTGGTATCAGCCCTATGAGCGGCTGTCTGCCGATGCTTATACAGATGCCTATTCTGATTGCTATGTTCCGCTTCTTCCCTGCCTCTATCGAGCTTCGTGGTAAGTCATTCCTTTGGAGTGATGACCTCTCATCATACGATAGTATTCTCGATTTGCCGTTCAACATTCCGTTCTATGGCGACCATATCTCGCTCTTCTGCCTGCTAATGGCAGTTGTGCTGTTTGCTTACTCTTATATGAACTATAAGCAGACCGCAGCCTCACAGCCTCAGATGCCGGGTATGAAGTTTATGACCGTCTATATGATGCCTATCATGATGCTCTTCTGGTTTAACGACTACTCGAGCGGTCTTTGCTACTACTACCTGCTCTCGAATATTATCACTATGCTGATGATGTTCGGTATCCGAGCACTTGTTGATGACGATAAGGTACGCGCAAGCATCAATACCAAGATGGTCAATACAAAGGGTAAGAAGTCTCGCTTCCAGCAGCGTTATGACGAGCTGATGCGTCAGCAGGAGGAGCTTCAGAAGCGACAGAACAGATAGAATGGCGTATATCGAGACAATAACAAACGAACAGGTCGCGGCTCTACAGGCTGTGCAGTTTGAGGGAGAGATTGTGGTGGTAGATACACCAGCTCTTCTTGAGGAGGCGTGTAATCACCTCGCTGCACAGAGCATTATAGGCTTTGATACAGAGACCCGACCTTCGTTTACTTCGGGGGTAACAAATAAGGTGGCACTGCTACAACTTTATGGCGGAGGCAAGTGTTTCCTTATTCGTCTGAACCGTGTGCAGATAACAAAATCGCTGACTGACATTCTGAGCAACCGAAATATCCTTAAAATCGGTGCAGCTGTAAAGAATGACATCGTGGGGCTGAATAAGTTGCGCCACTTCACTGCCGGAGGTTTTGTCGATTTGCAGGATAAAGTTGAGAGTTACGGTATTAAAGATAAGAGCCTGCGTAAAATATCAGGCATTGTCTTGGGCAAGAAGGTCTCAAAGGCTCAACGCCTGAGTAATTGGGAGGCAAAAGTTCTTACATCCCAACAACAACTCTACGCAGCCACCGATGCTTGGGTGTGTGTGGAGATTTATAATACTCTGTTAGGAAAATAAGAGAGTGAGACATAGAAAAATAAGAGATGCAAAGTAAATTTTTGCATCTCTTATTGTTATCTATAACGATACAGCTGGTCGCGCAACCTCGGTGTAAATCCAGCCTCTCGAATTGCCTGCTGAATACCCTCAGCGTCAAAGTGGTTATCGGCACCGGCAGAACTTACAACATTCTCCTCAATCATTATCGAGCCGAAATCGTTTGCTCCGCTATGGAGAGCTGTTTGCGCCGTCTTTTTACCCACAGTAAGCCACGACGCCTGAATGTTGCGGATATTATTAAGCACAAGGCGTGCAGTAGCGATAATACGGATATACTCCAGCGCAGAGAAGTGCGACACAACACCACGACTCTCCAACTGCGTTCCCGTTGAGCAGAATATCCACGGAATAAAGGCTATAAAGCCATAGTTACCCGCAGGCACTGCCGCCTGCAAATCTCTGATACGGATAAGGTGCTCTACCCTCTCGTGAGCCGTCTCGATATGACCGTACATCATTGTTGCCGATGTAGGCAGATTCATCAAATGAGCCTCGTGCATAACCTCAACCCACTGCTCAACGCTCGGCTTCGCCGGAGATATAATCTTCCTCACTCTCGGAACAAGAATCTCTGCACCGGCACCCGGAAGAGAGTCAAGACCCGCAGAGACCAATCGTTCAAGAGTCTTTTGAGTTGTAAGTCCGCTAATTTTTGCGATATGTGCCACCTCGGGTGCCCCAAGGGCGTGAAGTCTGATATTAGGATAACGACTTTTCAGCTCACGGAACAACTCCTCATAAAACTCAATGCCCAACTTCGGATGCATACCGCCCTGCAAAAGCAGTTGGTCGCCACCCAGCTCAATCATACGCTCTATCTTTGCGCAGTACTGCTCTATGGTGGTTATAAAGTGACGGTCGGTCTGATGCGGTTTGCAGTGAAAATTGCAGAACAGGCAACCCGATGTGCAGACATTAGTTGTATTGACATTGCGGTCAATCTGCCAAGTGACAACATCAGGGTCGGCAACAACACTCCGTCTGAGCAAATCAGCCTCCTCGGCAAGTTCGGCAAGTGGAGCTTTGTCATAGAGCATACAAGCCTCCTCGAAGGTCAGCAGCCCGCCATCGTGCGACTTGCGGTATATATCTTTCAGTGTAAGCATACTACTTTTTACGCTTTTTCTTTACCTTATCATTAAAAGTGATTGTCGGCTCCTCGATAGGCTCGCCATCAACCTCAACAAATGTAAAGTCGAGCATTCTACGACGCAAATCGGCACTCTTTACCCTCACCTTTACCTTGTCGCCAAGAGTAAATGTATTGCCTGTAGAGTGACCATAGACCTCATATCGAGCCTCATCAAAGCGGTAATAATCGCCTTCAATATCTCTCATGGCAACCATACCCTCAACAATAGAGTTCTCCAACTCTACAAATATACCCCACTCCGACATTCCTGAGATATGACCGTCAAAGACCTCGCCCACCTTATCTGCCATAAACTCGACCATCTTATACTTTATAGATGCACGCTCCGCCTCGGCAGCCACAACCTCACGCTCGGATGAGTGTTCACACAGAGCCTCATAGGCATCTGCATCGGCACTCTTTCCGCCATCAAGATAGCGTTGCAACAGACGGTGTACCATCATATCCGGATAGCGACGAATTGGCGAAGTGAAGTGTGTATAGTATGGAAATGCAAGACCGTAGTGACCTATATTTGCCGTTGTATATACCGCTTTAGCCATCGAGCGGATTGCAAGCATCGACACCACATTCTCCTCTGCCTTACCGCGAATATCGCTCATCAGTTTATTGAGCTCTTTTGCCACTGCCACACCCTTTTGAGCCTTAAAGAGGTGTCCAAATCGGAGAATGAATGTACGGAAACGCTCAAACTTATCACTATTAGGCTCGTCGTGTACACGGAATACCATTGTTCGAGGTTTTCCGTTACGCTTTGCGCAGAATGTTGCCACTCGGCGATTTGCAAGCAACATAAACTCCTCAATAAGCTGATTAGCCTCCTTCTGCACCTTAAAATATACGCCCGTAGGATGACCTGCCTCGTCAAGGTTAAACTTCGCCTCTCGGCGGTTAAAGGCAATTGCTCCCTTACGATAACGCTCCTTGCGCAGAGCCTGTGCAAGGCGATGAAGAGTGAGTATCTCCTCCTTCATATCTCCATTGCCACTCTCGATAACCTGCTGCGCCTCCTCGTATGTAAAGCGACGGTCAGAGTATATCACCGTGCGACCAAACCACTCACTTGTAATTTTGAGCTTCTCGTCTATCACAAATACCGCCGAGAAACACAACTTCTCCTCGTGCGGTCTAAGTGAACAGAGCTCATTTGAGAGCCTTTCGGGCAACATCGGAATAGTTCTATCGACCAAATAGACCGAAGTACCACGCTCCAAAGCCTCATCATCTATCACACTTCCCGGGCGGACATAGTGCGTAACATCAGCTATATGCACACCTACCTCCCAAAGTCCATCGCCTACACTGCGGATAGAGAGTGCATCGTCAAAATCCTTTGCATCGGCAGGGTCGATAGTAAATGTCGGCACATCACGCATATCGCGTCTCTCGGCATAATCCTTTGCCGTAATAGTACCATCTATCTCCTCTGCTGCACGCTCCACGCTCGGCTCGAACTTATATGGCAAGTCGTACTCAAGCAGTATTGCGTGCATCTCCGCATCATTATCGCCCGTAGCACCCAATACATCTACCAACTCGCCAATCGGCATTTGGTCGCCCTCATACCACTGCGCAATGCGTACAGCCACCTTATCGCCCGTCTGCACATTAGGATACTTCTTGCGCGACAGATATATATCGACAGGCATACGGCGCGAATCGGGCGCAACAACTATTGCACTCTTCGACACGACCTCCGCCACACCGGCATAGCAACGCTTATTTCGCTCAATAATCTTTGTAATCTCACCCTCCAAAGCACCCGTACGGGCTGTATGAGTTACTACAAACTCAACCTTATCGCCATTGAGTGCATTCTTTGAATTTCTCGAGTGGATAAAGACATCAGACTGTAACTCTTCACAAGTAACATAGAGGTTACCGCTATTACTCATATCGGCAACGCCCTGATAACGAGTAAGTTTCGAGCGCGACAACTTATAGCCGCCACGACCCTCACTCTCAATATAACCCTGCTCAAGCAGAGTATCGAGAATGCTCTTTGTCATATCTCGTCCCTGCTTATCTGCACCACCTGATGCAGCAGCAAGTGCCTTGAGCGTAAATTTACGCTCCGGCTGCTCACGGAACATCCCGACGATAAAGCTCGCTCTGTCACTGAACGACTCTCGTCTATTCCTCTTCTTTTTCATAACTAACCTAATTTATAAACCTATCTTAACTCTTAGAGTCAATTCAGACATAAAATCTACGCCGACAGCTATCGCCCGCTCATCCGGAGCAAAGGTCGATGTATGGCTGCGACCCGCTGCACTACCAACACCTAAACGGTAGAACACCGAAGGATATTGCACTGTATAGAAACCAAAATCTTCTGCCGTATATCGCCTATCCAACTCCACTGCCTCAAAACGCTCGGCTGCCAAACCGCGCACTATATCTGTCAGCTCTACATTGTTTACAACGCTCGGATAGCCGTGACTTATATCGACCTGTGTCGTTGTACCGAAATAGCTATCTACATCTGCCGCCACTGCCGCTATTTCGCCCCAAATATGCTCACGCAACTGCTGGTCGAAGGTGCGCATAGTACCCTCCATATAGACCAAATCGGGGATTATATTTGTCGCCCCCTCTGCCTGCACCTTGCCGATAGAGAGTACCAACTCATCCTCATTGAGGCAGTTTAATCGTGCAATAATATTTGCCGCAGCTGCCACCGTATCGTCTATCTTATCACGCATAGCCCCGTGACCACCTCGACCACGAACATAGAGGCGCAGCTCATCATTCGATGCCATAAACGGACCCTCACACACGCCTATCTGACCCACCTCAAGACCGCTATCTGTATGGTTACCAATCACAGCAACCACATTATAACCTGCAAACGGATTCTCTGCCAGCACCTTTGATGCGCCACCCGGATTACACTCCTCCCCGGGCTGGAAAACACCAAACACAGTACCCTCAAAATCTCGCTCGGCGTTGAGCCTTTGAAGCGTACCAAAGAGTACCGCTGCGTGAACATCGTGACCGCAAGCGTGCATAACACCCTCATTTACTGACGAGTACTCAAGACCCGTCGCCTCAACAATCGGTAGCGCATCTATATCGGCACGAAGTACCACCGCGCGAGTCAAGTCGCCGCGACCCTCAATTTTTGCCACAACACCGGTATCTGCCACCCTGCGACAAGAGATACCCTCTGCGGCAAGAGATGCCTCAATAAACTCCGCCGTCTTATGCTCTACAAAAGATAGCTCCGGATTACGATGAATAGTTCTGCGAAACTCTATTGGTGTCATAACAGTCTGATTTCAAATAGTTTACTCCAATTTTTACCCGTAACAAATATGCGACCGCTCTCCTTGTCGTACGCAATGCCGTTCAGCACATCTGTTGTCGGCGTATATTCACTCTCAGGGAGCAGACCCTCAAGGTTTACCACCTTCTCGACAATACCGTTTTCAGGGTTGATTATAACAATCTGATTGAGCGTATAGACATTTGCCCAAATTTTACCATCAATCCACTCCAACTCATTAAGATATGGCAGTGATGCGCCATTACAAACAACGCTTATGCGACGCTTAACCTCAAGCGTCACAGGGTCAAGCACGCGAATATCGGGTGTTCCGTCACTCATATAGAGCCACTGACCATCCGTTGTAAGACCCCAGCCCTCACCCTTGTATCGCTTTGTATCGACCTTTTTGAGGGTTTTGCGGTCATAAATATACATAATCCCATTCTGCCAAGTGAGCTGATAAATTCTGTCCCCAAGCAGAGTGATACCCTCGCCAAAATGGTTATCAGGCAGCGTTGCCACAACAGTAACCCGACCCGTAGCCATATCTGTATATTGCAGGCGAGACGAGCCGTATTCGCCCGTGCCCTCCCACATCACTCCATCTACAAATTGCAGACCCTGAGTATATGCCGACTGCTGGTGGTCAAAACTCTTAACCACCTCAATATCTACCATTTGAGGTGCAACCTTAACCGCACTATTATTCGCCTTTGGACGCTTTCCGCCGCACGAAACAACCATCGCGCAGGCTGCAAGTATGTAAAATATTGCTCTCATATAGTGCAAAGGTACGAAATATTAAGTGAAGTTATGTAATATCCGAAAAAAATTTGTATCTTTGCGCGCTACTTTGGCATACGAAGATTAGACAAAACAATATATAGCTATGGAAATTACAAGAGTACAGAAAGAGCAGGGCGTATCACTGCTCAAGGTTGTAGTTGGCGAGGCTGACTACAAGGAGGCAGTAGAGAAGATGCTGCACGACTACAAGCGCAAGGCAAACATTCCTGGTTTCCGTCCAGGTATGGTTCCTATGGGCATTGTACGCAAGATGTATGGTAAGGGTATTGTTGCTGAGCAGTCTTACCGCACTGCATCAAATGCAGTATTTGAGTATCTTCAGAAGGAGAATATCGACTATATCGGTGATGTTATTCCTGCAGAGGAGCAGGGTGCTTTCGACTTTGACAACTCTACCGAGTTTGAGTTTATGTTCGAGATTGGCGAGGCTCCAAAGTATGATGTTAAGTTCACTGCAAAGGATAAGCTGGTTTATCACAAGATTAAGATCAGCAAGGATATGCACAAGAACTTCCTTGACAACTTCCTCCGTCGTTTCGGCAAGTTGGTAGAGGTTGATAAGGTTAAGAAGGATGAGGCTCTGACTGTAACTCTCGACAATGGCGAGTTGCGCGTAGAGGATGCTTATGTAGGTCTTATCTCTATGACAGATGAGGAGCGTAAGCCTTGGATTGGCAAGAAGGTTGGTTACAAGACCACTATCAACATCAACGAGATGTACTCTTCAGCTTCACAGCGTGCTGCTATGCTCCATGTTAAGGAGGAGGAGCTTGCATCTATCAAGCCTGAGTTTGAGCTCGAGATTACTATGATTCGCCAGTTTGCAAACCCTGAGATTAACGAGGAGTTCTTCAAGACTGCCTTCCCAGAGGGTAATGTAACCGACAAGGAGGGTCTTGACGCTTATATCGACGCTCAGATTGAGAGCGAGATGGCTCGCGAGTGTGACTATATGTTTGCAGCAACTGTTCGCAACTTTATGCTCGAGAAGGCTGCGCTTGCTATGCCTACTCAGTTCCTCAAGCGTTGGTTGTTCACTATCAACGAGGGCAAGTTCACTATGGAGGATATCGAGAAGGACTTCGACGGCTTTATCAAGATGTTCTCTTGGAACTACATCCAGCGTCAGATTATCACTGCCGAGAATATCTCAGTTTCTGAGGAGGAGGCTACAGCAGAGGCTAAGGATTTGGCAGCAATGCAGTTTGCTCAGTACGGTATGCCTAACGCTCCGGAGGATATGGTTGCAAACTTTGCAAAGAACATCCTCGAGAACAAGGATCAGAAGCAGCACATCTACGAGAAGCTCTACGAGCAGAAGGTTATCGCCTCTATCCGTGGCAAGGTAAAGGTTACCGAGAAGGCTGTATCTGCAGATGAGTTTGCAGAGATTGCTCGCAGCTTGTAAAAAAGACCAAATATAACAAGGCTCTGCGAGGAACACTCCTTGCAGGGTCTTTTTTATCAACTCAAAACGACAGAAACAATGAAAGAGTTTGAGAAGTTTGCGGTCAAGGGTTACGGTATCTCTTCAACAACCCTGCACGACTACCGTTCATATATCAATCCGACAATTCTCGAGGAGCGTCAGTTGAATGTTACACAGATGGATGTATTCAGCCGTCTGATGATGGAGCGTATTCTCTTCCTCGGCACAGCTATCAATGACGATATTGCCAATATTATTCAGGCTCAGATTCTCTTCCTCGAATCTACCGACCCGACAAAGGATATACAGATATATGTAAACTCCCCGGGCGGCTCTGTTTCGGCAGGTCTTGGCATCTATGACACTATGCAGCTTGCGCAGTGTGATGTTTCGACAACTTGTACAGGTATGGCAGCCTCTATGGGTGCAGTACTGCTTACAGCCGGTGCAGCGGGCAAGCGTAGCGCACTGCCACACTCTCGCGTGATGATTCATCAGCCACTTGGCGGTGTGCAGGGTCAGGCTTCAGATATCGAGATTACAGCCCGAGAGATTATCCGCCTTAAGAAGGAGTTGTACGATATTCTCTGCTACCACACAGGTAAGGATTATGCAACTATAGAGCACGATGCAGACCGCGACTATTGGCTCTCGGCAGAAGAGGCAAAGGCTTACGGATTGATTGACAATGTTGTTACAAAGCGATAAGTATGGCAAAAGGTAACGGTAAAAATAGACAGAAAGAGGAGTGCTGCTCCTTCTGCGGTCGCAACCGCAACAGCGTAAAGGTGCTCTTTCAAGGTGGCGATGGCGTTACAATCTGCAACGACTGTATAGAGATGGGCTACAACTCACTTGTAAGTAGTGAGATTATCTCTGTCGGTGCAAAAAAGCGTGCAACAACAAATCAGCTAAAGGCTGAGGACATTCTTAAACCCCAGCAAATCAAGGATTTCCTTGATAACTATGTTGTCGGTCAAGATAGCGCAAAACGCTCAATTGCTGTGGCTGTATATAACCACTACAAGCGTCTTGTGGCAAGTCAGGGCAACAGCAGTGATGTAGAGTTAGACAAGTCAAACATCATCCTTGTCGGTCCTACAGGAACAGGTAAGACGCTTATTGCTCGCACTATCGCCCGCCTGCTCGGTGTACCATTTACAATTGTCGATGCAACAGTACTCACTCAAGCCGGCTATGTAGGCGAGGATGTGGAGAGTATCCTCTCACGCCTATATCAGGCATCGGGCTACGATGTAGAGGCTACACAGCGTGGTATTATCTTTATTGACGAAATAGATAAGATTGCCCGCAAGGGAGACAATCCGAGCATCACACGCGATGTTTCAGGCGAGGGTGTGCAGCAGGCACTGCTCAAGATTCTTGAGGGTACTGTGGTCAATGTTGCGCCGGAGGGTGGCAGAAAGCACCCCGAGCAGAAGTTTGTGCAGATTGACACGAAGAATATCCTCTTTATCTGTGGTGGAGCCTTTGACGGCATAGAAAGACGCATTGCAGAGCGACTCAATACCCGCGCAATAGGCTATGGAAGGGTTGATACCACAAGTATCGACAGAGAGAATATGCTCAAGTATGTACAGCCACAGGATATAAAGAGCTATGGTCTTATCCCCGAACTTGTAGGTCGTCTGCCGGTAATCACATACCTTGAGCCACTGAGCCGACAGGTACTGCGCAGTATTCTTACAGAGCCTAAAAATGCAATTATTCGTCAATACAACCACCTCTTTGAGATGGACGGCATTGCTCTTAATTTTGAGGAGGATGCGCTGGAATATATTGTCGATAAGGCTATCGAATTTAAGCTCGGTGCGCGTGGCTTACGCTCTATCTGCGAGGCGATTATGAAGGATTTGATGTTTGACGCACCTTCATCAGATATTAAGTCGTTTACAGTGACTAAAGAGTATGCAGAGCAGAAATTAGGCAATTCTGAGGTGAAATTACTTGTACAGAAGTGCTAAAAAATGTAATATTCATTGTAAATGATTAAAAATATAGTTATATTTGTATTTGGAAACTAAAAAACCTATTTATTATGGCTAATGATATTCAACTTGCTAAAGCTGCGAATAATATTCGCATATTGGCTGCCTCAATGGTAGAGAAGGCTAAATCTGGTCACCCGGGCGGTGCTATGGGTGGTGCTGACTTTGTAAATGTACTCTTTGCTGAGTTCTTGCGTTACGATCCGGATAATATGTTATATCCATTCCGTGACCGTTTCTTCCTTGACCCGGGTCACATGTCACCTATGCTCTACTCTGTGCTTGCTCTTGCAGGTCACTACTCTATGGAGGATTTGCAGCAGTTCCGTCAGTGGGGCAGCGTAACTCCGGGACACCCTGAGGTCGATTTCCTGCGTGGTGTAGAGAATACCTCTGGTCCACTCGGTCAGGGTCACGCTATGGGTCTTGGTGCTGCTATTGCTGAGAGATTTATGGTTGCTCGTTTTGGCGAGTGGATGGCTCATAAGACATATATCTATATCTCTGACGGTGCTGTACAGGAGGAGGTTTCACAGGGTGTTGGTCGTATTGCCGGCAACTTGGGTCTGTCTAATATCATTATGTACTACGACTCAAACAATGTTCAGCTCTCTACAAAGGTAGATGAGGTGGATACTGAGGATGTAGCAATGAAGTACCGCGCTTGGGGTTGGAATGTCATTGAGATTGACGGTCAGAGCATCCCTCAGATTCGTGAGGCACTCAAGAAGGCAAATGAGCCTACAGATAAGCCGACAATCATCATCGGCACAACCGTTATGGGTAAGGGTGCTGTTACTGCTGATGGCGGCAGCTTCGAGCATATGGTATCTACACACGGTCAGCCACTCTCTGCTGCCGGTGCAGACTATGCAGCAACTATCACAAATCTCGGTGGCGATCCTGAGAATCCGTTTAAGATTTTCAACGAGAGCAAGGCTGTGTATGAGGACCGCGCTATCGCTCTGCGTGCAGAGATGGTTGAGCGCAAGAAGATTGAGGCTGAGTGGCGTGCGGAGAACTCTGCACTTGCTCGCAAGCTCGATATGTTCCTCTCAGGCAAGCTCCCTCAGATTGACTACCGCGCAATCGAGATGAAGCCGGATGTAGCAACTCGTGCAGCATCTGCAACTGTACTTGGCGTATTTGGCGAGAAGGTAGAGAATATGATTGTTGCATCTGCCGACCTCTCTAACTCTGATAAGACCGACGGCTTCCTTAAGAAGACTAAGGCATTTACAAAGGGTGACTTCACAGGTAAGTTCTTCCAGGCAGGTGTCTCTGAGTTTACTATGGCTTGTATTATGAACGGTATGGCACTGCACGGCGGCGTAATTCCTGCTTGTGGTACATTCTTCGTATTCTCAGACTATATGAAGCCGGTAGTTCGTCTGTCAGCCCTTATGCGTCTGCATGTAATCTATATCTGGACACACGACTCATTCCGCGTAGGCGAGGATGGTCCTACTCACCAGCCTGTAGAGCAGGAGGCTCAGATTCGCCTTATGGAGCATCTGCATAACCACCACGGCGAGCGTTCTATGGTTGTTCTGCGTCCTGCAGATGGCGAGGATACTATCGCAGCTTGGAAGATTGCTCTTGAGGAGCAGCGTCCTGTTGCCCTTATCCTCTCTCGTCAGAATATCAAGAACCTCCCTACTCTCAACGCATCACGCCGCGATGAGGCTATGCAGTCACAGAAGGGTGCTTATATAGTTATGGACTCTGCAAAGCCAAAGGTTGTTATGATTGCAACCGGCTCTGAGGTATCTACACTCGTTGAGGGTGCAGAGCTGCTGAAGAAGGAGGGTATCAGTGTTCGCGTAGTAGATGTTCCGAGCGAGGGTCTTTTCCGTGACCAGCCTAAGTCTTATCAGGAGGCTGTAATCCCTGCTGACGCAGTACGCTACGGTATGACTTCAGGTCTGCCTGTAACCCTGCTCAGCCTTGTTGGCTCACTTGAGAATATCCACGGTCTTAACCACTTCGGTCACTCAGCTCCGTATAAGGTGCTCGATAAGGAGTTTGGCTACAATGGCGAGACTGTCTATAATGAGGTTATGAAGCTGTTGGGCAAGTAATCCCAAACAGATACCAATAGCAAGGGTGTGTTCTACTTTGAGAACACACCCTTTTTGCATCAGAGTAATAAGAGTTTTATCTACATAAACGAACTATCATACCATATCCCAAATGCTCCTCCTTGCCATTTTTCCAAACTGTTGCCATAGGGAGATCTTCAGCGTCAGAATAAGAGCAACCTACAACAACCAATCCCTCTTTAGTATTGACAATACCCGTAGCAGTTCCTGCTCCGAGAATCTTCTGCTTGCCATTCTCCCAAACGCAGGCAAACTCATCATTAACGCCGGAGGCAGTACCGCAAATCTGTGGCTGCTTATACTTTATAATCATATCGGTTGCTATTGTATCTACGGTTGTTGATGCGTTCAAAGTCTGCGCCTCACCATTCTTCCAAACACAAGGCAATGCTACATCAAGTACCCACGGATATACCTCGCCCACAACATAGACATCACTACCCTGAACCGTAAGCGAATATGCCGTTCCGCCATAAGACCACTCGGGCTTTTCAAGATGAGTAGCTACTCCATTCTTCCAAATTGTAGGAATGAACTCGTCATTGAGGTATATAGAGCCTATTGCGTATAAATCACTACCCGACGCCTCGATAGATAGCACCTCTATATCCTTATTATTTGTATCCAGCAGTGAAGGTGTACCATTCTTATACAGCACCGGCTGATAGTCATAAATACCCGTGTCACTCCTCTTATGCAGATTAGCAAGCGCATAGACATCGCCACCTACCACTGCAATATCAATAAAACCGTCCAAAATATTACCTGAGAGCACAGTCTCATCCATACTTACAGAGAGTAGCACCTCGCCATTCTTCCAAATCACATTTGCATCTCCTCTATCACTCTCTATATATCCGCAAGAGAATATATCCTCTCCATCTACGCAGACACCCAAAGCTATCGAGAATGAGTTGGGCTCAGAGTGGGTATAAAGCACCTCTTCCTCCTTCCAAATCGTCGCTGCTATCATATCTGTCTCTGCATTATAAGACATACCTGCGGCATACCACTCTGCTTTTGCCTCAATATCCGGAGTCTGCTCACCACCTTTGTTTCCGTTATCATCTGTTCTTCGACACGATACGACAATAGACAAGATAACTATCAAAGAAGATAGCTGCATTAATCTAAATAATCTTCTCATAACCCAATAAATTTTAATGTTAATTTTGAAATATTCAGATACTATCCCTGCGTAAATATAATATCTTATTCACAAAGCTATTAAAAATATTTTAAATATCCAAAATAATCAATATTTAATTAGCATAAAACCAAGTGACGGGTCACCCTATAAAAACAGCGATGGGACATACTATGCGTATTTCTTGCACCCATTTTATTGTAAGAGTTTGCACTCTGCACCCATTTTATCGTCAAAATAGTGCAAATACCACGCTCGGTCGGATTGACAGCGATGGGACATACTACTGTATTTCCCATTGACGAGAATGAGGTAGCGGAAGTAGTTGTGCTATTTTCACAACAAAATCATTTTATCGTCAGAGTGGTGCATTTACCACGCTCGCTTCAAAAGACGACGAAGGGCTGTACTTGTGGTACTGCCCTTTGTCGGAGTTTGCACTCTGATACTTTCTTGCACTCATTTGTGCTTAGAAGAGTGCAGATGCCACGCTCGATGAAAAATCCCAGCGATGGATAGTACAAATAGTACAGCCATTGCTGGGACTTTTTTATTAGCGGAAGCAGGTGCGCCCTTATAAGCGCAAATGCCGCGTTTTGACTATAAAATTATGCCCAAGTAGTTGCAACTGATGCGATAAGGAATGTCGCTGCAACAGTAAGAATTGCATAAAGTTCTGGGAAGGCTGCGAGGATAAGGGTCTTACCCATTACATCGTGACCATTTCCGATAGCTGCAATACCGTTAGCACAAACCTTGCCCTGATAGATAGCTGCAAGAAGGTTTACCATACCAACGAGCAGACCGATACCAAGTACTGCTGCGCCCTGTGCAGGAGTAGTTGCCGGACCTACGAGTGGATAGAGGTTTGTTACCATAAAGAAACAAACGAAACCATACAGACCCTGAGAACCAGGAAGTGCAGAGAGCACCATGTAGCTACCAAAAGCACCACCGTTCTTCTTCATTGCGCCTACTGCTGCCTGACCACAGATTGCAGTACCAATTGCAGATGCGATACCTGCCAAGCCTACCATAAGCGCAACGCCTACATAAGCCATAATAATTGCTGAATTTCCCATAATTGTAATTTTTTTAAGTTTAATTATTTGTTACTTGTTATTTCTCATTTTTTAATGGCTCGAATGCGCGTGTGCCCATCTCAAAGCCTGCATTTTTAAAGAACTCCACGAATGTGAGTCGCATTGGGTGTACAAATGACGATATTGTGGACATAAACAGATTGATACCGTGTCCAACAAGCAAAATCGCAGATGCACCAATAATTTGGAATACAGTTCCCACTGTAAACTGCTCGATACCCGCATCAAGACCTGTAAGACCCATTGCAAGGCTGTTAAATACCAATGCAAGCACACCTCCCGACAATCCGATAGCAAATAGTCGAATATACGAGAGCAGGTCTGACAGAAGTCCTGTTATATTATTATAAGTATCCCATAATCCTACACCAAAGTTGGCAAAGATATTAAAGCTCGGTTTGTTGAGCAGCAACATCAGGATAAGTGCAACTCCAACTGTCACCATATAAGCCACAGAAGAGAATGAATACCATTCTACACCAACCATTCCTGCAATACCCGCTACACAAGAGCTGAAGATAAGCAGGAACCATCCTAACGAACCCAAAGCATTCTTAAAGCCATAAGTCACAGTGGTCATAACGATATTTATCGCCATACCAAAGAGTATCTGGAAGATACCTATACCGAGAGAGGCGTAGAAGAACTGATTCTGGAAGTCAAGGAACTTAAAGTTCTCGAACAATGGTGCATCAGAGATAGTCATTCCGAAGAATGAGTTTGCTGCAAAACCAAATACCACACTCGCAACTCCACATATAGTAGAGAAGAGTGCTGCCTGACGCATCTTCTTACCACCTTTGAGCAGAAGAGCAACACCTGCTGCCAAAATGACCGCGCCATAACCTGCATCGCAAAGACATATTGCAAAGAAGAGCATATAGAACGGTGCAAAGAATGGTGTAAGGTCTATTGTGCCATACTTTGGAAGTGCATACATATTACCCACAAGCTCAAAGATGCGCGCAAAGGCATTATTCTTCAGCTTCACAGGGGTATTATCCTCCGGAGTAGGATTGCTCTTGATATACACCGTATTTGGCGAAGAGGCGAGCAGTGCATCTACCTCGGCAGCGTTACTCTGCTCTGCCCAACCCTCAAGAACAAGCAGCATACCCTCCGCAGCCTGCTCGGCAGTAGAGCTGATACGCACATTCTGAAGTTCGGTCTTAAGAGCCGACAACTCTGCCGCAATAACAGAGCGGTGTGCCGCGCAAGCGACAATTACCTGCTCGGCGTCTGCTATAGAGCGTTGCGCGCTCTGAACAGCCGCTGTAAGCTGCTTGAGATTCATTGTCGGAGCCTTAATCTCCTGCGCATCGACATCAATCTGCTCTGTACCCTCGCCGATAACCACAAAGCGAGCCTGAGAATCCTCTCTGCTGATAAGTGAGATATTATAATTCTCGCCCCACTCTGCAATACCCTTATCGAAGGTGCTTGTCGAGGTTACGAAGTAGCGCAACACAACGCCTGCCTTTGCAAGGGCTGCAAGATGCTCCATATCGAAGTCACCCCACGCGCTCCACTCCTCAACGCTCTTCTCAAGGCGAGCAATCTCACCCTTTGCCGCAGCAATAGCAGCCTGAGCCTCAGTGTATGCCTCAAAAGCACGCTCTGCCTCAACAGTAACTGTAGAGGTTGCATCAGCAGCAAGGGCGTCAATTGTAGCAAGAGCTTTAGTTCGAGCCTCAATATCGAGAAGCAGAGTTCTATCTGCCTCTGTAGGCTCCCAACCTGAAGTTGTGATATCGACCATACCCGATTGGCGCAACGACTCGATAAAGCGGTCACGCTCTGCGGCAAAGAGCACGATATCATATTTCATCATCTTAACTATCATACCTCTCTGCCCTCCTCGGCAGCTGCCTGCATCTGCTGGCGTGTCTTGACAATCTTCTGTGCCGACTTACTCAGATTCTCCTCATCCTCCATAAATCGTTTAATTTTGCGTATGGCATCCTCATATCCGGGTATCTGTACCTTTTCATAGAGGTTTACCTTTTGAGTAGTCTTGCGGCGTGCGTAGTCCAACAGCTCCATTTGGCGGTTATAGACCTGAGCCTGTATGCCCAAAGTAGCTATCTGCTTGAGCAGTGCCACTCCGTCGCTATACCAAGCCGGCGAAGAGAAGAGGTCAAAAGCCTTCTCCTCAAAAATAACCTCTCCAAGCAGCGGAATACGAACTCCCGCGATTTTCTGTGTCGAAAGCTCGACATCCGAAATCTTGAGCAGTGTACAATCAAACTCGCCCCACAGAGAGACCATATACTCATAACTCTCAACAAGCGAGTTATAGCGGTTACGGTACTCTGCAGCGGAGTCCTTCGCTCGTTTCACCTCAAGGCGCAGTGCCGACTCCTTACTCTTAATGGTCGGCAGTGCCTTTTGGCGCATCTTGAGTTGTTTACCCAACTCGCCAAGCGAAGTCTTATTATATTGAAATTTGATTGCCATCAGTTATTATGCTTTCCAATATTTAGCAATAAGTTCTGCCTTAATTGCAACCTCCTCCTTTGTGAAGTACTCGGCAAAGAGTCTCCACGCAGTGTCGAGCATCTCTGTAATATCGATATTTACATCGATAGCCAGCAGTTTCTCTGAGTAGTCGTGTGCAAACTTAAGTGCGCGCTCATCGTAGTCTGACAAGTCAAAACCGTTCTCCAACTTAGTCTTTGCATTTGCAGCATCAGCATAGAGACGCACGCAGGCATTCATAACCTGTGGGTGGTCCTCACGGGTCTTCTTACCGATAACAAGCTGCTTGAGTCGTGACAATGAACGGAATGGGTCGATGATAACCTTACCTGTATCAGAGTCGTTACGAAGGAAGAGCTGACCCTCGGTAATATAACCGGTATTATCCGGAATAGCGTGGGTAATATCGCCACCTGAGAGGGTTGTCACTGCAATAATGGTAATAGAACCACCATTTGGCAGCTGTACTGCCTTCTCGTAAATCTTTGCAAGGTCAGAGTAGAGTGAACCCGGCATAGAGTCCTTAGAAGGAATCTGATCCATACGGTTAGATACGATAGCAAGCGCATCGGCATAGAGTGTCATATCTGTAAGCAGCACCAGCACCTTCTCGCCCTTATCTACTGCAAAGTACTCGGCAGCAGTAAGTGCCATATCAGGAACAAGCAGACGCTCTACCGGAGGGTTCTCTGTTGTATTTACGAAAGATACGATACGGTCCAGCGCACCTGCATTCTCAAACACCTGCTTGAAGTAGAGGAAGTCGTCATTTGTAAGACCCATACCTCCGAGGATAATCTTATCAGCCTTTGCACGCAGTGCCACATTTGCCATAACGGCATTATATGGCTGGTCAGGGTCTGCGAAGAACGGAATCTTCTGACCTGTTACGATAGTATTGTTAAGGTCGATACCTGCAATACCTGTTGCAATAAGCTCTGACGGTTGCAGACGCTTGAATGGGTTTACAGTCGGACCACCAATCTCACGAGCCTCACCCTCAAGCTGCTCACCACCCTCAAGTGGCTCACCATAGGCGTTGAAGAAGCGACCTGCGAGGTTATCCGAAACCTTCAACTTTGGTGGCTCACCGTGGAATACCACCTCTGAGTTTGTTGCAAGACCCTCAGTACCCGCAAAGACCTGAAGGGTTACATTCTCACCCATAATCTTTACTACCTGTGCAAGCTTTCCGCCCACAGTAGCAAGCTCGTCATTACCTACACCTGTTGCACGAAGAGTGACAGTTGCCTTGGTAATGTTGTCGATTTTTGTATATACTTTCTGAAATGCTCTTGTTGTCATAGTACCAAATTATTTTGCGGAGGCAACATACTCCTCGATTTGCTTTTGATAGTCATAGAACTTCTCGCTCTTCCACTCTGAGTAGTTCATCTGACGGAAGAGGTTGATAAGACCCTTGAAGAACTTAGAACAAGCCTCGAAATCTACGAAGTCAAAGTCGTAATCGCAGATATCAAGCACCATCTTGTACATAAGCTGCTGACGCTCCATAGGGCAGTTTGCGTCGATATCATCAAAGGCATCCTGCTGAAGAACGACGAAGTCAATCAGCTCGCTCTTCCAGAAACGCTCGTGGTAATCAACAGGTACACCGTCATCACCGAGGATGTTAATCTGGTCATTAGCCTCCTTACCACGCTGAACGATGGTCTTACCCTTACGAACAAGTGACACCCAGCCCTTCTCAATCTTCTCCCCCAAGTACTCCTCAACCTCCGGATACTCAAGATACTTTGAGTAAGACTCCAGCGGGTCGATAGCCGGATAACGCTTTGAATCTGCACGACCCTGAGAGAGAGCGTAAAAACAACGAGCAGCCTTCTTTGTAGATTCGGTAACAGGCTCCTTGAGGTTACCACCCGCAGGCGATACAGTACCGAGGAATGTTACAGAGCCGGTCTGACCATTTGTAAGCTTAACAAGACCTGCACGAGCATAGAAGTTTGAGATAATTGCCGAAAGGTCCATAGGGAACGCATCCTGACCCGGAAGCTCCTCAAGGCGGTTTGACATCTCACGCAGAGCCTGAGCCCAACGAGAAGTCGAGTCTGCCATAACAAGCACTCTCAAACCCATAGAACGGTAGTACTCGCCGATAGTCATACCTGTATATACGGATGCCTCACGAGCCGCAACCGGCATATTTGAAGTGTTACAGATGATAATTGTACGCTCCATAAGCTTATGACCTGTACGAGGATCGACAAGCTCAGGGAACTCCTTGAAAATCTCCACTACCTCATTTGCACGCTCTCCACAAGCAACGATGATAATCACATCTGCCTCTGCCTGCTTTGAGATTGCGTGCTGAAGCACAGTCTTACCTGCGCCGAATGGACCAGGGATAAAGCCTGTACCACCCTCTGCAAGTGGATTGAAGGTGTCAATAGCACGAACTCCGGTCTCCATAACCTTTGAAGGACGAGGTTTCTCGGTGTAGCAACGAACAGCCTGCTTTACGGGCCACTTCTGAACCATTGTTACATTGTACTCGTTACCATCAACATCTGTAAGCACTGCGATAGTATCGGTAACCTTATAGCTACCTGCTGCAACAATGCTCTTTACAGTGTAGTTCCCCGTCATAATAAACGGAACCATAATCTTGTGAGCAATCCACTGCTCCTGAACCTCTCCGAGCCAAGATGCAGCAGATACCTTATCGCCAACCTGAGCAAGTGGCTTAAACTCCCACACGCTGTCAAAGTCGAGTGGCTCGGTAATCGAACCGCGATTGATAAATAGACCGTCCATCTTCTCCAAGTCATTCTGCAGACCGTCGTAGTTCTTCGACAGCAGACCCGGAGCCAGTGTAGCCTCAAGCATATGACCCTCAAACTCCACGCGGTCACCAATCTTCAGACCTCGTGTAGAGTCGTAAACCTGCACATAGGCATCATCGCCTATTACCTTGATGACCTCAGCCATCATTCGGGTATCACCACAATAAACATAGCATATCTCATTCTGCGCAACAGCACCCTCTGCGCGAACAATCACGATGTTCGAGATAATACCACTAACCTTTCCTGTTGTTTTCATTATAGATTGATTTTATATTTCGATATGTTGTTTTCCGTCTAACTCTGCCATAAGTTTATCAAGCATCGCACGACCCGCCTTAACATCAAGCAGAGTCCAACGAGCTACAAGATTAACCTTGACAAGATATGCCAGCACGGCGTCAAGACTGAAATAGTCGAATGTAGAGAGTTCTGAGGCTACCGCCCAACGGATAAGGTCTATCTTACGCTCCTTCTCGAGCATATTCTGCTCATCCATTGCGGCAATCAGTGAGTCTATATAACTCAACTCGCCACGCAGACCAAAGTCAGCAGCCGAACTGCGATGAAGCTGCTCGACAACCTCTCCGCCACCAACTGTTACCTGCTCTACGGGAGTCATTTTATCTCTTGCGATAAGAGCCGAAGTGACACTTCTCAGAGTGCGATCTGCTTCTGACCACTCACGCAAAAAGCGCGAAGATGAACGGGCACACTCCTCATAGTAGGCAGCAAAGAGCGACTGCGCAAACGGAGCCGTAGTATCAACACCCTCAGCATCCTCGCCCTCAGGATCTGCATAGGCACGAACAACCTTACAAACCCTCTCTGGAAGCAACTGAGGGGAGGCTAACTCCTGCTCAATCTGCTCTGCCGACAATCTGCCTAACGCGTTGTGCGCGCTACTGCCATTGCGGCGAGCTGCCAAATTCTCGCAATCATAGTAGGCATAGAGAAGCGACACTGCTTGCCAATCTCTTGACGAGAGAGCCTCTCTGACATCCGTAAGCGTCTGCTCAATATCGAAACCTTTGGTATCGGCATCAAGAGCATACTCACGGAAGCCCGCTACGAGTGCATAGTAATTACTACCGAACATAAGCCACTAAAAAAGCAGTTTAGAAACCTTCTCACGCAGATACTCCTG
Source organism: Alistipes sp. (assembly GCA_017474235.1). Lineage (GTDB taxonomy): Bacteria > Bacteroidota > Bacteroidia > Bacteroidales > Rikenellaceae > Alistipes. The sequence continues at coordinate 21,463 of JAFVIB010000042.1, read as the reverse complement.
CATCAAAGCTGCAAAAGACTCATCTGTAAAGGCGATGTAGTAACCACCATCCTTCTGACCAACCTTGAAGCCATTGCGAACATCCTTAGAGTAGCCAACCTCGATACCGGCAGCAAGAAGTTCCTTTGCAGATGCCTCGAAAGCCTTTGAGAACTGAGCCTCAAGAGCCTCCGGAAGGAGAGCCTTCAACTCAACCTTTGCACCACCATTCCAAGCAGCAGCAACAGCAAGCAGCAGCGACTTTACGAACTGAGCATCAACCACAGCCTCTGCAATGCCCGCATTGACACTCTTTGCAATGATAGTCTCTGCAATCTCATTCTTAATTTTAGCCAAAGCCTGCTTGCCCGCAAGCGAAATCTCTGTCATAGAGTTCTTCGCAACATCGGCAGCCTTATCCTCAGCCTCCTTAACAATCTTTGCAGCCTCAGCCCTTGCATCTGCAACAATCTTCGCAGCAGCAGCCTGAGCATCCGCAACCAAACGATCTGCCTCGGCACGACCCTTCTCAAGACCCTCACCGTATAGACGATCTGTCAACTCCTTTAATTTAGTGTTTTCCATAAGAATTTGTATATAAATATTTAAGATTTTTCTAAAAACGCTACAAATTTATAAATTTTCCTACGGAAAAACAAGAGAAATGATTAGAATTTGTTTGAAATTTACTCGATATATCACAAAAAAAATATTATTCAAACCTTTTACAGCAAAACCCCAAAATCTCCAATGTTCGATTTGTAACATTTTTACAAGCAATTTTAACCGACAGTGTGATTAAACCGATGCAAATCAAGAGCAACGGTATTAGTAGCTGTTAGGGAGAGGGGGGGGTAAGGACAAATACTAATCACCTCTAAAATTACTCTCATTTCTCGCACTCATTTTATTACCAGAGCGGGGTAGTTGCCACGCTCGGGTAAAAAAACGACGAAGGGCTGTACTGAGTGTACTGCCCTTTGTCGGAGTTTGCACTCCGTCACTATTCTGCACTCATTTGTGCTTAGAAGGGTGCAGATGCAAGGCACACAAGAAACCGAGCGCGCAGCATACTAAAGCGTATGTGAGCAGCTCGGTTATCGTAGTGTAACGCAGCAGGTGCGCCCTTATAAGCGCAAATACTCACAACAAAATAAATTATTGATGCTGAGGACGCAACAAATCCTGCACAACCTTAACCGGCGAGAAGGTCGAGATTGGCACATCTACGAAGATGGTGTTCCAATCTGCCATAGCACCGTTCCAAAGACCAGGGAGTTCCTGTGCGCGCAGGTCACGACCACCACTGGACTTTGAAGAGATGAAGCCGGTAGCAGGGTCGGTATAGTTGAGAAGGTTATATTTAGAGCCATCAGCAGCATATACGCCACATACCAAATCTACAGGGTTGAAGTGGGTTGCATCCTTCATAAGGTGCATATCCTCAGCGGAGATTTGGCTTGACTCGGCGATTTGCAGGGTCTGTGTACCATCGCCATTTGCCACCCAGAACGGACCGCCACCAGGCTCACCCTCATTGCGCACCATACCGCAGACGCGGATTGGGCGAGAGAGGAGTTTTTCGAGTAGAGCTGCATCGTAAGTAGCAGGGAGCTTGACGCAGAGGCTCTTCTCCACGAAGGTTGCGACAGCTGCCAAATCTGCTGTGCCTGCCTTAAGGGCTGCGAGGGTCTCAAATGCCTGTTTCTGCACATCGAGGAGCAGACCGGCAAGAGCCTTTTTATAGAGGACTGTATCAGCACGAAGAGCATCGGTAGTGACATTGTCGATATTCTTTACAAAGATGATAGAAGCCTCTATTTCGTTAAGGTTTTCAATAAGCGCACCGTGACCAGCAGGGCGGAAGAGCAGATCACCGGAATCTGTTCTAAATGGCGTATTATCAGGGTTTACAGCGATAGTATCTGTTGACGATTTTTGCTGCGAGAATGAGATGTCATACTTAACGCCGAACAGAGCCTCATACTTAGCTGTACGCTCAGCAAGCAGAGCGCGGAATGCACCCTCGTGCTCCGGAGAGACGGTAAAGTGGAGGCGGACTACGCCATTGGCTGCGCCATAGAGTGCGCCCTCAACAAGATGCTCCTCTACAGCCTTGCGTGCGCCATTACTATATGAGTGGAATGTCACAAGACCCTTTGGAAGTGAGCCATAACCAAGACCCTGCTTGATAATTGCACTGACAACCGCCTTCTCATCGCTAAAGTCAGAGACAACCTCCTTCAGTTCAGGATAGAAGGCAAACTTCTCAATATTCTGCAACAGGGTATCTATGCCCTTACCGCGCTTATCCTCATTAACGAACTCGAAGAGCTCCTTAAACATACGGGTAGCAGCGCCCGATGCAGGGACAAACTTAGCAACGGTTACAGAGGAGTCTCTGCTATCAAACTTTGCTGCATAAGCCTCTGCCTGCTCGGCTGTGAGGATGGTGATGCCGTCAGCAGGAGATGCTGCACTGACAACTTGCAGAGATGGAAAACCCTTGCGGAAATTCTCAATTTGATGCTCAACAGCCTCAACTGTAAGACCGTGAGCGGCGATCTGTTTTAGGTCTTTTTCGTTAAACATATTGCGTAATTTTAGGTTTCAATTGTTCAAAGTTAAACATTTTTTCGCGAAGTTTCCTCATTCTGAACATTTATTTTTATCTTTACAGCGTAAAATAAACATTAGGTAGGCTATTGTGACCAAAATAGAATCTACTTAAGAACCTAATTTATAGAACATACCTGATATGGTACGAATTTTTGAAAATACCGACATTGCTCCTCGCAACAGCTTTGGTGTGCACCAAAGAGCGTCAAAGATTATTGAGTTTGACAGCAGCAGCGAGTTGTCGGAGATATTCAAGCAACATATCGACAACGAGTGGTTGGTTATGGGCGGAGGAAACAATATCCTCTTTACCCAAGATATCGACAGGACTATCATCATTCCGCGCGACTGCACAATAGAGATTCTCAACGATGGAGCAGAGAGCGTAGATATTCGCGTAGGCGCAGGTTTGGAGTGGGATGAGCTTGTAGAGTGGGCAGTGGAGCGAGAGCTTTGGGGGTTAGAGAATCTATCTCTTATTCCGGGCAAGGTTGGTGCTGCTCCGGTGCAGAATATAGGCGCATACGGCACAGAGGCAAAGGAGTGCATCACAAGCGTCGAGATGTACTATCCCGAGTCGGATAATTTTATCACTCTTGCTGCAGAGCATTGCAGTTTCGGCTACCGCGAGAGTGTGTTCAAGCACGCGCTCAAAGGTCGTGTAGTCATCACTTCTGTAACATTCCGACTATCAAAAACTGCCAATCCAAAGCTCGGCTATGGCGATGTATGTCGTGAGGTGGAGAGCCGAGGTGGCGCTACGCTACGCAATATTCGCGAGGCTATATGCTCTATTCGCCGCACGAAGTTGCCTGACCCTGCCGTAACGGGCAATGCTGGTAGTTTTTTCAAAAATCCGATTGTCGAGCGCGCTACGGCAGAGGCTCTGATGGCTCAATATCCCGATATGCCGCACTACCCTGCTGCCGAGGCTGATATGGTCAAGCTCGCAGCCGGTTGGCTTATAGACCAATGCGGTCTGAAGGGTTATAGCAAGGGAAATGTGGGTGTACACAGCCGTCAGGCTTTAGTGTTGATAAACACCACAGGAGAGGCTACAGGCAGTGAGGTCATTGCATTTGCAAGAGAGGTTCAGCAGGCGGTAAAAGCCAAGTTCGGCATTGCCATTGACACAGAGGTTAATATTCTATGAAAAACAGACTTTTAGAGCATTTTGAGCGGTATAATGCCCGCCACGCCCTCTTCAGTCACGAGGATAAGATTCTGCTTACCGTGTCGGGAGGTGTAGATTCGATGGTTATGCTCGCCCTCTTTGTCGAGGCGGGTTATAATATCGGTGTGGCACACTGTAACTTCTCGTTACGAGGTGCAGAGAGCGATGAGGATGAGGCGACCGTAACCGCTGAAGCGGCAAAATACAGCGTACCATTCTACAATAAGCGTTTTGACACTCAGGCAGAGATGGAGCGCACGGGCGAGTCTATGGAGATGGCTGCGCGAAGATTGCGCTACGAGTGGTTTGAGCAGCTGTGTGAGGAGCACGGATATACAACAATCGTAATTGCTCACCATATAGACGACTCGATAGAGACCTTCTTTATCAATCTGTTACGAGGTACAGGTCTGAGAGGTCTTACAGGCATAACCCGCCAGCGTGGCAATATTGTCCGCCCGCTGCTTTTTGCCGAGCGCAAGGAGATTCTTGAGTATGCAGTGGCGCACAAAATACCATACAGAGAGGACTCTTCAAACCGCTCGACAAAGTATCTACGCAATAAAATTCGTCTCGGTCTGCTGCCGATGATACGAGAGATAAATCCGCGATTTACATCCATTATGCGCGGAAACCTCTACCGCCTCTCTGATGCGCAGAGGTTTATCGAGGCGGGTATTGCAAAGATTAAAGAGCAGGTTCTTGAGAGTTGTAACGGCATTGACAGAATACATACATCTCTTATAGAGCCCCACTTCCCGCAGGAGTTTGTGATATACGAAATTCTCAACTCCGTATATGGATTTAAGGGAGATGTGGTGGATGAACTCTACAAGGCTCTTGTAAGCGGCTCGTCAGGCAAAAGATTCTATGCCCGTGAGCATATGGCTTGCATAGACCGCTCAGATATTGTCATATCGGCAATTGCAGACGATGACCCGTGTCAGACCTTAGTCGAGCGAGAAGCTATAAGGAGCTATTGCGGCAACTCCGTACTCTACTATGAGCATACGGATATAGACAATGTGTCGGACTACAATGCACCTCAAGAGATTGCCTATCTTGACGAGCAGAAGCTCTCCTATCCGCTTACGCTGCGTCGTTGGCAGGAGGGTGACAGCTTTATACCTTTCGGAATGATGGGTCGCAAGAAGGTGAGCGATTTTCTTACAGACCGTAAGATGTCGGTAGTTGAGAAGAGCCGACAGTTTGTGCTTGTTTCGGGCGAAGATATTGTATGGGTTGTAGGTTGCAGGATAGATGACAGGTATCGCGTGACAAACCGTACTGAAGATATACTTAAAATTACCAAACAGATTCTCAATGGCTAAGAGTACAAAGAAATTCAGAGATAGCCACGACGACTTCTGCAAAATCTGTAACGATATTGCACAGAGACGCTTTGCCCCCGTATATCTGCTTATGGGCGAAGAACCGTACTTTATAGATGTAATTTCTGATAAGCTCTCAACATCCATTTTAAACGAGACCGAGCGTGCCTTTAATCAGACAACCGTCTATGGCAGAGATACAGATGGCGGAACAATAGCCAGCCACTGCCGACAGATGCCTATGATGGGTGGATATACAGTCATTATCGTCAAAGAGGCGCAGGCTATGCCACAACTTGAGCAACTTGCTGCCTACACGGCAAATCCGCTCCCTTCGACAATACTCGTTATATGCCACAAAGAGAAGAGTGCCGACAAAAGACAACAGCTATACAAAAGTTCTCTTGCAAACGGAGTGGTATTTGAGTCTATACGACCTCGAGAGTACGAGATAAAGGATTGGTTAGATGGCTTTGTTGCGCAACACGGGCTGAAGATAGAGCCAAACTCTATTGAGCTGATGATAAACCACTTAGGTACAGATATATCCCGAATAAGCAACGAGTTGAACAAGCTGATAGTCTCAATGCCGGAGGATAACAAACTGATTACCGCAGTAGAGATTGAAAACTATATCGGCATCTCGAAAGAGTTCAATAATTTTGAGCTTTGTCGCGCCGTTGCCACCCACGATATGGCGCGAGCAATGACCATTGCCGACCATCTGTCCAAGAATCCTAAGCAGTATCCGCTATTGCTTACAATAATGGCTCTCTTTGGCACCTTCCGTGAGATTTTTATAGTCAATTATCTCAGTTGGATGCAGCAGAAGAAGGGTGTACCATTCCCGACAGACCAAGAGTTGCTCGGACACCTCAAATCGAGCAACATATATGCTCTGCGCGACATAAAGCAGTATGCCCGCAGTTGGAAAAATTCAAAGGTTTTCAATATTCTCGGACTGCTGCGCGAATATGACGGCAAGAGCAAAGGTATAGACAACGGAGGCAAGAGTGAGGCGGAGCTACTCAGAGAGTTGCTTCTCAAAATCTTTATGGAGTAATGGAGGAGTGGTATATCGAGAGCGGCAAGGTCGAGAGGTATAATCTCGAGGAGAATGACCTGTTTATCTATCAGCGAGTACGCGCCACTGATAACAGGGTTATTAACCTCGACAAGCACCTCGATATACTCAAAACTTACGCCGAAATTCTAATGCCTCAAACACCACTGCCAACCGCTAAAGAGATAGAGCAAATGTGTCAGCGGTTGCTTCTGCGCGGTGGTTACTCTGCATCGGCGACTCTCTTTCTTGATATTCGCATTTGGCAGAGCGGCAAGGTCAGAATAAGCGTTGTGGGCACATCTATCTACAAACAATTTTCACTGCGAGTTTTACGCCCAAAGGCGGCACTTGTCGAGGGTTGCAGCACCCCTCTGCTCTACCCTACTTCGGCAGAAATATCGTGCAACCAACTGCTGCAAAATATCGTACGACAGAGCGGTTGCGATATTGCCATTGCGGTAGATAACAGGCAGGTAACGGCAGTAGAGAGTGCAAACCCGATAGTCGTTCACGGAACAAAGGTAACTATCAGCAAATCAATATCTTCAGTCTATACAGATATGGTCTTTACGGCTCTGCAAAAGTTACCGCAGTATGAAGTTTCAATAGAGCCTCTGACAGTACAACTACTATCTACCGCCGACGAGATTTTCTATGCAGATTATCGCGGAATAACTGCCGTGGGCACACTTGGCGAAAAGCACTATTCAGACAGTGTTGCCTATGCCATTTCTAAGGTTATAGGCAGTTAGCATAATCTACCTCTCCAAAAAACAGAGCTACATTCACAAAATAAAATTGTGAATATTAATAATTTTGACTACCTTTGCGCGGATATTATTATAAACTAAGGTATAAGAGATGAAAATAGCTCTGGCTCAACTAAACTACACCATTGGCGATATTAATGGAAATACTGCAAAAATCATTGATGCCGTAGAGCGCGCAAAGCGTGAGGGTGCTGATGTAGTAGTTTTCGCAGAACAGGCGGTAAGTGGTACGCCGGCATTTGATTTACTCCGCAAAACAACATTTTTAGAGCTGTGCGAGGATGCTTTAGAGGATATCGCTCGCCATTGCGACTCGATAGTTGCCATTGTCGGTTCGCCACTGTTATCTATCGACGGAACAATGAGTGCAGCCGTTGTAATGCAGGAGGGTCGTATCAAACACTGCGTAACAAAGAAACACATCACAGCCCGCCGAGAGATGGGATTTCTCAACTCCGGCACAGGTATCGAGACTCTCTTTATTGCAGGAGAGAAGGTGGCACTTGTTGTTGGTGACGATTTCCGCCGTATTCGTAACTTCCCACGCACAGCGCAGATTATTATCAATATCAACGCTCGCCGATATGGCAAGGGCGTTCTGTCTCGCCGTTATTCATCAATTCACGATGTGGCATTTGTACAGTCTAAGACCGTTGTCTTTATCAATCAGGTTGGTGGTTCAGGCGAGATTGTCTATGATGGCACTTCGGGTGTAATGGACAATAATGGCAACCTTACACTGATGATGAAGGATTTTGCTGAGGACTTTGCAATTTACGACACAGATGCAGAGCACGAACCTTGTCTCCTTCCGGAGGCTCTATACAGCCACGACCGTACTCCATTTAATTTCCGTGCTGCGGTGTTGGGTCTGCGTGACTATTTCCACAAGAACGGCTACACAAAGGCGTGTGTCGGTCTGTCCGGTGGTATCGACTCCTCTATTGTAGCGTGTTTGGCAGCCGAGGCTTTAGGCAAGCAGAATGTCAGAGGACTTCTTATGCCATCGCCATACTCTCCTGATCAGTCAGTAGAGGATGCAACAGAGTTGGCAGAGCGTCTTGGCATTGAGTACAGTGTACTGCCGATTACAGAGGTCTATACATCTATGCTCAACACCCTTAAGCCGGTCATCGGAGGTCGTGGTTTTGACCTTACAGAGGAGAATATTCAGGCGCGTATCCGTACAGTGATGCTTATGGCTCTGCAAAATAAGACCGGTTATATTCTTCTCAACTCATCTAACAAGAGTGAGAATGCGCTCGGTCTTTGCACCCTCTATGGAGATACTGCGGGTGCTTTCAGTGTTACGGGCGACCTCTACAAGAGCGAGATGTACGATCTTGCACGATATATCAATCGTGAGAAGGGCAACCTCATTCCGGAGAGCATAATCGAGAAGGAGCCATCATCAGAGCTTCATCCTAATCAGAAAGATAGCGACATACTGCCACCATATGAGGTTGTAGATGCAATCCTTATGCGTATGATTGAGCAGGGTCAGCACCGTGAGGAGATTATCAATGCCGGCTTTGACTCAGAGGTTGTAGAGAAGATTCACGCAATGATTATGAAGAACGAGAAGAAGCGTTATCAGTTCCCTCCTGTTCTTCGACTTTCGGCTTGCGCCTTTGGTCACGAGCGTCTTATGCCGTTAATCAACAAGTATGGCGACTAACAGCGTAACTCATACCGGCAAGGTTATCAATATCTTTCGTGATACTGTAACCATTGCTGTTGAGAGCAGTGAGGCTTGTGGCAGTTGTGCCTCAAAGTCGGCTTGCTCGCTGGGTGTTGAGAGCAAAACCAGAAATATACTCATATCGACCCCTGATGCAGAGAGTTATACTGTTGGTCAGAGCGTTATTGTAGCCACAAGGGTACAGATGGGTCTTATGGCAGTGGCTCTGTGTTATGGAGTTCCGGCAGTTGTAGTGGTAGCGGCACTTGCTGCGGCTATCTTGGCGGGAGTCTCCGAGGGTCTTTCGGCACTCATTTCACTTGCAACCGTAGCTGTATATTACGGCATACTGTGGTTGTTTAGAGATAAATTGGCACAAAAAATAAGTTTTACAATACATAAAGAGTAATGACAACATTAATCTACACTATCCTTACGCTCTGCATTATCGGCGTTGTAGCGGCAGTGGTGCTCTACTTCGTTGCGCAGAAGTTCAAGGTTGAAGAGGACCCGCGCATCGATGAAACTGAGAAGATGCTGCCGGGAGCAAATTGCGGCGGTTGCGGTTTCCCGGGCTGCCGAGGTCTTGCCACAGCACTTGTAGAGAGCGATGATATCTCTGCGCTCTACTGCTCTGTTGGTGGTGATGAATGTATGAGCAAAATTGCCGACTATCTCGGCAAGGCTGCACCGAAGAAGGAGCCTCAAGTAGCCACTGTCCGCTGTGGTGGTAGCTGCGAGAAGCGTCCGCGAACAAACACCTATGTCGGAGCGACATCGTGTGCCATTGCCTCATCGCTCTATGTCGGTGAGACAGGTTGTGCATACGGCTGTTTGGGTTATGGCGACTGCGTGGAGGCTTGTGCCTTTGACGCTATACACATCAACCCCGAGACAGGTCTTGCTGAGGTTGATGCCGACAAGTGTACTGCCTGCGGTGCTTGCGTCAAGGCTTGTCCTAAGGGCATTATCGAGCTGCGCAAACGCTGGCCTAAGAACAGAGCCATCTATGTAAGCTGCGTATCGAAAGATAAGGGTGCAGTGACTATGAAGGCTTGTAAGGCAGGCTGTATCGGTTGCCGCAAGTGCGAGAAGGTGTGCGAATTTGGTGCAATCACCGTTGAGAACAATGTGGCATTTATCGACAGCACAAAGTGTCGCCTTTGCCGCAAGTGTGTAGCCGAGTGTCCTACCGGAGCAATCCGTATGATAGGTCTTGCTCCATTGGTTAAAAAAGAAGAAGTAAAGGAGGAGAAGTAGTATGAAGACATTTCCTATAGGCGGAGTTCATCCGTCAGACAACAAGCAGTGGAGCAAAGGTAGCGCAATAGAGGTTATGGAGCTGCCTGATGTGGTAAATATCCCCCTTGCACAGCACATTGGCGCACCGGCAACAGCAATAGTTAAGAAGGGTGACAGTGTAGTTGTAGGTCAGAAGATTGCTGAGGCAACAGGCTTTATGTCGGCAAATATCCACGCCCCTATCTCAGGTACTGTTACTGCCGTAGATATGCAGCCAAATGGTCAGGGTCTGCGTCAGATGATGATAACCATCAAGCGTGAGGGCGACGAGTGGGATGAGGCTATCGACCGCTCAACAACCCTTGTAACCGAGTGTAACCTTGAGCCAAAGCAGATAATCGAGAAGATTAAGGATGCCGGAATTGTAGGTATGGGTGGTGCAACATTCCCAACCCATGTAAAGCTCTCTATTCCTGATGGCAAGAGGGCTGAGATACTTATTATCAATGGTGTAGAGTGCGAGCCTTACCTTACCTCTGACTACCGCACAATGCTTGAGCGTGGTCAGGAGCTTATCGTAGGTACTCGTATTCTGATGCGTGCAATAGGCGTTACAAAGGCTGTTATCGGCGTAGAGGCAAATAAGCCTGATGCTGTGGCACACCTCCAGCAGATTATCGGCACTGCAACAGATATCACTGTGCAGATGCTCAAGACTCAATATCCGCAGGGTGGCGAGAAGCAGTTAATTGCAGCTGTTACCTCTCGTCAAGTACCACCGCCACCGGCACTACCGATAGATGTAGGCGCAGTAGTATGCAATGCATCTACCGCAGTTGCCGTATATGAGGCTGTGCAGAAGAATAAGCCGCTCATTGAGCGCGTTGTAACCGTTACCGGCGCAGCAGTTCCTCAGCCGAAGAACCTGCTTACACGCTTTGGTACTCCTGTCGAGGCGATGATTGCCAAATGTGGCGGTCTTGCAGAGGGAGATGTGAAGGTTATCAATGGCGGACCGATGATGGGTCGTGCGCTGAGCAATATTGCAATGCCTGTAATGAAGGGTTGCTCAGGCATAACCATTATGGTCGGTGCTGCAGCAGGTCGCGGAGTAGAGAGTGCTTGTATCAAGTGTGCGAAGTGCGTAGAGGCTTGCCCTATGGGTTTAGAGCCATATCTGCTCTCTAAGCAGGCTAAGAAGAAGGCTTGGGATGCTATGGAGGCAAACGATATTACAAGTTGTATCGAGTGTGGTTGCTGTCAGTTTACCTGTCCGGCAAATATTCCGCTGCTCGACTATGTTCGCCTTGGTAAGCAGACCGTGATGGGTATTATCCGCGCAAGAAATATGAAGAAATAAAAACAAGAAGATATGGCAAATAGATTTTTTGTATCACCCGCACCGCATGTGCATAGCGACTACTCGACAGTTCGCCTTATGGGCGATGTTGTCATAGCCCTGCTGCCTGCACTGATGGTCTCGGTAAGGGTGTTTGGTTGGAATGTGCTTGCAATTACGACAGTATCTATTGCAAGCTGTGTACTGCTCGAGTACCTTGTGCAGAAGTTCCTTGTTAAAGGTCCTGTTACGGTAAATAATCTCTCGGCGGTGGTTACCGGATTGCTGCTTGCGATGAACCTGCCTGCCAATATTCCGCTGTGGATTGTTGTTGTGGGTGCAGTAGTGGCTATCGGCGTAGCAAAGATGCCTTTTGGTGGTCTTGGCAAGAACCTGTTTAATCCAGCTCTTGCGGCTCGTGTATTTCTGCTTATAGCCTATCCGGTGCAGATGACCTCTTTCCCGCAGCCTACAATCAATGGTTTTGCTGATGCCTATTCAGGTGCAACACCACTCGGTGCAGCAAAGGGTATGTTGGTAAATTTTGCAGATTTTGACGCACTCGGAATGTTTACAGGTGCTATGGGAGGCTCTTTCGGAGAGGTTTCGGCACTTGCCCTGTTGCTCGGCTTTGCCTACCTGCTTATGCGTAAGGTTATCAGCTGGCATATCCCTGTGGCAGTACTCGGTACGATGGCGGTATTTGCGGCTATCTACGGTGCTACAATGGGTGGCGCAATGATTTGGCAGTTCCCACTCTTCCACCTTCTTGCCGGAGGTGCATTGCTGGGTGCTATCTTTATGGCAACAGACTATGTAACAAGCCCGATGACCACAAAGGGTATGGTTATCTACGGTATCGGCATTGGCGTAATTACAATGTGTATCCGTCTGTGGGGCGCGTATCCGGAGGGTATGTCATTCGCAATTCTTATTATGAATAGCGTAGTGCCGCTTATCAACAAGTATGTTAAACCAAAGCGTTTCGGCGTAAAATAGGAGGGAGTTATGGAGAGTTCATTGAAGAATATGGTTGTGGTACTCTTTACCATCACCCTCATCTCGTCAGCAGCCGTAGGTGGCGTCTATATGATTACCAAAGAGCCTATTGAGCAGGCTAAGGCTGCCGCTGTAAACGATGCGCTCAATCAGGTGCTTCCTGAGTATGAGGCTACAACAAGCCAAACTATCGAGGTAAACAGCCTTCCTATTATCGCTCACACTGCAACGGTGGCAGACAAGGCTGTCGGTTATGCAGTTGAGAGTATCTCGAAGAATGGTTTTGGTGGTACTGTTCGCCTTATGGTCGGTTTTGACACTACCGGCAAGATTATCAACATCAATGTCCTTGAGCAGAAGGAGACTCCGGGCTTGGGTACAAAGATGACAGATGAGGGCAATGTTCTGCTTGCATCATTTAAGGATAAGAATGCGTCTGAAATCAATATGACCGTTAAGAAGGACGGTGGCGATGTTGATGCCCTGACAGCTGCAACAATCTCATCACGCGCATACGCTGAGGCTGTAGCAGTGGCTTACGAGGCATTTAAGGTTGCATGTGGCTGGCAGGCAACAGCCGGCGATGTTGCTACCGGAGCATCACAACAGGCAGAGAAAGGAGGTAATAATGAGTAACAATAAGTTATCCCTTATTCTGAAGGGAATTATCAAGGAGAACCCTACCTTTGTATTGGTTCTCGGTATGTGTCCGACATTGGGTACAACTACAAGTGCAATAAATGGTCTTGGTATGGGTGTGGCAACTATGGCTGTGCTGATACTCTCGAATATGTTTATTGCGATGATTAAGAATCTTATCCCTGACAAGGTGCGTATTCCGGCATTTATCGTCGTCATTGCATCGTTTGTAACCGTTGTGGATATGCTTATGCAGGCATTTGTGCCTTCGCTCTATGCAGCTTTAGGTGTATTTATCCCACTGATTGTTGTAAACTGTATTATTCTTGGTCGCGCAGAGGCTTTTGCATCAAAGAATGGGGTTATCGACTCGGCTCTTGATGGTGTCGGTATCGGATTGGGCTTTACCCTTTCACTGACAACTATCGGTGCAGTGCGCGAGATTTTGGGTAGCGGCTCTATCTTCGGTCTGAGCTTAGGTATTGGCGACTATATGCCGCTTGTATTCGTGCTGGCACCGGGAGGTTTCCTTGTGCTCGGTTTCTTAATGGTGTTGTTTAACAAATATCTGAAGAAGTAATGGAGTATTTTGCAATAATTATCGGTGCGATTTTCGTAAATAATGTTGTCCTGGCGCAGTTCCTCGGCATCTGTCCTTTCCTCGGAGTATCTTCAAAGGTTGAGACAAGTATGGGTATGGGTGCGGCTGTGACATTTGTTATGGCACTCTCGTCAATCGTAGTATGGCTCATTCAGGAGTATATTCTCGCGCCACTTGGTATCGAGTTTATGCAGACTATCGTCTTTATCCTCGTCATCGCAGCCCTTGTGCAGATGGTTGAGATTATGCTTAAAAAGGTATCTCCTGCACTCTATCAGGCACTTGGCATCTTCCTTCCACTTATCACTACAAACTGTGCTGTGCTTGGCGTGGCTCTGCTGATGGTGCAGAAGGAGTACGGTCTGCTTGAGGGTCTTGTATATAGTGTATCTACCGCTCTTGGCTTTGCTGTTGCACTTGTTATCTTTGCAGGTCTGCGCGAGCGTATGGAGTTTGAGGAGGTTCCAAAGGTGTTCCAAGGCGTACCTATCGCCCTTATCACTGCCGCCCTGCTCGCTATGGCATTTATGGGCTTCAGCGGACTTGTATAGTCATCTAAGATAGATAAAAAAGCAAGAGATTGTTTAATAAAATAAACAATCTCTTGCTTTTTATTTAAACATTATTTAACTTTGTTAAAAATCAATATTAACAAATGACAACAAAGAAGAATTTTCCGACCATTTGCCCATCTTGTGGCGGGCAGCTGAGCGTAAAGAGCCTACACTGCGCTGAGTGTGACACTACTGTTAATGGCGATTTTGCCATTCATCCCGTTCTGCGGCTCAGTGCCGAGGAGCAGCAGTTTGTCACGGCATTTATCCTTTGCAGTGGCTCATTAAAGCAGATGGCTGCCGATATGGGGCTTAGTTACCCTACCGTGCGCAATATTCTTGATGAAATAATCTCTAAATTACAAAACTATGAAAGCTCTATTTAACCCCTTCCGTTACATTGCCGGTGTGAAGGCTCTGATAATGGGTCTAATTTTTATTGTAGCCTCGGCACTTATGCTCTATAGTGGTAATTATATTCAGGACAGCTATATACATATAGGTATGGCAGACGCTCCACTATGGTATGTATTTGCAATGCAGATTGTCTGGTGGTTGTTGCCCGCGCTACTACTCTACCTCTGCGGAGTGGTGCTCTCAAAGTCTAAAATCCGCATTATCGACATCCTCGGTACCACTGCCTTTGCGCAACTTATACTTCTGATGATGATAGCACCGATGCTCCTGCCCGCAGTGGTAAGTAGCACCCTTGAGATGCTATCTGCACTCCAATCGGGCGCAGTACCGGATATGGCATCACAAACCCCGATGCTGATATACGGCATTTGGAGCACCTTCTGCCTAATACTATTCTACATTTGGAACTATAACGCCTTCTCTGTCAGCTGCAATGTAAGAGGCTGGAAGGCAATACTCGTCTTTATTGCCATACAGATTGCCATGATATTGGTCGGCATGTTGTTATAAATTCCCCTGAGGTTGAATAAAAAGCTGTAGTTTTAGGCTTGCGAAGCGCGAAAAAGCGGAGTTTACAAGTAGTAAATGAGCATTTTGAGCACGAGCGTAACGACAAAATACACTTTTTATTCAACCTCTTTTTACCAGAATTTTGTAGCTCCAAGGTGCTATATCCCCCCACAAATGCTCATAGAGAGTTGTCGGCTGGTCTTGCATAGCATCACGGTATTCGCCGGCATAAATGCCTGTGTGGAAGTCGCAAAAGACTGTATATGGTGACAAGTTGGCAATTACTACAACGCGGTCATCATCCTTCTCGCGGACAAATGTCAGCAGGCAGTCAGGAGCATTATTATTTATCTCGATAAAACTACCGCCCTCATTTGCCGAGTGCAGTGCCTTATGGCTATGATAGAGGGTACACATCTTCTTGTAGAACTCTGTATAGCTATTGCTCTCCATAGAAGGCATTGCATCGCGCTCAAAGAATGAGAAGGAGTGGTCATAGCCGAACTCCTGTCCGGTATATATCAGTGGCAGAGCATTAGGCAGCAAAAAAGAGAGTGCCGACATAGGCTCTAACGCATCTCCAAAGCGGGTAAATTCACTGCCTGACCACGAATTTTCGTCGTGATTAGATGTAAAGGTCATACGCATAGACCACTTTGGAAAGCGGCGCATATCGGCGTGTATAGTCTCACGCAGTGTCCATACGCGAGTATTACTCTTTGCCACATCGCACATTGCGTGGTGTAGTCGCCACGAATAACAGGCATCAAAGGCATTTTGGAATATATTATCCTCCTCAGCCTCGGCAAGCAGAAAGATGTCGGGTTTAATCTGCTGAAGATTGAAGCGGACAACCTGCCAAAACTCTATCGGCACAAGCATAGCCATATCACAACGGAAACCGTCGATATTATGGTTGACAATCCAAAACTTCATTGCGTCAATCTGTCCCTGCCAAACATCACGGTTATCATAGTTCAGCTGCGCCGTGTCGCTCCAATCCCACGGAACAAGAGCCTCGCCGTTTTCATCTCTCTTATACCAATCCAAAGGCTTATCAGTGAGCCATTTAGCATCTCGAGCGGTATGATTTGCCACCCAATCGAGAATTACCTTCATACCTAAACGGTGAGCCTCGGTAACAAAAGCGTCAAGGTCCTCAAAGGTACCCATCTCCTCGCTTATGCCACAATAGTCAGCCACCGAATAGTATGAGCCCAAAGAGCCCTTTCGCTCGACCTTTCCGATAGGATAGATAGGCATCAGCCACACAACATCCACACCCAACTCTTTCAACCGAGTCAAGTGCTCTGTCGCAGCACGCAAATTACCCTCTGCAGTAAGCTGTCTAATGTTCATCTCATACAGCACAGCCTTATAACTCCAATCCGGATGTCTCATCGAAATATAATGAATAAACAGTTTCTAAATTATCATCTCACTACTTTCCTACAGTGTAGAAGCGATCTTTGGGGAGGGCTTGAACAGCCGGAAGAGCTGCGATTTCGGCGATGCGGGAGTTGAAGAAGTCACGCAGTTGCTCCCACTCGTAGTATGGAGCGGTCGGAGAGTCTATTGGCAGACGACACTCCTGCTCATTATGCAGCAGCTTGACAAGCACCTTACCCTCACGATTGCGGTAGAATATCCACTGCAAATTCGTAGCCATAGGGGTAACAATAAAATCGACCCACTCATCCTTCAACTTATCAAAATCCTCAACACGGGCACTCTTACCCTCAACCTGCATCACTGCAAGAATTGAAATAACCGTATAGTCGTGACCAAATCTAAGGAAAGCCGTACGAGGTTGCTCTCCCCTATTCACCGCTGCAATAAGGTCATCAGCATCGCGCACAACCTCATTCAAAAGGTTTGCGCCATCTCCCAAAATGGCATCACCCCAGCGAGTAGATGCGCCATAAGTTGCGTAACGCTCTTTATTTATCTGCTCCCATATAGCCGCGCGCTCTGCACCTGTAAATATCTCGTGAATACGAACATCTCCCTCTGTACCCTGCATACATACAGATAGGTAGAAGAGCGTACGCATCGGTGAGAAGAACTTTGCGCTATCCTGTGCTGCAATAAACTCAGCCGTAAAGAGTCGCGGAGCAATTTGTGGTAACAGCTCTGCAATTTTGGCATTAATCATTGCATTTGCAACTCCGTGAGCCTGATTGGCTATCGACTTTCGACCATAAGATGGGCGGCAATAGACCTGCACCGAATCGTTTGTGGTACGATAAATTTTCAGTTTCGGATTAAGCTCCTTCAGTCGCTCGTTAAATGCTGCCATACTCAACACGCAGCGTGGAACATCCGAAGAGCGGCTCTCTACAAAGGCATCTTTACCCTTAAAGAGTTTCGGAAAGTTGCGATACATACGCTCGGCTATGCCGCGATGCTCTGACACGCCCTGTGGCGACAACTCTGCCTCGCGACCACGAGCTCGCTTTGCCACATCATCCACAACAGCATAAATCTTCTCTCCAAACCCTGTCAGCGCACCCTCCTTTGCAGCCTTAGCAAGCAGAGCCTGAGTATTAGTATATACCCCCTTTGAGGCGTGCCAGCGTGAGCCGTGGCGACCAAAGTGGCTGATATAGAACGGCTTATAACCATTCGGAACATCAGTCTCTACTGTCGGCGTAAATCGGTAGGTATAGTATATACCACCCGCTGCATCAGGATTAGCCTCAAAAAATGCTGCATCGAGCCTCTGTGCCGAAGCTGTAAATACAAAGGCTGACAGCAAAAGGGTTAAAACTCTATATCTCATATCTATCTGATTTTTGACTGCAAGTACTCTCTGATATCCTCCCAACGATAATAGACACTCTCAATAGGTGTTGCCACAGAGCTGTCAAGAATCTGCTCTCTCTCGTTGTGCATAATCTTAACAAGAATCTCGTCGCTACGCTTACTGCGATAGAATATCATCTGTATATTGGCTCCCATAGGGGTAACCTCATTGATACGCCACTTGTAGCCGATATTTGCCCAATCGTCACTGACCGTATTGGCGCACTTGATACCAAGTATTGCAGCAAACGGAATTACCGTAACATCGTGCGCAAAGCGAAGCGTTGCCTGCTCATCGCCCTGCTCAATGGCTCTGTCGGCGGTAGTTATAACATTCTCCACAAACGGATATATGCCCGACACTATTACATCTCCATAAGGCTTTGACGGACCGGTGAGAGCATAACGACGGATATTTGATGCACGCCACAACTGAGCGCGCTCATCCTCTGTAAAGAGATAGTCGAGATTATCCACACCCTCAACATCGGTAGAGCCTAAAATCGCGCTGAGCATAAATGAGTAGTAGAAGAATCGCTCACAGTCCACTCTCTGCTCTTTTGTAAATATGCGCTCCATAAATGGACGATAATCAGGCAGATAGGCACTCTGAAGCGAGTCGCTCAACAGCTCCAACTCATTCTTGACCGAGTTAAGACCTTTATAGGGTTTCATATAGCGATTATCATCGCTCGACTCCATACGGATAACTGCCGTAGGCACCATTTTGGTAATCTGCCTTACAGCCGATGCCATACTCAAAATGCAGCGCGGAACGGTCGTCGAGCGGCAATCTATATAACAACCCTTATGAAATATCTCCGGAAAGTTTTTTACCATTCGCTCGGCAATTGTACGATGCTGCTCAAAGCCTATCGGCGACAACTCACCGGAGCGGTTCTCGGCATCGGTTGCCATCTTTTGCGCATCAGCATAGTAACGCTTACCAAGCTCTGTCAGCTCCCCAGCCTTATCCGCCGCAGCAAGTACGCTTACAGGATATGTATAACTCTTGCTACTCGAATGCCAGCGCGAGCCGTGGCGTGACAGATGGCTGATATAGAATGGTTTATAACCCTTAGGTGCAGCCGTAAGGTGGCTGTCTATGTACTCTACCGGATATGGGCGATAGAGTTCATATTTATAGTTATCGTCAAACGCTTTTATCTCTGCTGTTGTCTGCGCAGTAGTGGTTAAACAGAACGCAGTAAAAAGGAGTATAAGTAGTGTTCTCATTATTTTGTAGTCATTATCTCAAGAATAAGTTTATCCGTCTCACGCATACCGTTACGACCGATATTAGTAAGATTTGTAATACACTTATCCACATCATCGTCGATAATACCCTCCAATGATGTTGTATAACGCTGCTCAACAGCAAGCACAGCCGACAGCACAGCCGTAGATACACCACTTGTAACCTTAAGTGAGCAGCTCGGCTTTGCTCCGTCACAAATCATTCCTGTAAGGTTTGCAACCATATTCTTGACAGCAAAGCAGACCTCTCTAAACTCTCCACCCATAAGGTATGTAATACCACAACTTGAGCCTGTCGCAGCAACAACGCAACCGCAAAGTGCCGACAATCGTCCTAAGCTCTGCTTGATATATACCACAGTAAGGTGGCTCAATGCCAATGCACGCAACAGTTTCTCCTCACTCACGCCCTTCTCGCGACCAAAGACCACCACCGGCACAGTTGCCGATATACCCTGATTACCACTACCTGAATTGCTCATCACAGGCACCATTGCACCACTCATTCGAGCATCACAAGCACCACTTGTATAGGCAAGAATCTTTGTAAAGAGCGTATCTCCAAAAATCGACACCTTCGCATTATCATTCATCAGACGACCCAAGCCGTGACCATAGCTCCCCGTAAAAGAGACCTCCGCTGCCGATATATTCATCTTCTCAGCCTCCTTGAGCCACTCAATCTGCTCAAGCGGAACAGTGGTAGCATACTCATATACATCGCGCATTGTCAGGCTCTCGTCTGCCTGCTCTGCTGCGCTGCTATTACCCTCTGCTGTCGCGCTAAATATCACCTCATTATTGCGGCTCACAAGTGTAAAATTGGTATGCGCACCCTCGATAACGGCTACTGCACAATCCTCAGCCGCAGCCACCTCGACGCGTATATAGAGCATCTGCTTTGTCTGACGATCAATGTCAATCTTTATATCGGCACTCTCAAGATAGTCCTTTGCACGCTCTACGGCACTGCTATCGGCATCCTTGAGCACCTCCAACTCGTACTCCGAGCGACCTGCAATAGCACCCAGCGCTACTGCGATAGGCAGACCTGTCATTCCTGTATTAGGAATACCCACGCCCATAGCATTCTTATATATATTGGGGCTCAAAGAGACTGTTATCTTTTCGGGTAGAGTGCCAAGAGTTTCACAAGCCTTTGCAACACAAAGCGAAACAGCGATAGGCTCTGTGCAGCCGATTGCAGGGATAACCTCCCTATGAAGCAGGGCATCTATCTGTGCGTAATTCATATCTTTAACCTATTAAATACCAAATATAAACAACATACGCAGCAAGGAAAACTATACCCTCTCCGCGAACAATCTTTCTATCGCCACAAACAAGAGCCGAAACGAGTAACAGCAATACTGCACCCACCATCGTCAGCAGGTCAATCATCGTAATACCCTTCATGTAGAGCGGCGAAATAGTGGCACAACTACCAAGAATGAGCAGCATATTGGCAATATTTGAGCCGACAACATTACCCAACGCCATAGCTCCGTGACCCCTCAATATCGCCACAAGGCTTGCTGCCAACTCCGGCAATGAAGTACCTCCCGCAAGCAGCGTTATGGCAATCACTCGCTCACTTACCCCCAAATCTCGCGCAATAGCTACAGCCGAATCAAGAGTTATATCTGCACCATAAACAAGACCCAAGAAACCCACTACAACCATTCCGACAGACTTAATCCACGAAAAGTTTGTACTCTCTTCTATACTCTCATCAGCCTGCTTACCTGCACGGATGGAGAAGTATATTATCGCTACATAACAGAGCAACAACGCTATGCCCTCTACGCGCGAAAGGTTGCCATTTAACAGCATCAGCAAAAGCCCAACCGACACCGCAATACATATCGGAATATCGACTCTGACATTACTCTTAGAGAATACCACCGGTGCAAAAAGCGCACAGATACCCAACACAAATAGTATGTTGAATATATTTGAGCCAACAACATTACCAATCGCCATATCGGCACTCCCCGCAAATGTAGAAGCCACACTTACCGTCAGCTCCGGTAACGAAGTACCTACCGCCACAATGGTCATACCGATTACATACTCACTAATCTTCAACCTCTGCGCAATTGCCGCAGAACCATTGGTCAGCCAAGTTGCGCCAATTGTAATCAACGCAAAACCGACCACAAGCAAAACCCAAGTCAATAACATTGTATCGCAAAAAATTGTTGTAACAGACGCAAAGATAATAAAAATTTAGAAAAATTTTCTGAAAAAATTTGCAGATAAGATTTTTTTGCCTACCTTTGCACTCGCAATCACGAAAAGTACTACGGATTGTCGCTGGTGCCATAGCTCAGTTGGTAGAGCAAAGGACTGAAAATCCTTGTGTGGTCGCTAAAAAAGATTTAAGTCAAACGGAAATTGCAGTTCCTAAACTTTTTGCAGCAAGCGATTTTGACGCAGGTATTTATATTTATGGTAATCACGTTTATTATGGAACGCCT
>JAFVIB010000011.1 GCA_017474235.1 Alistipes sp. | reverse complement strand
GGGCTACTGGATTGGCGTGCCCTATTGGGGACAGGGGCTGATACCCGAGGCTGTTCGTGAGTTGCAACATCGAGCCTTTGAGGTCCTGGGAATGCAGAAAATGTGGGCTGGTTACTTCGATGGCAACGAGAAGTCAAAACGAGTGCAAGAAAAATGCGGTTTTAAGTATATGTTCACGAAATGCAATGTGTCATCACAATTGGTTGGTGAGTTGCGGACGGAACACATTACTTGCCTAACAAAGATGGAATGGTTAACAAGTAAGTAAATTCGAATTTAACTAATGTATTCAAAAATAAAGTGTATTCAGAAAAATCAATCTGAATACACTTTTTTAATTAATATATCACAGATGTACAACAAATTCATCTAGTGATTTACCAGCCAATCCGTTAGGGATTTTTACTCCTCTACCTCAGCCATAGTGTGGTAAACATTAACCACATCGTCATCCTCCTCGAGCTTCTCAACGAGCTTCTCAACAGCCTCACGAGCCTCTGCATCAAGCTCCTTAGTGTCTGTAGGAATACGAACACCCTCTCCTGATACAATCTCATAGCCCTGATCATCAAGCCACTTCTGAATAGCACCGAATGACTCGTATGCAGCATATACTGTAATGCCATCCTCCTCTGCATAGAACTCATCTACACCGAGGTCAATCATCTCAAGCTCCAGCTCCTCAGGATCAACACCCTCTGCCTTAAACTTGAAGACACACTTGTGCTCAAACATAAATGCAACGCTACCTGAGTTACCGAGGCTACCGCCACACTTGTTGAAGTACATACGAACACTTGCAACAGTACGGTTTGTGTTATCAGTAGCAGTCTCAACGAGGAATGCTACACCGTGAGGACCATATCCCTCATATACAACCTCCTTATAGTCTGCCGCATCCTTATCTGTTGCACGCTTGATGGCACGCTCAACATTCTCCTTAGGCATATTCTCTGCCTTTGCATTCTGCATAAGGATACGCAGACGAGTATTTGCAGAAGGATCGGGACCACCAGCCTTAACAGCAATCTCAATCTCCTTACCAATCTTTGTGAAGACGCGAGCCATGTGACCCCAACGCTTCATTTTACGCGCTTTGCGATACTCAAATGCTCTTCCCATAATATTTTTTGTTTTATTGTTACTTTTCTGAACTGCAAAGTTATAAAAAACTTGATATTTTTCTTAATTTTGTGGCAAAATAGTAATAATTTTTCAAATATGGATAGAGAAATCGCTCTCGCATTAGAGACTCTTCGCCGTGGAGGTATAATACTTTACCCAACAGATACCGTTTGGGGTATAGGCTGTGATGCCACAAATGCCGATGCTGTGCAGCGTATCTACGACCTTAAACAGAGTGCCGATAAAAAGTCTATGCTTGTACTCTGTAAGGATGCCGATATGGTTGTTCGCTATGTTGATAAAGCACCCGGCATCGCTTTTGAAGTTATGGAGATGGCAACCTCTCCGCTGACCCTTATTCTCCCGGGCGCAACGGGCTTGGCTGCCAATCTTATTCCGGAGGAGGGTACACTCGGTGTCAGAGTCCCTGAGCACGAGTTCTGCCAAAAGTTGCTCTACAAGTTCGGTAAACCGATAGTCTCTACCTCAGCCAATATTTCGGGAGCCAAAACTCCGAAAAATCTCGCCGAGGTTGCAAAGCCGATTATCGACGGCGTAGATTTTGTGGTAAACCCACGCTTTCAAGGTCGCCCGACCGGCAAGCCAAGTTCGATTATTGCCTTCGGTCCTAATGGAGAGGTGACCATTATACGATAGAGGCTGAATAAAAAGTGTATTTTGTCGTGACGCTCGCGCTCAAAATGCTCATTTACTACTGTAAACTCCGCTTTTTCGCGCTTCGCAAGCCTAAAACTACATCTTTTTATTCAACCTCATACCAAAAGGAGATGACTATTTGCTTTTTTAGTCATCTCCTTTTGGTAGGCATTAAATCTTATTGAGTGCATCAAACCCCTTGCCATAGACGCCCATTACAGAGCCGATAGTAATAAAGGCATCGGGATCGACAGATTGTGCAATCTTGAGGATTGTTGGCGTGTCGCGCTTGCGGCAGACTACCATAACAATATTATGTTGATTTTTGGTGTACCAACCCTTTGCATCGATAACAGTCGCGCCACGATGTGCAGTATTATTCATCGCATCAGCCATCGCTTTATAGTCTTGACAGACAATCATTATCTGATTTGACTGCTGATTACCTGTCATAAGCATATCAACAACATAGCTGAACGCTGCGGTCATAACAAAACCGTAGATAACACCGTCAATACCTATCTGTGCAGAGGCTGGCAGAAGCAGTGCGGCTGCGATAATTGTTGAGTCAATAGTGCGGACAATTTTTCCATAAGAGATTGTGCGATACTTATTTATAATCATCGCAACAATGTCCACACCTCCTGTCGAACCACCCTGAGCAAAGCTCATTGCAACACCCACACCGGAGAATATAGCACCGAGCATTGTAGAGAGCAGGCGGTCGTTAAGATGGAAAATATCCATAATTGTACCGTCAGGTAGTGTGAAAATCTCCTGCATTGTGGACATGGCAAAAGAGAGCATACAGACGCAGAAGATGGTCTTGATGCCGAACTTCCAGCCTACGATAAAACCTGCGATAAGTAGCAGTATTGCGTTGATGATAAAGACCATGACACCAATACTGATAGTCTCGCCCGTAGCGTAGTAGATAAGCAGTGACAAACCCGATGCGCCGCCACCCATACACTTTGCAGGAAGAATACAGCCAATCCAACCAAAGGCGTAGCAGAACATACCGACCGTCATAAGGAAATACTCCTTGACGGTTGTGAAAATTCTCGATTTACCCAACTGTAACATTTTGCTCAATTTATATTCGATTATCTTTCAGAGTGCAAAGGTATAAATTTTTTGCCTTGATATGTATTTTTTTCTAACAATCTTTTTTCGAGCATTGCCCAAAGAGTCTCATTGCGCACCAAACCCCAATTCCTGCCGTAGTGGTATCGCGGTGGTGCCTCGCTGGCGAAACGCTCGACGACAATGTCGGGTCTGAGTCGTGAAAGTATCTCTGAGAAGAGGTCGATATACTCTTCAACGCTCCAAAAACGAAATTGCTCCGGATATTTATCGTACTGCTCTGCCATAATTGTACCACGAAAAACCTGCAATTGGTGGAACTTGACTGTTGTAAGCGGTAGGGCATTAATCTTATCGGTCTGCTCGATAAGCTCCTCATCACTCTGCCCGGGCAAGCCGAGGATAAAGTGCGCGCCGCAGTGTATGCCCCTCTCGGCAGTCATCTCGACAGCTCGCACGGCTGTTGCGTAGTCGTGTCCGCGATTGACCGAGGCAAGAACAGCATCACTGCAACTCTCAATTCCATACTCCAAAGCTACATAATGGCTCTTTGCAAGTGAAGCAAAGTAGTCGAGCGTTTGACTATCCACACAATCGGGGCGAGTGCCTACTACAATACCGGCAACAAGAGGATTTTCTAAAGCCTCATCATAGAGCCGGCGCAGAGTGTCGATCGGTGCATAAGTATTCGTAAACGATTGAAAATACGCAAGATAGCGTGTTGCTGTGCGGTATCTGCGGCGATGAAACTCAATGCCCTCCTCAATCTGTTGCGCCACGCTCTTTGCCGGTTGGCAGTATGATGGGGTAAATGCGGCGTTGTTGCAGAATGTGCAGCCACCTGTAGATATTTTCCCGTCTCGATTTGGGCAGGTAAAGCCCGCATTGACGGCAACTTTCTGCACACGACTGCCGAACAGCCTTCGAAAGTAGGCTGCATAGCTGTTGTACGGTCTGTTATCTCCCCAAATGTGCATAGTGCAAAAGTAGTTACATTTTTGGACATTTTGCAACAAATTTGTATATTTGTAAACTAAAACTTAATTCTGAGAACTATTATGGAGAAAAAACTCGAAATCGGTTATTCACACTACTCCACTTTAGAGGAGTTGCCTGCCGACGACAGAGTGCTGGTCGTCGAGGCTCAAGCGGCTTTGAAGAAGGCTTATCCAAAATACTCTGGCTTTAGCGTTGGCGCGGCTGTGAGGTTGGCAAGTGGAAAGATTCTCCACGGTGCAAATTCGGAGAGTGAGGTCTTTCCGTCGGGTATCTGCGCCGAGAGAAGTGTTCTGTATTACGCTGAAGCTAACCACGCCTCAGACCCCGTTGTTGCGCTTGCAATAGCCTCTAATCCATCGGAGAGGGAGTGCTATCCTTGTGGTGCTTGCCGTCAGGTTATTCTCGATGTGCAGCGTCGTCAGGGCAGACATATCCGCCTGATAATGAGCGGTGGCGGCACAGCATCTATTGTCGATAATGCCGAGGCTCTACTGCCGTTTACATTCCAATTATAGAATAACCGTATAGCAATGTTTCAACCCAACGATATACTTTTTGAAGATAACCACCTTATTGTGGTAAATAAACGCTGCGGCGACCTTGTGCAGCCCGATCCGAATGGCGATTCGGCACTCGAGAATGAGATTAAGGCATTTATCAAGGTGCGTGACAATAAGCCCTTTGATGTCTTTTTTGGCGTTGTGCATCGTATAGACCGCCCTGTGAGTGGTGTGGTGCTGTTTGCCAAGACCTCAAAGGCTCTGAGCCGTATGAACGAGATGATTCGCCGAGGTGAGATTTCAAAACGCTATTGGGCTGTTGTCGAAAACCGTCCGCAGAGTGAGAGTGGCGAGTTGGTACACTATATACAGCGCGACGGTAAGAGTAATCGCTCTTACTGCTATAATACTCCGAAGGGAGATGCAAAGCGGGCTGTGTTGAGATATGCTGTGTTAGGATGCTCTGACCGTTATACGCTTGTTGAGGTGGAGCTGCTTACGGGTCGTCATCATCAGATTCGCGCACAGCTCTCAAAGATTGGTTGTCCGATAAAGGGCGATTTGAAGTACGGTGCAAAGCGCTCAAATCCTAATGGAGGTATATCGCTTCACTCTCGCAGTATGACATTTATCCACCCTGTGCGTAAAGAGAGTGTTACAATCGAGGCACCCGTGCCGACAGATGATAATCTTTGGCTCTTCTTTGCACAATCACAAGCCGGACTATGAGAGCAGTAATTCAACGAGTAAAGAGCTGCCGTGTAGATATTGCAGGGCAGAGTGTCGGCGAGATTGGCAGTGGTCTGCTCGTCCTTTTGGGCGTGGAGGCTGCCGATACAAAGGAGGATATCGAGTGGCTTGCTGGTAAAATCTCCCGCTTAAGAGTATTTGATGACGAGCAGGGTGTTATGAATTTGGATATCAACCAAGTGGGTGGTAAGGCTCTTGTTGTGAGCCAATTTACCCTCTACGCCTCGACCAAGAAGGGTAACCGCCCATCCTATATCCGCTCCGCTCCTGAGCCTGTGTCGCGCCCTCTGTATGAGCAGTTTGTGACCTATCTGGAGGGTCTGCTCGGCACAAAAGTCGAGACGGGGGAGTTTGGCGCAGATATGCAGGTAAGCCTTGTCAATGACGGACCGGTAACTATCATTATTGATACGAAGAACCGCGAGTAGCCCTTCGACCTATCATATTTCCTGCAACAACAAATATTACTCCGGAGAATATCATCACCGCGCCGATAATATTGGCGCGGTCTATTATATTCTGACCTCGCAGAAGCGTCAGCATTGCCGCAACTACGGGCTGTATGTAGCGGTAGAGTGCTGTGTGTACAGCAGTCAGATGCGAAGAGCCTACATAGAGTAGCCACATTGGCAATACAGTACCCAAAAAGATTACATAAAAAAGCTCTAACATCGGCAGTAGGGGTAAGCCCAGCGGATTAAAACCCTCAATCTCGCTCCAAAAAAATGGAGCAACCATCACAAAGCCGATAATGTAATACCAACCCATAATCGTCAGCTCGCCATATCTCTTTAACTGCCTGTTTATCAACACCGTATTTGCGGCTATGGCAACCACTGCACAGAGTACTAACGCATTGCCGAAAGCCTCGTTTGTCGAGCTTATTGCGTGGTTGTTTCTGTCGGCAAGGAGAACTATCGCACCACACATAGCCACCACTGCACCTGCGGTCTTTACCTTTGAGAGCCTCTGAGGCTGCACGATGTGGGCAACAATAAGGGTAAATACGGGTCCGAGAGTGGCTATTGTCGAGGCATCTATCGGGCTTGTCTCTGACGCTCCCCAAAGCAACATATACATCCAACCGTATATGACAAGTATCGCCACGATAAAAATCGAGCCAAAATCCTCAACTGTAATCTTGTACGACCGCTTTGAGAATATCGCAAATGGGATAAAAAAGGCTGCCGCTACGGTGACCTGTAACATAAAAATCTGCTGAAAATTCAGATAGTACTCCGTCAGCGAGACATAGAAAGAGAAGTTAGCTCCGAATAGTATATTCGCAATCACCAACGCCATATTGTACTTCACTTTCTGCCCCATACCTTATCTACATTAACAACTTCTGAGCCAAGAGAGTTGCCGTTCATAGTCTTTTTCTGACTATTCATCCATAAAATAACGAAGGATTATATCAAGTTCTCATTCCTGCTGACAAGGATAATATAATCTTTGTTCGTCGTGCTCCGGAACATACAAGTGGCTCTTGGGATGATAATCAGCGTTGGAATAAGACTGACGATCTGAAGATACCTAACGGTAGTGACTTGTACACAATTACCGGATGGAATGGTGCAGATGGTAGCTGGAGCAAACGATAAACTATAGAGGATCTACATCGCAGATAATCGTCACAGTACGGTTATCTGCTTTTTTTCGCACCTCGCTCACCGTCTCGGCAACTATGGCGCGAGAGCGGGCAAAGGAGAGACCACTCTCGATTTTTATGAGTATCTCTACTATATGCTCACCGCGAATACGGTCAATAAGTGGAGTTACAGGTCCTAAAACACGGCTGCCAAACTCTTTTTTGAGCCTCTGACTGAGCATTGCGGCTGCTGCAGAGAGTCGGCTGCCCTCTCTATGGCGCAGTGTGATGCGGATAAGGCGGCAGAATGGCGGATAGTTAAATAGCTGTCGTTCACGCAGTTGCTCAGCTGCAAAGTGCTGATAGCCCTGCTCGTCTAATGCTGCAAAGAGTGGGTGTGATGGGTCGGCAGTCTGAACAACCACCTCGCCGGCGCGCTCTCGTCTGCCACAGCGACCTGCCACCTGCAAAATGGTCTGCCAAGCACGCTCGGCAGCGCGAAAGTCGGGGGCAGAGGTGAGATTGTCGGCATTGAGTATTCCGATAAGGGTAACTCCCTTGAAATCAAGACCTTTAGCTACGATTTGTGTACCGACGAGTATATCTGCCTCGCCTGCGGCAAACTGCGATATGATACGGTTATAGGCACCACTGCTGTTTGCGCTGTCGCCATCAAGCCTCAGAACGCGGGCGGTAGGGAAGAGCGATGCAATCTGCTCCTCTACTCTCTCTGTGCCAAAACCCATTGCTTGCAGCTCTGAACTCTTGCAGTCGGGGCAGAAGCGCGGGTCGGCGATAGTATAGCCGCAGTAGTGGCAGGATAGAGTGCCATTTTTTAGATGACGGGTAAGGGTTACATTGCACTTCGGGCAGCGAGCCTTCCAGCCACAGCGTGGACACTCTACATAAGGGGCATATCCGCGACGATTTTGGAAGAGAATAACCTGTTCGCCTGCCGCAAGTCGCTCTGCAATGCGGTCAAGCAGCTCCTTGTTGAAGTGGCTCTTTCGCTCGCCTCGCTTAACAGCACGAAGAGTGTCGGATATAATAATCTTTGGTGGTTGAGAGCCTCCGTAGCGCGAAGTGAGGCTTACGCCATAGTACTTTGCAGCCATAGCGTTGTTAAAGCTCTCAAGTGACGGTGTGGCACTGCCAAGAATAGTCTTTGCGTTGTGGAGCGAAGCGAGCATAATTGCTGCATCGCGTCCGTGATAGCGAGGATTTGGCTCACTCTGCTTGTAACTTGTATCGTGCTCCTCATCGACAACTACAAGCCCTAACTTCTTGTAAGGCAAGAAGAGTGCAGAGCGCGCTCCGATAATAAAATTACCCGAAGGCGAGCGGAGCATATCCATATATATCTGCGTGCGGCGTGCAGGGGTAAGCTTAGAGTGGTATGAGATAACTCTCTCGCCAAACATACGCTGCATACGCTCTACAAGCTGAGAGGTGAGCGATATCTCGGGGACAAGAAGCAGTACATCCTCTCCCTTCTCCAAAGCCTTAGCAATCGGGTGGGTGTATATCTCTGTCTTGCCCGAGCTTGTCACTCCGTGAAGAAGTACAACATTACGGCTCTGAAAACCACTATTTATCCTCTCTAATGCAGCACTCTGCTCTGCGGATAGAGTCGGAAGGAGTGATTGTGTAATAGCACCCAATTGCGGAGTTGCATCGCGCTCGAAAATCTCTATAACATCAGCCTTGACAAGTGCCGATATGGTCGCAGCATCGGCTTTGGTATCGCTTCTGGCAATCTCGCCACCTGCCTCTTGAATCTTATTTATAAGGGCTGCACGGCGAGGGGCGCGACGAATGATCTTCTGCAACTGCTCATCAGTAATATCGCCTTTAAGGCGCAATACTCGTTGTTGCGGAATGGAGTAGGGTGTATATAGCTCTTCGGTTGCTGCGTGTGGCTTAACGAGCGACGGCAGAGCAATTCGCATAACCTCGCCAATAGTGGATATGTAGTACTCCGACAGCCAACGCCAAAACTCTATCTGCAGAGGAGAGAGCAGCGGGAAATCATAAAGACGCTTAAGAACAGGCTTTATACTGCCACTCTTGGGCGGGTTATTGTGTAGATTGAGAACAATACCCGTATAGATGCTGCTTTTGCCAAACTGCACAGCAACAGCCTCGCCGACCTTCAGGTCAGCAATATGGCTCACTGCAAAGGTATAACAGGGTTGCGCCAACGGAAGTATGATGTCGGCAAAGTTCATATTCTCGCTCTCCTATTATCGACTAAAAAGGAGCCTCGTCATCAATAGGTGCTACGGGAACTCTCGGCGTAGGGGCACCTATCGAGAACTCATCTGCCCCCGTCATGCCTTGCAGAGGCGAAATGCCCATACCTCCACCTGCTCCTGTAGAGTTCATAGAGGAGTCGAAATTGCTGTACTGCTCGCCCTGAGCCATCATCTCAAGGTTAGCAAAACGAGCCTGCTCCTTGATAAATCGCATACGCACATCTGTAACCTCACCGTTACGATGCTTGGCGATGATAATCTCAGCAATACCGTCTGTGCTCTTATGGTCCTCAGTCTCGGTAAAACCGTAGTACTCCGGACGGTGGATAAATGCTACAACATCAGCATCCTGCTCGATTGCACCCGACTCACGAAGGTCAGAGAGCTGTGGACGCTTTGTACCACCTCGTGACTCGGTATTTCGAGAGAGCTGCGAGAGGGCTATGATTGGTACATTAAGCTCCTTGGCAATAGCCTTGAGTGTTCGGGAGATAAATGCAACCTCCTGCTCACGGTTACCATTTGCACCGCCACTCATATTGCCGGCGGTCATCAGCTGGAGATAATCGACAATAATAATCTTTATGCCGTGGTGTGTATGGAGTCGGCGCACCTTAGAGCGGAACTCAAAGACAGAGAGTGACGGAGTGTCGTCGATAAACAGCTTTGCGTGACCCAAAGGCTTACTTGCAACCATCAGATGATTCCAATCTTCCGGAGTGAGACGACCACTGCGGATAAGCTTGCTGTCAAGACCTGTCTCGGCAACGATAAGTCGTGTCATAAGCTGTATTGCCGACATCTCAAGAGAGAAAAATGCCACAGGACATTGGTAGTCGATAGCAATATTTCGTGCCATAGAGAGCACAAAGGCTGTCTTACCCATAGATGGTCGCGCTGCAACAATAATAAGGTCGGACGGCTGCCAGCCGAGTGTGACATTGTCAAGGTCTGTAAATCCGGTACAGATTCCGCTATATTTGGAGTCATTCTTGCCCGCCTCCTCAATCTGCTTGATAGCCTTGTCAAGGATAGATGCAGAGTCCTGCACGCTACGCTTGATATGACCCTCGGTAACTCTGAGAATTGATGACTCTGCAAAACCGATAAGGTCTGTAACATCGGTAGCACTATCGTATGAGCGACGCTGAATCTCTACGGCAGAGGATATAAGCTCACGCTGAACATACTTCTGGGCAATAATGCGGGCGTGAAACTCGACATTTGCCGCAGCACCAATCTTCTGCGTCAGCTTGGCAAGGTATGCCGCACCACCAACCTTTGTCAGCTGACGGTTTGCCTTCAGATACTCCGTAACGGTATATATATCGACAGGCTTGCCGACAGTAGAGAGCTCGTTGATGGCGTGGTATATGATGCGATGCTCCTCGGTGTAGAATGACTCCTCACTAATATACTCCTGTACAGTAGTTACCGTGTCACTCTCAAGCATCAGCGCACCTAACACAGCCTCCTCAAGCTCGACAGCCTGTGGTGGAACAAGACCACCCAACTCAGCCTCGGGCACAAGTGCTGTAAATGCCTCTCTATTTTTCTGCGACTGTTTGAAATCCTTTGCCATAGCTACAATTGTTCTTTATGCAAAGGTAATACAATATTTTGAAATGCCAAAGCTATATCTTTGCGATGTGTCGTGAGGCGGCGACGGTAGCAACAGATATTTTTACATCTCCATCGCAGGCTTTGGTTATCGTTTTGGCAAGAGATATGAGTGTAGAGCCTGTGGTGCAGACATCATCTACAAGCAGAATATGCCTGCCTCGCAGCTCTTTGGGTTTTATAACTTCGAAGATGTCGGAGCTGTTTCCCCAACGGTTTACATAGGATGTGTGTACTTGTGGCGGGTTGTTTACTCGGCGTTTTACAGTAGAGAATGAGTAAGGTATAGAGGTGTGGCGAGAGATGCCGGCAGCGATATGCTCGGTCTGATTATAACCACGGCTTAACTTGCGACGCCAATGGAGCGGTACGGGGATAATCAGCTCGATACCCTCAAAAAAGTCACTGCGCGAGAACTCCGTAGCGAGCCAATAGCCGATATTCTCGGCATAATACCAATGGTCGTGGTATTTGAAGCTGTGTATCAGCTCTCTCCACTGACTGCCATCTATAAACCACATAAAGGCTGCTGCGCGCTCAATAGAGATTTGACCCCAAAAGCGTTGCTCAAGAGCATTATCTCTCTGCCTCCACATATTTGTAAAAGGAGCCGATATAGTACATTCGATGCAGAGAAAACTTTCAGCCTCAATCAGGCTCTTCCCGCATACGGGGCATATAGCCGGAAAGAGTAGCCTTTTAAGGGCAGAGAGTGCAGAGCGGAAAAGCATCAGAGTAACTCCTCGGCACTATTGCTGTTAAACATCTCGGCAAAGAGCTTTGCTGCATAGCTCTCAGGGATAAAAATCTTGCTGATATTCATCGCCTCAAGGATGCTCTTATGTGTAGTGTCTAACGCACGAGCGTAGATATTCTCTACTTTGAGTTGCTTTAGTGCTGCCACAGCTCTAAGGGAGTGGTCCATGCTCTGACCGATGGCTACGACCGTGCAGTCGATATCGGTCAGTGGCAGAGAGCGCAGTGCCAGCGAGTTTGTTGCATCCATAATATATGCAAAGGCGATGCGGTCCTTTATAATCTCGACCTTATGGCTGTCGTGGTCGATGCCAATAACCTCGTGACCGTTGTCTGTAAGTGTCTGGGCGAGGGTACTTCCAAAATTACCCAGACCGATAATCAAGTACTTCATATTAGTTTATTATTACATTCTCTTCAGGTAGTCGATAATTTGTGTTCTGTTTGCGCTTAAAGAGACTCATTGCCACAGTAATAAGTCCTACACGACCGATAAACATCATCACAGATACCAATATCTTACTTGCATCATTTAGCTCTGCCGTAATGCCAAGCGAGGAACCTACTGTGCTTAGTGCCGATATTGTCTCAAAAAAGAGTGCAAAAGGATCTATCGCAGGCTCTAAAATCATCAGAACAATAAAGCAGCAGATAATTGTAATCACAGAGCCGAAGATTGTTGCATAGGCTCGTCGTACTGACGAGTCGGTAATCTCACGATTGAACATTCTCACACTTCTCTCTCCACGCACAACAGAGATAAATGATGCAAAGGCTACACCGATAGTATTAACCTTAATACCGCCTGCTGTAGATTGTGATGCACCGCCAATCCACATTAAGATTAAATATATAATAAGTGCGAGTAGGGAGAAACTGCTCAAATTAACACTATTAAAGCCGGCTGTTCTTGATGCTGATGCATTAAACAGACTCTGTACAAGTTTGTCGGTTGTACTCATTCCGGCAAAGGCTCCATTCCACTCTGTAAGTGCTATGGCGCAACTGCCGAAGATAAGCAGTAGCAGCGTTACACGAATAGCAATCTTTGTATTAAGGCGTGTCAGATGTGGATATTTTGGAGGAGTCTTGTGGTGGATAAGTTTTGTAAAGCCGTAACGCAGATAGTACGAGATTACATTTTTGAAGTTTACCAAGACAGGGAAACCGATACCTCCGAGGATAATCAGCAGCGAGATTGAAAGATAGAACCAATTATGCTGGCTGATAATCATCGTATTGCCCAGATTACCACTCAGCGTAGAGAAACCTGCATTGCAGAAGGCTGATATAGAGTGGAAAACCGAGAAAAATATCTCGTCGGCAAGTGTCATACCCAGCGTTCCGTGGATGCTTGTCCATATCGCTACTGCGCCGATAGCCTCGATGCCGAGTGTAAAGCCGAGGATATAGAGCAGGGTGGACATAAGCGAGGTAAAGGTATCAGAAGAGACCATATCGCGCAGGGCAAATTGGTCATAAAGCCCTGTATTGCCCATAAAGAAGAGCGCAAAGAAACTTGTGATTGTCATCACACCCAAGCCTCCAATCTGTATCAGCAGGGCGATGATTACAAGACCCTCGGTAGAGAATGTAGTTGCTATATCGACCGTCGAGAGTCCTGTAACACAGACAGCACTTGTAGATGTGAAGAGTGCATCTACAAGGGATATTGTAACCCCGTCGAGTGTTGAGCGAGGGACCATAAGTAGCACTGTGCCGAAGAATATTATAATCACAAAGGCAGAGGCAAGGAGCAGTGCCGGATTGGTCTTGCGGCGCATAATGCTGACAAAGTCGCGCGAAATCTCCATCAGAGAGAAGACACCGACCACTACAAGCATATATATTTTGTTCGAAAAGGCGTGGTAGAACTGCGCAAACCAGCTCGGAACATTGGCTGCCGGAAGTATATCAGGCAGCACGGAGATATATAGCAGCGTTCCTAAGACAATGGTCGAGATAAAGTTATGTCTCCAAATATGCCCCCAATTGGTAAAGAGTCTAAGGGTGAATATAACCGCAAAGAAGTGCTGAACAAAGCGATATACCTTGTCAAGATAACCCATCTCTACCGCTGTCAGATTAAAGCCGTAGTCGATTATTGTCGCTGCGACAAAGAGCAGTGCAACAATAAACGAGAGCAGTTGGATAGACCTTCCGACCCTATTCTGCCAGCGTTGCGATATATATTTGGATATAAGCCTCATAGTACAAAGTTAGTAAATTTTTCGTACCATCACAAAATCGGCATCTTTATTTCCGCTACCCAAGTCGTAGTCTAACTCTGATTCACTTTGGTCAAGAAGCTCGTCTGTCATCACAAAATCGAACTTAGAGTATAATCTCTCGGCATCTCTATCAGCCGGAACAAGTAGTATTCGGCTATAAATACCCGCTTTTTGGATAGTCGTTATCGCTCTTGAGATAAGCGAGTGGGCTATGCCTTGTCTGCGATATTGCGGTGCAGTGGCTACGGCATATATATAAGCCGAGAGTTGTCCGTTCTCCTTAAGCGGAACAATGTGTAGCATTGCCACTACGCGATTATTGGCTCTGTGGGTAAAGCATAGCGCGGGGTCATATACCCGAACAAAGAAGTCATCTATCGTCTTGCGGTCATCGCCAAAGACCTTTTGCCACAGCTCTGCCATCTGCTCCTCGTCCTGATTAAGAATAAGTGCTGAGTGCTTTGAGAGCAGATATTCAGGATAGTAGCTCATCTTTGCGCGACGCAGACCCTCTATGCCCAAGTCATCCTCTCGGTTGATATATTTGAAACGGTGCTGCAACTCTACCGCTACAAGATTGTTTATCATCGCACCTGCACCATCGAAAGAGGTGTCAATCTTTTCGATATGTATGCAGAATGTGTCGTGATTTACAGCCGAGCCGATGGCAAAGGCGCATGCTTGCCCCTCGACAGAGAGTATCCAACCCTCAAGAGGCAGGCGCGTGAAGTTGTCCAAAGCGGTAAGGACTGCGCGCTGCTCGCTATCTGTACAACTGCAACCCTTTTGGCTGCACCACAGAGCATTTAGGGCTCGGCAGGTGTCGATATTGCACTCCGTGATAGGCTCGAAGCGGTAGTTGTAGCGAGAGGTAAAGCGGTTTATAAAGTTGCGCTTAGGCTGATATTTGCGACCGGCAAGCTCTGCCAAATCAGATGAACGATAGATATAATCTGCATTGGCAGCAAGGTTGCTGATAGCGACTTTTTGTCCGAAAAGCGTGTACAGACTATCTCGCCACTCGCTATTAAGCCCAAAAAGTCGTAGTGGAACTGCCAAAGAGGTTGCATCGGCAGCAAGAGCCTCTATAACCTCTGCTCTGTTGCCACTGCCAACAGGCTGCATATACGCGGTATATCCGTTGTCAGTAGTAAAACGAATAAGCAGAAAATCGTTCCAAACGGCTATCTGACTATGGTAGCTATCCTGCCAGCAGAATATATTGGCAAAACTCATATCGCAGTTGCGACACTCCGAACTTTGGACAAACCGCTCAAAAATATCTCTATCGGCGAGCGTTACCTGTCGAAAGGCTATCGGGGACGATGTAGCTCTTGCGCTCTGCGTGTTCATAGTACTGTTGGATGTATGCTTTGATATGTCTTTCAACGGTTGCACTATACTCACTCTCTATCAGGTTATTCTCTCTATTTATATCGGCTGTATCGTAAACCTCGCGCAGAGCATCTTCGGTAAATATATAGACCCTATCCTCAGAGAAAGCCTTGTATGCTCCATTGTCATAGACCACGGTAAGAGGCAGTGCGTTACTGTCAAACAGGTCTCTGCCGTAGGCAAAATATGGCTTGTTATAGCCAAGAGCGGTAAGCAGAGTCGGCATAATGTCTATCTGCGACGCAGGCTCAGCAAACTCTCCTTGCAGGGAGCCGTCAGGCGTATAGAATAGCCCGACAATATGAAAATCGCCCGGAGAGGAGTTTGTTCGCTCTGCGTAGTGCTCACTCGATACATGGTCTGCCACAAACACAAATATCGTGCTATCAAACCAACTCTTATCTCTATTCTCTCTAAAGAACTTCTCGACAGCACCGTCTAAATATGCTGCACAAGGCTGTATAGGGCAGTCGCTCTTTGGTAATCGCTCTCTCCACTGCTCCGGCAGTACAAATGGGTGGTGCGAGGAGATGGTAAAGACAGAGGCGAGGAACGGCTCTTGCAGAGTGTCTATCTGCTCACCCATAAATGAGAGGAACTTATCGTCCCAAATACCCCAATAACCGTCAAAGTCATTATTGCCGTGCGCTCGCTCGTACTCCTCTTTACTGATACATCTCTCAAAGCCGGCAGATATAGCGTAGGCGTCAAAACCCATCGAGCCACGCTCCGAGCCGCAGAAGAATGCCGTCGAGTAACCCTCCTCCTTCAGCAACATCGGCAGAGGACGGCTCTCGCCTAAAGATTGCGGCATAAGCACAAACGGCTCGACAAGTGAAGGTATAGAGCCCCACACAGAGGGCAGTGCCTGTATTGAGCGTTTGCCGTTGGCATACATCCTCTTCATTGTATATCCGCTCTTCATCAGAGAGTCGAGAAATGGGGTGTAGCCACGCCTATTCTCTCCCTGATAGAGGTCCGGTGAGAGGTAGGCAGAGTTCTCGGCAGAGATGCTCTCGGTGACAAATATCACAACATTGCGAGCCTTGAACTCGGAATTGCTATCGGGCGTGTGATATGGTGTATAGATTGTTGCAAGCTCCTCAGAGTCGAAGTAGTGAGGCACTGTAAGTGCTGTGTTTCCCGAGGTGCGCAGTATGCAAAACGGATTTGAGAGTACTATATTTGCCTTATCGCTACTCTTTGCAAACTTTAGTGAGTATGGTATCGCTGTCGGGCGAGCCATACGGCTTAAGCCTCCGCGAATACCGGCAATGCAGGCTACAATTGTAAGGCATAGCACAACGGTATTGACTGCATAGAAATACCAACGCTCAAGTAGCACTGCGACCTTCATTTTGCGGCGATAACCCCACGCCAAGAGCGCAATAAGGGCAAAACCAATAACAACAAGGTGGAGATTTTCGGCTGCGAACTTAAGTATAAGTTGCGCGGAGTTGGAGTTGTCGGCAAATAGTATCTCCTCAGCAGTAAATCGCTTCTGCGTATAGCGAAAATAGATAGCATCGGCAAGATTTATCGCTACGCAAATAGCTCCGACAACGGTATAGTACCAATAGAGTGCAGTGCAGTACCAACTCTTCTCGCGGGTATGCAACGGCAGAAGTGATAGAACTATCCAAACACCAAAGGCGTAGCAGATAGATATAATATCAAATCTTACACCTCCATAGAAGAGCATAGGAACTTCGCTCCACTCTATTGTGCCGAATATATCGGCATTGTAGAGTGTAAAGATAACCCTACAGAGCATCAGCACCACAAAAAGCAGTGCTGTGCGCCATAGGGTAAGCATCGGATATGTTCTTAACAGCCTATTCACAAGCCTTGAGTGACATATCGAGCGACTTGATTTGGTGTGTCAATGCGCCCACAGAGATAAAATCGACACCTGTAGCGGCATAGTCACGCAGAGTATCGAGGGTAATACCGCCACTCGACTCGGTCTGACAACGACCTGCAACCTTACGAACAGCCTCGGCTGTCATCTCAACAGAGAAGTTGTCAAACATAATGCGATCTACACCACCGGCAGCAAAGACCTCGTCAATATCCTCAAGCGTGCGAACCTCGCACTCGATAGGGATATTCTTACCTTTGGCTGCCAAATACTCTTTTGCACCCAAGACTGCCTTGCGAACACCGCCTGCAAAGTCAATGTGGTTATCTTTGAGCAGAATCATATCGAAAAGACCGATACGGTGATTCTCGCCACCGCCAATCTTTACAGCCATCTTGTCAAGCACGCGCATACCCGGGGTAGTCTTGCGTGTGTCAAGCACCTTTGTATGGAGGTCGGCAATGCGGTCTGCATATACAGCGGTCTGTGTTGCAACGCCGCTCATACGCTGCATAATGTTGAGCAGGATGCGCTCTGCCTGAAGGAGTGACTGAAGTCTGCCCTCTACATAGAAGGCAATATCTCCAACCTTGACGCGGTCGCCATCGCTTAAAATCTGCTCCATTTTCATCTCAGGGTCAAGACGAGAGAGAATCATCTGTGCAATCTCTATACCTGCAATAATACCATCCTGCTTGCAGAGTAGCTTCATTCGTCCGCGCTCATCGGCGGGAATACAGCAGAGAGAGGTGTGGTCGCCATCGCCTAAATCTTCGCTTATGGCAAGCTCAATAAGAGCATCTACATAGGGTTTGTACTCGGCTTTCATATCTTTTTGATTACTTAGATGTTCCTGAAATTGATGCGTGTGCATTCATAGAGGCGATGTCGCAGTCAAGAATAAGCTCACTCTTTGATACACTGCCTGTGAAGCTTGTAAGGACAAACTGCTTATACTCCTCCTCGCCTACATACGGAGTGATAGTGGCTACATTAAACAGACGCTGTGAGCCATCCTCAGAGTATGAGAAAGGAACTGCCTTGAGTGTAATAGTCACCTCCGGCATCTGTGGTACGAAACGAAAATCCTTGAATGTGATATCTACAATCTGCTTTGAGAGGTTCTCCTGCACGAAAGATACGGTCAGTTCGTCAGTAGATGTCGAAGCACTCTCGCCCGGGTTTATTACAACAGTTGCGTTTGCCTTAAAGTCGGCATCCCAACTCTGAAGAGCCTGATTCTTGCCAAATACTGCGTGATAGATAACGCCGCCGAAGTTTACATCAAACTCAAGCACTACACCGTAGTCAGAGATGTTACCCTTGAAGTTGTGCATTGTGTACTCCTCGCGTGATACGCCACCGACAGATGGAACTATTGAACTCTCATTGAATGTCCAAGAGCCGTAGAGTGGGTCGTTGGTATCATCAGAGGCATAGATTGTAAAAGGGACATCTGAAAGGGTAAAGTTTACATCCGGCATCATCGGCACAAACTTAACACCCTCGATAGTGAGGTTTACATAAGGCTTTGTAATATCCTTAATCTCAACAACCACAGTGGCATTGTCGGTATATTCAACACCGCTCACGGTATTTACAGTGACCATATTGTCAGCAATGCTCTTTGACCAAGAGTCCTTTTGATCACGCTCTGGCTCACACGCAGTCGCCATAAGAAGCGCAACTGCCATAAAGATAAATTTTTTCATAAATGCTTGATAATTAATCGTTTATATATTTTTATAACTCTAAAACAAATCTTACGCCCACCGCAGCACCTCTTGCTCGTTGCAGAAAGGCGTTACCCATACTCTCGAAGTAGAAGAGGTCATAGTGGGTGTTGGTAATATTCTTTGCCCAAAAATCGACCGCCCAAATATTGCCATCAAAGCGCAGTGAGCCATCAAGTGTCGCATAGAAGGGCTGATATATGTCATTCCTCTCGTTCCAATATATTCTGCCCGCACCTCTGCCCGTAGCACTGATGGTTATGCTGTTCAGCCAACTACTCTCAATATCGAGTCGATAGCTCAGCGTTGCCGAGGCTGTATTTTGCGGAGCATAAGGTATATACTTGCCTGCATAGTCGTTTACTCCATCCTTAAGCTCCCTAAATCGGGCATTTGTATATCCGTATGCACCGTTGAGGTAGAGCCCCTCGGCAAGGCGTGCATTGAATGAGAGTTCTGCTCCAAAGCTGCGCGTTCTGCCGGCATTTGTCATCATTCTGCCCGTAGTCTGCCCCTCGGGGAAGACTGTGAGCTGCTGGTCAAAGCACTCTATCCAAAATAACGCAACATCTGCGGTAAATCGTGTGTCGTTTGTGGAAAAATGACCGCCTAACTCAAAATTCCAACTCTTTTCAGGGTCGTATGTAATCAGCTCCTCTACATCCAACTGCTGATACATACCCATATAGTGCTTAATCTTGCGCTGCAACACCTCGGAGAACATCTGTGTATTAAAACCTCCTGCCTTATATCCCTTCGCGGCAGAGAGGTAGAGGGTGTTGCTGCTGTTGATGTTGTATGTCGCCGTAAATTTAGGCAACAGCTCCATAAAGTTCTTCTTCAGTCTGTCACTATCATCAATAATCAGAGCCACCTGCTGTGCCGGTTTGCTTGTATCGCTCGGGAAGGCGGTGTAGTAGCTATCTGTAAAGTTGTGATAGCGCATCGAGATATGCTCACTATCAAGGCGCAGACCGAGTGTAAAGAGCCATCTGCCTGCATTGAGTGTCGATTCGTGGTAGAGAGCCCAACCGAGAGTTGATGTGCGGAAGTTGCTGCCCAACAAGAGTGTGTCTGAGAGTGTACCGTCAGCCTTACCCCAACGATACTCACCCGGATAACCGCTATATTGGTTCACATTCTTGAGTATCAAATTCTCAATGCCGTCTGCAAGGAATGTTACAGGAGCCTGCATAGCCTGATGCTTGAAAAAGCCGAAAGCACCGACCATCCACTTGTAGCGACCCGCTTTGCGTGAGCGAATGATAATATCCTCAGAGATGTCGTGCTGCTGCTTTGCTTGTGAGAGGGTAAAGTAGCTCCACGGCAGAAAATCCTGATCCATAACCATCTGGTCGTCGAGGTATTGGTATGCCGTTATGCTTGTAAGGGTTATCTTCTCCCAATCGTGGCGTGCGGTAAGACCCTCTGTGATACCTGTACGGCGGTATGAAGAGGGGTCGTTGTAGTTGATAGTGCCGATAAGGTCGCTATGATGCTCATTGTTGCTATCCACTGCACCTATATAGGCGTATGG
This sequence comes from Alistipes sp., assembly GCA_017474235.1. GTDB lineage: Bacteria > Bacteroidota > Bacteroidia > Bacteroidales > Rikenellaceae > Alistipes. The sequence continues at coordinate 61,088 of JAFVIB010000011.1, read as the reverse complement.
ATAGCCATATTGGCGCAAAACAGAGAGGGCGAGGGTGTTGTCAAGGCTCAGAAAGTTTTTGCGCCACTGGAACTTTGTGCGTATATCGCCGCTATTCTGTCGGTCGAGCAGAGAGTTGTTATAGCCATTACGGAAATATCCGTCATTATGCGAGAATTGAGCCGATACTGAAGAGCCCATACCGGCATTGTGCTTGAAGTATGCCGATGCTCCGACACGATAGCTGTTTCTTGAGCCGTAGTCGGCACGAATCTTTACACCCTGATAGCGCAGTGGCGAGAGGGTGTAGATGTTGATAATTCCGCACATCGTATTACGACCATAGAGCGTAGATTGAGCACCCCGTAACACCTCTATACGCTCAATATCCGGAAGTGTTGTATCGTAGAGATTCTTATCGGCAATAGGGACATTATCGACAGTCATACCGACAACGGGCTGGTCTATACGAGTACCCAAACCGCGGACATAGATTGAAGAGGTCATTCGTGAGCCATAGTCGGGCATAAAGAAGTTTGGTGCAGCGGTAATAATATCCTTAATGCCGCCAATGCCCTGCTGCTCAATGGTCTTGTAGTCGATAATAGTAGATGTTACGGCACTCTTCTTGAGTTGATGTTCGTGCTTGACGGCTGTTACAGCCACAGGATCGACCGTAAAGAGGGTGTCAGACTCAAGCAGGGTTACGCGCTCAGAAGTCTCGCATACACCGTGTGCGCGCGCGACAAGAGTTGCGACTGCAAAAGTCGCAAAAAAAGCGTATCTCAATACCCTCATTAACATACGGGCACAAAGATACGCTTTGATTTTTAAAAATCAAAATTAAGGCAATATTACTCTACAAAACTGATTTTTGATTCATCTCTTGGCTTTGCCTCAGGAGCCTCATCGGCATAGCCTATTGCAATTGCATATTGAAGCTGATAACCCTCCGGCAGATTAAGGTCTGCAAGGAACTTTGCACCAGCCTCGGAGTTCATAAAACCTACAGGGCTGCCTAAACAGCAAGTACCTAAGCCCAACTGATAGGCTGCCAGCATCATATTCTGACCCAAAATACCGCAATCTACACCTGCATAAACACTTGGCTCTGCTGCCACAAAGATTACAGCCGGCGCATTACGGAACATATTCTTGAAGTCGGCAGTGAGCAGATGCTCGCCAAATGGAGTACCCTCGATTGTCGGAACAAATGCCGCTGTGCAGGCATCTATCCACTCCTTGCTATCTACAATTCGTACTGCCCATGCCTGGCGATTCATTGCATTTGGAGCAGCAATGCCGGCGCGTGCCACCTCCATAAGTTTCTCGCGCTCAACAGCACAATCTGTGTACTGACGGATGCTGCGACGGGCATATATAGCCTCAATGACATTTGAGTTGCACTCCTGCTTGGGTGCTGCAATGCGAAGTGCCACAAGTGCTGTAGCACAGAGAATGACGGTGATAATAATCTGTTTCATAGGTTGTTATGGGTTATACTCTTTCGAGTGTTATAAATGAAAATGGATACTCAAACTCCTCTCCGCGCTCAAACTTTTCGCAAGAGATTTGTCGCCAACTATTGTAGTCTATTTCGGGGAATGAACTGTCACCCTCGTACTCTTTGTCGATAATGGTCAGATATAGTCTGTCGGCAATAGGCATTGCCTGACTGTAAATCTGTGCTCCGCCGATAATAAATACCTCTTCACTGCTGTCAAACATCTCTACGGCTTCGGTAAGAGAGTGAGCCATAGTACACCCTTCGATTTGCAGCTCTGTGTCGCGTGTAATGACGACATTTGTACGCTTTGGCAGTGGACGACCGATAGAGTCATAGGTTTTGCGACCCATAACTACGGGATGACCGGAGGTGATTGTGCGGAAGTGTATCATATCTTCGCGCAGATGCCACAAAAGGGTGTTTTTATCTCCGATAACACCATTTTTGGCGATAGCAACAATAATTGATATCATTAGAACGACATTGGAGCTTTAATGGTTGGATATGGATCGTAACCCTCAAGTGTAAAGTCCTCAAACTTAAAGTCAAAGATAGACTTTACATCAGGGTTTAAGTGCATAGTTGGCAGTTTGCGCGGTGTGCGGGATAACTGCTCGGCAGCCTGCTCAAGGTGGTTGAGATAGAGGTGTGTATCTCCGAGGGTGTGGATAAACTCTCCCGTCTTAAGACCGCAAACCTGTGCAATCATCATTGTCAGCAGTGCATACGAGGCGATATTGAACGGCACACCGAGGAATGTATCGGCACTACGCTGGTAGAGCATACACGACAACTTGCCATCTGCTACATAGAATTGGAACAATACATGGCACGGTGGCAGAGCCATACTGTCAATATCGGCAACATTCCACGCCGAAACAATCATACGGCGTGAGTCGGGATTGTTCTTAATGGTGTTTACTACCTGCTCTATTTGGTCTATTGCACCACCGTCAGGTGTAGCCCAACTGCGCCACTGACAGCCATATACGCGGTTTAGGTCGCCAAAAGTGTAGCCGTCAATAGGTGAGATAACGCCCTTTGCTGCCGCAGCAAGGAAGGTATCCATATCTACGGGCAGAACGCTATGTTTGATACACAAGTCGTTGTAGTGGCGATAGGCGTCATTATCCCAAATATGTACGCCATTTTCGACCAAATATTTGATATTCGTGTCGCCCTTCAAAAACCAAAGAAGTTCATGGATAATACCCTTCAGAAAGACCTTCTTTGTTGTGAGTAGTGGAAAACCCTCGCTCAAATCAAAACGCATCTGATGACCAAAGACACTCTTTGTGCCTGTACCTGTGCGGTCGCTCTTTGTGACTCCCTGAGTCATTATTCGATTGAGTAGGTCGTGGTATTGTTTCATAACTATTTGGTTTTCAGTGTGATTATTCCATTGTCATCAAGCTCCGCCCATGAGGCAGCTTTGCTCCATTCGCCCAAGAATGTGATATTATCTCTTTGGTGCGGGATATGGATATGACCAAAAACGAAGTGATCTATCGGCTGCTCATAGTACCCCTTTGCAAACTCAATGAGTGGGTCGAGATATTTGAGGTCTGTCTGCTCAGTATGAGCCTTTCTTGACGAGCCACTCCACCACTGACCAAAGCGCAAGAACAGGTCGGGGTGTATGAGCCACGATGCAAGCACTCGCAGTGATTTTGAGCGGAAAAAGCGGTTCATCACTCTTAGCATCGGCTGACCTTTGATATTCGTATTGTCGCCGTGTGATAGATAGAGTTTAAGTCCCTTAATGTCAAATGTTTGCGGTGTCGTATATAGCTCTATGCCGCACTCCTCTGTAAGGTATTTGCCCACCCACATATCGTGGTTGCCTGTAAGCATAACAATTCGAGTGCCGCGCTCTGCCATTTTAGCCAACTGTCCGAGAGTTCTTACAAAGCCTTTAGGCACAACTCGCTTATATTCAAACCAAAAATCGAAAATATCGCCTAAAAGAAACAGCACCTCGGCAGTGGGCTCAATAGACTCAAGCCACTTTACAAATCTCTGTTCGGTAGCCCTCTGTCGAGCAATATCTCCACTGCCGAGGTGTATGTCTGATGCAAAATATATCATTGATTGCCGAAGCTGTTATAGCACCTTCTTAAGCTCCTTCTCCAGCGCGTCGCTATAGACATTCTTTGCGATGATATGTCCATTTGTGCGGTCGATAAGGTAGTTTGCAGGGAGCGAGCGAACATTATACACGCCCATAATCGGAGAAGCCTGACCGCGGAAGTCGCACACAGAGACCCACGGGAGCTTCTGCTCCTGTACTGCTTTAATCCAAGCTGCCTTAGAGGTGTCGAAAGAGACCTGATATACCTCAAAACCGCTATCGTGATACTTCTCGTATATCTGCTTGAGGTCTGCATTAAGGGCGTTGCTGTTACCCAACTCGGCAGCCCAGAAATCTACAAGAATAACAGATGCGTCAAGGTCTGACAGCTTTGTAGGGTTGCCGTACATATCGTCTGCCTCAATATCGGGATAATCACGCTCCTCAATAGTGTTGAGCAGTGATGACTGCGCCTCCATACGGGCAACATCATTTCGCAGAGTGATTACAAATGGTGAATCAGGGTAGCTCTTGCATACAGCATCGGCAACAGTGCGGAAGTATATCAAATCGCTCTCTGAGTTTACAAGATACTGCTCATCGGGCAGACGCTGATAGAGTGCATATACTGCGGCAATAGAGCTCTTGTTCTTAATGATAAATGAAATCTGATTTCTCTTCAGCTCGCGCTGCTTGGCATTGTAGAGGCGGGCAATCTCCGGACGAGCAGCCTCGCCAGCCTCTGCATACTTGGCAATCTGTGCATTAAGTTCCTGCATACCGACGATATACTCGCGGTTGAACTCACGCAGCAACTCTGACTCTTTTGAGCCGCTGACAGTGTAGTTTGCCAAAACAGAGCCTAATGAGCCTACTGTAACATTCTCGCCTGCCGAGAGTAGCAATGGAATACGCTCGTTGTTGTAGATGATGTTGTAGATAGACGGCGTCTGCGGAACATTCTTGACCAAGAAGCGGTAAGAGCCATCTTTTGCCAACTCAACAGAGTCGATAACCGTCTGACCGGAGGCTGTCATCTGCTCGAGATATACGCTTGTGGCATTAAGTCCGAAAAACTTTCCAGAGATACGAACCTCATTTTTGCCGCAGCTGCAGCAGAGTATGGTTGCACAAAGTAGTGCAAAAAGGGTCTTCTTCATATATAACTTGTTTCAAAAAACAGGGTAAAGGTAATAATTTTTTTCTTAAAACGAACAGCTATCTGGTTGTATTGTGCTGATTTGTATGTTTAGTTGCTGTTTTTTGATGATTTTTATGCTGTTGCTGGTTGCGGTTCTTGCCCTTCTGCTGTTGCTGACGAGCCTTGTTTCGCTGAGGGTGCGCCGAAAAGTTGTGTTTATAGTCGCTACGGATATTATTTAGTGACTCTTCGTCAATCTCGATGCCGTGGTTAGACAAAATCTTTATGTCTTTTATTATCACCTCGTTGTTAGGGTGGTCTTGGTTGTATTCGTAGCTCTTGGTGCGCATATAGCGGGCAATGTTATCTACCGTTGTGGCTACACCATGCTTGTTGTCACACTCGGCAAGACTCTTGAGAATCTTGCCTACATACTTGCCGTAGTGCTTAAAGCGAATATGGCTCTGCGGATACTCCAATCGGCGCGGAGTAGGCTGCAACTCCTCTCGTGATGGAAGAGGGTATGGACTATCTACATCTAACTGAAAATCAGACATTAAGAATAGATGGTCCCAAAGTTTATGGGTAAAGTCGGCAGTGTCTCGCAGTAACGGATTAAGATTTCCCATCACCGCAATTACAGCCTTTGCCTGACGAGTGCGCTCTGCGCGATCTTCGATAAGCAACAGCGAATCAACCATCTTGTGGATGTGGCGACCATACTCAGGCAGATAGAGTTTACGACGCGTGTAGTTGTAATTATGTCTCATAACTGTTTCGGGTTATCCGATACTCCGTATGGGCGTGGATAATATCCCGTTTGAACTAAAAATTTTAATCTAAATACCCTCTCTGACAGGGGGTAACAAAATTGTGGATTACAGAAGTAATGCCTTAAATTTGATGCAAAAATAGTAAAATTTTACGCAATGACAAAACTTTTAATAATCGAACATTCAAAAAGCGTGCGAAATAATCTCTGTGAGCGGCTTGAATTTGAGGGATATGCCACACAATCGGCAGAGTGTGCCGAGCAGGTTGCAGCAACGATTGAGCAGGACGATATAGACCTTATTATTACAGACGATGCTGCAACCCTTCCGCAGACAGAGACTCCATTTATTGTAATCTCTGCCACATCGACTCTTGAGTCGGCTTTGGTGGCTATGCGTCGCGGAGCGGTCGATTTTCTTGTCAAACCGATAGATATGAACCGTCTGCTGGCGGCAATTCGCAGCAGTGTTGGAGATTCATCTGTGTCAGAAACTGCTGTACGACCTGCTCGCAAGAGCGCAGGTCGCAAAAAAGGGCATACAGAGAGTTGCATAGAGCCTATAATAGGGGAGTCGGAGGAGATTGTCCATGTGCGGCATCTGATAGATAAAGTTGCCCCCTCGCAGGCACGAGTGCTTATCACGGGAGAGAATGGTACAGGCAAGGAGCTTGTTGCCCGCTGGATGCACGCAAAGTCGGCACGAGCTGCCGCTCCATTTGTTGAGGTTAATTGTGCAGCGATACCGTCGGAGTTGATTGAAAGTGAGTTGTTTGGACACGAGAGAGGGGCATTTACTTCGGCGGTAAAGCAACGCAAGGGTAAGTTTGAGCAGGCTGATGGTGGAACGCTCTTTATGGATGAGATTGGAGATATGTCACTCTCTGCACAGGCAAAGGTGCTCCGCGCTCTGCAAGAACGCAAAATCTCGCGTGTGGGTAGTGACCGAGATATAGATGTAGATGTGAGGGTTATTGCAGCGACAAACAAAAATCTGAGGGATGAGATAGCAAAGGGCAACTTCCGCGAGGATTTGTACCACCGATTGAGCGTTATTGTTATCTGCGTGCCTCCATTAAGGTCGCGCCATGGGGATATTCCGATGCTTGTAGATTACTTTATCGGCAATATATGCGCCGAATATGGTATGGCTCGTAAAGCTATTGAGGCTCAAGCGGTTGAGGCTCTCTCAAGAATGAAGTGGAGTGGTAATATCCGCGAGCTGCGCAATGTTATCGAGCGGCTTATAATTCTCAGCGGTGAGCGTATCAGTATGGATGATGTTGAGCTATATTGTTAAAAAATGGAGTGTCCAAAATGTTGGACACTCCATTAGCAATATAAAGATGTGTGGCTATTTGCAATCTTTGCAACCCTCTGCCTTGCAGTTCTCGCCACCCTTCTCACACTTTGCATCCTTGCAGCACTCAGCGTCCTTCTTGCAATCGTCCTTCTTGCAATCGCCCTTCTTGCAGTCAGCCTTACCGCAATCGCTCTTGCACTCGCCACTCTTGCACTCGCCGCCTTTGCAGTCTGCCTTGTCGCACTCGCCCTGGCACTCTGCCTTCTGACACTCAACAGCCTTCTCACAAGCAGCAGCCTTCTCGCACTGCTCGCAAACTGCCTTCTCACAGGTTGCAGACTTCTTCTTATTATTATTACCTGCGCAGCCAACCATTGCAATAGCTGCAACCAATACTACCATTGTTAAAATCTTCTTCATAATCTTAAAAAATTAACGGTTAAACAATAATTGTCACACAAAGTTAAATATTTATTATCGCACAAACAAATATTTGAGAGAGAAATTTGTGCAGTATATACAATTTTATCGGGTTAGCTCCTCTAACGGAATGTTTTCGCGCATAATAAATGCCTTTGGGAAGGTTGGCTTTATGCGCTCCAACAAAATCAGAGCCTCCTCTTGCGAGGTGCAATTTCCGGCTGTGACTTTGAAGTACGGATTGTCGTAGGTCACATAGGTCGGCAGACTTGGCATACGCACTGCAAGTGAATCGCAGGCTGCAAAGGCATCTGTGCGGGCACTCTGAGAGTTGCTCATAAATAGCATTATGCGGTAACCATTGACACTCTGCGGACGGACTGTAGAGGCTGCGCGGGTTATTATTTGCGCTGCGTCACCATGCTCGGTAACCTGCACGGTCGAGCGAACAGTTGTCAGAGAGTCTATCTGCACAGGCGCACCAAGGCGGCTCTTAAAGGTGGTTAGGTTTTGTGCAGAGGCTGCAAAAAAGAGCAGAACGGCTGCTGCTGTGATTATCTTCTTCATAGTTCGGTTGTATATCCTAATTTTTCAAATAGTGTTGTGGTGGCAATTCTCTCGGTGCCGATAGTGCGTTTGACACCCATAACCTCAAAGTCGGCATTAAAGCTAATCTCCGTGCCGTCAAATCTCTTATCTTTCAGCCTGAGAAGCAGCGAGAGAGCTTTCAGAGGGTTGCCTATCTTTATTTTGAGCGGTATATCTACGATTGAAACCTGCTTTTTCGGAATAGTTATATTTGAAGTAAGCTCGGCGTGAACAGTATGCGTGTTGTCGCAGTAGATGTCTGCATCGGCTGCGCTGATTGTCGGCGCATAACCGGTGTTGTTGCGAATACGCAGCGAGACGACCCAACCACCTGAGAGTGAGCCAGATATATTCTCTACAGCCTCTACTGCAATCTTCTTTTGCAGACGCTCTATGCGCTTCTGGTCCGAACAACTGCATAGAGCCAACAGTGCAAACAGTGTAACTATTATCTTTAGAAGACCTCTCATACTCTCTGTGCAATATATATTTGCGCAATGCCGAAGCTCTGACTGCGACGCTTGACCATCTTAAAGCCGGCACTCTCAATCATCTGCGAGAACTTGTCCGGATTTGGAAAACTATCTACCGATGCCGGCAGATACTCGTATGCCGAGCGGTTGCTCGATATAAGACCGCCAATCCACGGCAGAATATTGTGTGAGTATAGACGGTAGCACCAGCCGATAAGACGGCTCTTAGGATTTGAGAACTCGAGAATCACCAAATGACCATCTGCGCGGATAATTCTTCGTAACTCCCTAAGGCAGTTCTCCTTATTCTCAAAGTTGCGGATACCAAAGGCGATAGTTACCGCATCGACACTCGTATCTGCAAGCGGAAGATGCTCGGCATTACCCTCCATTAGTGATATTCGCTCCGCCAAATTTGCCTTTGCGACCTTTGCTTTGGCTACTGCCAACATCTCGGGCGAGAGGTCGGCTCCGCAGATAGTCGCATCCTTAATCTTTCGAGCCATAGCTATCGCCAAATCGCCCGTACCTGTTGCGATGTCTAAAATCTGCTTTGCCCCTAAACGACGCACTGCGCGCACAACTCTTCTTCTCCATATCTTATCTATCGAGAGTGAGAGAATATGGTTCAATCGGTCGTATGTCGGCGCGATGTCATCAAACATCTGCTTGACCTCTTCTGTTTGTGGTTTTATATTGCTACTCATACCTTTACTCATATTTAACCGCCTCTGACGGCTCTATGCGCGAAACAATGGCTGTGGCAACAAAGAGCAGAAGCAGTATTGCTGCTGCAAAGATAGTGTTTATTGCCAAAATATCCACTATACCTATAGAAACGGGAACTTCCGACACATAGTATGCAGTAGCATCCAATTTTACTACCCCTGTATATTTTTGCACCAAAATCAGCACCGCTGCCAAAACATTGCCGACAGCCATTCCTATACCGACAATTCGTGCTGCTTGGTAGAGGAAAATTTGGCGTACCGTGTTGTTATTCATACCTAAACTCTTGAGGATACCGACCATTCGGGTTCGCTCAAAGAGCAGTATAAGCAGGGCTGTGACCATATTGAAGAGCGCGACAATAAACATTATCACGATAATTACCGTTGCGTTGATGTTGTGGGTCTCGAGCCACGCAAAGATATGCGCATACAACTCTTTGGCAGATATGGCAGATATACTCTCCAAGCCGTTGTAGTTCTCAAAGATATTCCAGTTAAGGCTCTCTGTAATCGCCTCGGCATCATAGCCCTCTGCTGTCTCTATCTCAAAGCCCGAGTAGGTGTCACTTTGCCAGCCGTTTATCTTCTGCACATTGCGAATATCTGCCAATGCAATAACGGTAGGCAAATCGCCAACGGTACTGTATATGCCACAAACCTTAAATACCTCTCTATGAGGTAGTTTGTCGCCCTCGACAGTCAGTACCTCAACCCTCTCGCCGATTGTTACGCCCAACTGCTCGGCGGTCTGCTTCGGTAGTAGCAACTCCCTTTTTCGCTGCTTGCCGAAGGTTGGTAGTGAGCCCTCTATAACAGACTTGGCTGTAATACTTGTCGGCTCGATAGCCTCAACACCCTTGATAACAATACCAGCAGCATCGCTCTGTGAACGGACAATACAACCTCGCATAGCGTAGCAGTCGATAGTAGATATACCCTCGGTTGCAAGAAAGATGCTGTCTAACGAATAGTTGTACTTTATCGGCTTTGACTGCGTGCCGTAGATTGTCGAGAGGTCGGTAACGGTAATGTCTGCCGACATATCGGATATAGTGGCATAAATCTGCTTACGGAAACCCTCGACAACAGCCATCGTTACCAACATAACGGTAATACTCACTGCAACGGCAATGGTTGCAATACGGACCATAGTACTCTGTGTAGAGGTGGCACTCTTTGCAGTACGACGCGCTATGTGTAGTGGTAGGTTCATCGCTCTTTAATACAATACTTTATCCTCTTTCTCGCTCCACGCTCTAAAACCCTCTAAAGCCTTGTCACGCATAATGTTAATGCACGGTATAGAGCGTTTTGAATAGTCGAGAGCTATCTGGTCGTAGATGAAAGAGTCGTCAAAGTTAATAGCCTTTGCATCGCTCTTGGTGTTGCCATAAAATATACGCTCCACACCAGCCCAATAGAGTGCGCTCAGACACATCGGGCACGGCTCACAGGAGGAGTATATTGTGCATCCTGAGAGCTTAAACTCTTTTAACTTTGCACAGGCGGCACGAATGGCACTCACCTCTGCGTGCGCAGTAGGGTCGCAAGTGGCTGTTACGCGGTTTGTTCCTGTGGCTATGACCTCGCCATTGCGAACAATCACTGCACCGAATGGTCCACCGCCGTTTGCAACACTCTCTATTGATAAATCAATAGCCTGCTGCATAAACTTTTCATCTTCCGAAGTAAATTTCACTCTGTTCATAGTACAAAATTACACAAAATTTCTTATCTTTGCTCGGTTTTTTAATTTTATAGATAATTTTCTGCTCTTTGCGAGAAAATCATCTTAAAAGAGGAACTTTTGAGAGGGGGCGAGTGATACTAAAAGTATATTTTTGCCGTTCTCTGTTAAAAATTAGGTTTGATTATGTTTGCATTACTTCAAAGTTATTACGACGGTTCATCGTCATTTATTACCAATCTTACAACATCGGAGGCATTCTTCCTTATCATTATCATTGCCGTTGTGGGAATGATTGTGCAGATGCGCCTGCGCTCAGTGTTCAATAAGTATTCCAATGTGTGGATAAGCAACGGTATGACAGGCGCGGAGATTGCCGCTAAGATGTTGCGTGACCACAATATCCACAATGTCCGTATTACGCAGGTCGATGGAGAGCTTACCGACCACTATAACCCTGCAACGCTTACGGTAAATCTCTCGAAGTCGGTCTATTCGAGTCGCTCTATCGCCGCTGCGGCAGTAGCTTGCCACGAGTGCGGTCACGCCATACAGCACGCCGAGGGTTATGCGCCTTTGCAGTTGCGCTCGTCACTTGTGCCGATTGTCAGCTTCTCGTCAAGAATGGCTCAGTGGGTTATCGTTATAGGACTTATTATGATGAGCTCGTCGGGTAGCGCACTTGTCTGCTGGATTGGCGTGGGTATGATTGCTATGTCAGCCCTCTTCTCGATAGTAACTCTGCCTGTGGAGTATAACGCCTCTGATAGGGCTTTGGCTTGGTTGGAGAGTAGCAGAACCCTTCGTGCAGAGGAGATGGATGGAGCAAAGACATCCCTGCGTTGGGCTGCCCGTACATATCTTGTTGCGGCACTCTCGGCAATAGCTTCATTGTTATATTACATTGCGCTGATAAACAATAGAAGAGATTAAAGATATGAAGAGACTAATAACAACACTAACCCTGCTACTGCTTGTTGTCGGCATTACTACTGCACAGCGAGCAAAGTATGTATTCTACTTTATTGGTGACGGTTTGGGTATCAACCATATATACGGCACAGAACTCTATAATGCCGCAGTGCATCCTCAGATGCCGAATCAGGGGCGTATGAGTTTTAGTACCTTCCCGTTGCGTACTTACATTACAAACCACTCCTCTTCATCGCTCGTTACCGACTCTTCGGCAGCCGGTACGGCTCTTGCTTCGGGCGTAAAGACTGTGAATGGCTATATGGGTGTGGATGAGAATCTAAACAGCGCAAAGACCATTGCCGAGCTTGCAGCCGAGCGTGGTATGAAGGTTGGCGTTGCGACAAATGTCGGTGTTAATCACGCCACACCGAGTGCCTTTTTTGCTCACGATAAATCTCGTAGCAACTACTTGTCACTCTTTGAGCAACTTATAGCATCTGATGTCGATTTTGCAGCCGGCTCGACTATTCTCCATAAGCGCAGTGGAAAGACTCCCGCAGAGCTTGCCGATGTAGCAAGAGAGGTGGGTATTGAGGTTGTTCAAGATCCTCAGAGTGCGGCAAAGGTCGAGAATAAGCGTGTGATGCTGCTCTCGCCGACTCTTGATGAGCAGGCACTCAAATATGCCGTTGATTGTGAGGAGACAGACCCTACTATTGTCGATTACACAGCCGCTGCGATAGAGTACCTTGAGCGTGAATCGGATAAAAATGGATTTTTCCTTATGGTTGAGGCGGGTCATATAGACTACTGCGCTCACGATAACGACGCTGTGACCACTTTTGAGGAGGTTAATCATCTCTCTGAGTCTGTGCAGCTTGCCCTCGACTTCTATGCAAAGCATCCGAAGCAGACCCTTATTATTGTTACGGCAGACCACGAGACAAGTGGCTTGAGCCTCGGATATAAGGACTATTTTATGTATCCGGAGCTTTTGGCATATCAGCGTTGCTCTATGGTTGCGCTGACAGCTAAGATGAGAGCGATGCGTGATCGCGGTGATACCTCTTGGCAGAGTATGGTCGAGTTGCTGAAAGTGGAGCTGGGTCTGTGGAGTGAGGTAGAGCTGGAGGCAGAGGATGAGAAACTGATTAAGGAGTGCTTTGAGAATGATTTTGTAAATACAGCCACCGAGGTTGTCAGCCTCTATAACCACAACGAGAAACTTGCATCAGTGGCTATCGAGGTGCTTAATAAACGGGCAAAAATCAAGTGGGTAAGCCTTGACCATACAGGTATGCAGGTGCCGCTCTATGTCAAGGGTGCAGGTCTTAAGTACTTTGGCGACTGTTACGATAATACAGATGTGCCAAAGGCGATAGCAGAGGCTATGGGTACAACACTTGAAAATTAACGAGGAACTATGGGAGATTTTACCTTTGATGAACGACTGTTCTTATGGCTCAACTTTGACGGTGGGGCTGTGATGGATTGGATAATGAGTGCTGTGTCGGGTACGCTGATGTGGATTCCGCTCTACCTCTTTATCGCGTGGGCGGTGCAGCGAAAGTACGGCTGGAAGAGTCTGTTGCTCTTTGTGGTCTGCTTGGCGTTGGCAATGGGTATCTCAGATATGCTCTGTGGAATATTTAAACATACGGGTCTGCTGAAAGATGTGTGGGCAGACTTTCCGGTGCGTAATCGTCCGATGTTTGATGTGAAAATCAGAGATTTAGCGCATGTTGTCTCCCTGCACCACGGTCCTTATGGAACAGTGTCGGCACACGCTGCAACAGCGGCAGCAATGGCACTTATTTCTGCGCTTGCAATAGGCAGTAAGAGATACAGTTGGATAGTCTCTGCCATTGTGCTTTTGATATGCTATTCGCGCATCTATTTGGCTTGCCACTTTCCACAGGATATAGTTTTGGGTCTTGCAGTCGGAGCTATTTCGGGCTGGGCAATGTATCTTTTGTGGCGAAAACTTGATATTCTGCTGAAAAACAGCTAAATTTGCGCGCTTTTTTGAAACAAATGTAGATATTATGATAGAACATCTTAGTGAACAGGAGCAGTTGCGTCGTAAGTCTCTTACCGCACTGCGTGAGGCAGGTATTAACCCATATCCGGCAGAGCGTTTTGATGTAAACGCTACAGCTGCATCTATTTCGGAGGGCTTTGATGCTGCTCCGGAGAGCTTTCAGAGTGTGACTATTGCCGGTCGTATGATGAGCCGCCGCATTATGGGTAGCGCATCATTCTTTGAGTTGCAGGACCATACAGGTCGTATTCAGGTCTATATTCGTCGTGACGATGTATGTCCTGAGGGCGATCCGATGCTCTACAACACCGTCTTTAAGAAGTTGCTCGATATCGGTGACTTTATCGGCGTCGAGGGTTTTGCTTTCCGTACAAATACGGGCGAGCTCTCTGTACACTGTCGCAAGTTCACAGTTCTGTCAAAGTCTATCCGTCCGCTGCCTGTTGTTAAGGAGAAGGATGGTCAGCAGTTTGATGCCCTTACAGACCCTGAGGTGCGCTATCGTCAGCGTTATGTAGATTTGGTTGTCAATCCAAAGGTGCGTGATGTCTTTGTTAAGCGAGCAAAGATTATTGCAACTATGCGTGAGTACTTCAACGAGCACGGCTGCCTTGAGGTTGAGACACCTATTCTTCAGCCAATTCCGGGTGGTGCATCGGCTCGTCCGTTTATCACTCACCACAATGCCCTTGATATTGACTTCTATATGCGAATAGCTACCGAGCTATACTTGAAGCGTCTTATCGTTGGTGGCTTTGACGGTGTTTATGAGTTTGGTAAGAACTTCCGCAATGAGGGTATGGATAGAACCCATAATCCGGAGTTTACCTGTATGGAGATTTATATCGCCTACAAGGACTACCGCTGGATGATGGAGTTTACAGAGAATATGCTTGAGCGTATCGCACTTGCAGTGAATGGTACTACCGATGTCGAGATTGACGGCAAGACCATCTCTTTCAAGGCTCCGTTCCGCCGCCTGACAATGACCGATGCTATCCGCGAGAAGACCGGTTACGATATTACGGGTCAGAGCGAGGCAGAGTTGCGTGAGGCTTGCGCTCGCCTTAATGTTGAGGTTGATGATACAATGGGTAAGGGTAAGCTTATCGATGCAATCTTTGGTCAGTATTGCGAGGGCGACCTTATCCAGCCTACATTTATCTGTGACTATCCTATCGAGATGTCGCCACTCTGTAAGCGTCACCGCGATAATGAGGATTTGACAGAGCGTTTCGAGCTCTTCGTTGCAGGCAAGGAGCTCTGTAACGCATACTCGGAGCTTAACGACCCAATTGACCAGCTTGAGCGTTTCCAGGAGCAGATGCGTCTCTCTGAGCGTGGCGATGATGAGGCTATGTTTATCGATATGGACTTTGTTCGCGCCCTTGAATACGGTATGCCTAACTGCTCAGGTATGGGTATGGGTATCGACCGCCTGACAATGTTCATGACCGGTCAGACCTCTATTCAGGATGTGCTCTTCTTCCCAACTATGCGTCCGGAGAAGAAGGTCGTTGCTGATGATGCAGCGGTATATACCGAGGCAGGCGTGCCGGCAGAGTGGGTAGAGACTATTCAGAAGATGGGTTATATTACCCTTGAGGCATTCGCAGGTACTGCAAAGAGTGGCGGTATGAAACTCTTTAACGACCTCTGCGGCTTCAATAAGAAGAATAAGCTCGGTCTGCCAACAGCAGAAATTAAGGCGTGGATTGAGAGTTTGTCTTAAACCTGTTTACTTTGCTCTTTGACTTGCTTTACGACTCTCTCCTATTAAATTTCTTGTTACATAGGACTCCCTATGCGCCGCAAAATTTAATAGGAAATAGTCACAAAATCATAGTCAAATAGCTTTGTAAACAGATTCAAGACCACCTCTTATAAAGGAATAAAAATTATTGTTAAACTTAAATAAAAATTAAATCATTATGGCAAGAAAGAAGATTGTTGCAGGTAACTGGAAGATGAATACTCTGCCTGCAGAGGGTGTTGAGCTGGCAAAGAATGTTGTTGCTGGTCGTGGCGAGGTTTGCGATTGCGTAAACTTTATCGTTTGCCCTCCATTTACACACCTCTCACAGGTTATCGAGGCTGTTAAGGGCTCTGATATCGCTGTAGGCGCACAGGATTGCGCAACTGAGGCTAAGGGTGCTTACACAGGCGAGGTTGCAGCTTCAATGATTGCAGCTCTTGGTTGTAAGTATGTTATCCTCGGTCACTCTGAGCGTCGTCAGTACTATGGTGAGACTTCAGAGACTCTCAATAAGAAGATGGCTCAGGCTTATGCAAACGGTCTGACTCCAATCTACTGCGTAGGTGAGAGCCTTGAGGAGCGTAAGGCAGGTAACCACTTTGCAGTTTGCAAGGCTCAGATTGAGGAGGTTGTTTATAACCTTACAGAGGAGCAGTTCGCAAACCTCGTTATCGCTTATGAGCCTGTTTGGGCTATCGGTACAGGCGAGACTGCAACCGCAGAGCAGGCACAGGAGATTCACGCATATATCCGCGAGGTGCTCGCTGCAAAGTTCGGCGCAGCAGCTGCTCAGTGCCCAATCCTCTATGGCGGTTCTTGCAAGCCATCAAACGCTACCGAAATCTTCGCTAAGGAGGATGTAGATGGTGGTCTTATCGGTGGTGCAGCTCTTAAGGCAGAGGATTTCCTCGCTATCGGTAAAGGCTTCTAATTTAGCGTGATATCACGGTATCTGCTTCCGCTACCTTAATATGTTGCCAATGGGCAGTACGAGGAGTACAGCCCATCGGCAACAATCAAGGCGAGCGTTGCATATGCCGCACTCTAACGCTAAATTGGGGTGCAAAAGAGATTATTCTCGGATTTAGGACTACCATCATAGATGGTACGATAGAAAATTGAGCCTGACACTCGAGCTTGCTTGGATGTGAAGGGCTCAATTTTATAGCGTAGTAACCGCTCGCTGGTTATCCTAAATTCGCAACGGTAATAAGCGAAACGGAGTTTCGCCGAAAGTTTTTGGTGCCGCTTTTTTTCAAAAAGTGGCAGTTCTGTAATCAGGGATGGCTAAAACAATAAACATCAACGACTTTGACTATCCGCTACCTGATGAGCGCATTGCCAAGTTTCCGTTGGAGCGTAGAGATAGTTCCAAGTTACTTGTATATCGCAATGGGGAGATTAGTGAGCGCAGATTTTCGGATATTGGCAGTGAGCTCTCTTCGGATACGCTCTTTGTGTTCAATAATACGAAGGTTGTGCGCGCGCGCCTTGTTATGCATAAGCCTTCGGGTGCGAGGGTAGAGGTATTTTGCCTTGAGCCTTCTGCTCCGGCAGATTATGAGCGTGCCTTTGCAGTGCGCGGGGAGTGTTGTTGGAGTTGCATTGTAGGTAATCTGAAGAAGTGGAAAGATGGTGCTGTGCAGATTCCGTTCAGTTATGAGGGTTGTGACTATCTGTTGCAGGCTTATATTGCCGAGCGCGGTACAAGGGAGCATATAGTCCGCTTTGTGTGGGATGCTCCGATGAGTTTTGGTCAGCTATTGGAGTGGCTGGGCAGAATACCTATTCCTCCATATCTTAATCGAGAGAGCGAGGAGATTGACAATACCCGCTATCAGACGGTCTATTCGCGTTTTGAAGGCTCTGTGGCGGCTCCTACGGCGGGCTTACACTTTACAAACGAGCTTATAGAGAGCCTGAAAAACCGCGGTTTTGAGTTTGGAGAGGTTACTCTCCATGTGGGCGCGGGAACATTTTTGCCTGTTAAGGATGAGGATGCAACAAAGCACTCGATGCACACCGAACACTTTGAGATTACAAGGCAGACACTTGAACTATTGCGCTCGAAGATAGGTAATGTTACCGCTGTGGGTACGACATCTGTCAGAACGCTTGAGTCGCTCTCGGCACTCGCTTGGCGCGTGAAGAGTGGCGCAGATGCAGAGTGTGAGCGAGTGATAGGGCAGTGGGAACTGTATGATATTCCGGCAGAGTTTTCGGGTGCTGAGGCGGTTGAAATACTGCTCGATTATATGAATAGTAAGGGCGTAGATAGGCTTAAGGCGGCTACGCAAATTATGATTACTCCGCTGGGTTATAAGTTCCGCATCGTCAATCGCATAGTTACAAATTTTCATCAACCTAAATCGACACTTCTGCTGCTTGTGTCGGCTTATGTGGGCGATGATTGGCATAAGATATACGACTATGCCCTCTCTCACGACTTTCGCTTTCTATCTTATGGCGATTCGTCATTGCTGATAGTTGAATAGAGAGGGATACCTATATTTATATATAAGGGTGTTTCATAGCTTATTGAACACCCTTATATCATTTTAAAAGTTATATCTTACAAAGTGTAAGTTAAAAAAAGTGTAAGTTGGATAATATAATCTAAAAATAGGCTCTGAACGCTATTGCAGGGGCTTTTTGAAGATTGCGATTTGCATTTTTATATTTATTGAACAATTTTTTGAAAAATTTTAATTACATTTTGTAACTATTGTAGTATTAAATGCTTTCAATCGACTATTATTTGATGCAAAATGCTACAAGTCTGTTACTTTGCCTCAAAATAGTTATTAAATTATTTGGTTGGTCTATTGTTTATTACTAACTTTGCTACGAAAAGATTTTTATTTTTTAACTAATATTAAATGCTTATGGTAAGGAAAATTGTACTTTCATTAGCTGCTGTTCTGTCGGTAGTCGGTATGGCTATGGCGCAGAATAAGCAAGTTTCGGGTACGGTTACCGATACTAAGGGTGCGCCGGTAATCGGTGCAACTGTTGTGGTTGATGGAACCACTATCGGTACATCTACCGATGCACAGGGTCAGTATACTCTCGAAGCTCCGGCTGACGGCGTTCTTGCTGTATCCTCAATCGGTTATGACGAGCAGAAGATTGCTATTAACGGCAAGACTCTCGTAAATGTAGTACTGGCAGAGGCTGCACACGCTTTGGATGATGTCATCGTAACTGCTTACGGTGAGGCTAAGCGTGAGGCTTTCTCAGGATCTGCTGTAATGGTAAAGACTGAGGAGATTGTTAAGAGCCAGCACACTAACGCTATTGATGCTCTGAACGGTAAAGTTCCTGGTCTTCAGATTGTGAATGCAACAGGTCAGCCAGGTAGCGCATCTCCAACTGTGATTATCCGTGGTATCTCCTCTATTGAGGCAGGTAAGGAGCCGCTGATTATCGTTGACGGTATGTCTTTCGCAGGTTCTATGAACGATATCAACCCTGCAGATATCGAGTCAATGTCAGTGCTTAAGGATGCTGCAGCAGCCGCTCTTTATGGTTCTCGTGGTGCTAATGGTGTGATTTTGATTACTACCAAGCGTGCTAAGGGTCGTGATGCTATCGTATCTGTAGATATCAAGGTTGGTGTTAACCAGCGCGCACAGCAGGATTATGACTTTATTACCGATCCGGGTGAGTACTATGAGATGCACTACAAGATGCTCAACAACTACTACACTCAGGTATCAAAGATGTCTCCACACGATGCTCATGTGAAGGCTAATCAGACCATGATTGATCCATCTGCAGCTAACGGCTCACTTGGTTACAATGTATATACAGTTCCAGAGGGTCAGACCCTTATCGGTCGTAACGGTAAGCTCAACCCTGCCGCTACTCTCGGTCGTGTTATTAATCACAACGGCGAGGACTATCTCGTAACTCCGGATAACTGGATTGATGAGGTTTATATGCAGGGTATCCGTCAGGAGTACAATGTAAATGTTGCTGCCGGTAACGAGCGTGCAAGCTTCTATGGTTCATTCGGTTACCTCAACAATGAGGGTATCGTTGATGCTACAGGCTATGAGCGTTATACTGCTCGTCTGCGTGCTGACTATCAGGCTAAGAAGTGGCTCAAGGTTGGTGGTAACGCATCTTACACACACTCTAAGAGTCAGACATCTTCTGAGGATGGTTCATCAAGCTCTTCAGCTAACATCTTTGCTTATACTTCACAGATTGCACCTATCTATCCACTCTATACTCGTGATGGTGAGGGTAATATCCGTCGTGACCAGTATGGTAACATTATCTATGACCACGGTACTGCAACTCAGGCAGGTAGCAACGCTGGTCTGAACCGTGCATTCCTCTCGAATGCTAACCCAATGGCAGCTCTGTTGCTCGATAAGAATAACTCTACTTCAAACCTCGCTTCATTCAACGGTTTTGCAGATGTTATCCTTCCACTCGGCTTCAAGTTCTCATTCAACGGTGGTGTATCAACTCGTCAGACAACTGCTATCTCTACATCTAACCCACTCTATGGTCAGTATGCAGTATCAGGTGGTTCTATCGGTCGTCAGGAGTCTATGTATTGGAGCTACACTCTCCAGCAGATTTTGACTTGGAACTACACATTTGCAGATCGTCACCATGTAGATATTATGCTCGGTCACGAGAATAACTACGATATGGGTCGTTCACTTGTAGGTTACAAGAATGGTCTCTACTCTGTAGATTCATCAGAGCTTACACAGGGTCTGAAGGTTTCAAGCACATCTTCATCATTCTCTGAGTACAACAATGAGGGTTACCTCTTCCGTGGTCAGTATGATTTTGATAATCGCTTCTTCTTCTCTGCTTCATTCCGTCGTGATGCATCTTCACGCTTCCACCCTGATCACCGCTGGGGTAACTTCTGGTCAGTATCAGGTGCTTGGTTGATCAATAAGGAGAGCTGGTTTAACGCAACTTGGGTTGATGAGCTCAAGATTAAGGCTTCTTACGGTTCACAGGGTAACGACCAGATTTCTGACTTCCTCTATATGGACCGCTACTCAATTGCAAATGACGGTACAGATAAGTGGTCAGTTGCATTCTCTTCAAAGGGTAACGAGGAGCTTACTTGGGAGACCAACGCAAATATGAACGCAGGTGTTGAGTTCTCATTCTGGCAGGGTCGCCTCGCCGGTAGCGTTGAGTACTTCAACCGTATCACTACCGATATGCTCTCTTGGTACTCAGTACCTTCATCAATGGGTTACTCAGGTTTCTGGAAGAATGTTGGTGATATGTCTAACCAGGGTGTTGAGCTTGCTCTCAATGTAAATGTTATTCGCAAGAAGAACTTCAACTGGAATATCAACCTCAATGCAACTTATGTAAAGAACCAGATTCTCGACCTCGATCCGGACAATGTAAAGGATCAGCTCTTTGACCTCGAGGGTAACGCATATACCGGTTACCGTGACGGTAGCAATATGTATGCAATCGGTTCTGCAATCTATACTAAGAACTACAAGGCTTATGCAGGTGTAGATCCTCAGACAGGTAAGGCTCTCTATTGGGCACGCCGCGAGTTTGTTGATAAGACAACCGGTCAGCCATCATTCGAGCTCTACAAGACTGATGACTACTCTGCAGATGCAGACTACTTCGTATTTGACACTTCACTGCCTGATCTCTATGGTGGTTTCGGTACTTCATTCGACTTCTATGGTGTTGATGTATCTGCAAACTTCGTATATCAGATTGGTGGTAAGGTTTATGATGGTGACTATGCAGGTTCAATGGCTAGCCCAAGCGCACAGAGCGTAGGTCGTGCTATCCACAAGGATATGTACAACGCATGGACTCCTGAGAACAACACTTCAGACTACCCACGCTTCGTATATGGTGATCAGTACACAGCATCATCTTCAGATCGTTTCTTGACATCTGCATCATATCTGAGCCTTCAGAATGTAAATGTTGGTTATACATTCCCAAGCAAGTGGATGTCTAAGATTGGTGTTGCACGCCTCCGTATCTATGTAGCAGGTGAGAACCTTTGGTACATCTCTGCTCGTAAGGGTCTTGACCCACGCCAGAGCTTCACAGGTGGTGCTTCAGCTGCATACTACTCACCAATCCGTACCATCTCTGGTGGTGTTAACCTTACCTTCTAATTATTAAAGAAAGGAGAAAAGATATGAAAAATATATTGAAATATACAGCTATATTCAGCGTTCTTGCTTCTGTGGTCACTACCGGCTGTATCAAGGAGGTTAACCCTACCGGCAGCTCGATCTCAGCAGAGCAGGCTACCGCTTCTGCAGATGCACTTAAGTCTATGTCAGGTGCTATTGCAAACTATGCTGCAAATGCAAACTGGTCTAGCAGTAGTGTACACTCATTCTACGGCTATCCATCACTCTGCGTGCAGCGTGAGGTGATGTGCAATGACCTTACTATTGCTGACAACCCTTACGGTTGGTACACAACTGAGCAGCAGAACCTCGGTCTTAGTGCAACCTCTAAATTCGTGCAGATTCCTTGGTTGATGTACACTAAGCTGATTGCTCTTGCAAATGATGTTATTCGTATGAACCCTGATCTTGAGGCTATCGTTGATTCAAACAAGGGCTATGTAGGTGCAGCTTATGCTTACCGTGCGCTTGCTATGATCGATATGGCACAGCTCTATGAGTTCAAGGCGAATAAGTACACTTCAAAGGATGGTATCGAGGGTCTTACAGTTCCATATCTCCACGAGAATATGACTGTTGACTATGCAAAGAACAACCCTCGTCTGCCAAAGGCTGACTATCTTGCAAAGATTTACGAGTCACTCGATGTTGCAGTATCTCTTCTTGACGGTCACGCTCCTACAACTGACAAGACCCTGCCTGATTTGGCAGTAGCATACGGTCTCTATGCTCGTGCAAAGCTCTATGAGGGCGAGTATGCATTGGCAAAGGAGTATGCAGAGAAGGCTCTTGCAGCAGGTTCTTTCGCACCACTTACAGAGGAGCAGTGGACATCTGTAACTACAGGCTTTAACGATGCTGACAGTCAGACATCTTGGATGCTCTGCACTCGTACATCATCAGAGTCATCTGTAGTTAAGACAGGTATCATCAACTTCGTATCATTCATGTCAAATGAGAATGTATATGGTTATGGTGGTCCGGGTGCAGGTGCTTTTGTTGAGGTGGACTCTAAGTTCTACAATCAGATTCCTAACACAGACTTCCGTAAGCTCTCTTGGAAGGCTCCTGCCGGTCACGAGCTTGAGGCTAAGGTTAAGTTTGTTCCTGCAACAGACAACTATCCTGGTTCATCAGCACTTCCAGAGTATGGTGGCATCAAGTTCCGTCCGGGAGATGCAAATCCTGATGACTATATGACAGGTTCAGCTACCGACTTCCCAATGATGCGTATGGAGGAGATGAAGTTTATCATCGCTGAGTGCGACGCTCGTCTTAATAACGATGCAACAGCGTTGGTAGATATCGTAAAGACTCGTAACCCACAGTACACTTGTACTCTTACTGGTAATGACCTTCTCCGTGAGGTATTCTTCCAGAAGCGAGTTGAGTTCTGGGGCGAGGGTATTGTATTCTTCGACTACAAGCGTTGTCCGGAGCTTCTCCAGCTCAACCGCGGTTATAAGGGTACTAACCACCCTGAGCTTGCGCGCTTCAACTGCGATGGTCTTGCTCCTTGGTTCAACTTCCCACTCAACGGCTATGAGGCTCAGGATAATAAGGCTCTTACAGAGACTAACAACCCTGACCCATCAGGTAGCGTAGAGTTGTGGATGGAGTAGTCCAACAACGGATAATATGTCAAATTGAAAAACACGATATATATGAAAACATTAAATAAATTTTTCTATGCTCTGCTTGCACTTGCAACAGTAGGTATGGTCGCTTGTACAGAGACTGATACCTATGAGCCAGGTGCGCCAGAGATTGAGAGTTGCTACGATGTCTATTTCCCGGATGCAGCGACTCTTGAGACTCAGGGTCCAACAGGAGCTGTAGAGCTCGATCCTGCTGATGCAACTGAGTTTAAATATACTGCATATCGTAACAATACTGAGGGTGCAGTAACTGTTCCGGTTGTTGTGACTGCAAATACTCAGGAGAAGTTTACCGTATCTGAGATTGTTTTCGAGGAGGGTAGCGATGTTGCAGAGTTTACAGTCTCTCTTAACGAGTCTGAGATTGGTGTTCCTTACACCCTCTCTTTCGCAATCAACGATCCACAGTATGTAAAGCAGTATGAGAGCGCAAATGCAAACTCTATCAGCCTTACTGTTACCCGCGTAAAGTGGGTTGATGTAGGCGAGTGTGCTTATACAGAGGATGTTATTACCTCATGGTGGGGTTTCAGTTTTGAAGGCGAGTGGGCTGGTCAGACACACCCTACATATAATGTAAAGGTACAGGTTCGTGCTGACTCTATCGACGAGGCTGCATTCCAGGCTGCTCTCGATGGTACAGGTTCTGACGCAGGTCTGTCAGGTATCTACCGTTTGTTAAACCCTTACCGTGTAGGTCCTTGGGCTGACCCTGAGGATACAACCCTTGAGTCTGACCCTACTTACCTCGTTATCAATGCAAAACCTTACAACAGAGCATATATCGACCTTCAGCCACTTGGTATCTCAATCAATGGCGGTGAGGCGTCTATCTACTCTATGGTTGGTTACCGTTTGGATAACGGAGCTACTCCAACTGAGGATATGTATGGTTCATTCAATGGTGGTACTCTTACATTCCCTGTTCAGGCTCTTCTTGGTTGCCCAGGTGGTACTTATGTAGGTTCTAATACTTACTATGCAAATACTAGCGGTGCATTTGCCCTTACAGTAGCTCCAAAGCTCGGTAAGTATTCACTTATTCTTCCTGAGGGTTATGAGGATGGCGACTTCACATTCACTGAGATGGAGCTTGACGAGAATGCACTCTTCTACTCTGAGTCACAGGCTGCTGCTTGGTATCCTATCCTTGAGGAGGGTCGTCCAAATAAAAGCACTGACGATGCAGACCGCAACTTTGTTGCTCAGTATGGTCTTATGTATCGCCTTGCAGAGTGCTATGCAGTTGATTATCCAATCTACTTCGGTGCAAAGGCAGACGGTACAGTAACCGTTCCTGCAGGCTTTGAGGAGCAGGCAACAGGTCTTGTTCAGAATGGCTACGATGTATATATGGCTATCGACGCTAAGGCATCTAAGTTCAATCCTGAGACAGGTGAGCTTGCACTCGTTGCAGAGTTCTACACATATCAGGGTCAGTATATTATCCCTTACGGCGTTTACAATGAGGTTATCTCAACAGAGGCTCCTGACTTCCCTTATGTTCCTGCAATGGATTTGAGAGCAGACTTTGAGTACACAGCTCTCTTTACAGATACATTCAAGTCTGTATTCCAGGATAACGAGTGGACTGCAACTCTTGAGAAGGGTGCTTGCACAGGTCGTGGTGCAGCTGCATTTGAGAAGCAGTACGGTACAGCTTATCGTATTCCATCTGCTTATGCAAATGGTTATGATATCTACTTCGCAGGTAATGCAGATGGAGAGGTAACCATTCCTGCAGGTTACGAGCTTCAGCCAACAGGTGTGTCTATCTACGGTCAGCAGGTATATCTCCAGATTCTTAGCGGTACAGTTGCTTCAAATGGCGTAGTATTATCTGTAAAGATTTGCGATGCAGAGGGCAATCTGCTCATGCCGGGTACTTGCAAGGAGAGCTTGGAGACTTATGTTTGGACTGATGTAGCGACCGGTTCTTGGTATTGCAATGTTATGAAGGACCCTGTTACCGAGCTGACACTCCAGCATGCAGAGGATACAAACCTCTACCGTGTAGTTGACTTCTTAGGCGCTACAGATAAGCATTTCGTATTTAGCTGGAATAAGGAGACTAACCTCTGTGAGGTTCAGGGTATGAATGATACTGGTATTGCCGCTTCGGCGTTGGGTGTTGGCGCTCCTGGTAACATTTTCTTCGCTGATGAGAAGACTTCTTGGAATTACTTGGGTTATGATGATACTTGGGAGTCGTTGGAGGCTGATTATGGCGGATCTGTACAGCCTTACTTCGATCCTGAGGAGAATGCATTCGTATTCCGTGTATCATACTTCTTGCCAGATGTTGAAAGTATGCTGACATTCGCAGATGCAGATGGCAATAAGACTTACTTCGTTAACGAGGTATTCGTTCTCGATGGTGCAGTTTCAGAGCCACAGTGGGTAGAGGTTGATACAGGTAGCTACTGTTCAGTACTCTTCACAGATAGTGAGGACTACTATGTTCCATTCACTGGTCGTAAGTTGATGAACCTTGAGAATACGAATAAGTATCGCATCGTTGATTTTACTGGTGCTGGTACAGATCTCAACTTCACTTGGGATAAGACTACTAACAAGTGTGAGATTATCGGTTACAATGATACCGGCGTAGATTCTACACCAATGGGTGGTCAGGGGAATATCTTTGCTTGTGATGTGCGCACATACTATAAGGAGAATGGTCGTGAGATTACTTGGGAGGAACTTGCTGCACAAATTGGTGGTGACGCTCAGCCTTACTTCGATGCAGAGGCTGGAGAGTTTGTATTCCATGTAATTCTTGCATGTCCAGAGTTGGGTCCTAGTGTATCTCTTGGTGGAGGTACCATCTTTACAGAGTACTTCGTACTTGATCAAGAGCAGACTGCTTCTACATCAAGCGCTGATAAGGCTAATGTTAAGGTAACATCAAGTATTAAGGGTGCTACACTCAAGCAGCAAAGCTTTGCGAAGAGCAGCAATGCCTCTGCGTATAGTCCTATGAAACTTGGCGTAGCTAAATTATCTAGCTATCCTACAAAGGTGAAGAAGTCAAACGACAACAAGCAGACTCCGGTAAAGCGTTCACGCATTGTTGAGATGGTTAAGTAATCAATTTAGACTATATATCAAGAGGTTAGACTACTGAGTCTAACCTCTTTTTTTGCACAACATTTTGAATTTCAAATAATTATTTCTACCTTTGTGCCGATTAATCCTAAGTGGGTTAGTGTAACTTATTTATTAACAAAAAAATTTTATAGCAAATGGCTGTTAAAATTCGTTTGGCAAGACATGGTAAGAAGGCTTACGCTTTCTATCACATTGTTGTTGCAGATAGCAGAGCGCCACGTGATGGTAAATTTATCGAGAAGCTGGGTACTTACAACCCTAACACGAATCCTGCTACAATCGACCTGAACTTCGAGCAAGCGCTGGGTTGGTTAATGAAGGGCGCACAACCTACAGATACTGCTCGTGCGATTCTTTCGTACAAGGGCGTATTGTACAAGAAACACCTGCTTGGTGGTGTAGCTAAGGGTGCATTTACTGAGGCTGAGGCTGAGGCTCGCTTCAATAAGTGGCTCGGCGAGAAGGAGGGTAAGGTAGCTGCTAAGGTTAGCTCACTCGCTTCTGCTGCTTCTGCAGACAAGAAGGCTCGTCTTACTGCTGAGGCTGCTGTAAACGCAGCTCGCGTACAGGCTATCGCTGAGAAGAAGGCTGCTGCTGAGGCTGAGGCTGCCGCTGCTGCTGCAGAGCAGGCAACAGAGGAATCAGCTGAGGCTGCCGAGTAAGCAGGTATGTTGGCGGTAGGTCGTATAACAAAGCTCTTCGGAGCTGAGGGCGAGGTTAATGTTAACCTCTATGCTGACTTCCCCGACAACTTTACAGAGGAACAACCACTATTTACTATTGTAGATAGCTTGGTCGTTCCTCTTTTTTGTGATTCATTCTCGCGTCGTGGTCATAGCAGCGCAACTGTCCGCTTTGCAGATATTGATACCGTCAAGCGCGCAGAGCTAATTATGGGCAACGAAATCTTTATCGAGGAGCCCGAAAATGACGATGACGAGTTTACTTTTGATGACCTTATAGGCTTTACCGTCAAAATCGGTCGCCGAAAGGGTACTATCACAGACTTCTACGACAACGATATAAATCCACTCTTTGAAGTCACCCTCTCCGATAATACCACCCACCTCATTCCCGCAGCCGAGGAGTTTATCGCTGCAATAGATTTTGAGGAGGAGGTAATGAAGTTGGTGCTACCTGAAGGACTGTTAGAATTGTAGTCTTATTTTGTTGTGAAAAGGCAGCATTTGCTGCGTTGCACTTCGATAACCGAGCTGCTCACATATGCTTTAGTATGCTGCGCGCTCGGTTTTTTGTACGCCTTGCAACTACTGCCTTTTGACAACAAAATGATTTTATCGTGATAGCGGCGCATTTCCATCGGCTAATTACGCACTTTTGATAACCGACGCCAAACCGAGCGCAGAGGGCGCAAAATTAAAGGCAGTTAGTATTCTAACTGCCTTTAATAGTATATCAACCAATAGCCTATTTTGAAGTGTAAGGTCCGTGAATAGACTTAATCTTATACTCAAAGTTTGTGTCGTCAAGCATATAGACATAGAATGTCTTACCGCCCGGGGCAACGCGAAGAACAATGTGACCCTCAGAGCCAGTAAACTCACTATCGTTCAGCAGTGTACCATTATTGCTCTTCCACATAGAGTGGAGGTTTGTTACAAAGAAATTCTTCTGCCATGTATAGCCGAACAGCATATCTAATAGACCCGTGTCAGGCTGCTTATTGTAGAAGCTATGGCTTAAAATCACTTGTGGCTGGTGAACTTCCTTAGTTCTTGTACCCCAACTATTACCACTCAAATGGTGGTGAGTCTTAAAGGCATCGAGTTTGTCTCCGCCAATAAAATCACGGACATAATATGCTGCCAAGTTCTGCGGAGTAGAGGTAAGGTCACCGCAAGCAACATAATCAAAGTCTCCGTAGCTGATATGGAAACCGCATGAGGCAGGATTGCCTTCATTGGCTCTACTACCTGCCAAATATTCTGCACCATTTTTCTTATTCCACACAAAACCGTTTGCGCAGATGTTGAAGATACGGAAGTTGCTATAGGCTGCTTTGTTGTATCGGAGAGTTATCTGCTCCTCACCCGGGGTAAAGCGGTAGCCGGCTGCAATATTACCCTCTGCAATATGATACTTGACAAACTTTGCCCAATCCTGAGCCAAACCGCCCTCTAATGGAGCTGTTGTATCATCCTCTACATAGTCAGGATATGCACGGTCGATAACGCGATAGAATGGCACCTCATCAAACAGAGCCATAAGACCAGTCTTGCGGTAGCCTCCCTCGGTGTGTCTTTCGGTTGCAGTATTAGGATCTCCGATATGGTCGATATGGAAGTGTGACGGTGCGCACCAGTTGATAGCTGTCTGACCGTTAGGCATAAAGTGCTTGATATAGTTTGCATAGACCATATATGGGCGTACACTTGCATTTGGTTTCTGCTCTACATTCAGGTCATCAGGGTAATTCTCATTACCTTCTTTAATGTTATTGGTCTTTACTTCGCCTGCATCAACAAGCATAGTTGTACCGTCAGGAAGTATGTAGAAGCAGCACTCGCCACGACCTGCATTGATAAAGTGGATGTCGAGATATCCCTCTGACCAAGCAGGGAGGGTAGAGCCCGTTGTAGCCTTTGTCACTACCTCAATACTCTGCATCGGCAGTATGGTATTACGAGCAATTACAACCTTCTTAGAGGTTGATTTCTTAAATTGGTTACCCTCAGAGTCTGTAACGGTAATGGTAAAGCCCTCTGAGAATGTTATCGGAGGCAGAGCAAACCAAAACTCTGTAGGTTTCGCGCTGTTGCTACTCAGCTTTACAGCCGACTCGCAGTTAAGCGTAACCTTGTTTGTTGCATTATCATCAAGAGTCAAAGTCGGCTCTTTGCCAAAAGAGGCTGTGATAGTGGCATTACCTGTAAGTTTCTCGCTCTTATTGCCCGTCAAGGTGATTGTCTTGACAGAGGTGTTGTTGCCATACAATTGCAACTTCAGATAGCCGACAACATTCTTGAATTGGAAGTGGGTATTGTCACTGTTCTCAGTTGCAGCCACCATAATATTAGCATTAGGGGCAAAAGAGTTCTCTGCATACTTCTGTGAAGATGAGAGCGAGTACTCGATATTGCCGCTTGCAAGCATTGTTGTAAGTGCCGAGTATGGATAGATGGCATAGTTGCAGTCAAGAGCAGTGCCACCCGATGTATTTGAGGTTACACAGCTGAACTTTCCGGTGCGACTGCCTGTCTCGCCCTCAAATTTGTATTTGAGGTTCTTTGTAGTGCCTGCAAAGATTGAAATCTCGTCGCTATTGTGCCAATAGAGCTTATTATCATCTATATATAGGCGCACACAAGACTCTTCAATATCGGCAGTGAAGGCTTCGGGCGCATCAGTAACAATATCGACCTCTTCATATCCTGCACAACCTACTGTCAGCAGCAGAGCAGAGAGGAAGTAAATAAATCTTTTCATTTTTGGATTATTTAGATGTATAAGGTCCGTGGACAGACTTTACATTGTAGTCAAAGTTAGTATCGTCGAGCATATAGACATAGAACTCGCTACCGCCCGGAGCTACGCGCAGTACAATATGTCCGTTGTAGCCTGTAACTTTGTTGTAGAGTGCGCTATTCTCAGCTATAGCCTCAGAGTGGGCACTTGTTGTAAAGAAATCCTTAACCCAGAATGGGAATGGGGCAACATTATTGAGAATATTGTTGAGCATATCTACATTTGGCTGACCTTTATACATACTACAGTTCAAAATTACGCGAGGATTGAACTCGTACTCCTGCATCTTTGAACCCCAACTGTTTGCTCCGAGGTGGTGATGACTCTTGAAAGCCTCAAGCTTACCGCTGCCGACACAATCCTTGAAATAGGTTGCAAAACGGTTCTGAGAGCTACTTGTAAGGTCGCCACAAGCGATATAGTCAAACTTGCCGTATGTGATATGGAAGCCGCAGCAAGCAGGGTTTCCCTTATCCGATTTTGAGCCGGCAAGACCATTTTTAGACCATACAAAGCCATTTGCGCAGATGTTGAAGACCTTGAAGTTTTTGTAACTATCTCTCTTATTCAGCAGCACAATCTGCTCCTCTCCCGGGGTAAAGCGAGCTCCGGTAAACTTACCCTCTTTAACTCCCCAAGTTACGAACTTGCCCCAGTCCTCTGCAAGCTCGCCATCAAGTGCAGGCGTTACACTATCCTCCTTGTATCCCGGATAGGCATTGTCGAGGATATGTTTGTAAGCCACAAGGTCAAACAGCGCGAGCAGACCCGACTTGCGATAACCAACAGGAGAGGTCTCTGTTGCAGCATCCTTACTACCTATATGGTCGATATGGAAGTGAGAAGGTGCGCAGTAGTCGATTGCGCTATTGCCCTGAGGCATAAAGTGCTTGATATACTTTGCATAGGTCTCATATGGACGAATTACTGAATTTGGACGCTGTGGGCAAGGTCCGTCGCCATAATTCAGTGGCAGCTCGCCGGCATCGACAAGCAGTGTTGTGCCATCGGGCAGAATGTAGTAGCAACACTCGCCACGACCGGAGTTGATAAAGTGAATATCGAGATGACCCTCGCTCCAAAGCGGCAGAGGCTTACCAATCTCTACGGTTGTCTGTTCGTTCTTGTCGGGGTTAATATCATCATCCCAAGGCATCTCTTCGTTGTCTCCGCCACAAGATATTGCAAATAGGGCGATAAGAGGTAAAAACCAAAACTTTTTCATACTACTTACATTTATAAGGTCCGTCAATATGTTTTATTTTATATAGATTGTCGCTATCGTCAAGAGTGTAAACCATATATTCGCTGCCATTTGGAGCTACGCGAATTACGATATGCCCGCTTGTAGCATTGCACTTTGCGTAATCTGTAGGATATTGCAGTAGCAGAGGCTCGCCGACAGATGTGCAGAAGAGATCGCAACCGCCTGCTGTTATGTAGTCAAACTTGCTCTTGTCGGGCTGAATCTCGCGCACATAGAAACTTGTTGCCACGAGTGTCTGCGGTTTAAGCACATCCATCGCCTTCTTACAGTTGGAGTGTGGTGAGAGGTGGTGATGAGCCTTTGCAGCCTCGACTTGACCTACAACTTTGGCTACGCGATACTCAAGGTCCTCGTAGTCGCCAATGTCGCCGGCAGAGTGGAAGTCGAAATCTCCATAGCGGATAACAAAACCGCAAGATGCAGCATTCTCAGCCTTGCTTTTGCCTGCATATATATCCACAGCCTTGTTGTTCTCCCAAATATTGCAGTTTGCGCAGACATTTTCGATTTTGAAGTTGGGGTAGTCTTTGGCATTGTAGCGCATAGCAAACTGATTTACAGCACCTAACTGGAATTGCGATGCACGCAGATTGCCTTTGCCCACCTGATAATCCAAGAAGACGCGATAATTCTTCAGAGCAGCCTCACTCATGCTATTAACCTTCAGTGCATCATACTTTCCGTATGCGCGGTCTATAACCTCGCGGAAAGGGAGAAGATGATATAGAGCCGTAATACCTGCGAGGGTATAGTTGCCCTCGGCAAACTTTGAGTACTCCTTCTCCAAGTTTCCCATGTGGTCCATGTGGAAGTGTGAGAGGTGGAAATAGTCTATCATTGTGCGTCCTGAAGGCAAGAAATGCTTGATATAGTCGGCATATACCTGTGTAGGGCGTGTTTGTGCATTCGGGCGCTGAGCAACATTCTTGTACTCGGATGTCTCGCGACTGAACTCGCCCGCATCAACCACCATAGTAGTACCGTCGGGCATAATTATCAACAGACACTCGCCACGACCTGTGCTTATGGTGTGAATATCCAACTCGCCCTCGCTCCATAGAGGTAACACCTCGCCAACCTTGTAAACGCCCTCTGTCGGAGGTGTAGGGTTGTCGGGTGTCGGGTTGTCTGGTGTTGGGTTGTCGGGCGTCGGGTTGTCGGGCTGCTGTTGCTCGCCCTTGCCTAAGTCATCCTCCCACGGCATCTTGACATCCGGCTCTCCGCACGATACGGAAAGTAGGATTGTAAGAGGTAATAGCCAATATATCAGTCGCCTCATAGATTATTTGCTTGTAAAAGGTCCGTCAATCTTAGTTACGCGATACTCGCTGTCGCTATCGTCAAGGGTATAGACAGTGTATGAATCGCCATTCGGGGCTACGCGGATAACATTGTGACCGCTCGTAGCACTACATAGAGAGTACACCTCCGGCTGAGCCTCGAGCAACTTCTCGCTTACGCTTGTGCAGTAGAGACGACAACCGCCGTCGGTTATCCAGCCGAACTTGCTCTGATCGGGCTGTATCTCACGGTGGTAGAAACTTGTCGCTACAAGCACCTCGGGCTTGAGAACTCCCATAGCCTTTTGACAGTTAGAGTGCGGAGAGAGGTGATGGTTTGCCTTTGCAGCATCAACATCGCCCGCAGCAAGTGCTACACGATACTCAAGGTCGTAGTAGTCGCCAATATCGCCGGCAGTAAAGAAGTCAAAAGCTCCGTAGCGGATTACAAAACCGCAACTTGCCGCATTCTCGCGAATGTTTTCGCGATTGTTCTCATAGACATCTACCGCCTTGCCGTTGTCCCAAACATAGCCGTTTGAGCAGATATTCTCGATAGTGAGGTTTGGATAAGCCTCGGCATTGTAGCGCATAGCAAACTGATTTACTGCGCCAAGCTCAAAGCGAGTAGCCTTGAGTGTTCCGTGAGCGGTGTGATGAGAGATAAACTTCTTGTACTCAGGAAGCGACTTTACGCTCATAGCCTGTACCGCCAAAGAGTCATAAGCCCCGTATGCACGGTCTATAACCTCACGAAATGGTACTTGATGATATAGAGCCATTACGCCTGAGAGGATGTAATCTCCCTCGGCAGACTTTGTATATTCAGGCTCTATATTACCCATATGGTCCATATGAAAGTGCGAGAGGTTGAAGTAGTCAACACTATCACTCTTTGGAAGGAAGTGGCGAATATAGTCGCCAAAAGCCTTTGTCGGGCGTGTCTGAGCATTAGGACGCTGTGCAACATTGCCATAACTCTTGCTCTCTCGGCTGAACTCGCCCGCATCAACTACTATCGTTGTGCCGTCGGGCAAAATAACCAATAGACACTCTCCACGACCTGTGCTTATCGTGTGAATGTCAAGATGACCCTCGCTCCACGCAGGGAGTGGACTGCCTACGCGAGCCGTATTACCGTTGCATCCGGCGGTGAAAACAATCACCGCCAGACACATCGATAGAAAAATTATAAAACTTCGTCTCATCAGAAACTATTAGTTATTACTCATTTACAACAGGACGAATTGGAAGACGAGCTTTCGCTCCAATAGCCTTGTTCCAATAGTGTACATCCTTCTTATTAACAGCAGTGTCAGTAGATCCAGCAAGCTTGAGATTTGCAATAACTCCATAACATGTTTCCCCTGGACTATCACCCCAATTATCTTCAGATTCTACATCTGCTGCGCGATACATGTATGTTGATCCGACGCCATTAATGCTCCAGTCTTCCTTATTAAATCCACGACCAATTGCAGGGAAGAATAGACCTGTAGCTAACTGATCTTTTGTTAAGGTTATAGAAGTAGAATTGTTTGCAACAGTGCGCTCTTCGTCAGCGGCAGGAATCCAGAAATATACACCCGGTATATCGTTAAATGTAGCAAGAGTTGAGCTGGTAGCTGCTATCATATCCTTAAACTCTTGTGCTGTTGGCATACGATACTTACCCTTTGATGCATAGTATGCAATATCTCCATAAACAGCTTCTGCATAGTTTGTAGTAGTTGTAGCACAAGTTGCATCTGTAAACATCTTACCACTGATATTGAATCCTTCATCAGGAATTGTGGTGATATTAACACATGTAGAGTGACTCATTGGATCTGTGATACCACCAAAGTTGAATATATCGCGTGTAGTAGGACCATCTGTAGAGTTTACAATACAATAGTGCTGATTTGGGGCGATGGACCAACCATTTACAAAACCATCTTCAGTAGTACCATCCTCGTCATACCACAAGTTACCTGTTGCCCACTTAACACCGGCAATGGTTATATAGTCGCTACTTGCAACAATATCCTCCTCTGCGGTTGCCATATTAACTGTAAGAGTAGTGATATCGCCCATTGCAAATGTGAGCGGCTTGTCTGCAGGGATAGTACCTTTCTTTATGAATTTGCTATTTGTTGTGATAACGGTTACAGAGTAGTCCGATCCCGCCTCAAGGGTTGCGGGCCATACATTCATATAGTAGCTGAAATCACCTGACTGAGCCTCAGGAAGGGTAACGGTTACATTGCCAAATGTACCATCTCCAGAGCTGTTAACAAATGGTGTACCGTTCTCAATATCATCTAAGTAAATCTTTGTAAATTTACCTGCAATCTCCTTATTGCAAGAGAATGTTACACTCTCAACCTTATCACCTGCAGCGAGAGCAAGATTCTTGATAGTAACCTTTACAATAGCAGAGATACGAATATTGTCGAATGAAATAGTTTCGCCAGCAGCAGGCTGTGATGTACGCTGAACACGCTTTGATACAATAATATCAGATGCTCCATCAAATGTGTTCATTGCAGCAGGAGCCTGTGCAGAAGGGAGTGTCAAACCAAGATATGTTGCACCTCCATTCATAGAGGCATTAGTTGTGGTAAGAACATAAGAGTATGATGTAGCAGTATCAAAAACATTCAGTTCTACATTTGCAGTGCTATTAGTTCCATCGACTACAACTGTTGTTAAATTTGATTGGTATTTTTTAGTACCACTCTGTACTACATCTGTAACCTCAAAAACCTCGATTACATCGTCATTCTGCCACTCAGCGTGGAACTTGCCACCCTCCTCAACAAGCACTGTACGGGTCTCAGGAGCAGTTACGGTAGCGGTAAAGGTGATTTTGTCATTGTTATTTGGAACGACAACCTCGTCGTTCTGAACGCAAGCGGTAAATGCAGCCGCTGCGATAAGCATTGTGGTAATAAACTTTCTCATAGTGCTACATTTTTTAGAGTTCGATTTCATAATCATTAACATCAATCTCGCCACCCGGTGCGCCGAGTTCCCATTCTACAGTTGAGGTCTGAAAACCAGCCTCTACTTTTACATCCTCAGCGAGGATAGTAGGTTTTGTGTAAGTTCTCATTTTGTTAAAGTTTTTAATTAGGTTTGTTATGTTATCAAAAGTTTATACACTCCACGCTCGAAAATCGGGCGTGGAGTGTTTATGGAGTTAGTTTAGATATTACTTAACCTTTACAGGGCGGATAGCGTAGCGACCCATAACACCGTAAGCAGTCTGATTCTTAGCCTCCCAATATGTATAGATATAGTCTGTAGGATGCTTGCCATCAGCCTCGCTAAGAACATGAGGACGATAGATAGCACCGTAGGTCTGCTCAAGGGTAGATGCGCTGATAGTTGTAGATGAACGATATACACCCTGAGTATTTACTGCATAGATTGCGTATGTATTACCGCTCTGTCCACGACCTGTATAAGGAAGGAACAGACCCTTCTTCATATCAGCATTTTTAACTACGCGAGGAGCATCTACCTCTACTGCGCCAGGAGTCTCTCCTGATGCAGGATCGTAGAAGTATGTACCACTTATCTCAGCACCATCGGCAGTAGTGTAGGTAGCCTTAACACGGCATGCGTCTGTATAGAGTTTCTGCATCTCTTCTGCAGTTGGCATAC
Organism: Alistipes sp.; assembly: GCA_017474235.1. Taxonomy (GTDB): domain Bacteria; phylum Bacteroidota; class Bacteroidia; order Bacteroidales; family Rikenellaceae; genus Alistipes. The sequence continues at coordinate 25,087 of JAFVIB010000011.1, read as the reverse complement.
GGTATGCACCCTTTGATGCCCAGTATGCAATATCTCCAAACTTAGCGGCAGCAAAATCTGTTGTCTCGGCAACGCAGGTCTGATCGGTGTACATCTTACCGCTGATGTCCTTTGTGCCTGCAATAGAAGCCGACAGAGTAACATCGTTGATAAATGGATTGGTAATACCTCCGAAGTTGAAGTGTGCCATCTTTGAGAAGTTCTCAGGAAGATCTGTCTGATTACCGCTCTTGCCCATATAGAAGTGGAAGTGCTGACCTGCACTGATGCTCCAGCCTGTAGCAAAACCCTCGCCTGTAGCACCACCCTCCTCAAACTGGAGGTTACCGATTGCCCACTCAATGCCCGCAACAGTTACAGTACCTGTTGTTGGAACAGGATCTGTATCAGGACCCGGAGTTGGATCAGGGTCCGGTGTTGGGTCCGGAGCAGGTGTAACAGGTGCGAAGTTTCCGCTTACATATACAGGACGGATAGAGTAGCGTGACAGAGCACCATAGTTGTAAGTACCGGCGTTGTTACCGCTACCGCGCAGACCATCGTTAAAGAATGGCTTGCCTGTAGTAGCCTCATCATAAGCCGTAGCACCACCTGTTAGAGTACGGTAGAGAACACCGTAACCATTACCAACCTGAGAGTTAGGATCTACAGTCGATGCACGGTAGAAGCCCTGATCGTTAACCTTATAGATGTTATACTCAGTGTTGTTGTAGCAGCGACCTGTAGCTGGGAGGAACAGACCTACTGTCAAATCAGCAGCGGTAAGCTCCTTAACACCCTCTACATATACAGGGTCCTCGCCATTCTCAGGGTCGAAGAAGTATGTACCGTTAACTGAGTTATAGACAGCAGCAGTGTAGCAAGCCTTCTCATAGAGAGCTGCAAACTCCTCTGATGTAGGCATACGGAACTGACCGCGTGATGCCCAGTGTGCAATATCACCAAACTGTGCCGCGTTGAAGTCGGTAGTCTCGTTCTTGCAAGCAGCGTCAGAGTACATCTTACCGCTGAAGTCAAATGCAGGGCTGCCGGCAATGTGTACAGCAGAAGCAGCATTGATAGATGCATAATCTGCAATACCACCAAAGTTGAAGTGTGCAACCTTGTTGTAATCCTTAAGATCCTTAATATCGCCCGGCTTATCCATATAGAAGTGGTGCTCCTGACTTGGTGCAATTCTCCAACCCTCGGCAAAACCGTTAGTAGCTGTTGCGCCAGCCTCATACTCGAGGTTACCAAGTGCCCAGTAGATACCTGCAACATTTACAGTACCAGGGATTGGTGTTGGCTTAGATGCACCCGGCATATCAACATTGTAGCTCAGAAGCAGACCGCGTGATGCACTTACAAGTGATGCAACAACACCCTCGCTAAGTACATTTCCCTTCTCGTTGTAAGCAGTAGCTGTGATGTGTGAATACTCGCCAACAGCAAGTGGGAGGAATACATTGATCATTGAAGGTGCTTTGCCCTCAAAGTTTACTGTAACAGTCTCATTGCCAGCCTTTGCTGCTGCACCCTCAGTCAGTGCATCAGGAAGTGTAACTGTAACATTGCCTGAAAGGTTCTTATCTGAAGAGAAAACAATCTTTACAGACTTGTCAGGAATGTTGTTAAGCTGAACAGTAGCGTATGCTGTAAGCTGCTTGAACTCAACCTCATTCTTCTCGTCGATAACACCTGCCATAAAGGCACAAGTGCCGGTTGCCGATGCCTCAACTACTGAAGGAAGTGTGATAGAGAGGCTGTTGTTTGAAAAATCGGCAGTTGTAGGGTAGATTGCATACTCTCCAACAGAGTTTCCGCTCAGAGAGCCCTTGAACAGCGCACGACGAGTCTCGCCTGTGCCGTCCAACTCAAATATAGTTGTAGAGCCGTCATCGCAAACAACCTTAATGCCATCCTCAGGCTGCCAACGAGCCTCTCCGGTAGCAACCAAAGATGCACGAGAGTCGGCATTCTCAATAGAGGCAAGGATTGTTACATCGCCGGTCTTGTTTGTATCGGGCTGGAACTCAGAGATGCCGTCAGCCTCGGTACAACCCACTGCCAACGCCATAACAGGCAGGCAGAAGCTTAAATATTTCCAAATCTTTTTCATTGTGAACGCTCTTAATATTAATAACCAGGGTTGTTATTCTCCAAACCAATCATTGGGTTGGTAACCATCTCGGTATATGGGAATGGCCAAAGCATATCCTTATCCACAAACTTGAAGGTTGTGTGAACACGAGCATTGCAAGCCTTACCGTCAAAGGTGTTGTTCTTGTCGTAAGTGACAATCCAGTTCTCGTCGATAGTCGGCTTAGCATTTGAAGTTGTGCGACCATAACCCGGTGCAAACTGCTGAACATTCATAGCCTTATATACCAGCGGCTTACCTGTAGAGTCCTTCCAACGACGGATGTCAAACCAACGGAAGCCCTCGCAGCAGAGCTCTACCTTACGCTCGTAACGAAGAGCTGAACGCAGACCCTCACGGTCGGTCGCCTTTACAGGAGGCATATTTACACGAGCACGAATACGGTCGATATTTGCCTTTGCGCGAGAGAGGTCACCACCCTCCCACTCGATATTTGCCTCGGCATCAACCAAAAGCACCTCAGCAAGACGAATAATAGGCAAATCCAACTCATCCTCATAAGAGTTACCGGTAACGCTTGCATAGTACTCCATATTGAGGAACTTACGCCATAAGTAGCCACCAGGACCCTTTGTGCCGTTAGGACCATACTCACTCTTATTACCTGTAACATCGCCATTAGGCACTGCCTTACCTATATTATAATCAAAGACAGTCTTGTCAGCAGGGTCTGTTGAGAACTGAACGCCCATAGAGCGTGCGCCTGAACGCAAGCAGAACAGGTCGAGGCGTGGGTCACGATTCTTCCAAGGGTCCTGCCAATTGTAGAGTGGAGACTCAGCAATAGAAAGACCGTCAGTACACTGGAAGGTGTCAATAAATGCCATAGCTGGACCAGCACCTGCAGAGCCATTGTGTACACGAGAAGCATGGTTATATACACCCTGGTGTGTGTTACTTGCAGCAAGACGGTCGAACTGAATAGCCCAAATCCACTCACGAGAGTTTCTCTCAGCATCGTAACCGAAAAGTGGGGTTGGATCTGGCTCACCATCTGCGTGTGTAGGGTAGTAGGTGCAATCCAGTGGAGTAAGGTCATAAACACCGGCTGCAAGGTCAAGAGCCTTCTTTGAATACTTAGCAGCATCCTCGAAGAAACCCCACTCAAGACAGATACGAGCCTTGAGTGCATATGCAGCTACACGACCAATACGGCAAGTTCCCCAAGTAGCACGGTCCCAAGCAATAGGGAGGTTGTCTATCAACTCATCATCCAAATCGTTGAGAATATTGGCAATAACCTCAGCCTTTGGTGTACGAGCGTATGCGTAGTCATCAAGGTCGAGTGCGTGGTCAATCCACGGCATATCACCAAAAATCTTACAACCCTTGTCATACTGATAAGCACGAAGACAGAGGAGCTCAGCCTTGAACTGATAGTACTGCTCGTCAGATACTACACCACGAAGATTATCGAGTTTGTCGAGTACAAGGTGTACACGACCGATAGCCTTATAGATACGAGTGTATGTCTTCTCTACATGAGAGAGTTCTGAGGTAACGGTTGACAAGCCGAAGTTAGGCCAGCTTGACATAGTAGTTCTCATAGCACCAATATCAGAGAGCTGATCGTACCAACGATCTGCTGGGTTGTACTGGTGTACATCATTTGAAAGGCTCTTATAAGCGGCAAGCAGACCTGCCTCAGCCTCTTCTGCGGTTGCAGGGAAAGTACCGGTAGATGGACCGTCAAGCGGCTCACGATCAAGAGAGCAACTGCTCAAAAGAACTACCGACAGAAGTAAAGTTATAATATTCTTTTTCATAATTGCAATCTGTTTTAGAATTTAATCTCTGCACCGAATGTGTATGTGCTACAAAGTGGGTAGTTGTTACCGATAGAACCGGTTGTTGCACCCTGTGAACCACTCTGGTAAGCTGTCTCAGGGTCATAACCATCATAGTAGTCACTGATAGTGAAGAGGTTTGTAGCATTTGCATAAACCATAAGACCCTTAATCTTCATAGCCTTTACTATCTTCTTAGGGAAGGTGTAGCTCAACTGAAGGTTCTTCAGACGGCAGTATGCACCGTTTGCCATCCAGAATGTAGAAGACTTCTTGTTAAGGTCTGCCTGATAAGAGAGACGAGGATACTTAGCGTCGGTATTCTCTGGAGTCCAGTTGTCAATGTGGCTCTTCTGGAATGTACCACCACTAACGCAAGGCTGAGTATAGTAACCACTGATATAAGCGTTTGCCTTACCTACGCCCTGGAACTGTGCGCTCAAGTTGATACCCTTCCAACCTACATTGAGTGTAAGACCGTAAGTGTAACGAGGGATAAGTGAGCCTACAATCTGCTTATCGTTGTCATCAATCTTGTTATCGAGGTTGTAGTCCTCATAAACAAGGTCTCCCGGATGAGTTACCTGACCATACTGAGGGCAGTTCTCGTTAATCCAGTCTGCCTGCTCCTGTGTCTGAACGATGCCGAGGCTCTTGAGCAAGTAGAGAGAGTTGATAGATGAACCCTCCTGGTTGCGGATAACGCCGCTTGAACCTGAAGTACCCTTCATATCGACAATTTCGTTGATTACATCAGAGATGTTGCCCTGTACGCCGAATGACCAATCGCCCCAACGGTTGTTGTAGCCCAAAGCTACCTCCCAACCGTGGTTAGTTACAACACCTGCGTTCTGATAAGGTGCGTTAAGACCGATTGTAGAAGGGATATCGAGCTTCATAAGGATACCGTCAGTCTTCTTGTAGTAGTAGTCGGCTGTCAAAGTGAATTTCTCCCACAAAGTCAAGTCGATACCGGCATCTGCCATATATGTAGTCTCCCAAGTGATATTCTCATTTGCAAGAGAAGTCTGTGCAACGATAGGGTAGATGCTGCCGGCAGCTGCAATAGATGAAATTGAGAGCATCTGTGCAGTAGGGTAGTTACCACCGATGTTCTGGTTACCCAAAGTACCATAAGAGAGACGAATCTTAGCCTCTGTCAGTACATCGCGAGTGCTATCCATAAATGACTCCTCGCTCAGACGCCAAGCTGCAGAGAATGATGGGAACAGACCCCAACGGTTGCGCTTAGAGAAGCGTGAAGAACCGTCATAACGGAGGTTAGCCTCAAACAGGTAACGGTTGTCATAGTTGTAGTTGAAACGACCGAAGAATGAAGCCAAAGCAAGCTGTGTGCGAGTACCACCATTCTGCTTGAACTCGTTATCAGCACCTGCGTCGATTACATCATACTGAGGATATGCAAAATCCTGACGATAAGCAGAGAGTGATGAGTACTCTGTATTCTCGTAAGATGCACCGAGGAGCAGCTTGAGGTTATGCTTACCAAAGCTGTGAGCCAAGGTCAGCATACCGTGATAGTAGCCGTTGAATGTAGTTGCAATGCTCTCATCCAAAGAGTTGAACTCAACATTGGTGATAGGAGAGATAGAACCGTATGGATCTGAGTGATACTCAACCTGATCTTTGAAAGTGTGGTTCTTTGTTGCTGAAAGCTGTGGAGCAGCCTTAACCTCGAGAGTGAGCCACTTAACAGGCTTGTACTCCAATGCAACAGCAGCCTTGATGTTGAGTCTCTGATAGTGGCGGTTACCACCTACACCTGTCTCAATCATTGGCAGTGGGTTTGTTGTACCACCTGTGAACGGAGCGTAGCTGCCATCAGACCACTGTGCAAGCATTACAGGGTCCTTTGCGTTCATAAACTGGAAGATACCATTCTGATAAGGGTTAATCTCGCGGTTTGAGTAAGTACCTGCGATGTCGAGACTGAGCTTGAACTTTTTGTGAAGCTGAACATCGAGGTTGTTACGCAAGTTGAAACGGCTGAAAGATGCATCCTTGATAATACCGTTCTGATCAAGATAACCGAATGATGAAATGTTGCGGATACGCTCAGAGCCTGCGGACATAGTTACAATATGGCTGTGAGTGAAACCGTTACCGGTCATCAGGCGCTTCTGCCAATCGATGATTGGGTATGCATCAGGATCAAGGAAGTTGTTCTTGCGGTAGTTCTCAATATACTCAGGAGAGTAAGTGAGCTTAGTGATACCGTCGTTTGCCTCAGCAATACTCTGCAGACGCATAAAGTCCTCTGGACCAACAACATCAGGATATACAACAGGCTCCTGCCAACCAACATAACCACGATAAGTTACACCGAACTTGTCCTTGCCGGCACGCTTTGTTGTAATCAAGATAACACCATTTGCTGCACGCGAACCGTAGATTGCAGCAGAAGCAGCGTCCTTAAGTACTGTGATTTGATCGATTTGTGAAGCATCAACGGAGTTCATATCACCCTCAACGCCGTCGATAAGGATAAGTGGTGCGCAATCAGAGCCACCAAAAGAGCCGATACCGCGAATCTGAATGTTACCTGTATCAGCACCCGGAGCACCACCTGCTGTGGTTACTGTAACGCCCGGAGCGATACCCTGCAATGCGGTAGAGAGCTGGGTGATTGGTCGAGAATTAAACTCCTCGGTAGAGATTGAAGATACCGAACCGGTAAGGTTTACCTTCTTCTCGGTGCCGTAACCTACGACAACGACCTCTTCTACAGCCTCACTGTCCATAACCAATGTGGTCTTATAGACAGTCTGTTGTGCTGTGATGGCAACTCTCGCTGACTTATATCCGATAAAGGATATGTCAAGAGATTGACCGGTTTCTACAGAAACGGTGTAACTACCTGAAATATCGGTAGTTGTACCCCCCCCCACGATGTTCTCGCCACTCATTACGACTACGGAAGCACCAATCATTGGAGCGCCGGTTTCATCCACAACAGTACCCTGTATGGATCTCTTCTGCGCAATGGCGGTCAAACTGAAACAGCAAGCAAGCATCACAAGAAGCAATCTTGCTGAGTTGTGTAGCAGTTTTTTCATACAATTAGTTTTTTAAGTTTATAAAATAGGTTTTGTGTCCGTCTGCAATTCCTAATTAATATACAAAGGTAGGTAAATATTCTATATTATGCAAATTTCTTAAAGAAAAACTTGCATTTTCTTTTCGTTTGCATTATTTACCATTGATAATATTATATAAATTTCCGTTTCTTGCCTTTTGTGTTGCTTATTAATAAAAAGATTATTTTTTAGACTGATTACACACTATTTATTATACATTTATTTGTAGTTGTCGTAATCACTTCCAAATAATTATGTATAGCGGATAATTGAATAATTTTTGTTAAATTTGTACTCACAAAGTCAAGTTTACTATGGAGATCTGGAGTTTTATAGGTTACGGAATAATGATTTTGATTGCTCTCGGAGTGATTGTGCTTGTCGGTTATGGCATACTATGCTTCCTCGGGGCAACCATCGGCGGTATTTTGACACTATTTGACAAAATAAAAGCCGACTCCAACGACCAATAATCGCCACAACCTCTGTCCTTTTGTAGCCGCCTTCGGGTGGCTATTTTTGAATGTTGTCGAAAACTCTACGATAAAGACGACAAGAGTGACTATTTATTAAGGAATTTGGCTTTTTGAGGAGTTTTTTTAGTGTGGAAATAGGTGTGAATAGCCACTTGTTTATAATATAGTAAACTTGTAATTGATTGATAATCAGTTGTGTATTTAGTGATGTTTCATAAGATAGTCCACTTTTTATGGATGTCGTTTTTGGCGCTTTGAAAATAGGTGTTTTATATCTTTGCAGATAGGCACTTTTTATCCACTTATTTTGTGGTTTTTCGAGGTGTAAATATTTGATAATCAGGGTGGTTATTATGATAAAGTCTATATTTTTATCTCTCCTTTTTTGTACTGCATCGAAAAGAGTTGTCAGAGATGTATAAATGTATTAAATTAGTATTGCAAATGGCAGAAAAAACATTTGAAAAAATAGACTAATCATTTACCAAAAACAACAAGCCTATGAAAAACTTGACTTACAAAATCGCACTGATTCTTGCAATCGTGTGTATGGGCACAGCTTCGGCATTTGCTCAACAAGTGAAGGGTACCGTTAAGGACGCAGCAGGCACACCTGTAGTAGGTGCAGCAGTTGTTGTCGAAGGTACAACCGTCGGCACGACTACTGAGCTTGACGGTAGTTTTACAATCAATGCTGTCGCAGGGCAGACATTGGAGGTTTCGTTCATCGGTTATACATCAAAAACAGTTCCTGTTGTTAGCGGTGTTACGATGTACGATGTGGTCCTTGAGGAGGATACTCAAAATGTAGAGGAGGTTGTAGTTGTTGGTTATGGCGTTCAGAAGAAGAGCGTGGTAACTGCTGCAATTTCGTCTATTACAGCCGATGACTTGAAGGCACAGGCTAACAATCGTATCGAGAATGTACTTCAGGGTATGAGCTCGGGTGTATTGGTTACTGCTCCTTCAGGTGCTCCTGATGCAGGTGCGCAGGTGCGCATCCGTGGTATCGGCTCTATTAACAACTCTGAGCCTCTCTACATTGTAGATGGTATGGCAATCTCAGGTGGTATCGACTATCTCAATCCAAACGACATCGAGCGTATTGAGGTGTTGAAAGATGCCGCTTCTGGTGCAGTTTACGGTGCGCGTGCAGCAAATGGTGTTATCCTCGTGACTACAAAGAAGGGTCAGAAGGGTAATGCAACTGTAAACTACGACTTCTCTTATGGTATTCAGAATATTTGGCGCAAGCCTAATGTTCTTAATGCTACCGAGTATGCTACAATTATGAATGAGGGTTATATCAATGCCGGTCAGGCTCCAATTTATGACAATCCGTTTAAGTACGGCGAGGGTACTGATTGGATTGATGAGACTCTGAATCATAATGCTCCTGTGATGAAGCACGACCTCTCAATCTCTGGTGGTGGCGAGAATGTAAACTATGCACTCTCTGCCGGCTACCTTACTCGTGAGGGTACTGTTGGTGGTAACTTCGACCGTTCAAACTATGAGCGTGTTACTGTTCGTGCAAATATCGGCGTTACAGTATTTGATAGCACAAAGCAGCGCGATTGGCTCAATAAGCTGACCGTTCAGACCTCTGCCTCTTACGCGCGTATATTATCAAAGGGTATTGAGGTGAACTCTGAGTACGGCTCTCCACTCGGTTCGGCTATCAGTATGTCTCCACTGCTCAATGTATATGCAACTCCGGAGGAGGAGGCTCTCTATAAGGAGCTCTATCCTGAGGGTTACGAGCATATTGTACGCGACAAGGATGGTCGTGCATACACTGTTGTAGATGGTGGTGTATATAACGAGCAGACCAACCCGCTCGCTTCACTCTCACTCCCTGGTACAAAGTATAGCACTGATAAGTTTATTGCAAACTTTGTTGGTGAGCTCAATATCTTTGACGGACTCAAGTTCCGCTCTTCAGTTGGTATTGACCTTGCTTTCTGGGGCAATCACGGCTACTCTACTCAGTACTTCCTCTCTTCAAAGCGTTATAGCTACAACACTATCGCTTCTGAGACCACTTATGATAAGGATGGTAATGAGACTGTTACAGAGAAGACAAACTATGCTGAGTCTGTATCGCAGGAGATGAATCGCGGTTTCCAGTATCAGGTTGAGAATGTCCTCTCTTATGACAAGACATTTGGTAAGCACTCTATCGCTGTAATTCTCGGTCAGTCTGCCATTGCAAGCACATCTCTGAATGTGGGTGCATCGGCTCGCGGTATTATGTATCCGTACGACCCTTATAAGATTACAGTGAACAATACATTGGGTAAGCAGGCTGATGGCGATCGTAACGGTTGGGGCTCTTGGAACTCTATTCCTTACCGCCTCGCATCTTACTTCGGTCGTCTCTCTTACAACTATGATGAGCGTTATATGGCGGAGGTTACCTTCCGTCGTGACGGTTCAAGCCGATTTGGTGATAACAATAAGTGGGGTAACTTCCCATCTGTATCAGTCGGTTGGAACATCCGCAATGAGGCATTTATGCAGAATGTCGATTGGCTCTCAACTCTCAAGCTCCGTGCATCTTGGGGTGTAAATGGTAGCGATAGTATTGCCAACTTCGTATATGCAGTATATATGAACTCTGGTAACAACTATATCTTCGGTTCCGGTGGTAATGGCTCAGAGTCTATCACTCTCGGCTCAAAGCCTTCAGGACTTGCTAACCCTAATGCTCGTTGGGAGGAGTCTCGTCAGACAGATATCGGTATTGATGCAGGTTTCTTTAGCAACCGACTCACTCTGACTGTTGATTACTATCGCAAGCAGACTGCCGGTATGTTGCTCTCAATGCCTGTGCCAAGCTACTCGGGTGACTCTGCACCAATTGGTAACCTCGGCGATATGGTAAATAGCGGTGTTGAGATTGATTTGGGTTGGAAAGACCGCATTGGTGACTTTAACTACCATATCTCAGGTAATGTAACTTATGGTCAGAGCGAGCTTACATATTTGGGCGATGACTCTACACACCTCTACGGTTCTAACCATAAGATTGGTCAGCTTACTCGTGGTTCTATCGGTCTGCCGTTCCCTTACTTCTACGGATATCAGAGTGACGGTATCTTCCAAAATGCCGCAGAGGTTGCTGCTCATGTAAATAAGGATGGAGAGCTTCTGCAACCAAAGGCAGCTCCTGGAGATGTTCGTTTCAAGGATATTGATGGTAATGGTATTTTGAATGACGATGACCGTACAATGATTGGTAAGGGTATTCCTGATTGGACATTCGGCGTTAATCTCGGCTTTAACTGGAAGGGTATCGACTTCAATGTTCTGCTTCAGGGTCAGGCAGGTTGTCAGATTTTCAATGTCAGCCGTCGTACAGACCTCTACTATGTAAATCTCAACAAGTCTATTCTTAATCGTTGGACAGGCGAGGGCTCTACAAATAAGTATCCACGCTTTATGTTCGACTCTCCAAATGAGAACTACCGTGTATCAGACCTTTGGCTTGAGGACGGCTCGTTCTTGCGCGCTCGTAATGTTCAGTTGGGCTATACATTGCCACAGAATATTACAAGAAAGGCTGCTATCTCTCGCCTGCGTGTTTACTTGATGGCGGAGAATCTCTTTACTCTCACAAATTATACGGGTTGTGATCCGGAGGTTACCGGTGGTAACGGTTTCGGCACAGAGCAGGGTATCGACCGTGGTGTATATCCTATGTCTCGTATTTTCTCAGTTGGTGTAAACCTTACTTTCTAACCTTAAAACCGAATGATGATTATGAAAAAGATATTTTTTGCAATTTTTGCAACAGCGGCATTGCTCTCGTCATGCGGTAAGGACTTTATTACCGTAAAGCACAACTCTTCGGAGCCATTAGACGAGTATTTTATCGATGAGGCTCGTATGTACCAATCTTTGGTGGCTGCTTACGACTCTTTGGAGTGGCTCGACTACTTTGATCAGTATGTAAACGCCCTTACTCTTACTCCGGATATTATGGCAGATGATATCTACTGTGGTGGTAGTAACGAGGGTGACCAGCCGGCTTTGGTAAAGACTCACTACTATACTCTTACCCCTACAGAGCAGAGTGACCGTATTTGGACTATCTGCTACTCAGGTATCAACCGCTCTTGCATCGTGCTTGAGTATGTAGATACTGTTCCGGGTATGTCAGAGCAGACTAAGGCTCTCTATAAGGCTGAGGCAACTGTTCTTAAGGCATTCTACTACAATTTGCTTTGGAAGTTCTGGGGAAATATCCCTTATTACGACAAAAACCTTGAGGCTCCGTATATTACAGAGCAGTTTACAGCAGACGCAGTATATGAGCAGTGCGTAGGTCATCTTGAGGAGGTATTTAAGATGAATGTTCTGCCAATGAAGGCTTCTGCCGGCAATGAGGGTCGTGTTACAAAGGCTATGGCATATATGCTCTATGCAGAGATGGTTATGTATCAGAACGATACAGAGCGTTATGACGATGCTTTGGGCTATATGAAGGAGATTATTAACTCTAACGAGTACTCTTTGGTATCAGACTTCGCATCTATTTGGTTGGAGTCTGGCGAGTGGAACTCAGAGTCTATTTGGGAGATTAACTACACCAGCGAGGGTGCTGCTCGAGATTGGGGTGCGCCGCTTGCAGCCGGTGGTACTGTATATCCTATGCTTATCGGTGTTCCAGGAGCAACTGAGGCGAGTGGTTTCTGTGATGGTTGGGGCTTCGGTCCTGTAGCTAAGGCTGCATACGATATGTACGAGGAGGGCGACCAGCGTCGTGACGGTGGTATTTTGTGCTACAATGATGTGTTCGATCCAATTCCGGCAGAGAAGACCCGTTGGCAGCATACAGGTTACTACCTGCTTAAGTACATCGCTCGTCGTAATGGTACTCATGGTCAGATTGCATCAGCAGATATGAACCACTGCAACAATATCCGCGTATATCGTTATGCTGAGACCCTGCTCAACGCAGCAGAGCTTGAGGTATTGACAGGTGGTGATGGTTCTGCATATCTCCAGCAGGTGCGTCAGCGTGCAGGTTGTACAGATACAGGTACAGACCAGCGTGCGATTATTCAGGAGCGTCGCAAGGAGTTTGTAGGCGAGGGTAAGCGTTATTGGGATTTGGTGCGTTCAGGCTTGGCACAGGAGGTTCTTAAGGCTGCAGACCACGAGTGGCGTCAGATAGATTGGACACCTGGTAAGAAGTACTGGCCTCTGCCACAGGCTGAGTGCGATAAGGACCCTAACCTTAAGCAGAACACAGCTTACTAATAGTACTGACAACAGAATAACTTAAAAAAGAACAGATTATGAAAAGATTGTTTAAGTATATAGCTTTGGCACTTGCGCTGCCGATGCTCGTTGTCGGCTGTACGGTTGACTATATCGAGCCGGATGCAAGCAAGTTACCTTCTGCTGAGAGCTTCGATGTTACAATCGATGTAAATCAGGAGACTAACTATGTAACATTTACTATGAACAATAAGCAGATGGTGCCGATGTTTATCTTTGGTGACCAGCTTATTGATGGCAAGGCGAGCAAGAGTTATGTTTACTCTACAAATGGCGTGTCGCTGCGTTTCCGTGATGCTGGCACATACTCTGTAGAGGTTAAGGCATACAATGCTCACGGTATCTCTGTAGGCTCAAAGGTTTATGAGTTTGCACTTGAGAATACATATCGTGACCCATTCGATGCATCTCCTTATATGAAGGCTTTGGCAAATGAGTGGCAGTGGGATCAGGCAACTGCAGGTCACTTTGGTTGCGGTTCTATCAATGCAGATACAGGTCAGGCTACTACCGATGGTACAGATTGGTGGTCTTGCGGAGTTGATGGTAAGGCAGATATGGGTCTTTATGACGACCGTATCAGCTTTACAGAGAGTGGCGAGTACTCATACAACCCGGGCGAGGGTGGTACTGTGTATGTAAACTGGGGTATGGCTGCACATGGCTATCACCCAGAGTGCTACAACAATGACGAGCAGGACTATCAGGCTCCAATTGATGCATACACCTCTACTTATACTATCGAGAACAATTGGAACTCGGCAGGTATTGAGGAGATTTACTTGGTGCTGCCTTCAGGCTCTAACCTCTCTTATATCCCTCATAAGACCGCTTTGGACTCTCCACGCTATCGTTTCCTTGAGACCTCTGTGGGTTCTATCCGCAAGACCCTCTCGCTGGTAAATGAGGCTCCGACAGAGAATGGCGGTGGCGGTATTGCTTGGAAGTATCAGTTTGTTCCGGCTGTTCATGTTGCAAGTCCGGAGGAGCTTCTTGCAGGTACAGAGGCTGCCGGTAAGGTTTGGATTATGGATAATATGGCAGCAGGTCACCTCGGCTGTGGCGATTCTGTTGCAAATGCAGGTGGCTGGTGGAGCGCAGGTGCAAATGAGAAGGCAGACTTCGGTATGTATGACAATGAGCTTACATTCTGCCCTGATGGCACTTATAAGTTCAATCCGGGTGCTGATGGCGAGATTTATATCAACAAGGGTTGCTCTTCTGTTGTTCCGGGTGCAACTGCAGGTTTGGCTGATGACTATGATATTGCTTGGCAGAGTCAGGAGGGTCAATATACATTTGCTAATGACAAGATTACCCTCCCTGCAGGTTTCACAGTAGGTTATATCCCATACGATGACCTCTATAATGAGCCTGTATTCCATGTTGTTGAGCTGACAGAGACTACTCTTAAGGTTGTTGCATTCTCTGAGACTGCAAATAATGGTGGTCCTATCGCTTGGCAGTATATCTTCAAGGCACGCGATATCAAGGCTCCGTCTGTAACATTTGACGGCGAGGATATCTCTGGCGGTATGCTTGAGACTACTCTGTCAAAGGGTCAGGAGATTGTCGTTACAGGTGTTAAGTTTGATGATATTTGGGTTGACCCTGACTTCTTCGAGGTTGTAAACGACACTACACTCAAGTTTATGGCTCTTGATGGCGACTATCGCATTATGTGGGATAGCAAGTGGTTCAAGGTTGTTCCTCTCCACAATGGCGAGAAGGCTACTTACGAGAATGGTAAGGCACTGTGGATTATCGGTGACGGTGGTGGTAAGCCGACTGTTGATAATCTTATCGGCTGGAACACAGGTGAGGCTCCGCTTCCTTGCGCACGCATTGCTGATAATGTATATCGCATCACTTTGGCTATGAAGGCTGAGGGTGGCTCTGTAAAGGTATTCGGTCAGTCTGATTGGGGCTTAGAGTGGACAAAGAATAAGTACGGTACTGTTACCGATAACGGTCTGTTCCACATCCCTAATGATGATGGTAATATCCACACTGTTGAGGGTACAGCTCCGGGTTACTACACATTCACATTTACCGACAATGACGGTGTTTTGGATATGGAGGTTAAGAAGTTGGCTGTTAAGCCGTCATCTCTCGATCCGGCTGCTGCTTCAAACCTGTGGAAGGGTGAGAACTATACTGTTACCTATTGGTTTGCAAACAACGAATGGGGTCAGATTAGCAATCCGGAGGTAGAGCAGAGTGGCTCTAACTATAAGGTTACTATGCCGGAGGGTATGGGTCCTCAGCGTTGGCAGGGTCAGATGGCTATCCAGACAGATATCAATACTGTTGAGGGTAAGAAGTATGACTTCCAAGTTAAGTTCTACTCAGAGGTTGATCATCCAAGCGTAACTATTAAGCTCTGCAATGGTCTTGCAGATGCAAAAGACGAGCCGTTCTATTTTGATCCGATTGTATCTGTAACCTCATTTGAGGAGTTTACATTCTTGCAGTGGAACTTTGACGGTAAGGCTTGTACTCCTGTAAAGTTGGTTCTTGACTTTGGTGGTAGCCCTGTAGGCAGCACTATCGAGATTAAGGATATTGTGCTTCAGGAGCATGTTGAGTAACCGATAATAGGGGCGGGCGGGATTTGCCTGCCTGCCCCTTTTATCTCTATTAAATTACTGTGCATATGAAAAAGATGCGTTATTTGTCACTTATATTGACAGTGCTCAGCGTGTCGTTTATGTCGGCAACTTGTAGCAATGCCTCGACAGAGGAGACTCCTGATGGAGGTGGTGTGCTTTCGTTTAGCACTCAGTCTCTTACAGTCAGCTCTGATAAGCAGACTGAGAGTATTACTGTCGTTGCAGATGCAGAGTGGGGTGCATATCCGCAGTGTGAGTGGATAAAGGTGTCGCCAAGTGGCGGTGTGTCGGGCACGACAACACTTCGTGTGTCTATCGAGGAGAATAAGACGGGCGATGTCCGCAATGGTGCAGTAGAGTTTAGAACTGCCGGCAATAGATATACTCTGCCCGTTAAGCAGAATTATGATGTTGAGGCGGTGACTATTGCCGATGCCTCTTTCTTGGCAGCCCTCGTAGCAGCCCATGACGCAGATGGTGACGGCGTATTGAGTACAAAGGAGGCGTCAGAGGTGCGTCGTATAGAGTGTAAAGGTAAGGGTATAAAGTCGATGGCAGAGTTGGGTCAATATTTCAAAGAGATAACCTACCTTGACTGCTCGAACAATCAGCTCTCTGAGCTTGATGTTACGGCACTTACCAAACTTGAGTATCTCGACTGCTCGAATAACAATCTTTCGACGATAGATATTCAGCGATTGCAGCGACTTACAACATTTAACTGCACAGGTAACAGCTCTCTGAAGAGCATCTATGTATGGTTTAACTTTAAGGCTCCGTCAGGATTCTCAAAACCCGATTCGGCAGAGTATGTCGAGCCGGCAATTGCAGCTCCTGAGGGTTATGAGTTAGTTTGGCACGACGAGTTTGATACTGCCGGTGTTACAACTCCATCGACAGATAATTGGTGGTATGAGACAGGCGATAGTGGTTGGGGAAATAATGAGCTTCAGGATTATGTTTCCGGCGGTAAGTATAAAGATACCCGTATTGCCGAGGTTAGTGAGGGAACACTCAAAATTACGGCACAGAAGATAGATGGCAAGGTGCGTTCTGTGCGTATGAATACAATTAAGAGTTGGACATACGGCTACTTTGAGGGTCGTTTGAAACTCTGTAAAGGAAAGGGTACCTGGCCCGCATTCTGGATGATGCCTAAGAACTTTAAGGCTTGGCCCGATGATGGCGAGATTGATATTATGGAGCATGTAGGATACCACGAGAACTATGTATCGTCGTCTATCCACTGCAAGGCATACTACCACTCAATCGGTACTCAGAAGACAAACGAGATACATCTGGCAACTGCTACATCAGAGTTCCATACATACGCAGTAGAGTGGACAGAGCAGTATCTGAAATTCTATTTTGATGGCAAACTCCACTTTACCTTCAATAACGATGGTAAGGGCGACTATAACACATGGCCATTCTACAATCCGTTCTATCTCAAGTTAAACCTTGCTTGGGGCGGCAATTGGGGTGGCGCAATGGGCGTAGATGAGAGTTGTTTGCCGACTACATACGAGATAGACTATGTTCGTGTATTCCAAAAGATAAAGTAATTCCAAAAAGGTAATAATATGAAGATTAAGCATTTTATTTTACTTGGTGCTCTACTCGCTGTAGGTTGCAGTTGCCCAAAGAGCGACTCTGTCGATAAAAGGGTAGAGGAGCTGCTGGGTAAGATGACCCTCGAGGAGAAGATTGGACAGATGAATCAGGTGTCGGGAGGTTATCAGTTTATTGAGCAGATTGCTGCCGGTAATGTTGGTTCTATTCTTAATATTGTCGATCCGGTTGAGATAAATGCGGTGCAGAAGGCTGCTGTAGAGCAGAGCCGACTCGGTATTCCGTTGCTTGTCAGCCGAGATGTAATTCACGGTTTCCGCACAATCTTCCCTATTCCGCTCGGTATGGCGGCAACATTTGATCCTGCAATTGTGGAGCAGGGTGCAAGAGTGGCTGCTGTAGAGGCAACTGCATCGGGTGTAAGGTGGACATTCTCTCCAATGCTCGATATTGCTCGTGACTCTCGTTGGGGTCGAGTTGCTGAGGGCTCGGGCGAGGATCCATATTTGGATGTGCAGATGGGTGTGGCAATGGTAAAGGGCTATCAGGGCGATAACTACGCAGACCCGACATCTTTGGCTGCTTGTGTAAAGCACTTTGTGGGTTATGGTGCAGCCGAGGGCGGTCGTGACTATAATACGGCTATGATTTCCGAGCGAGCATTGCGAAATACATACTTCCCTGCCTTTAAGGCTTGTATTGATGCAGGTGCGCTTACCCTTATGACCTCATTTAACGATGTAGATGGTCTGCCATCTACGGGTAATGATTGGTTGCTTACAGATGTATTGCGAAAAGAGTGGGGTTTTGACGGTATGGTTGTTACCGATTGGAACTCTTCGGGCGAGTTGGTATCTCACGGCTATGCTGAGGATTTGAAGCACGCCACAGAGCTATCTGTAAATGCCGGTGTGGATATGGATATGATGTCATTTGGCTTTATTCAGCATATTAAGGATTTGGTTGCCGAGGGTAAAATCTCTGAAAAGACCATTGACAATGCTGTTCGTAATATCCTGCGTCTTAAGTTCCGTTTGGGTCTGTTTGAGAATCCTTATGTAGATGAGTCTTTGGCTCGTAAGGTGGCTTATGCCCCTGAACACCTTGAGGCTGCAAAGCAGTGCGCTACAGAGTCTGTGATATTGTTGCAGAATAATAATAAGACCCTGCCGCTGAAGGGTGCAAAGACTATTCTTGTTACCGGTCCTATGGCTGATGCTCCGTATGACCAGCTCGGTACTTGGGCGTTTGATGGTGAGGAGCAGTACACTGTAACTCCACTCGATGCGCTGAAGAGGGATTATAAGGTAATCTATGAGCCGGCACTCAAGTATAGCCGCGATAATAACACCTCCGGTATTCGTGCGGCACAAAAGGCTGCAGGTCGAGCTGATGCAATTGTTGTATGTGTTGGCGAGGAGGCAATCCTTTCGGGCGAGGCTCACTGTCTGTCACAGCTCAATCTTCAGGGTGCGCAGAGCCAGCTTATTGCAGCGATGAAAGCTACCGGTAAACCTGTTGTTGTGGTTGTTATCGCAGGTCGTATGCTTACTATCGAGAAGGATATGGAGATGTGTGATGCAATGCTCTACTCTCTACATCCGGGAACAATGGGTGGAGAGGCTCTTGCAGACCTTATTACAGGTCGTGCAGTCCCTTCAGGTAAGAGTCCGATGACCTTCCTGCGTGATGCCGGTCAGGCTCCATTCTACTATAACCATCCGATGACGGGTCGCCCAAATAACGGTACAGAGACACTGCTGAACGATATTCCTATTAAGGCGGGTCAGACATCGTTGGGTTGTACTTCGTACTATCTCGACTCCGGTTATGGACCACATCTGCCATTTGGCTATGGTCTGTCATATACTACATTCGAGTACTATGATATTACACTTGACAAAGAGATGTATGGTAAGAACGATACTATCGTTGTAGAATATACTCTGTCAAATACGGGCGAGTATGATGCAACAGAGGTTGTTCAGCTCTATGTTCGTGACCTTGTAGGCTCTGTTGTACGCCCTGTCAAGGAGCTTAAGGGTTTTGAGCGTGTAACACTTAAAGCCGGCGAGTCTAAGCGTTGCCGTTTCTCTCTGCCGGTTGAGCAGTTGGCTTATTGGAATCGCGATATGGAGTATGGCGTAGAGCCGGGTAAGTTCCAATTGTGGGTAGCAGGAGATTCTGCTTCAGGAGAGGCTTGTAGTTTTGAGGTAAGATAGTGTGTTTCAAATTGCAGAAGAACGGTCTGTCGCAGTGACAGACCGTTCTTTTTTATTATCTACCTATAGTCATAATTCTCTCTTCAAAAGTATCTCGATTACACAGGGCGTTGTTCTTAGTACGCGCGCGGTAGTTATAGATTGTATTTACCGAGTAGCGGAGCAGTGATGCAATGCGTGAAGAGTCGGTTATGCCCAAGCGTATCAGGGCAAAGATTCTCAACTCCGTGCTCAGCCTTCCCCCCCCCTTTGGTTTTATGCGCGAATCGGGCTTGAGGAGAGAGTTAAACTCCTCTACAAAGTTTGGATAGAGGTTTAGAAAGGCGTTGTCAAACATCTCGTAGAAGTTGTTAAGCTCCTCATCCATCAAAGTCGATGACGACAACTCCTTTTCAAGCTCTGCACCCTTGCCTTGCGATAGCTTGCGGCGGATGCTGCGCTGCATAGCCTTCATCTTCTCTATATAGTCAGAACACATTGAGAGGAAGAGGGCAATATACTCCTCCTTAACAGCGTTTGCCTCGCTCAAATCGCTATTTACCGACTCAAGTTGCTCGTTCAGAGACTTTAAGGTTGCATTGGTGGTCGTTATTCGCTCATTCATATCGTGTATCTTCTTTGTATTGTGGCGATACCTCCCAAGCATAACCACCAAATAGATACAGATGCCGAGCAGTGCCACGGCAAGTATAGAGATTATAATAATCAGACGGTGCGAGAACTGTTGCTCACGCAGTAACTCCTCTTTATTGTGTCGTTGCTTATTCTGATAAGCCTGCTCGATGCTTGGAACGATAGATGAAATCTGCCAAGGTCGGAGCTTTGCGTTATAAAAAATCGCATCGTTGAGCGAGAAGAAAACATAGTGAAATGCGTGGTCTATATCGTCTATCTCGAGCAGCGTCTGAGCTAAAGAGCAGAGCGATGCGTTATCTTTTGTAGCTGTGCGTATATCTGCCATAGCCGAGCGGGCAAACCACTCTCGCATCTCGTCACGACGCTCTAACGCCTCCAAGATACGCGCACGGTCATAGGCATACATCGCATACTCGTGCTGATGTGGCTGGTAGTTGGATAGCAACATCATATTGATAACCTCAGCCTCGCTCCACTGACCACTCTCGGTAAGATTACGCACGGTGATATACTGATGCATAGGCTCATCAGGCGATGTTAGTTTGAGAATCTGCTCACGATAGTAGGACTTCTTTACTCCGGAGAGGTTTTTCTTCTCGGGGTCGGAGGTGTAGTGCCAAAAGTCGGAGTGAAAACGCTGCTGCGCCTCATAGTAGGCAATCTTCTGCTGACGGGTAAGGTGGAGGGTGTCGATGTGGTTGTCAAGCATATCGCCAGCCTCAAAATACATTCCCGATGTAGCATAGAGCCTTGCTCTGTCAATCTGATCATCAATCATAAGGGCTCTATTACCCATCTGCTGTGACAGGGCATATCGCTTGCCCAATACATCCATAGCTCTGTCAAACTGAAAGGCAAAGTACTCCTTATAGAGTGCCTTGTAGAGATTGTAGCGGGTTAAAAGAGAGAGGTCGTCTTTCTCAAGTTGATTTTCGATAGAGCTTATACGGGATAACTTTTTACTGACAAAACTCTCAGATTGCTGGATAGTTTGGTCAAGCTCCTGAAATATCGCTGTATTTTTAGCCGTCGTGCTATAAATGGACAATAACAGCAGGGTAAGTAGTGGTAGTTGTTTTAGGTGTTTCATAGTAACACAAATGTAGTAATAACTTTTTGAATTTGCAATATTTTTCCACTTTTATAACAGGCTATTTGTTTTATAATCAGACTTTTTGGTGTATAACGGTCTATATTCCTGCTACATATATAGAGGTCAGTATAGAAAAGAGCTCTATTTTTAGTAACTTTGCTTAACAAAAAACAAAAGCTATGACCTCTATGAAATTGACTCTTCTCTGTGCGGCAATCGGCTCTATTATATGCGGTTGCAATGGTGGCTCCCCAGAGCCTATACAGCCAAATCCGGATGAAAAGTTGGGTATTGTTATGACCCAAAAGTCGGCAACAGATAACTCGGTAGTTGTCGATGTCTCACTTACCAATGCAGATACTGCATACGCTCTGCTTACGGATGTAGATGCGGCAATCCCATCACTCTCTGCGATGATGAAGGGTAGAAGGCTTACAGGCTCTTCAGAGGTTGAGTTTGACAATTTAGCGGCGGGAACAGACTATAAGGTCTATGGTGTTGCCGGTAAAAATAGCGTCTATGGCGATATTGTAGGCATTGATGTCAAGACCTCGGGCAGTGTGGATTATAACTTCCCTGAGGGTGGCGTTAAAGCCTATATCTCTACGGCAGATAAGAAGATGTTGCTCTCAGCGGTTGAGGTTAAAGATAAGAGCCACGCCTCTAAGGATGCGCAGCAACTGACCATTAAATCCTCGACCCGCTATCAGCAGATGGAGGGCTTCGGTCCTGCAATTACAGGTTCATCGGCATATAACCTGCTTAAGATGAAGGCGGCAGACCGTGATAAACTGCTGCGTGCAGCATTTCATCCGACAGAGGGGTTGGGCTACAACTATATAAGGGTCTCTATTGGCTGCTCTGACTTCTCGTTGTCTGAGTTTACTTGGTGTGATAAGAAGGGATTGGAGAATTTTGCTGTACATCCGGAGGATGAGCAGTATCTCTTCCCTATATTGCGAGAGATTCTTGCCATCAATCCTGATGTGAAGATTATAGCTGCGCCGTGGACCGCTCCGCTGTGGATGAAGATAGACCGCCACTCGAATAATCCATACGACAAGTGGGCAGGTGGTAGGCTAAATCCTGAGTACTATGATGAGTATGCAGAGTATCTTGTGATGTGGATTAAGGAGATGGAGCGCAATGGCTTTAAGATTGAGTCTATAACTCCGCAGAATGAGCCTCTGCACGACGGGAACTCGGCTTCAACCTATATGTCGTGGGAGCATCAGCGCAACTTTATAAAGAATAATCTGGGTCCTGCATTTGAGCGTGAGGGGCTAAAGACAAAGATATGGATATACGACCATAACTTTGATGTAACCGATTTTGTGAAGAATATATATGCCGATAAAGAGGCTTCAAAGTATGTTGAGGGCTCTGCTTGGCACGCCTACGGTGGTAGCTCCTCTGCCCTTGCGCAGATATATACTGCCGACCCGTCAAAGAGTATCTACTTTACCGAGCAGAGTATCGGTACTTGGTGCCCGAACTTTGGCGATAACCTTATGTGGCATATCCGCGAGGTGTGCATCGGTACGATAAATAACTACTGCCGTGCAGTGGTGTTGTGGAACTTTATGCTCGATGCAAATCGTGGTCCTAATCGCCCGGGTGGCTGTAACTCGTGCTATGGTTTTGTAGATTGTGACACTCTCTACTCTTACAGTGGTCTTAACTTCCGCAGCCATTGGTATATAGTTGGTCATCTGTCAAAGGTTATCCAGCGTGGGGCATATCGTGTTCAAAGCTCCGGCGGTGGAGTTATGTGTTCGGCTTTTGAAAATCCTGATAAAACCCTCTCGGCAGTGCTGCTGAATGATGGTCTGAATGATAAACAGGTTGTTGTTACAACTCCAAAGGGCGATTTTGTAGTAGAACTTCCTGCACGCTCAGTAGTATCGTTGATTTGGTAGCCTATGGGTCGTGGCGTCAGACTTATACTTCTCGCTCTCCTTCTTTTTGGCGCGTGTGCAGAGCCGGATAATGGGTCTGATGCCCCTGTTACGCTCTCTTCGATAAATGTTCCTGTTACAGAATATGAGATAGAGAGTGGTGGCAGTGTGGAGGTTATCTTTAGTGTAGAACATCCACTTGCGCTATTTAACTATGCACTCTCTTCAGATGGCTGTCAGGTAGAGTTGAGGCTGAGTGATAATATTACCGCAACGCCCGACTATATATCTCTGACAAGAGTTGCTACGGCAGATAGCCAAGGTCTATATCGTGCAACAATTACAGATGGTGGTTCTAAACGCCCCTATCTGTATCGTGCTTATATAGTTATCAAACAGAGTGATGGCGAGCTTGTGCGCTCGAATAAGATTACTATAAAGAGTAGTAATTTTGTCGGTGGTATTACCGATATAAGGCTTGAGCGGGCGAAAAACAGCTCTCTGAAGAGCGATGTTGTGTTTGAGTATGACCACACTTCACGCACCTTTAGCGCACATATAGAGGAGTATATCGCCAATCGAAAGTTCGTTCCTACATTTACATACGACAGTATTGACAGAGTGACGATAAACGGGGTTGATTTGCAAGAGAATGAGCCGATAGACCTGCATAGAGATATATCGATTACGGTGTGGAAGGGTAGTAATAGCACCGACTATACGCTCCATTTAGGTTGCTTCACGGGCATCCCTGTTATGAGGATAGAGACCCCGAATAATGTGGGCATATACTCAAAAGAGGAGTGGACAGAGGGGGCTACGCTGTGGATCGACGGAATGGGTATTTTTGAAGATGTTGATGGCGTAAAACTCTCTATACGAGGTCGCGGAAACTCGACTTGGGAGTATGAGAAAAAACCGTACAATATAAAACTTGACAAGAAGCAGGAGTTGTTGGGTATGCCTAAGCATAAACGGTGGTGCTTGTTGGCAAACTATATGGATCGCACTCTGTTGCGCAATCGTGTAGCATACTATCTTGCCGAGCAGACATCGCTCGACTGGACTCCTCGTTGCGAGTTTGTAGAACTTATTCTTAATGGGAAGCATCTTGGCAGTTATCTTGTCGCCGAACATATCAAGGTAGATGAAAATAGAGTGGATATTACCGAGATGGAGACGACAGATAACTCCGGAGATGCAGTTACGGGTGGCTATCTGCTTGAGTTGGATTTCCACTTCGATAATCAGTGGCAGTGGCACGGTGCAAGCGGCACCCCATTTGCGGTCAAATATCCGGAAGAGGAGGATTTGACACCACAACAACTTGAGTGGATAAAGGGCTATATCGCACAGGTCGAGAGTGCGCTCTATGGAGAGAATTTTACCGATCCAAAGAGCGGCTATGCGCAGTATATAGATATGCAGTCGTTTATTGACTATTGGCTTATATACGAGATTTGCGTAAACCACGAGCTTGCCAATCCGGGCAGTGTATATCTGACAAAGGAGCGTAACAGCAAACTTAAGGCGGGTCCTGTTTGGGACTTTGATTGGGGTACATTCTCCTATAATGCCTCGCCCGAGGCTCAGTGGGGACTGTTTATGACCCATGCGTGGTGGTATAGCCGCCTGTTTAAGGATGAGAGGTTTATGGCTCTTGCATCTGAACGCTGGACAGTGCTGAAACCGAAATTTATGACTGTCTTTGATTTTATAGACAGCCAAAGTGATTACATCTACCGCTCATGGTATAAAAACTTCGGCATCTGGGGCATCACCACCACAATCAACGGCGATGAAAAACTGTCATACCCCGCATCCATCAACCGCCTGACAGACATCACCCGCCAAAGAATCGAAATTATCGACAAAGCCCTGCGATAAATATATGTAGTATAAAGAGTAGTTAGTAGCGGGATTGACGCAGCCGCTTCGCTTTACTGCGTCTTTCCCTTGGAGTCCTCGGCAATGTGCAACAAGAAAGCCGTACTGCGTACGGCACTTTTTCAAACTCACTCTGCACTCACTGATGCGGTTTTCTACACTAAAATTTCAAGGCTCAAACATGCACGATATTGCAGCTATTTTTACGATGCAACCTAAAAATAATTCTTTGTTGCGAACTCGTATTGCTCAATAAATATCTGCTTGAATGCTGCGATATTGTTCTGCTCGTAGAACATCAGCATCGCCTTTTTGTAATCTACCGAATCTACCGTACGGAATGAAAGTGGACAGTATCCCCATGCCATAAGTAT
>JAFVIB010000041.1 GCA_017474235.1 Alistipes sp. | reverse complement strand
CGAATCGGTGCAATCCACATTCAGGGTTGCGATATCTACAATACTCAGGATGTTACCGACGAGGGTGCAGTGCGCATCAACTACTATGGCGTTGAGGGTGGCGGCACGAAGTTTCGCGACTTTGCGGTCTATGATGGCAAGTTGTCCCAGACTCCAATCTTCAAAGTCATTGGTAAGAGTGCTACGGCACAGGTCAATGGACTATTCTCGGTGTATAGTGCTGGGCGAGGCATCGACCTCTGCAATACTGCCTACACCAAAGATGATCCGAAGTTGCAAAATACGCTCTCGTGGAAGGATAGCGCCGGAGCGGTGATTGCTGCTGTGGGTTTTGATACGACAGACAGCTATCGCTTTGTGGTCCGCAACGCATTAGGCGATATTGTTATTGCTCCGCTCGGCTCGGTGGATATCATTGGTACGCTCAAGGTCAATGGCAAGTCTGTTGCTGACACCTATGTTACTGTTACTACATACACAAGTGGTATGAATGGCAAAGTAGACAAGGTTGATGGCAAACAGCTCTCTACCGAGGACTTTACTACCGAATACAAAAGAAAACTCGATGCTATCTCTACGGGTGGTATTACCGAAGGTGGTACCGGCTATGTAACATCGGGTGCTGTTGCAGAAGCATTGAAGACAAAGCTCTCAGCCGACCAGAACCTCCGTGATGTTGTGGATAAGGGAGCAGCTCGCACTGCCCTCGATGTCTACTCAAAGCCCGAATCCCAAGAGGTATTCTTGCAGATCTCGGAGGGCTTGCAGGAACTTGTACGCCTCACAGCCGATGAGGTCAATAACCTTACACCGGAGCAGGCACAAGCACTCAAGGCAGAGCGTCAGGCGGCTGTGCGTGCTACGCTTGATGCCGAGAAAGGTGGTACTGGTGAACAGAAACTCACCAAAACATCTAACCTCAGCGACCTTGCGGATAAGAGCAAGGCACGCCGAAACCTCGAAGTCTATTCCACAACGGAGATAGATAATATGATGGCCGGCAAGCTCGGTACAGACTCGGCATATCAGGGTATCATCTTCACCTCGGAGATGCGTGATAAGCTGAATAATATCGAGACGGGAGCCTTCGCCTATACGGATCACGAGGGTAAGTCGCACGCACAAGTTGAAGGATATGTCCTCACCTCTGCCATAGTCAAGGAGCTCAAGAAGAAGGCCAACTGGTTGCTTGATGGCTATAATTCAACCGAGCTCGCAACCATAGCCAAGAACTTGGAGCTATATACCCGCACTGGTGCTGATGGCCGCTTTGCCCGTATGGAAAATCTCTTCCAGGACTACATCAACTACTTGGTGGCTCAAGGCAAGAGTTCTGCTCAGGCGCAGGCTATCCTGCGTGAGAAGTTGAACCTGCTCTCCAAAGATGAGATTGTCAAGGATTACCTGCGTAAGGATGCCAAGCTCACCGATCTTGTGTTGGGTAGCCCAGAAGCACAGCGTCAGGTATGTCGCACATTGGGTGCAGCCTTTGCCGAGGAGTACCAGCCACTGCTCATTGATACAGGCTGGATGCAGATGGAGAACAGCGGTCAGGGAACAGATACCCGCAACCTCTTTGTTCGTCAGATAGGCAGCATAGTATCTATACAGGGAGAGATTAACACCGCCAAGCGTGATGGTAGCAACTGGGGAGGTGTCATAGCAATGATACCAAATAAGATTCAGCCTCCGAAGTATAGTGTACGCTGTACGGCAGCCAACTGGAACGATGACCATAAGTATAACCGAGGCTCCTCGTTTACCATCTATGGCGGTCAGCGTAAGTTGCAACTCTACGAGCGAGGCTTCTACAATGTAAACTGTCAGTTAAACTTCACATACTTTGTCTAATGAAAAAGAGAATCAATGTAATG
>JAFVIB010000015.1 GCA_017474235.1 Alistipes sp. | reverse complement strand
ATCTCTTTGAGTGGTTTTGTTTTATAGTTTAATTTGAGCAAGCTCAATATAACTCAAAAACAAAACTCGCTCTGCAAGCGATTCGGTAACCCAAGCAATTACTCACCTGTGGACGCGGTTACCTCGGAACTCTTTGCCCGAACCAAACATAGTTTGACCTCGGGACTTCCTCGGTGATGACGCACGCCGTGCGACATTCGAATCCGCTCGGAATCACTACGAATCACTCAAAGAAATTTCTTTGAGTGGTTTTGTTTTATAGTTCAATTTGAGCAAGCTCAATATAACTCAAAAACAAAACCTCGCTCTGCAAGCGATTCGGTAACCCAAGCAATTACTCACCTGTGGACGCGGTTACCTCGGAAGTCGTATTCTATCTACAAAAAAGAACCTTTTTACACACCAATTGCACTATACGCACAATTCAAAAAGCAAATATAATAAATAAAATTGAAAATTACAAACTTATTGCATATTTACATAAAAAAACGGAGAACTAAAAAAGCTCTCCGTCTCTACCTTCCGGCATAAGTCCGAGGTGTTTATAAGCAAGTTCTGTAACCTCTCGACCTCGTGGTGTACGCTTAAGAAATCCCTCTTTGATAAGGAACGGTTCATAGACCTCCTCAAGTGTTCCCGCCTCCTCGCTCACAGCCGTAGCGATTGTATTAAGACCCACAGGACCACCATTAAATTTGGCAATAATAGTTGCCAAAATCTTATTATCCATCTCATCAAGTCCTCTCGAATCAATATTGAGCGCATTGAGGGCTAAACGAGTGATTTCCAAGTCGATATGACCCTCGCCCTTAACCATTGCAAAGTCTCGCACACGGCGCAATAATGCATTGGCGATACGAGGTGTACCGCGAGAGCGCAGGGCAAGTTCTGTCGCCGCATCGTCATCAATAGAGATACCCAAAATAGATGCCGAGCGTTTAACAATTCGATTAAGCACAGGTGCATCGTAGTACTCCAAGTGGCAGGTAATACCAAAACGAGCGCGGAGTGGCGAGGTAAGCAATCCACTACGGGTTGTAGCACCGATAAGTGTAAACGGAGCAAGCTCAATCTGTATAGAGCGAGCTGACGGACCCTTATCAAGCACAATATCAATCTTAAAGTCCTCCATTGCCGAGTAGAGGTACTCCTCAACAATTGGCGAGAGGCGGTGTATCTCATCAATAAAGAGTACATCGCCCTCTGAAAGGTTTGTCAGCAGACCAGCAAGGTCGCCGGGTTTATCAAGCACCGGACCTGAAGTGACCTTCATCTGCGCACCCATCTCGTTGGCAATAATATTGGCAAGGGTTGTCTTACCCAATCCCGGAGGTCCGTGCAGCAGCACATGGTCAAGCGAGTCACCACGCATAAGTGCAGCCTTAATAAAGACCTTGAGATTTTCGACTGTCTTATCCTGACCCGAAAACGACTCAAGCTCTTGTGGGCGTATGCGGTTCTCAAACTCGCTATCACTCTCCGAGCGTCTTGTATTTCTAATATCAGACATACACGCTATTTGTTATCAAACATCTTCTCAAGGCTCTCGATTGTCATACCCTCAAAATCGGATATGACATGCTTTATACCACCCGCCATAAGTTCCTCTGCAGGTGCGGTAGAACTAAGACCAACAACCTTACATCCGGCAGCAACACCCGCCTTAATGCCCGAAATTGCATCCTCAAAGACCACACACTCTTCAGGCTTTAGACCCATACGCTCGCAGCATGTAAGGAACACCTCAGGATGTGGCTTGAAGTTCACAATATCGTCGCCACATACACAGCCATCCAACTTACTATCAAGCTCCGCCTCGCCCCAAACAAAATCCACATTGAGTCGTGGTGCAGCAGAGCCGACATAACACTTTACGCCCTTTGCCTTAGCATCTGCAAGAAGCTCCTCCAAACCATCTGTGAGTTTTACATGACCGGCATAGAGCTCACGATATATAGCCTCTTTCTCCTCCGAGAGAGTTTGCAGACCGAACTTTTCAACCACCCAAGGCTCAACAACATTGAGAAAAATCTCGTCGTTGTGTCTGCCATAGAAACGATTAGTCACAGGCTGTGTCAGCTTATAGTTGTGACGCTCAGCCTGAACATCAAATGCTCTCATATGGAACGGCATATTCTGAATAAGCGTGCCGTCCATATCAAAAATAAGACCCTTTATCATAGTTTTCTGTTTAAATAAATCCTCTATCTCTTCAAAACTCAGGCATACATCTTTAACCTCTCCGATAGCTGTCGGCAGGATAAGATGCAGGCTATCACCCTCGCGCTTTTTATCCTTCACAATAGCCTTAAGCAACTTTGTGATAGGCTCTGGGAGGGTTGTAGGCAGATTATAGTGCTTACACAGAGCCTCAATACGCTCTGCACTGCGACTATCGAGCATACCAAGCCTTACAGCCACCTGTGCAACTGAACACATCCCCGCTGCAACAGCCTCGCCGTGGTTATACTCTCTACTGCTCTTCTCTATTGCGTGACCTATGGTATGACCGAGGTTAAGCACTCGACGCAGACCCCTCTCGCGCTCATCCTGAGCGACAACATCAATCTTCACCTTCAGTGCCGCTTCAACCACCTGCGCAAGCAGCTCCCCGTTCTCTCGCAGAGCCACTAAATCACTCTGCTCAAGCAGTTTAAACAGTGCTGCATCGGCAATAACGGCAGCCTTGATAATCTCTGCCATACCTGCACGAAACTCTCGCTCCGGAAGCGTTGCCAGCAGAGCTGTATCGCAGATAACAAAGTCCGGTTGGGAGAATGTTCCAACCATATTCTTGTATCCGCCAATATTCACCCCGTTTTTACCACCCACAGAGGCATCTACCTGCGAAAGTAGCGTTGTCGGGATAAAACCGAAGCTCACACCTCGCATATATGTTGTTGCAACAAAGCCCGTAATATCTGTCACAATACCACCGCCAATACCGAGCAGGAACACCGAGCGGTCTGCACCCATATCCATAAGTTGAGTATAGACACGCTCCAGCGTGGCAAAATTCTTCGACTGTTCACCCAAGCCTATAACGATATGCTCGTATGCACCGATAAGGTTACGATGGCAGCGGTCAATATTGCTATCGGTAATAACGATAACTCTGCGCTCGGGCAACAGGCGAGGGAGCAACTGCTCCACCCTACCCATATAGACAGTACTATTTGCGACTACATTCATAACAATTGTGTAAATTTTGGAACAATTGGTAGGCAAAAATAATACATTTTTCAGATAAAATCGTTAACTTTGCGCGTTAAATAATCTTTTTTATGCAGAAACTTAGAAATATCGCAATCATCGCCCATGTCGATCACGGAAAAACCACACTTGTCGATAAGATGATTTTGGCGGGCAACCTGCTCCGCGAGCAGTCAAAGACGGGCGAGCTTGTATTGGACAATAACGACATTGAGCGAGAGCGAGGTATTACCATTCTCTCGAAGAATGTATCGGTAATATACAAAGACTACAAAATCAACATCATCGACACCCCGGGTCACGCCGACTTTGGTGGTGAGGTAGAGCGAGTACTCAATATGTGTGACGGTGTACTGCTGCTTGTAGATGCCTTTGAGGGCACTATGCCGCAGACCCGTTTTGTGCTTCAAAAGGCACTCTCTCTCGGTAAGAAACCTATCGTTGTTATCAACAAAGTCGATAAGCCAAACTGCCGCCCCGAGGTTGTAAATGAGCAGGTATTTGACCTGATGTTTACTCTCGATGCCACTGAGGAGCAGCTCGACTATAAGACCATATATGGCTCGGCAAAGCAGGGCTGGATGTCGCATAAGTGGAATGAAAAGACCGACTCTATTCAGCCACTTCTCGATGCAATTATAGACGAGATTCCTGAGCCACAGGTAAGTGAAGGTACTCCGCAGATGCTTATCACTTCGCTTGAGTACTCGTCTTATATCGGTCGTATCGCCGTAGGTAAACTTACAAGAGGCTCGCTTACTGCCGGTCAGAATGTAACTCTTGCAAAGCGTGACGGAGTGACAAAGGTCAAGACAAAGATTAAGGAGTTGATGGTCTTTGAGGGTCTTGGTAAGAAGAAGGTTGAGCGTGTAGAGTGCGGAGAGATTTGCGCACTTGTAGGTATTGAGGGCTTTGAGATTGGCGACACTATTTGTGATGCAGAGAATCCCGAGCCACTGCCACCTATCAAGATTGACGAGCCGACAATGTCTATGCTCTTTACAATCAACAACTCTCCATTCTTTGGCAAGGATGGCAAGTATGTCACCTCTCGCCACATCAAGGAGCGTCTTGACCACGAGTTAGAGAAGAACTTGGCTCTGCGTGTTGAGCCGGGTCTGAATGCAGACTCATTTATCGTCTATGGTCGTGGTGTGTTGCACCTCTCAGTACTCATTGAGACTATGCGTCGTGAGGGCTACGAGTTGCAGGTTGGTCAGCCAAAGGTTATTATCAAGGAGATTGATGGTCATAAGTGCGAGCCTATCGAGGAGATGACTATCGACTGTCCTGACGAGGTTGCCGGCACCGTTATCGAGCTTTCGACCCGCCGCAAGGGTGTACTGACAAATATGGAGTCATCTTCGGGTCGTACTCGCCTTGAGTTTGACATACCTTCACGCGGAATTATCGGTCTGCGTTCAAATATGCTTACAGCAACAGCCGGCGAGGCTATTATGTCACACCGTCTGAAGGGCTTTGAGCCTTATGTTGGAGATATTGAGATGCGCACAAACGGCTCTATAATCGCATCAGAGACAGGAACAGCATACGCCTACTCTATCGACAAGTTGCAAGACCGCGGAAAGTTCTTCATCTCCCCTATGGAGGAGGTATATATGGGTCAGGTTATCGGCGAGCATACCCGCGGCAATGACATTACGGTAAATGTCACCAAGGCAAAGCAGCTTACCAATATGCGTGCATCAGGCTCTGACGAGAAGGCATCGATTGCCCCTCCAAAAATCTTTACTCTCGAGGAGGCTTTAGAGTATATCAAGGAGGATGAGTATGTAGAGGTAACACCAAAATCTATGCGTCTGCGCAAGATTCTTCTCAATGAGGTAGATCGTAAACGAGCATCTAAATAACAACCTAAAAGATATGAAAAAGTTAATACTTGCAATTATGGCAACAGCTACATTGTGCGGTTGCGCTCAGAAGAGCGAGAACGCACTTCCAAAGGTCTATATGACCACCGACATTTCAGCAGAGGGTCTTGTTAAGGTCTATCAGGCTCTTGGCGTAGAGGCTACAGGCAAGGTAGCGGTAAAAATCAGCACAGGCGAGCCCGGAGGTCACAACTACCTCAAGCCTGAGCTTATCAAAAATCTCGTGCAGAGTGTAAACGGAACTATCGTAGAGTGTAACACTGCCTACCCGGGTCGCCGTAACACTACTGAGGCTCACCTTGAGGCTGCACGCGAGCACGGTTTCTTCGATATTGCCAATGTCGATATTATGGATGCCGAGGGCGAGATTAAAATTCCTGTGCAGGATACATCACGCCTTAAGTACAACATCGTCGGTAAGAATCTTGCCAACTACGACTTTATGATTAACCTTGCGCACTTCAAGGGTCACGCAATGGGTGGCTTTGGCGGCGTGCTGAAGAATCAGTCTATCGGCAACGCCTCTTCTCGCGGTAAGGCTTACATCCACTCTGCCGGTCGCAATGAGGAGGTGACTAAGATTTGGCAATTCACAGATGACCAGATTGGCTTTATTGAGGCTATGGCAGCTGCTGCGCAGTCTGTACACAACTACTTCGACAACGGTAATAAGATTGTCTATATCAATGTGATGAACAATATGTCTATCGACTGCGATTGTAGCTCTCATCCGGCAGATCCACTGCTTAAGGATGTAGGTATTCTCGCCTCAACAGACCCTGTAGCTCTTGATCAGGCTTGTCTGAACATTGTCTTCAATATCACTCCTGAGGAGGGTAACGACAACGGTCCGCTGCTTGAGCGTATTGCATCACGCCACGGAACACACATTGTCGATTATGCCGAGCAGATTGGCTTGGGTTCAAAGCAGTACGAGCTTGTAAATATCGACTGAATAGTCCAAAAAGCTGCCGTCAGCCGTATAATGACAACCCACCCGAAAGCGACTCTGCAAGATATATACAAGAGTTGCTTTCAGGATCGTTTCGGAGTCGCTCACGCGCTTGGCTCTGCGGAGCAGGTAGAGAACTATATCGCCTACGAGAGCGCAAAGGCAGAGAGTTTTGAAAGCGATTACTTCGAGAGTTGCGGTTGGCGGGGAGACTTTGTCAGGGTCAATCTTAAGGCTGTTCGTGAGGGCAAGATTAGCGTTAGCGACCTTGCGCAGGCATTTATTGCAAGCAGCGTAGCAGCAGAGAGCTATGACCTTCAGCATTGGCAGTCAGAGTGGCAACAGATAGAGCGCGCCGTAAGAGAACTTTATCCCGACTTGGAGGGTTTTGAGCGCGACTCGGCAAATATCGCCACACTGATTTCGAGTGGCAACTATGTTATGCACCACAGCAAGGTATATAATGAGGCTTACACGCCACATTACCGCATAGTGAGCAGAGAACAATTTGACAAACTAAAAGATAGGTTAAAATGAAAAAATTAATCATTTCGTTTGCCCTTGCGCTTGGCATTACAGCGTTTGCGGCAGCACAGACAACCGATGTTTCGGGTACTATTCGCACTACTGACGGCACTCCGATTGCGGGCGTAGTGGTAACAGACGGTCATACCGTAGTTGCGACAGATGCCGAGGGTAAGTATGCCTTTAATCGTCACGAGGAGGCTGCTTATGTGTATTACTCTATTCCGGCAGAGTATCGTGTACCGCTTCGTCAGGGTCATCCTTGTTTCTACAAGAAACTTACAGACGATAAAGTCTATGATTTTGTCCTTCAGCCTCTTAAGGGTGGTAAGGAGAGCAACTTCCGTCTTGTGATGGTTGCCGACCCGCAGTGTCAGAACTTGCGCCATGTATATCGTTTCCACTCTGAAACCGCTCCTGACCTCAAGAAGACAGCAAAGAAGACAAAGACTCCGATTTATGCCGTTTCTCTCGGTGATATTGTATATTCAGAGGGTCCGCGCAATGCAAACTACCTTATGCCGATGATTAAGGAGGAGATGCGCGCCGAGAATATCGGTATGCCTATGTTCCAGACTATCGGTAACCACGACTGCGACTATGAGCCTGTAGCTATAGGTACTCGCAACTCAACTCCGACTGTCCGCCTTCAGCGTATGTTTGAGGCTACATTCGGACCTATCGACTACTCTTGGAATCGTGGCGATGTACATATCGTGTCGATGAACGACATTATCTATGATGATATCAACAACTTCAAGAAGTATCACGGTGACTTTACCGCAGAGCAGGTAGAGTGGTTGCGCAAGGATTTGAGCTATGTATCTAAGGATAAGATGGTTATCCTCTGTGTACACATTCCACTTGAGAATATGCGTAAGAGCAAGAATGTGCAGGCTGTGCTTGCAATGCTTAGTGAGTTTGCCGAGTGTAAGATTATGTCGGGTCACACACACTACACACAGCGTTTTACCCATAGCAACGGCATCCACGAGTATATTCTCGGTGCTGCATCAGGTTGCTGGTGGTGGAGCCGCAACAATGGCGACGGAACACCTAATGGCTACGGTCTGTTTGATATTAAGGGCAATCAGATTGTAGATCACCGCTATAAGAGTACAGGTTTCGACCTCGACTATCAGTTGCGTCTCTACCGTGGTAATGCTCAGTTTGGCGGTAAGCACGAGCAGCCTACACTCCCATTTGGTGCCGATAAGATTTTGGCAAATGTATGGTTTGCAGATAAGGATTGGAAGATTGAGCTCTATGAGGATGGCAAACTCTCCGGCGAGATGCAGCTGATGAAGAGCTCCCCTTATCGTGGTGACGAGCATCCATCACTCGAGTCGAGCAAGGATTGGTGGGCTATCGGCTACCATACAGGCGTTGTAGGTCGCGGACACCGCAAGGGAAGTACCCGCAAGAACTACTGCACAAAGTGTTGCCATATGTATATCTACACCCTCAAAAACCCTAACGCAAAGGTTAAGGTTGTAGCTACAGACGATAAGGGTCGAAAGTATGTATGCGACCATGTTATCGAGGGTCCTGAGTATGAGTTGGCAGCTCCACAGGAGTACAAGGTGACTGAGGTTTGGTAAATCTCCCCTATAAATATATGTATGCCGAGTATTTTTATGCTCGGCATATTTTTTTTGCAAAAAAGTTGGTAAAATATTTGGAAATTCGAAGTTTTATGTTGTATCTTTGTGATATCAAAATGATATCAGTTTTTAATGCTTAAAACTTTACAGTTATGAAAAACAGCAATTACAACTATTCAGGCTGGAAACTCAATGGTTTTTTGGCTCTTTTTATCAATCTTGCTCTTGTAGGTCTTGCAGTATGGCTCTTTATCGAACTTGTTGAGAGAGACGAATTTAACGGGCTTATCTTTGCAGGGGTTTGGGTAGCGGTTATCGCTGCAATTATTATGGCGTGTGGTTACAAGATGCTCGAGCCAAATGAGGCACGCGTGCTGCTCTTCTTTGGTAACTATCGCGGTACATTCTATGAGACAGGTTTCTGGTGGCTCAACCCATTTATGAGTGCAAAGAAGCTCTCTCTGCGCGCCCGCAACCTCAATGTAGATCCTATCAAGGTAAACGACAAGGCTGGTAACCCAATCCTCATTGGTCTTGTACTTGTGTGGAAGATTAAGAATGAGGGTGCATATAAGGCTGTATTTGAGATTGATGCACCAAGTGAGGTTGGAGCTGTGACAACATCTACAACCCGTATGAATATCCTCGAGAACTTCGTTGCTGTACAGTCTGACTCTGCACTGCGTCAGGTAGCAGGTATGTATGCGTACGATGAGAACTCAAATAATGGCGACAATGAGATTACCCTCCGCTCGGGTGGTGACGAGATTAACGACCGCCTTACCGACGAGTTGAACGAGCGACTTGCAATGGCGGGCATCGAGGTTATGGAGGCACGACTGAACTACCTTGCATACGCTCCTGAGATTGCAGCTGCAATGCTTCGCCGTCAGCAGGCTGATGCAATTATCTCGGCACGCGAGAAGATTGTCGAGGGTGCAGTATCTATGGTAAAGATTGCTCTTGAGCGTCTCTCGACAGAAGAGGTTGTAGAGCTTGACGAGGAGCGCAAGGCAGCTATGGTAAGCAATCTGCTTGTTGTACTCTGCGCAGATGAGGCTGCACAGCCCGTTGTAAACACAGGAACTCTGCATAACTAACACCGATTATGGCTACGAAAGAGAACAATACGCGCAGTTTTGTGCTACGCATCGACGCTGAAACGATGGATGCTATCGAGAAGTGGGCGGAGGATGAATTTCGTAGTACCAACGGTCAGCTACAGTGGATAATTGCCGAGGCACTGCGCAAAGCTGGGCGCACTCCTCGTGCAAAAAAGAGCAAAACTAAAACTGACGAATAGTTATGAGAAATAGGTATAGCTTTTTCAAGTTCTCCATCAGCAGATGGAAGCGCAAAACTATGGCTGAAGTAAACCGAGATATGAATGTAAAATTTACCAAGGCTGAGATTTTGGCTCTGGTATGTATGGCTCTAATTTTTCTCGCGATTTACATCCCTCACAAGGTTGCATCGGGCATTATAGCGCTGATAGCTATGGCTTGCTATGTCGTTGCAACTATATGGGACTGCTTCAACTACGGACCGATTACCCGCTGGCGACACGCAACAATTAAGAGTGCCATTGGTGCAACGCTCTGGGCGGTTATGCCGATAATTATCTACTACTCGGGCGAGGGAACAGCCGAAGATTATAAAGAGATGGTCTATATCTCGCTCTCGTCAATTGTTATGTGGGTTGCCCTATTTATCAGCATCTACAAGTGGATAGACAACCGTCGAGAGGCTCGGGCACATGCTGCAGTATTGGATATGAAGATTCGCACACGACGTAAAAACATCTACTAACAATGAAGAGAAGAGCTCGATTTTTCAGTTGGGGCAATAAAGGTCGCAAGCTATCCACCCCAACACCAGATGATGGAAAACTTCAGTGGGCAGATATCCTACTCTTCATTGCCGCGACGATGATTATCCGCGCCGACAAGTTCAACTGGATACCCGATTTTCCATACAAAGAGGTTGTCATCACATCCATAGCGATAGTACTAATAATCTACAGCATCTATCGCGACTTCCACAACCTCTGCCCTATGTCACGTTGGGGTCGCTCATCTTGGGCTACGGGAATGACGGCAGCAGCCTGGACTGCCATACCACTGATACTCTACGCTACGGGGGCTAATGACGATTGGTCAAAGATGTTGAACTACAGTATGTGGTCAGGCGTAATGTGGATAGCATTCCTCTTCTGTCTCTACAAACTATGGCGCGTACGCATCAGAACACGCGCAACGGTTGCTATGATTGATTGGAGAATAAGAAATAACAAAAGCCGACGATAATTTTCGTCGGTTTTTTATTACCTTTGTAGTATGAAAGTAGCTTTTACCGG
Organism: Alistipes sp.; assembly: GCA_017474235.1. Lineage (GTDB taxonomy): Bacteria > Bacteroidota > Bacteroidia > Bacteroidales > Rikenellaceae > Alistipes. The sequence goes on along the minus strand of JAFVIB010000015.1, from coordinate 40,700 downwards.
TCATCGCACATATTCGACCTCCGAAATTGAGAGGTTAGAGACTGTTATTGAGCAGCTCTACTCGGAAGGTTACACCCACTTTATCAGCGGCATGGCAGAGGGATTTGACCTCGCTGCCGCCGAGTGTGTTATAAGACTCAAAGCAGATCTTAAAGCGATAAAGTTAGAGTGTGCCATCCCATTCGAGGGGCATATTCAGAGTCTCAGTGCCTCAGATCGCGAGCGTTACAAGGCTATATGTTCGGCAGCGGACAAAGTTACAACCCTTGCGAGCGAGCGACAACTCAAAGCCTACTTTGACCGCAATGACTACCTATGTGATAACGCAGATGCGATAGTGTGTTACTACTCGGGAAAGCGTCGCAGTGGAACGGGTTATACAGTTAATAGAGCGATAAAAAGAGGGCTAAGAATAATAAATATATATGCCGATGGGGTGCAAATACAATTTTTCGGCTGATTATTGTTACAACCAATCAAAAAAAGTGTTATCTTTGAACGATTTTTGAGTTCTATTAACATTTAAATAATAACAACTATGAAAGAAGCTATTGCAATTCTCACAGGTGGTGGTCCTGCACCGGGTATGAATACTGTTGTAGGCAGCGTGGCAAAGACATTCCTTGCCAAAGGTTATCGCGTAATCGGTCTGCACTATGGTTACTCAGGTCTTTTCAACCCAACTCCACGCTATGAGGACTTGGATTGGTTCAAGGCTGACTACATCTTCAATCAGGGTGGTTCTTACCTTACAATGAGCCGCTTCAAGCCAAAGGATTCAGACTTTGAGAACAACTTTAACCTCAGTTTCTTCACTGAGAACAACATTAAGTTGCTCGTAACTGTTGGTGGCGATGACACTGCATCTACTGCAAACCGTATCGCTAAGTTCCTCGAGGCTAAGCAGTATCCAATTGCAAATATCCATGTTCCAAAGACTATCGACAACGACCTTCCACTCCCTGCCGGTTCTCCAACATTCGGTTATCAGAGCGCAAAGGAGGGTGGTACCGTTATCGGTCGCGCTGTATATAACGACGCTCGCACATCTGCAAACTGGTTTGTAGTTGCAGCTATGGGTCGAAGTGCAGGTCACCTTGCTTTCGGTATCGGTTCTGCTTGCCACTACCCTATGATCGTTATTCCTGAGATGTTTAACAAAACTGAGATTACAGTTGAGAAGATTGTAAACCTTGTTGTTTCATCTATCATCAAGCGTAAGATTATGGGCATCGACTACGGTGTTGCAATGATCTCTGAGGGTGTATTCCACAGCCTCTCTAATGAGGAGATTGCTAAGTCAGGCGTACACTTCTCTTATGACGACCACGGTCACCCTGAGCTCGGTAAGGTATCTAAGGCTCACATCTTCAACGAGATGCTCGAGAATAAGGTTAAGGAGCTTGGTCTGAAGGTTAAGTCTCGTCCGGTAGAGATTGGTTACGAGGTTCGTTGCCAGACCCCTATCGCATACGACCTTGTTTACTGCTCACAGCTCGGTATGGGTGTTTATAAGCTCTTCAGCGAGGGCAAGACCGGCTGTATGGTATATATCAGCCAGGACGGCTATGTATCTCCACTCTACCTGAAGGATCTTCAGAATGCAGAGGGCAAGATTCCGCCACGCTTGGTAGATATCAACTCAGATAAGATTCAGCAGATTATCGGCAATGTTATGCACTATATCACCCCTGCTGACTACGAGGCTGCAAAGCAGTATGTAGCTAATCCTGAGGCATTCGACTTCAAGAAGATTCTCGAGTGGTAATACTGCTATAACGCAGCGTTGCTGCATATATTTCAAAAGCGCGTGTTCAAATTGTTGAACACGCGCTTTTTACATCACTATCCTAATTTACCTACTCGGCAGCCTGCACCTTAAACTCATAATCATCCGACTCTTCGAATTTTGTACTAAGAAAATCGTATCCCGCCTGTGATAGCAATATAGTGGCAGGTTTATTTGTAACATTTTTCGCAAAGTCGTGAAATGTAAAGTTACATTCAGTCACCGCGCTAAAATCAAAGTTCGTAAGATCAAGTTCCGGAAGAGAGTAGCAACTATTGAACATATAAGAGATTTTCTTCACCTTTGAGGTATTAAAGCTTGACACATCAAGTGAGGTGAGGTTATGGCAATCAATAAACATACGATCCATAGAAGTCACCTTTGAAGTATCAAAACTTGACAAGTCAAGTGAGGTGAGTTTAGAGCAGCCTTGGAACATGCTAGCGATAGCTTCCACATTTGAGGTATCAAAATTTGTCAAATCTAACGAGGTAAGGTTTTCGCAACCGTAGAACATATCACTCATAACCTCCACCTTTGATGTATTAAACTTTGACACATCTAACGAGGTAAGAGATTTACAATCATAGAACATTTGAATCATAGTCGTTACTGCAGAAGTATCAAAGTTTGACACATCAAGAGAGGCAAGCTCCGTACAACCAAAGAACATATAGTCCATACCCTCCACTTTTTGTGTATCAAAGCTTGATAGATCAAGTGAAGTTAGAGCTCTGCAGACTCTAAACACAGATGACATATAAATGACATTTGAGGTATCGAAATTTGACAAATCTAACGATGCAAGTTTCTGGCAAGAATCAAACATATAGCTTATATTCGTTGCACTCGAAGTATCAAAGCCCGATATATCAATCGAAGTGAGATTAGAACAGTTTCGGAACATCCTTGAGCTATTAGCGTTGCCTCTAAACTTGTCACACGAGGTGTGCAACTCTAAGGTGTCACCATTTGTGATAAAGTAGGCAATCTCTCCATCGGTTGCCGTAAGAGTTACATCCGATGTAGCGGTACTGCTAACAACAAACTTAAACTTGGTACACTCGCCCAGATTACTCTTTAGTGCTGTATTAAAGTCAGCACCTAGTGGAAGGAGGAATTCGCTATTGCTATGCAGGGCATAACTCTTACCGGCAAGAGTACCATTATCAAGCGTGCGCTCGGTAGCAGTTGAGCCATTCACTACGCTAATTGTCGCCCCATTGCCAAAAAGACCATAGAGGTAGGCATTACCCTTGCTGTCAGCAGTAAGTGTGTAGGTCGCCTCGCTCTGCTCAACACCACCCGCAGGAGTGAATTTTGTAACTACAGCCTCAACCTCCTTACCGGCAGCAGTAGCCAAACGCAGACGCGAATAATTTCGCTCAACGCTTGCAAATGAGATAGTTACAACACCATCCGTATAAGTAGCAACAGTTGAGAAGTACTCGTCTGTACCGAGAGCAAGCCCCTCTTTCGGAGTAATTGCGCCCTCCACAAGCTCACAATTTGGAGCATAGGTCACGGTAATAACACCCGCAGTGCCGATGTTGGCATCCCCTAATGGAGTCCACACTCCATCCGCAGAGCGAGAGAGCGTAGTACTTGTTCCAATATCGGTAGTGATAAGGAGCTTATCGCCCTCCTCCCAAGCACTCTTGCCCTCATCGGCAGTGCCTACAGCGCGTGTAGCGTCATCAAACACAGGGAACTTTTCAACCTTGAATATCGTATTGTCAGCTGGCAAACCCAACTCAGCCATAGAATCTTTGGTACAGCTCGCCATAAGGAGCGCACCGACTATCAATGTATATAAAACTTTTTTCATCACTAATTCAGTTTAATGGTTAATCGCCTATAACTCTATCTCATCTTTCCAGCCACCTATATAGTCATCACCTTGATAGTTCGATATAGAGAAGCCCTGCTCCACACCAATCAACATCAGCTCCAGCTCGGGAACCTCGTAGTGTAATCTGTTTCCAAAATCTCCTGTTTTTCTCATAGCATTTATAATATTAAATTTGTATAACTATCTTTCATCTTACTGCAAAGGTAAATATTATTTTTATAAAATACAATATCAAAATACATTTTTTGTATATTTTTCTTATTGCACTCATTTTGTTGGCTCGGCACCGAAAGAAGCGAAGGGCTGTACTGAGTGTACTGCCCTTTGTCGGAGTTTGCACTCCGTCACTGCCTTGCACCTATTTTATCGTCAAAATGGTACAAATACCACGCTCAATCGGATTGACAGCGATGGGACATACTTCTGTATTTCCCATTGCGGGCAAGACGATTAGCGGAAGTAGTTGTGCTATTTTCACGATAAAATCTCCATTTTGTTGTCAAAATACGGTAAATGCAACGCTCGGCAAAAATACCCGCGAAGGGACATACTATGCGTATTTCCCTTTGCGGGTACTTTTTGTTAGCGGCAGCAGGTGCCGTATTTTCACGATAAAATTATTTGGGTTGTAACACTATAAACGGCACAATCATCTCCTCCATAGATATACCCCCGTGCTGGAAGGTATCGCGGTAGTAGCGGATATGGCGATTGGCGTCGTTATTATAGACGAAGAAGTCGTGGTTATAGGCGAAGATGTAGCTGGAAGAGAGATTTGACTGCGGGAGTTGAATCTGCTCAGGCTTGGTGATTTCATAGACCTCTTTATAGTTATAAGCGAGGTTTCGACCTGTTTTATATCGGAGGTTTGATGATGTTTCGCGGTCACCCTGCACTCGAATAGGGTTATCTACGCGCACGGTGCCGTGGTCGGATGTGATAATGACGGTATGACCGCGCTCCGAGAGCATCTTGAGCAGGATAAAGAGTTCGGAGTGTTCAAACCACGAGCGAGTGAGAGAGCGGAAAGAGGCGTCATCCTCGGTAAGTTGGCGGATAATCTCGGTCTCGGTACGGGCGTGCGAGAGGATGTCGAGGAAGTTATAGACGATAATCGAGAAATCGGCATCATAGACGCGCTGGATATTATCTATAAGCTTACGACCCGCCTCGGGACGCACGAGTTTATCAAAACTTATGCGGTAGTTCTTACCTGATTGCTGAAGTTGGCGACGCAGAAAGTCCTCCTCATACATATTTTTACCGCCCTCTTCATTATCATTGAGCCACTTATTAGGCATAAGTTTGTCTATGGCAAGCGGCATAAGACCTGCGAAGATAGCATTACGGGCATACTGCGTTGCGGTTGGCAGAATGGCGCAATAGTTCTCATCGGAGAGGACATTGTAGTAGTTATGGAGCATCGGACTGATGGCACGCCACTGGTCATATCGGAAGTTATCGATAAGCAGGAGTGTGGTCTTGTTGCAACTATCTACCACAGGCAGAATTTTTGAGCGCATAAGGGTATGCGACATTACGGGAGTGTCGTTGTCGCGGCTATTTATCCAATCCTGATAATTACGGCGCACAAAGCGACAGAAAGCCTGATTTGCCTCATTTTTCTGATACTGCAACACCTCGTGAATACTGCGGTCTGCGGTCTGCGAGAGATCTATCTCCCAGCTAACCAACTTACGATATATATTGGTCCATTGTGCGAATGTCGAGGCACTATCTACCATCTGAGATATACGCCCGAACTCGGCGCGATAATCTGCCGTAGTCTGCTCTGTAACAAGCTGTTGCGAGTGTATATGTTTTTTGACAAGAAGTAGTATTTGGCTCGGATTTACAGGCTTGATAATGTAGTCGGCAATCTTACTGCCGATAGCCTTATCCATAATATCCTCCTCCTCGGACTTGGTGACCATAATCACCGGAGTTGTCGGGCGGACATCCTTAATCAGTGGCAGGGTCTCAAGCCCTGTCATTCCGGGCATCATCTCGTCGAGGATAATCATATCGTAGGCATTCTCGGTAGCCATATCTATAGCATCGTAGCCATTATTGCAGATATCTACCTGACAGCCACGATTTTGCAGCGTCATAATATGCGGTTTAAGCAGCTCTATCTCATCATCTACCCAAAGGATTTTTGCCTGTACGCTCGTATTCATATATCACCTCCCTTATTGTCGGATAACTATTTTCCAAATTTGACATCAACTTCTCTCTGCTGCACCACACTGCCGCCTCGATATTCTCCTCGCGCTGTGCCGCAGTCTCTCCGCCCTCACAACTGAACGCAAACCAATATGTGCGCTTAAGCTCCCACTTACCATAAACGCAATAGGCATGCAGGGTATTGCACAGTGGAGCTACAAAATTCAGACCCGTAACAGCCGTCTCCTCCTCAACCTCTCTTTCAGCCGCTGTAAGGGCATCCTCGCCGCTATCTATATGACCTTTGGGCAAATCCCAACGATTGCGGAGGTAAATCATAAGTACCTCATCGGCACTGTTACGCACCACACCACCCGCAGCCTCAACATACCAAAATCGTGCTGCAAAACGCTCAAAGGCAGCCTGACAATCGGCTGTAGGAACGACAATGCTGTTGCAATTCTCAAATAAATTATCTAAATTCGCACTCGTTACCTCGCTCTCCGAAAGCACAACATCGCCCGCCGAGGGTTGATAATCCTCCGGAACGAATGTTAGACTGTTGTCAGTGAAGTAGATGGTAATCATAACGCAAATTTACAAAAATTTATTGATATGAAAAAAAGTTTTATCATTATGGCAACTTTAGCAATGGCTCTTACGAGCTGTTCTGAGCCTGCAAAGCCTCTTGCTATTGACAATAATCTTACCGCAGAGGAGATTGCAGCAGCAAGGCTCACACCTGAGGTTATGTGGAAGATGCGCCGCATAGGCAGTGCGGAGGTCTCGGCAGATGGCAGCACGGTACTCTACACCGTCACAGACTACTCTATGGCTGAAAATCGCGGTGTTACACGCATCTACACCCTCGATATTGCTACGGGCAACACCTCAGAACTTACAGATACCTCTTCAAACAACACTGCGGCACGCTGGGGTGGTGACGGCAATATATGGTTTCTCTCAAACCGCAGCGGAAGTATGCAGGTTTGGCGTATGGCGGCAGATGGCAGCTCGCAGGAGCAGATTACCGACATCGAGGGCGGAGTTGAGGACTTTGGTATAAACAACGACTGCACCGCACTCCACTATATCAAGGGTGTGCAGGTTAAGGCTATCCGCTCGGCAGAGGTTCATCCCGATATGGACAAGTCGAAGGCTCGTATCTATAACGATTTGATGGTGCGCCATTGGGACTATTGGGATGAGGGTAACTATCGCCATATCTTTGTTGCTCCGCTCGATGGCACAACCGTTGGCGAGGCTTATGATATCACAGGGGCAGATGCCGCTTGGGACACTCCGCTTGCACCTTACTTTGACGGCTCTGAGATTGCTTGGCATCCTCACGGCAAGCAGATTGCCTACACTTGCAAGCCTCTCACAGGCAGTGAGTATGCAGTTTCGACCGACTCGGATGTATATATTCACCTTATCGAATCAAACCACACTATCAACATCAACAAGGCTGACAGTGAGCGACTTACATTTGACGGCAAGGCTACCCGAGAGGCTTTTGTCGGCTATGACAAGTACCCTGTTTGGTCACCTGATGGCAGCAAGATTGCCTTCCGCTCACAGCGTCGTGCAGGCAATGAGGCAGATAAGGAGCGACTGTTTATATACTACCTCCAGAGTGGCGAGATGAAGGAGCTGACAGCCAATTTTGACTACCACGCGGGTAATGTTGTGTGGGCAGACGAGAATACCCTCTACTTTATCTCACCTATCGAGGCGACACATCAGATTTGTCGCGTAACTACTGCCGGCAATGATGTCAAGGTTATCACATCGGGCGACCACGATATCACCTCATTTACCATCGGAGGTGGCAAGTGCGTTGCGACCGTTCAGACAATCTCTATGGCGACCGAGCTGTTTGAGGTCGATTTGCAGAGCGGAGAGATGCGACAGATTTCGGCTGTAAACAAGCAGATATACGACAATATCAAGATGGGTGCTGTCGAGAAGCGTTGGGTTAAGACCACCGACGGCAAGCAGATGCTCGTTTGGGTAATTCTGCCACCTGATTTCGACCCTGCAAAGAAGTACCCTACCCTGCTCTACTGTCAGGGCGGTCCGCAGAGCGTTGTTTCGCAGTTCTGGAGCTACCGTTGGAACTTCCAGCTTATGGCAGCACAGGGCTATGTTGTAGTTGCGCCAAACCGCCGTGGTCTGCCGTCATTCGGTCAGGAATGGTTAGACCAAATCTCGGGCGACTACTCGGGTCAGAATATCCGCGACTACCTCTCGGCTATCGACGATGTTGCAAAGGAGAGTTGGTGCGACAGCGACCGCTTGGGTTGCGTGGGTGCATCATACGGAGGTTACTCGACATTCTACCTTGCAGGGCATCACAACAAGCGTTTCAAGGCGTTTATTGCCCACTGCGGCATATTCAATTTCGAGTCGATGTATGGCGAGACTGAGGAGCTGTTCTTTGTAAATAACGACTACGGCGGCTCATATTGGGACAAGAAGAATAAGACCGCTATGCGCTCGTATGCAAACTCTCCACACAAGGCAGTGGATAAGTGGGATACACCTATACTTATTATTACGGGCGAGTACGATTTCCGCATCCCTTACACCCAATCTTTGCAGGCATTTACAGCTGCAAAAATGAGGGGTCTTGACGCTCGACTTGTGTCATTTGAAAACGAGGCACATCAGGTATTCAAACCGCAAAACTCACTTGTTTGGAACCGCGAATTTTTCGGTTGGTTAGACAAATATTTGAAGTAAAAAACGGTCTGTCGATTTATAAATTTTAGCACCATTTGCAGAAGCAGATGGTGCTAAAATTTTAACTATTCGTTGATAAAAATGGGGTGTTCGTTGAAATTATTTTATATATATGTATAGATGTCCTATTTTTGCTGTGCAATTGCTATTAGTATGAAAAGATTTTCAATTTACACACTCTTGACACTCTTGGCTGTCTCTTGTACCTCATCATTTACCGAGGTCGAAAATGGCAGCGATATGATAGAGGTCTTTTTCGGACAGAGTACAACTATCGGCAGCCGAACATCTATTGCAGATGACGGTGCCGCATCTTGGAGCAAGACAGATAAGATTGCGCTGTGGGCAGCAAAGAGCGACGGCACTTTCGCGCTTGCAAATCAGACATTCTCTCTGCACCACTATAGCACAACTTACGACCGTGCAGTCTTTAGCTCTAAAATTCCAAACACACTCACAGAGCAGAGCTATACCTACTACGCCACCTACCCCGTACCAAAGTCGGTAGATGGTAATATTGCACGCTTCAACCTTCCTGCAACGCAGAACGGCTCGCGTGAACTCGGCTCTCGCGATATTATGGTAGCCCGCCCCGAGACAGGTGCTGCTCTTGTAGAAGACGAGTATCTCAACCTCGATCTCGGCTTTACGCATAAGATGCACACCCTGCGCCTGCAACTTGCAGAGTCACAGCTCAACGGTGTGGCTATCGATAAGATAATTATAGAGTTTCCGACAGAGGTTGTTGGCGATGTGTTTGTAGATGTTACAGACCCAAATGCAGCTCCTACATATAGAAATGCGCTCGACTATATGACCATACTCGTTCCGGAGGGTTATACAGCGGGCGACTATATTTGGGCAACTATCTTCCCTACAACCCTCTCAGGCGATATTGCATACCGCGTATGTGCCGGCGAATACACCTCTAAAACGCGCACTATTTCGCTCAACAAGGAGGCTCAGCCTCAGCGTGTTACCCCTATGAGTATGCCTATTCCCGAGCCTATTACCGCTGTATATATTGCAGTTACAGACAGTAGCAACCTCGGCGAGGAGTTCCACACCATTACCATAATGGACGCTAACGGCAACACCCTCTCAACCTTTGCTCGCAACGCTTTAGACGAATACTATCTACCTGAAAATGTTACCATTACATCAGGTCAAGCACTTACAATCGGCTACGAGAGCGAGAATGCCTATGTCACTACTAAAGTTACCGCGCCAACTATTCAGACCGGAAAGACCCACCGCATCGAATCTGTTGTGCCATATCTGCTCTTTGAGGATGGTAGCGGTATTCATACCTCGGCAGACAAGGGAGATGCACGAGGCGGTACTGTTAGCGGAGGCGTCGAAGGTACATCTTTGGATAGCTATATGAATACAGCCGGTTGGAGTGCTGCGCGATTTAAACTTGTTGCCGGTCAGAGTATGCGTGTCAATGTACGACACGAGAGTACTTTGGGTGTAACCCGATATACAGGTCGTCTTGACTCTCCGGCAATTAGCGGCATTAAGGCTGGCAAGAGTGTAAAACTCCAAATATGGTTTGATATGGGCTCTTATGCCAACTCAGGATATGATAATAATAACGGAGTTTTCTGTATGGCAGGCGTACACTCTAATTCAGGTACACCAAATGGTGTCCAAAGCAGAAAAGCTTTTGGAAATGTAGGTGATGATGTATCTCGAGTTTCAGGACAGTTCAGCACTGTATATCTACAGTCTGACCACCTTACTAACTACACAAATGATAGTTTTAATACTACATTCCCGACATTTACCTACACAGCTACAGGGTGTACATCATCAACACGCTTCTGCTGGATACCTTGCTGTGTACAAAGCACTTGGTCTTCTTCTACCCAAGCTCACTACTACATCTACCTTGATAATATAAAGGTTAAAATCGTAAAATAACATAAACAACTAATTATACAATTATGAGAAAAATCTTACTTTATGCAATGGCTACCATGGCGTTAGTAGGCTGCAAGGAGAACTTCTCTGAGCAGAATATTAATGCAGATATGGGACGCATTGCAATCGACTTCTCCACATCGGGAGAGGTTGCAACAAGAGCTGACGAGGGTATTACTCTTACAAATCTTCCGACTGCGGCAGATTTTGCTCTGAAAATTACAGGTTCTGCATCTGATGCTGTCAACTCTTCATTCTCTAAGGAGTGGAGCTCTTTTGCAGGTTACAACTACGAGGAGGAGCGTCTCTTCCACGGATTGTATGATGTAACTCTTACCTATGGCGACCCTGCGGTTGAGGGTTATGACAAGCCCGCTTTTGCGGCTTCTGCAACAGAGGTTGTTGTTCAGAACAAGAACAAGACCACGACTCTTCCGATGACAGCAACTCTTGCAAATGCAATTGTAACAATCCGCACAACCGACAACTTTAACGGTTACTTCCCTAAGAGCAAGTTCTCTATTACAACTGCAACAGATACTTACGAGTTTGAGAAGGAGAATACCTCTCACCTCTTTATCGCTCCGCAGCAGAATGTAAAGATTAACTGCTCTTGTGTTCGTCAGAACAACTTGGCAAATGATACTTACGAGACTCTTGCCCCACAGACAATTCCTTCTGTGGTTGCAAAGACCCGTTATGTTGTCACTTACGACCTCACTACTGCCGGCAGCGTAACTATTACCGTAACGCTGAATGAGACACCTCTTGCTACTGAGGTTATTGACACTGAGATTAACCCAAATGCTTAACAGCTTGAATTGATAAAATACGATAAGTTATGAGACTTCTTAAAAATACAATGATATTGGCAGCCGTTGTTGCTATGGCAGCAAGCTGTCACGAGCCTCTGAGAGGAGAGGATAACCCTCAGAAGGAGAATATAGGCTATTTGGCTTTCTCAGATGGTCTTGATGTAGATGTGGTTGTTGATCACAAGCACAACAACGGCGGTGTTGAGACCTTCGACGAGGGTGCAACTCCTATTGTAGATATCAACACTTTTGACTGCTTTATTTACGATGCAGAGGGCAACCTTGTTGAGAATGGAACATTCAAGTATGCCGACCGCCCAACAGAGAGCAACCCGCTCAATCTTAAGGCTGGTAACTACACCCTCAAGATGCTCTCGGGTACTATGACTGACGGCAGCGGCAACGCTGTTGATGCAGCTTGGGAGAGCCCTATTTATGGTCTTACAAAGCCGTTTACAATCAATATCAAGCAGACCACAAATCTCTCTGATCTTGTTTGTACCCTTCAGAACATTCAGGCAACTATCGAGTACTCAGCAGACCTCCGTGCTGCTTTGAGCGACGATACTGTTGCAACTCTCACTGTCGGTAACGGCTCACTCGACTACTCAATGACCGAGACTCGTGCCGGTTTCTTTACCGCTCCGGAGGCAAAAAATACTATCGACATCCTTATTGTCGGTACATACACAGCCGAGGGTAAAGCTCCTGCAACATTTGAGTTTACAAGCTCTATCGAGGATGTTGTTGCCGGTCAGTATCGTGATATTGAGCTCTATATCAAGTACTCTGACGACGGAAACATCAATATCAGCGTATCTGTTGATGGTTGGGTGATTGACGATGTTGTTACATTCGACCTTGCAGCTGTAATCAAGGAGGATGTGATGGTCGATGACTCTGACAAGCCAACTGTAACCCTTGTTGGTGGCGATATTGATCAGACACTGCTTATCACTGCTGACGACTTCGACTCTAACAACAACTGCACTAAGAGCGTCGTTGTAGATGTTGCAACAAAGAGCGCAATCAAGTCTCTGATTGTCAATGTTGCATCTGACAACTACGATATGATTGCATCTCTTGCTACATATCACCTCACAGAGACATTCGACCTCTGCGCAATGGATGGCACTGCAGCTACTATGCTCAATCTGATGGGTGTTCCTTGCAATGATAAGGTATTGGGTCAGCCAACTGTACAGTTTGACCTTACATCGCTTATGTCAAAGCTCAAGGAGTACGCCGGAACCCACAGCTTCAAGGCTACCGTTACAGACGAGCAGGGTGGTATCACAGAGAAGACCCTCACTATCAAGATGGACGGTCAGCAGGCAGATCCTAACATCATCTGGGTTGGTCACAACATCAACAACCGCTACACTGTAACCCCTGATCTTACAGTAGATATTATGATTAAGGCTTCAAAGGGTATCAAGTCGCTCATCGTACAGATTAAGTCTGATGTGCTTACACCTGACCAACTCGGCACAGTTCTATTGTGCGATGTTCTCAACCTTGTAGAGCCTGAGAAGTCATACTCTACAGTAGATCCTACCTTTGATGCATCTAATATTAAGTATGTATTGAGCGGAAATAAGGAAGATTCCGACCCAAGCAACGACGATGGTCTTGGCTTCCCTACAGGTGATGATGTTAAGGATAAGGCAGAGGTTAATTTCTCTATTACAAGCTTCCTGAGCCTGCTCTCAATGACAGGTTCCGGAGATCACGACTTTGTGATGACCGTAACAGACAATGACGGCAACACTATCACAAAGACACTTATGATTAAGACTGTTAAATAGTTAGCATTTGTTTAAGTTATGAGAAAGTTTATAAATATCTTTATCTGCGCAACATTCGCGCTAATGTCTGCAGCTTGTAACAAGACAGATGAGCCTATGCTTGAAATGGCAGAGGGAGAGGGTGTTCTTGCCCTCAACCTCAACCTGCCAAAGCTCACCCGCGCAGAGGGGAGCACAGAGCTGCCTTTTGAGCTGAAAATATACCGCTATGCAAACGCTGAGAAGAGCGAGAAGGAACTTGTGCGTAAGTACACCTCTAAGAGCGATATCCCTCAGTATGTATGGCTTATTGAGGACAACTATATGGTACAGGTTAAGACCGGTAACCGTGAGTTGGCAACCTTTACAGAGAAGTACTATGTCGGAACTGCTGACTTTACCATCACTCCGGGTGAGATTGAGGAGGTAGAGGTTGTAGCATATATGGCAAATATTCCTGTGGCTGTCTCTTATGACGCTACTGTTGATGGCTACTTCGACGAGTTCTATACCTATCTAAGTGCAACCGACAACTTTGTACTTGAGGATGCTGTAAATGGCGAAGTTCCTACTCTGAAATATACTCAGAGTGCAAAGGGTTACTTTATCTTGCCTGACAATGTATCGGATATCAATTGGTACTTCTACGGCAAGGCTGGCGATAAGGAGATTACAAAGAGTGGTACTATTGCCGATGCACAGCCACTTAACCTCTACACACTTAATTTTAAGTACTCTCCTGATGCTCCGGGTAGCCTCTTCTTCTCGGCATCAGTAAATACAAATCCTGAGATTTGCGCTCCGGATCGTATTCCATTCAGTCCGGACCCAACTGTTAAGGGTGTAGGTTTCAGCGCAGATGTGCCTTACAATTATGATGGCGTTACTCGCTCATATACAGTAAAGGCTCTTGACAGAATCAGTGTGATGAACATTGCATACGGTGCTACTACATACGATTTGCTCGATACATCTGCAACTTATACAGGTATCGCCGTAACAAAGGTTAATGATAAGGAGTACACTGTGGCTATCTCTGAGCCATTCTTCGAGTCATTCTCCGGAGGTGTTCACACCGTTGCATTCAATGTTAAGGATGCAAGTGGCGGTATCGGCTATCAGGAGTGCGTATATAATATTGAGGGTATTATGCCTGTCCGCTCATACGATTTGTGGTGGCTTACTGCAGACTTCGCGGCTATCAGCTTCAGCAGCGAGAACCTAACTGTTGGTTACCGTGTCAGTGGCGGCGAGTGGACATATCTCCCTGTAAGCACTACAAGCGATAACATCACTTACACAGCCACTGCAAACGACTTCCGTGCAGAGAAGAACTATGAGTATGCACTCTTTGCAAATGGTACACAGGTTGGTAAGTCACTCACAGTTACAACCGCAGCTGGTCCTCAGATTCCGGAGGCAGGCTTTGAGTCATGGAGCACAGCTTCTGACGAGGCTCGTTGCCCTGCTGCTAATCCGAATGCACCTTTCTGGGATACAGGTAACCACGCTACAGCCGGTCTTGTAGGCAAGCAGCTGACCACAGAGTCAACCGATGTTCGTAGCGGTGCAACAGGTGTTTACTCGGCATATATGGGCTCTATCAAGGCTGCTGTGATGGGTATCGGTAAGTTTGCCGCAGGTAACCTCTTTGTGGGTCGATTTGTCTCCATTGACGGTATGGGTGGTATTGTAGAGTTTGGTAGAGAGTTCGATTTCTCTGCACGCCCTAAGAAGTTGCGCTTCTGGATGAAGAACAATGAGGGTACAATCAATGAGGGTAACCACACATCCGGTACAGACATTGCCAAGGTTTACTGCTGCTTCACAGATCGTAAGTACACCGTAAACACAAATAAGGAGGAGACTCTCTTCAATCCTGCCCTTACTACTGAGGGTGTATTGGCAACAGCTACTTGGCAGAGCTCTGAGAGCCACGCCGAGTGGACAATGATGGAACTTGATATTGAGTACAAAGAGGGTATGACCACAAAGCCTACTCAGCTTGTTATGACATTCACCTGCTCAGGTTATGGCGACTACTTCACCGGCTCTACAAACAGCTGGATGATGGTTGATGATGTAGAGTTTGTGTACTAAACAAAATAGATCCGGCTCTCTATGCAGGGAGCCGGTTTAACAACAAATTGTAGAATGTATCTATACAAAAGATTAGCTGTTCTATCCGCTATGGTTGCCTTCTGCCTGGGTGCTAACGCCCAGAGCATCGACTCGCTATCTATCGAGAAGGGCAATAGGCAGACAATCAGCCGTAGCGAACAGCGCAAAAATCGAGGTCTATCAAACCTAAAGACTGAAATTGTCCCTAAAGGACAGTGGGTATTTGGGGGAAGTGTGACCTACTCCACTCATACGAACTCTGATTATAAGTTTCTGATAATCAATAATATTGACTCAAAAGGTTTCTCTTTTAAGGTAAGTCCTATGGTTGGTTACGCTATAACCCCGAACTCTATTATCGGAGCTCGTGGAGCTTATAGCCGTTCACACCTTGTAATGGACTCTGCTTCGCTCAATATGGGCGAGGGGGATGCTGCGCTCAACTTGAGCGTAGATTACTACTATATGCTCAAGCACGCATATAATGGAGCACTTATTTGGCGTCAATATATTCCGCTTGGACAGACAAAGCGAATAGGTCTGTTTGCCGAGTTCCAGCTCGCTGTGGGCGGCTCGCAGTCTAAATTTGCCGAGGGCTCGCCTATCCGAGGAACATTCTCACGCGGTTTTGACATCTCTTTGGGTGCAAACCCGGGTGTCGTGGCTTTTATGACAAATAATATTGCTTTGGAGCTTAATATCGGAATCCTCGGTTTGGGTTACTCTCACACCAAGCAGGTACACAATCAGGTTACTACGGGCGAAACATCGTCAAGTATGATGAATTTTAAGGTCAATATCCTCTCGATAGGATTGGGATTTGCGTTTTATCTATAAAAAATCGGTACAATGAAGAAGTTTCTAACAATATTGCTTTTGATTTGCGCCGTATGCACAGGATATGCGCAAAACAATACTACTAAGGCAGATAAAAAGGCTGCCAAAGAGATGCGTGCAGAGGCTAAAAAGGCTCTTAACAGCAAAAAAGTAGAGAATCCTAACGATAAGGCAAAGGCTGCTCCTGCACCAAAGGTGGAGAAGGTCAAGACCACTCCTGCACCGAAAGCAGAAAAAGTCAAGAGCACTCCTGCACCAAAGGCAGAAAAAGTAAAGACCACTCCTGCGCCAAAGGCAGAGAAAGTCAAGACCGCTCCTGCGCCGAAGGCTGAGAAAGTAAAGACCACTCCTGCGCCGAAAGCAGAGAAAGTCAAGGCTGCCCCTGCACCAAAAGCGGAAAAAGTCAAGACCGCTCCTGCGCCAAAGGCAGAAAAGGTTAAAACTGCCCCTGCACCAAGGGTGGAAAAGGTAAAGGCAGAGCCTAAGCAGAAGCCTGCGAAGGTACAGAAGGCTGCAAAAGTTGAGGTTAATGCGTTGCCAAAGGTGAAAAACGAGCCGAAGGTAAAGAGTGAGCCTAAAGTAAAAAATGAGGCTAAAGCGAAGAGTGAGCCAACGGTAAAGAGTGAGCCAAAGGCGAAAGTGCCACGCGCACCGCGCATTGACCGTCAGATAAACAGCAACAAGTTTGTATTCAAGGGCGAGTCGATGATGGGTCTTACCGTATCATACGGCACGGTAGATAGTGAAGATAGTGACATTGGTCTGATTATAGACAATATAGATCTCAACGGTCAGATGTTTACAATCAAGCCACACTACGGATTTTTCTATCGCGACAACAATGCTATCGGTGTGCGCTTGGGTTATTCGTACACTAACGGCAATCTTGGCAATGCAGGGCTAAACCTTGGCGAGGCAAACGATATAAGCCTTTCGCTTGGAGGTCTTGGTTACAGCAGCCGAGGTTATACTGCTGCGATATACCATCGTTCATATATGTCGATTGACCGCAAGGGTCGTTTTGGACTCTTTGCCGAGTGGGAGCTGTCAGGAGGTTTCTCTGAGTCTCGATTTGACTTTAGCAGTGGCGAGAGTGTGACATCGAATGTTGCACATAGCTACAATGCAGCCATCTCATTTGCACCGGGCGTTGCTGTATATATCTTCCCGAATGTATGTGCATCCCTCTCTTTCGGTATGGGCGGTTTGCAGTACAAGCACATCAAGCAGATGGATGCCGATGGTAATTTTACCGGTAAGCGTGACTTCTCAAAGCTCCGCTTCGGACTAAATCTTGCCCAGATAAACATCGGTGTCAATATCCATCTGTGGAATAAGAAAAAGGATAAGTAATGAAGCGTTTTATAACTATTATATCAGCCCTGCTGGCACTCAGTTCCTGTATAGAGAACGATATTCCATATCCGATTGTGGAGTTGGAGGTTCTCGATATCGAGGTTGAGGGTGCTGTTGGCGAGCCGACAATCGACCGCATAAATCGCACGGTATCTTTTACCCTTGCAGAGAATGTAGATATTCAGAATGTAAACATTATCCGTTTTGAATGTAGCGAAAACACTACCCTCTCTCGCGAGATGGTCGGCTCTTTCGATATGCGATACCCGCAGCGTGTGACTCTGTCGCTCTATCAGGACTATGAGTGGGTAATCACTGCAAGTCAGACTATCGAGCGCAAGTTCAGCGTTGCCGGTCAGATTGGCGAGACTATTTGGGATTTGGACAGACATAAGGCAACTGTATATCGTCGTTCAGACTTCGGTCTTGACACGGTTACAGTAACCTCTCTACGCTTTGGTCCAAAGCCTGAGTATGACTATCCTGATGCCTCGGCACTGCGCAATTTTGACAATGCCAACCATATGCAGACGGCTATTGTCACAGCCTTTGGTCGTCGTGATATTTGGCGACTTATAGTTGAGCCAAAGGAGGTGCAAATCGAGTTTAACCGCGTTGTTGCGGGTGCAAATGTTGTATGGCTTAAGGCTATAGGCCTTGACGGTGCGCAGACAGGTGTTCGCTATCGCAAAAGTGGCAGCGAAGAGTGGCTTGAGGCAGAGCAGAGTTGGTTCACTTCGCAGGGTGGAACTATCGAGCTTGCCCTGCGCCACCTTGAGCAGCAGACAGAGTATGAGATTATCGGATACGCTATCTCCGACGGAGCAGAGCAGTGTTCAAATGTTGTCACCGTAACTACTACCGACGCTGCACCTCTGCCAAATGCAGGCTTTGAGGAGTGGAGCTTTAGCGATGGCGTATATTACCCATATATGAATGAGCAGAGTGCTTGGTGGGGTACAGGAAACCCTGCATCAAAGATTGCCGGCATTAACCTTACATCGCCAGATACCGAACATCTTGCTCCGGGCAAGAGTGGTACTTGCGCACAGCTTTGGTCGCAGAAAGCGTCTGTCATGGGTATCGGCAAGTTTGCCGCAGGAAACTACTTCACCGGCTCCTTCGACCGCATTGTCGGTACTCACGGTCTTGTAGCCTTCGGTCGAATGTTTACACATCGCCCAACAGCGTTAAAGGGTTGGGTAAAGTATAACCGAGGCGTCATTGACTGTTACCCTTCGGGTACAAACGCCAAAATCCCGGGTATAGGCGAGCCTGACAAGGGTAGCATCTATATTGCGTTGGGAGATTGGGACTACAATGTCTATGGCGGTAATCCTGAGTCTCCGGTACTTATCGACACCCGCGACGAATCTACATTCTTCAACTCCTCTAATGCCGGCATTATTGCCTATGGAGAGGTGATATACAACGAGAGTGTCGATTGGCAGGAGTTTACCATTGAACTTAAGTACCGCGACTTTGAGCGCACGCCGACTCATATCATTATCGTCGCATCCGGTTCAAGCTATGGCGACTACTTTGTCGGCAGTACAGGCTCAATAATGTGGTTAGACGACTTTGAACTGCTATATGACTATCAGTAGAGAACTTCAAGAGTATGTAGAGCGGAATATCCTTCCGCTCTACCTCTCTTTTGATAAGGCTCATAATATCGACCATGCCAATCAGGTTATCGCTCAAAGTCTGCAACTTGCCGCACACTACGATATTGATATTGATATGGTCTATGCTATTGCAGCATTTCACGACACGGGACTTGCCGACGGACGCGAATTTCACCACCTCTCGTCAGCCAAAATTCTTGCCGCCGACCCTTTTATCACAAAGCACTTTACAACTGCGCAAATCGTAACTATGTGCGAGGCAGTCGAAGACCATCGTGCATCATCTAAGAGTGCTCCCAGAACGATATATGGGTGCATTGTTGCCGAGGCGGACAGATGTATCGAGCCGATGACCGTCATCCGCCGCACGGTGCAGTTTGGACTTCGCCACTACCCTACTCTTACCGCCGACGAACACTTCGACAGATGTTGCGACCACCTCGAAGAGAAGTACGGCACAAATGGCTACCTAAAGCTGTGGATACCCCACTCCGATAATGCTGCTCGGCTCAAAGAACTGCAAGCCATAGCCGCAGACAAAACCGCCTTACGCCGCATCTTCAACCAAATATTTACCGAGGAGACGCATTAAAAACCAATATAAATCCACTGTGAACGGTCATGGTGGATTTTTAATTATATACTGGCAAGTATTGACTATTTGTAAAACTTTATCTAATTTTGTAGAGTAAACTTCGAAATTTTGCTTTATGAAAAGACTCCTTTTTGCTATTATAGCTCTACTCTGTATTACAAGTTGTGAAATGTATGAGGATGATAACTCATATTATATCAATGCTCAAGAGGCTGCAAGAGTTGTAATGGATGCATCAAACTCAGGTAGCTATATTACAGATATTGCAAAGATGGGAGATGTATATCATATAGTCTTTACAAGCGGACATACTATCCGTATTGCAGAGCTATACAATAACGGGCATAATCCAGTTGGGACACTTACTGACATTGTAAAAAGTGTTACGGTAGGCAGTGAACAGGTCGATTTTGAATTTTTCAACGGAAGCACTATCTCTATACCTTTAGCCGCTGCCATTGGGATTAGTTTTGACATTGACACAGAGTCTATCGCAATTGCTCCAAACTCCGTTTACACGCTTGGCTATCAGATAGATAGTTATTACAGAGATATATCGGTCGATATAGTTATCTCTCAAGGCATCAAGGCTGTAGATAAGGGTGGTGCAATAGAGATTAGGGCAAGCAACACTATTTCCGATAATAGTGAATTGATAATCTTTATCCACAACAGTAAGCGAGTAATAAAGAGGTGCTTTAAGATAGTGCAAGCTATTCCAAATAATCAGATACGCTACACCACTAACGACAATAAACAGCTCGAATTTTATAACGACTATGGTCTATTTGCAGCCAATATTCAATCTCACAAGTGGGATAATTTGGCTCATAGTTTTGTAATCACTTTTGACAGAGATTTGACATCTATTGGAGATTTTGCATTTGCAGATTGTCATAATATTACAAGCATAACTCTCCCTACCGGCATCACATCTATCGGTATCAATCCTTTCTATAATTGTAGCAATCTTGCAGAATTCAGAGGTAAATTTTCCTCCGAAGATGGGCGTTGCCTTATTGCAAATGGCACTCTCTGTTCATTTGCACCGGCAGGGATAACAGAATATAGAATACCCGACGATGTAGTATCTATCGGAAATGAGGCTTTTAGTGGCTCTACAAACCTTACCAAGATAGATATAGGCAACAGTGTCACCTATATCGGAGAGTCTGCATTCTCTAACTGTAACAAAATTAAAAGCATCTCTATTCCTGATAGCGTGACCTCAATAGGCGATAGCGCATTTTATCATTGTAGCGGTATAAAAGAGTTTAATGGCAAGTTCGCATCTGAAGACAAGAGATGTCTTATTATAGATGGAGTTCTACACTCTTTTGCTCTTGGATGCGGGTTGGAAACATATACAGTTCCACTCACTGCATCTTCAATCGGCAGCTATGCATTCAGTGGTTGTAGTAGCTTAACATCGGTAACAACAAATGATTATCTGACCACTATTGGCTCTTATGCCTTTAGCGGTTGTAGTAATCTAAAGAGCGTAACTATCGGTTTTTATGTCAGTTATATAGACAAGAATCCATTTAAAGAGTGTGATGAGTTGAGCTTTATCTATTGCAGAGCTTTAGAGCCTCCAAAATTGAGTGGAAATATATTCCCACAATTAGAAACAGGTTTCAGAATCTCTGTTCCTAATTTTGCCTTAGACAAATATCGTAACGAGTCAGATTGGGCAAGATACTACAACTATATCTACTCTTTCAACTACACAGATCTACCATTCTATACCTCGACCGATTATTCATATGATGGTAAAAGTACCCTTTTAGCAGAGGCTACAAGCGGTAAAGGTATTGATATAGTAATCATGGGCGATGGTTTCTCGGATCGACAAATTGCAAACGGTTCTTACGAGCAAATTATGAGAAGTGCTTATGAGAAGATATTCCTTGTAGAGCCTTACAAGAGCTTCAAAAATCTATTCAATGTCTACTATGTCAATGTTGTCTCACCAAATGAGGGTTGCGGAATCGGTGTTACTACAATAAGTTGTCGTTTCGGAGAAGGAACTCGCATATATGGAGATAATGACCTTGCAATAGCCTATGCTCAAAAGGTGGTAGGTAAGCCACGCATAGATCAAACCAATATTATTGTAATATTAAATTCCGACCATTTTGCAGGGCATTGTTATTGGTATAGCAGAGGGCAAAACGACTATGGCAGTGGCGTAGCTATATCCTATGTCTCAACAGACCCCACAACAGAGACATTTGCAGAACTTATACACCATGAAGCGTGTGGTCATGGATTTGCTAAGCTTGCTGACGAGTATGCATACAGAGCAAATGGAGATATTCCGGCTGATGAACAAGTGACAAAAAAGAATCAATATAGTAATTATGGTTGGTGGAAAAATGTCGATTTTACACCGGATATTACTAAAGTCCACTGGGCAAAGTTCATCTCAGACAGCCGTTATCAGTACGAAGGTTTAGGTGCTTTTGAGGGCGGATCGACATATTGGACAGGCGTTTGGCGACCAACAGAAAACTCCATAATGCGCTATAATAGAGATGGATTTAATGCTCCGAGTCGAGAGGCTATATATTATCGTATTCACAAACTCGCTTATGGCGAAAATTGGACCTACAACTACGAGACATTTGTATCGTGGGATGCCATTAATCGCAAGACATCGGCAGAACAGGCGTCACAAGAGCATTGTATGGTGCTTAGACAATATGAGCTGACTCCACCTCCAACTATTATTGAAGGGGGTTGGAAGGAGGTCTCTCTGAGAAGATAACAACAAAAAATAGTGCGCTGGACAAGAGTCTGAGCGCACTACCTGTATATTGAGTGTTCTACTTCTGCATCACGCGATTTTGCTTGTTGATACTCTCGATATGGATTGCCTCAAGGATAATATTTAGAAAATCACGACTCAGACCCAGCTCCTCCGAGCGGGCAAGAACGCGCTCGACAACCTGATTCCAACGAGATGATTGGAGAATCATAACATTATTCTCGCGCTTTATACGACCGATACCCTCGGCTGCCTCCATACGCTTTGAGATAAGGTTAAGAATCTCATCATCAAGGCGGTCGATAACACCACGCAGCTCATCGAGCGAGGTCTGATAAGCCACCGAATCTGACCCCTCGGCACGCCAAATAATAGTATCAAGCATCGCCACAAGGTCTGCCGGAGTGACCTGTTGCTTTGCATCTGACCAAGCACTCTGCGGAGAGATATGGCTCTCAACCATAATACCGTCAAAGTTAAGGTCTGCAGCCTGCTGGGAGACATCAAGGAGGAGTTCGCGATTACCGCAGATATGTGACGGATCGCAGAAGATAGGTAGCTCCGGAAGGCGTTTCTGAATCTCGATAGCCAAGTGCCACATCGGAGTATTACGATACTGACTTGACCCATAGCCCGAAAATCCGCGATGTATAAGACCCAACTGCTTAATGCCGCACTTTGCAAGGCGTTCAACTGCGCCATTCCACAGCTCCACATCGGCATTCATCGGATTTTTAACAAGCACCGGAATATCTGTTCCTCGCAGCGACTCGGCAATCTCTTGAACACTAAACGGATTTGAGGTCGTGCGCGCACCAATCCAAAACATATCTATACCGAAAGCCAGCGCGCTCTCGACATGTTTGGCATTTGCCACCTCGATAGCCACAGGCAGACCGGTACTCTTTTTCACCTCAACAAGCCACGGTAGCGCAGGAATACCCACACCCTCGAAGCCTCCGGGTTTTGTACGAGGTTTCCAGACACCTGCACGGAATATATCAACCTTACCTGATGCAGCAAGGGCTTTTGCAGTCTCAAGGGTCTGCTCTACGGTCTCGGCAGAGCAAGGACCTGCAATAATCAACGGTTTCTTTGACTTAATATCAAGCATATCTCAATATATTATTCTTGTAAGACTTTTCTAATATCGTTTGCACGAGTGATAATCTCTCGCAGTGCCACCGTATCATCCCTCTCCAACGCCTTGCGGAAGAGGTTAAGTTGGTGGATATATTCACGCAGCACATCGAGAATATTATACTTATTTTGTGTAAAAATCGGAATCCAAGTATCTGCATTACTCTTTGCAAGGCGGACAGTACTATCAAAACCTCCACCGGCGAGGTTAAATATAGCCTCCTCCTCGCGTTCCTTCTCAAGCACGGTTGTAGAGAGTATAAAAGAGGTGATGTGCGATATATGGCTCACATAGGCAGCGTGAAGGTCGTGCTGCTCAGCCTCCATCTCAAGGATATCCATACCCAAAGCGCGGTAAAGAGCCTCTACCCTCTCAACAGCCTCTACTGCCGAGCGACTCTTCTCGCAAATAACGACATTTCTCCCTGCAAAAGAGTCTGCCGTAGCCGCCTGTGGACCACTGAACTCTGTACCCCACATAGGGTGCGTAGCCACAAAGCGATGGCGCATAGGATGCAGACTAATCATCTCGCACAGCTCCTCCTTTGTCGAGCCCATATCTATAACAATCTGACTCTCTGTAACTCTATTGAGCACCTTTATTGCCACCTGTGGTATAACATCCACCGGAACAGCTATTGCAATCAACTCTGCCTCTGCAACAGCCTCTTGTAGTGGCATCACGCTATCGACAATACCCAACTCTATAGCCATAGCCGCGTGCTGAGGATTTGCCTCAACACCCACAACCGTAGTAGCTATGCCTTTTGCCTTGAGAGCCAAAGCAAACGAGCCACCAATAAGACCCAAACCTATAACTGCAACTCTCATATCTTCACTTTATTAAGTACCTGAACAAGCAGACTCTGCGGAGCGCAAAGGCTCAAACGCATATATCTGTCACCCTCACTGCCGAATATACCGCCCGGGGTGAGGAACACACCCTTTTCATAGAGCAGTTTATCGCAAAAATCGTAGCAATTCTCCCCCTCAGGCAGTCTGCCCCAAAGGAACAGTCCCGCTTGATTTGCGGCATATTCAATACCCAAAGCATCGAATATAGCCTTGCCTATCTGCTCACGAGCGTAGTACTCTCTGTTCTGCTCCTCATACCACTCATCACCCAAACTCAAAGCAGTCGCAGCGGCAAGTTGAAGTGGCAGGAACATTCCCGAGTCCATATTGCTCTTAAATCTCAGTATCTCATCTATACGCTCTTTTGATGCGGCAAGCATACCTATACGCCAGCCCGCCATATTATGGCTCTTGCTGAGCGAATTGAGCTCCATAGCCACCTCCTTTGCCCCCTCAACCTGAAGCAGACTTACCGGCTCTGCATTACGAATAAAGCCGTAAGGGTTGTCATTGAGCAGCAGTATAGAGTGCTTACGGCAGAATGAAACTATGCGCTCTAACTGCTCCAAAGTTGCCACTGCACCGGTAGGCATATGCGGATAGTTTATAATCATCATCTTCACACCCGAAGTATCAATACTCTCAAAGTCAGGCATCCAACCACTCTCTGCCGTAAGGCTATATGGAGTTGCCACACCTCCGGCAAGGGTCACTGCCGATGTATATGTCGGGTACCCGGGATTTGGTACAAGGACTCTATCGCCACTATTGAGGTATGTCATCGAGATATGCATAATACCCTCTTTTGAGCCTATGAGCGGCATAATCTCACTTGACGGGTCAAGCTCCACACCGAACTTTCTGCTATACCAACCTGCAAAAGCCTCACGAAGCTCTGCTGCGCCCTTATAAGATTGGTATCCGTGAGCTGTACTCTTTGCGCTCTCTGCTGCCAAGCGAGCCGTAACGGTAGGATGTGGCGGCATATCGGGGCTGCCTATACCCAAAGAGATGATACTCTTGCCGGCTGCACGGAGAGAGTCTATCTCGCGCAACTTACGAGAGAAATAGTATTCGCCTACGCCATCAAGACGCTGTGAAAGTATTGGTTGGAACTTACTGCTCATAGCTCAAAATCCGTATTCTTGTTATACACTCCGTAGATATGCACCTCAACGCCCTTTGCTCTCATATTCTGTACCGCATCACGAAGGGCTGCGATATTCTCAAACTCCATATCTGTATGGAACATATAGTGGAACGGCTGGTCGGCAATAGGGTATGACTGCAACTTTGTCATATTGATACCCAACCCCTCGAATGAGCCCAAAACATCATACAGCGAGCCTGAAGTGTCGGGGATTTTGAAGTATAGCGAAGCCTTATTACCCTCACTACTCTCTGCCTCCGGCGCAAAAACAGTCCTATCGCAATACTCCAAGATAAGGAAGCGGGTGTAGTTATTTCGATTTGTATGTATATCTTTTGCCACAATATCGAGGTCAAACAGTTCTGCCGCCAATGCTCCCGCGACAGCCGCCGTAGTGCGAGAGCCGCTCTTTTGCAGAAGTGATGCACTCAATGCCGTATCGGCACTCTCGACAAGTCGCCACGGGTGGGCATCAAGGTACTCGGCGCACTGGAGCAGTGCCATCTGATGCGACTCAACCTCTCTGATATCCTCCAACTTCACACCACGATTAACCATAAGGTTTTGGCGTATTTGAAGATATATCTCACCCGAAATATGGATATTACATCGCTGCAAAATGTTATAATTCGGAAGTATCGAGCCTGCAATAGAGTTTTCGATAGCCATCACACCATAATCAACCTCTCTACTCTCTACTGCACGAGCCACAGCGCGAAAAGTGTCGCACGGAAGAATCTCTACCGCACAACCCTCATACTGCTGCGCTGCAATATGGTGAAACGACCCTGCATATCCCTGTATAGCAACTTTTTTCATAAATCTTGTCTATTCAAATAAAAAGCCGCTCCCCAAAGGAACGGCTCTATACATATATATCTGCACACGGGTTACCGCTCCTTAATCCATCTGGGTAAAGAAGTAATAATAAAAGTAACCAAAAAATCGTGAGCCTTGCATAACCTAACCGTTTATACTACAAAATTAGTTATTTTTTTTTCAGAATCCAAACTTCTTAACAACTTTATTCATCTTTTCTGCAATTTTATCATTGCACAGATTGCCTATACTTCCGATATGGGTATGATTTACCTCGCGGGTAGGAGTATATTCGCCACGCTGCACAGCCATACCGACCTCTTTATAAGCCTCGCGGAACGGCACTCCGGCAAGGGTCAATCTATTAACATCCTCAACGGTAAAGAGGTAGTTATACTGCTCGCCCTGAACAATATTCTCCTTTATAATGATATGCTGCAACATAAAATCACACATATCAAGACACTGACAGAGGGTCGTGGTTGCAGGGAATATAATATCTTTAAGCAGCTGCAAATCACGATGATAGCCAAGCGGCAGATTTGTTGTCAGCAGCGAAATCTCATTCGGTACAGCCTGAAGGCGGTTGCACTTGCCCCTCATAATCTCAAATACATCCGGATTCTTCTTGTGCGGCATAATGCTTGAGCCTGTTGTAAGGTTGTCAGGGAAGGATATAAACCCGAAATTCTGACACATAAACAGACATACATCCATCGCAAATTTACCCAAAGTCGATGCCACCGAAGCGATAGCGTATGCAGCTGCTCGCTCGGTCTTTCCTCGGCTCATCTGCGCTGCAACAACATTATAGTTCAGCGTAGCAAAGCCCAGCAACGATGTTGTCATCTCTCTATCGAGTGGGAAAGAGGAGCCATAGCCCGCAGCCGAGCCGAGAGGGTTTTGATTGGCAATATTATACGCCGCAGCGACCATCTCCATATCATCGACCAAAGACTCTGCGTATGCACCAAACCACAAACCAAACGATGACGGCATAGCCACCTGAAGGTGTGTATAGCCCGGCATAAGGGTATCTTTATGCTTATCGCTCAGTGACTGCAAGCGATTAAACAGCGTAACGATATGCTCCGAGAGGCTGCGCAGCTCATCGCGCATAAAGAGCTTCAAATCCACAAGCACCTGATCATTTCGGGAACGACCTGAGTGAATCTTCTTTCCCATATCACCCAACTCGCGTGTAAGCATCAGCTCGACCTGTGAGTGGACATCCTCAACGCCCTCCTCGATAGTAAACTCACCGCGCTCAATAGTGGCTGCAATACGCTCTAAAGCCGCCAAGAGCAGTGGTAACTCACTACTCTCAATAAGCCCTATACTCTCCAACATTCTGATATGAGCCATTGAGCCCTCGACATCATAACGCGCCAAGCGCAAGTCAAGCTCTCTGTCTGCTCCGACAGTAAAATCCTCGATAAGTTTATCAGGCTCAAAGCCCTTATTCCATAATTTCATTTGCAAGTCCTTTCAGTATAGAACAATAGATAGAGATTCCCTGCTCTATCTCCGATATTTTTACAAATTCATCTGCCGTATGAGAGCGACAACTCTCGCCAACACCTATCTTGAGTGCCGGAAAAGCCGACATAAGTGCGCGGTCTGATGTTGTAGGCGAGATAAAGCACTCTCTACCTGCCGCAACTGCCGCCTTTACAAGTGGATGGTGCTCTGCAATAGCCGATGCACGCACACGCGTCGAGCGAGGAGTGAGTGTCGAGTGTTTTACAGCCGCCTGAAGCATCTCTACAGTCTGCTCGTTTGTATAGGCATCTGTTGTACGCACATCGACAACAAATCGGCAACTATCCGGAACAATATTATGCTGTGTTCCTGCCGCAATCTGTGTGACAGATATTTTTATATCGCCCAGCACCGAGCTTACCCTATCAAAACTGTAATTTCTTAGCAACTCTATATCCTCAACAGCCTTATAGAGCGCATTATCGCCCTCGTTGCGTGCTGCGTGACCACTCTTGCCCGTAGCCACACCGTCAAGCACGACAAGACCTCTCTCGCCCACTGCCGCCTGCATAGCCGTAGGTTCGCCCACGATTGCCATATCTATCTTTATCGAGCGGCTATCAAGTAGTGCAAGCATTGCACGCATACCCCTCTCGCCCATAGTCTCCTCCTCGGCTGTAATGGCAAGCAGAAGGTTAAATGGGAGAGAAGTTGTATCATAATACTCGACAAACAGAGCTATAAGGCAGACCACAGATGCGCCGGCATCGTTACTACCCAAGCCCAAAATGCGTCCATCCTCTACCTTGCCGGCATAGGGGTCAAAAGTGTATCCACCCGCAGGCTTTACAGTATCGTGGTGTGAGTTGAGCATCAGTGTAGGCTTGCTACTGTCAAAGCCTCGGCTCACTGCCCAGACATTATTATAGCAACGAGAGCACTCTACACCTTGACCCGTAAGAAAGCCCTCAATAATATCTGCCGTGCCACCCTCATTGCCCGACACCGATGGCGTAGCAACAAGCTTCAACAGCAACTCTACACAACTATCAACACCCACTCTACCCATACTACAACTCTATCTTTGTACCTGCACTACTATCTGCAAGCTCTGCCGAGTGCTTTATCGTTACAACCTTAACTCCGCACTCCAAAGCACGAAATGCCCCGTCAATCTTAGGAATCATCCCCTTATTTACAACACCCTCTGCAAGCAGAGTCTTATATCCCTCACGATTGATATTTGCAATTACGCTCGTGTCGTCATCAACATCTCGCATCACACCCCGCTTCTCAAAGCAGAAGAGCAACTCCGTATCGCACTCCGTAGCCAAACCAACCGCCACAGCCGAAGCTACAGAGTCGGCATTACAATTGAGCAGTTGCCCCTTACCGTCGTGCATAATCGAGCAGAATACAGGGACTATACCCTGCTCTATAAGGTTTCTGATAAATGCAGCATCTACACCCTCGACTGAAATATCGCCCACAAAGCCGAAATCTATCGGGTTAGCAGCCCTGCGCGTAGCCCTAACAGCTCCGCCATCTGCACCCGAAAGACCTATGGCATTACAGCCCAACGATTGCAGCATCGCTACAATACGCTTATTTACAAGACCTGCATAGACCATCGTAACTACATCGAGCGTATCGCTATCTGTCACCCTGCGACCATCTATCATCGTCGTCGGAATATCCAACCTCTCTGCAAGGCGCGTAGCGAGTTTTCCGCCTCCGTGTACAAGCACCTTCGGACCCTCTATCGACGCAAAATCTGAGACAAAACTGCTCAGAGCCTCCTCACTGTCGATAACATTGCCGCCTATCTTTACAACCTTTATCATTACAAGCTCTCCAAAAGTCGTTTAATTACCACTTGTGCCGAAATCTCGCGATTTGCCGCCTCCGGAATTACAAGGCTGCGCTCAGACTCGATAACCTCATCTGTCACAATCATATTACGACGCACAGGCAGGCAGTGCATAAAGTAGGCATTATTTGTCAGAGCCATCTTTGCACTATCTACCGTCCAATCACGGTCTGTAGATAGCACTGCACCATAATTCTCATCAGCAAAAGCCGACCAATTCTTCGCATAGATAAAATCTGCACCCTCAAAAGCCTTGCGCTGGTCATACTCAATCTGCTCAGGGCGTACAAAGCGCGGGTCAAGCTCATAACCCTTTGGATGGGTCACAACAAGCTCATAATCTGCCGCATTCATCCACTCGGCAAATGAGTTTGGTACTGCCTGCGGCAGAGCCTTCGGATGTGGAGCCCAAGTAAGGACAACCTTCGGGCGGGCAACTGTCTTATGCTCCTCGATTGTAATCAGGTCGGCAAAACTCTGAAGCGGATGACCCGTAGCTGCCTCCATAGAGAATACAGGGCGACCGGAGTAGCGGATAAACTGCTCGATAACCATCTCCTCGTAATCCTCTCGCTTATTTTTCAACCCCGCAAATGAGCGAACACCGATAATATCGCAGTAACTGCCCATTACAGGTATCGCCTCAAGCAGATGCTCTGCTTTGTCGCCATCCATAACCACGCCGCGCTCAGTTTCGAGTTTCCAAGCACCCTGATTTACATCAAGCACCATAACATTCATACCCAAGTTCATCGCCGCCTTCTGCGTCGATAGTCGGGTACGAAGTGATGAGTTGAAGAATATCATCAGCAGGGTCTTATTTCGTCCAAGTTCGGTATATGCAAACTTGTTCTTCTTTATCTCCAAAGCCTCGGCAACTGCATCTTTCAGATTGCCAATATCTGCTACATTTGTAAACTTTTTCATAGTCGTATCTCTTATTTTCCAATCCAAGTAAGTTTGCGCCACAGAGCCTCAAAAGGTCCGTGAGAGTGTCGTGAAAGCCACCAACGGCAGAAGATATACTGCAAAGCTACACATAGCACTCCAAGCAGCAGGCTCGATGCGTGACCCGAATAACGGTACATTCCAAGACCCCAATTATAGAAGACAAAGCCACCCACAATAGACTGCGTAAGATAGTTTGTCAGGCTCATCTTTCCATAAGGAGCTATCTTGATAAGTATATTGCGTGCCGAGGTGCGATAGTAGAGAAGTACCACGCCGGAGACATAGACAAACATCATCGCAAGATTTTTCCACATATTGAGCATAACGCTCAAACTCTGTTTAATAGATGCAACATCTACCATATCCGGCACAATTTTATAGAGCGGAAACAGCACCGCAAAAGCGCACAACGACACTACAAGAATACGCTTCCAGATAGTGATGTTATTACCCTCATCATAAAAGAGTCGTTTGCGACCAATAAATATTCCGAGCAAAAAGAGAAATATAGTCTGAGTTGCTCTGCCGTGCTCGATAGCCCAAGTATAGTTCACAAGAAAACCCTTCTCTATACCCTTTTGAGCCACATCAAGCCACGAGCCCTCTGCCTGTGCCGGAAGTATAGCCTTGAACAGCTCACTTGACCCCAAATCGAGCGAGGTTGTCGAGGCATCAAAAAGCCCCATAACAATATAGGCAATCTCTATCGGTTGCAGAGCAAAGAGTATTGTAGCTCCGACAAGCACCCTGTTACTTGCACGAACAAAAGGCAGCACAAGCACTCCGCAGACAGCATATAGAGTGAGTATATCGCCATTATAGAAGAGCAAATCAAATAGTCCGAAGAGCATCAACAGCACCATCCTCCATACAAAGCGAGGGCGAAAATCGACACCCAGCTGTGCCTGATTATCGTGCTGAATAAATAGGCTCAGACCAAACAACATCGAAAATATAGCGTACATCTTACCCGCAAGCAGGAAAAATGTACTATCCCATACGCACCCATTAACCTTAGCCATCAACTCACTTGACGGCTCCGGAAAGATATAGAAGTTGAGTTGCTCGATAAAGTGTATCAGCACAATGCCGCCAATGGCTATACCTCGCAGAATATCGGCAACATCTATTCGGGTATTGGGTTTTAACGATGGTGTATAGGTCATCTCTTCTCTATTAATTCTCTAAAGTTGGTAAGGAATATATCAGCCTGCTCTCGCTTTAGCGTCAATGCCGGAAGAAGTCTTACGGTCGAGACTCCTGCGCCACCTGTAAATATATGACGCTCAAAGAGTAAGCGTTTGCGCATATCCGATGCCGAGCCGTCAATCTCGATACCTATCATCAATCCACGACCGCGAACATCCTTTATGCCCTCTATCTTTTTCAGCTCCGCAATAAGGTACTCTCCAACCTCGCGGGCATTCTCAACAAGCCTCTCACTCTCAATAACATCAAGCACCGCAATAGCCGCTGCACAGGCAAGGTGGTTACCGCCAAATGTTGTTCCCAACATTCCATACTTCGGCTCAATATGTGGAGCAATCAGCACTCCGCCCATAGGAAAGCCGTTTGCAATACCCTTTGCAACAGTTATAATATCGGCTTTTATTCCGGCGTGCTGGTGGGCAAAGAAGTCACCACTTCTTCCATATCCGGACTGTATCTCATCTGCAATAAGCACCACTCCATACTTTGTTGCCATCTCGCGCAGAGCCACAAAAAACTCGTCAGTCGGGCAGTATATACCTGCCACGCCCTGAATACCCTCAATAATCACTGCGCAGAACTCGCCCGTAGAGAGTTTTGCCTCCACAGCCTGAATATCTCCAAATGCCACAAACTCTACATTCTCAGTACGGTTAAACGGAGCGACAATCTTCGGATTATCAGTTGCCGCAACAGCACCCGATGTTCTGCCGTGAAAAGCAGCCTTAAAGGCGAGCAATTTATGCTTACCTGTATAGAACGAGGCGAGCTTTATAGCATTTTCATTCGCCTCTGCACCCGAATTACAGAGAAAGAGCGAGTAGTCCGCATATCCACTCACGCGACCCAACTTCTCTGCAAGGCAGGTTTGAAGGCTATTCTGCACAGAGTTTGAGTAGAAGCCCAAGCGAGCCACCTGACTCTGAATAGCCTCAACATAGTGAGGATGTGCGTGACCGATACTAATCACAGCGTGACCGCCATAGAGGTCAAGATACTCCACCCCATCCTTATCATATACATAATTTCCGCATCCCCTCGTAGGCTCAATATCGTAGAGAGGATATACATCAAACATCTTCATTAGAACGCACTTGGCTTAAGGTTCAAGCCCAGCTTCTCATCAAAGCCGAACATAATATTCATATTCTGCACCGCCTGTCCCGATGCACCCTTGAGCAGATTATCTATCACCGATACAATATGGAGTTTATCGCCATACTTAGCCACCCTTATAAGTGCCTTATTGGTATTTACAACCTGCTTAAGGTCTATATCTCTATCGACAGCAAATGTAAATGCTGCATCTGCATAAAAGTCGTTATACAGAGCCACCGCCTGCTCGGCAGTAAGGTCACAATCGGTATATACCGAGGCGAATATTCCGCGAGCAAAGTCACCTCGCATCGGCACAAAGTTAATCGCACTCTCAAACGATGGCTGCAAGCCCTTAATAGTGCGGTTAATCTCTATAAGATGTTGATGCTCAAAGGCTTTATAGACCGATATATTATCACTTCGCCAACTGAAATGAGTTGTCGCCCCGGGCTTTACACCTGCACCCGTAGAGCCTGTAATGGCTGTAATATGCACCTGACTTGTCAGCAGACCGGCAGATGCAAGTGGCAACAGAGCAAGCTGTATAGCAGTTGCAAAGCATCCCGGATTGGCAAGGCGCGATGTAGTGGCTATTCGCCCCCTATTTACCTCCGGCAGACCATACACATAGCCACAACTCTCATCTCTGAAGTCCTGCGCAAGGTCGATAATCTTCAAAGTAGCCGGTGCAACATTCTCCTCCCAAAACTTTCGGCTCTGACCGTGTGCCGAGCAGAGAAAGAGAAGATCTACTGCATTAAGGTCATAACTATCTGTAAATCGTAACTCGCTCTCGCCAATAAGACCGCCGTGGACATCGCTTACTGCATTACCGGCATTGCTTGTGGAGTGGATAAATACAACCTCTACCTCAGGATGATTGATAAGCAATCTTATCAACTCGCCCGCGGTATAGCCTGCACCACCTATAATACCGACTTTAATCATTAGCCTTCTTCTTATTGTAATATATCTTCATTGAGTTTGCCATAATCTTGGTAAAGCCCTTGACATCGTCTGCGCTCCAAGCCTTATTAACCTCGCCATACTCGCCAAAGTCGGTCTTCATCAAATCGAACTGTGAGCTAACACCGACAAGAGTATAGCTATATGGGCGCAGAGTAATCTCTACCGTACCATCGACATTTGCCTGTGTACTCTCAAGGAACGCCTCCATATCGCGCATCACAGGGTCAAGATACTGAGCCTCGTGCAAGAACATACCGTACCAAGTGCCAATCTGGTCTTTCCAATACTGCTGCCACTTTGTCAGCGTATGCTTCTCAAGCATCTTATGAGCCGCAATAATCAGCATAGGTGCCGCAGCCTCAAAGCCTACACGACCCTTAATACCGATAATTGTATCGCCAATATGCATATCACGACCGATGCCGTAAGCCGAGCCGATAGCCTCCACTGCACGAATTGCAGCCACCTTATCGCTATACTCGACACCATTTACCGCTGACAGCTCGCCCTTTGCAAATGTCAGCTTCAGGCTCTGCTCGCCCTCGGCTGTAACCTGACTCGGATATGCGCTCTCAGGCAGTGTCTGCTCTGAGCGGAGGGTCTCCTTGCCGCCGATACTTGTACCCCACAGACCCTTATTGATAGAGTACTCCATCTTTACGAAGTCTGCCTGATAGCCGTGCTCCTTAAGGTAGTTTATCTCATACTCGCGGGTAAGGGTCATATCGCGCGTAGGGGTGATAATCTCAATATTTGGAGCCAAAATCTGGAATGTAAGGTCAAAACGCACCTGATCATTTCCCGCACCTGTTGAGCCGTGAGCCACGCAGTGTGCGCCAACGCTCTTTGCATACTCAATAATGGCAATAGCCTGAAAAGTACGCTCTGAAGAGACCGAAATAGGATATGTTCCATTTCTCAAGATATTTCCATAGACCATATACTTGATACTCTTCTGATAGTACTCCTCTGTAATATCGAGTGTGGCGTGCTGTGCAGCACCCAACGCGTATGCACGCTCCTCTATCGACTTAAGCTCTTCATCCGAAAAGCCACCTGTATTAGCAATGGCTGTATAGACCTCGTAACCCAACTCCTCGCTGAGATACTTCACGCAAAATGAGGTATCAAGACCTCCGCTAAATGCAAGTACAACTCTCTTCTTCTCCATAATATTTAATCTTTAATTATTTCAAGTGAAAAATCTTCTTTACCTTATTCTTCAGCACCATCCAATATGGCTGAAGGTTTGAATTTCCGGGCAGTGGTGTCTTTGGGTCATACAACATACCTGTACAGAGGCACATTCGACGATCATTGCGCTGCAAAATATCGTAGTTGCAACACCCCTCACAACCTTTCCAAAACTCCTCGTCATCTGTAAGTTCCGAGAATGTCACAGGCTTATAACCCAATCGGGTATTGAGCTTCATAACCGGAAGCGATGTGGTGATACTGAATATCTTGGCATACGGGAAACGCACACGAGCAAGCTCAAAAGTACGAGCCTTAATCTGCGCTGCAAGACCTGCGTGGCGATACTGCGGATCTACAATAAGACCCGAAGTGGCGACATAATCTCCGTGACCCCAGCACTCTATATAACTGAAACCCACCAACTTATCTCCATCAAGCGCAACTACTGCCTTGCCACCCTTTATCTTGGCAGATACATACTCAGGCGAGCGGCGCGCAATACCTGTACCTCTCTGCAAAGCCGACTCATAAATCAGCTGACAAATCTGCTCGGCATAGACCGTATGCTGTTCTTCTGCAAAGAGTACCTTTATTGAATTATTATTCATTTTATATGAATTTTATTCTATTTACCTAACTATCTGAAAAAGACGAGCAAATTTACTCACTTTTCATTAATATTCAAAGGAAATGGCGAGAAAAGTTACATCAGAGGGCGAAAAAAGGGAGAGAAACACTCTCTCCCCTATTTTTAAGACTGCAATATTATGCAATTATGAAATATTTTGCCGATTTAGAGCCTATATAGAGTCCGCAAACTGACGACTGAGGGTACATAGCACCCGACTCTGTAAGAGATATACCAACCTCTGAAAGGTGCAACAATCGGTCAATATCGAAGATTATTCTCTGCTCCGGCAGGCAGGAGTAACCCACCGCGGGGCGTATGCCTCGATACTTTGCCGCAAAGAGTTGCGGAATGGTCAGTCGCTCCTCGGCTGCCACAGCCTCCTGAGGATTTT
The DNA here is from genome assembly GCA_017474235.1 of Alistipes sp. Classification (GTDB taxonomy): domain Bacteria; phylum Bacteroidota; class Bacteroidia; order Bacteroidales; family Rikenellaceae; genus Alistipes. Next base: position 4,551 of record JAFVIB010000015.1, on the reverse strand, counting down.
CATCCCAAATATGCAGCCAATGATACCTCATCTGTCGGTGCATATATTCGCTCGTAGCCTCGACAACCCTATCGGCAAGGCTCTGATAGAGAAGTGCATTATAGTCATCTCCAACAGCCTTAAATTGCTCAATAGCAGTCACAAGGCGTTTAGGCACGGTAGCAGCAAAAAGGCAAATTTGGTCATCATAACCCTTTGGTGCGACGAAATCTGCAAGAGATAGTGCCACACCATCTGTCCCTACACTCTTCTGACGCGGTGTAGGTATAGTAATACTCAGACCAACTCCATTTACAACAATAGTATCGCCCTCAGAGTAGGCTTCGACCGTGATTACTCGTCCGCGGAGCATCTGACCATTAAAGCGGTTCAAAATACGCTCTGCCTCTGCCCTCAAAGCCCTACCCTCTTTGGTATATGGCGAGGTACGCCAGAAGTGGTGGAAAGTACGCCAATTGATATATTTGCGCACCTTTGAAAGAGTCACACCCTTCGGCTCCCAACCTATCAAAAAACCGTCGTGCTTAACAATTTCACTCTGCCAATCGAGTTCAAGTCGCGGCAAAACTTCACTCTTCGGAGCAGACTTCGTGCGGAACTCTTCGCGCAGGGTCTGCTGTTGCTCACGATTTTGTGCGATAATTGTATCTCTCTCTGTAGTAGCAAGTTGTAGAGCCAAAACAGGATTTTGAGAGGCATCTTTGATATGGAATACTGCACCGTTATAGTATGGTGCAATTTTGACTGCCGTATGGAGTGGCGATGTTGTTGCGCCACTGATAAACAGAGGTACATCCACCCCAGCCTCACGGAGCATCTTTGCCGTTACAGACATCTGCTCCAACGACGGAGTGATAAGTCCGCTAAGACCGATATAATCGACACTATATCTCTTTGCCGCCTCGACAATACTCTCTGCCGAGACCATAACGCCCAAGTCTATAACCTCAAAACCGTTACAACGCAAGATTACAGAGGCTATATTCTTTCCTATATCGTGAACATCGCCCTTAACCGTCGCCACAAGGTATTTGCCGGCACTCGCCGTAACCGATTGGTTGCCGATATGAGGTTGCAGAATAGCCACTGCGCGCTTCATTGTTCGCGCCGTCTTTACAACCTGTGGCAAGAACATCTTACCCTCTCCAAAGAGCTCTCCGACCCTCATCATACCCCTCATAAGAGGTTTCTCAATGATTGCAGCAGCCGACGGATAGACCCTCAGAGCCTCCTCCAAATCCTGCTCAAGAAAACTCTCATCGCCACGCTGAAGTGCAGAACAGAGTCGCTCCTCAAGCGATATTTTATCACGCTCAACTGCCTTCTCTGAACCACTATCTCCCTGCATAAACTGCGCAGCAAGCTCTGTCAATCGCTCAGCTGCATCTGTACGACGAGCAAGAACAACATCCTCCAAAGCCTCACGGAGAGCAGGCTGTATATCTTCATACATCACTGATGCTGAAGGGTTTACAATCGCCATATCCATACCCGCTGCCGAGGCGTGATAGAGGAACACTGCGTGCATAGCCTCACGGATATAGTTATTACCGCGGAAGGCAAAAGAGAGGTTGCTCACACCTCCACTGATATGCACCTGTGGCATATTCTCTCGTATCCACTTCGCTGCCCGTATAAAGTCAATAGCATAGCGATTATGCTCCTCAATACCCGTAGCAACCGTCAGAATATTAGGGTCAAAAATTATATCTCGCCCCTCAAAGCCGACCCTCTCTGTAAGCAGTCGGTAGGCTCTGCTGCATATCTCTACTTTGCGTTCAAAGGTCGTTGCCTGACCCTGCTCATCAAACGCCATAACCACTAACGCAGCACCGAAGCTCTTGACAATCTTTGCCCTCTCGACAAAAATATCCTCTCCCTCCTTAAGTGACAGGGAGTTTACAACAGCCTTACCCTGAATAGCCTTAAGTGCTGCAACAATAACCTCAAAGCGTGACGAATCGACCATCCACGGCACACGCGCCACATCAGGGTCTGATGCCATAATATTCAGAAACTCAACCATTTGACTCTCCGAATCGAGCATAGCATCGTCCATATTTATATCGAGCAACATCGCTCCGTCTTCCACCTGCTTACGGGCTATTGCAAGAGCCTGAGAGTAGTCACGCTCGGCAATCAATCGCAAGAATTTACGACTACCCGCAACATTACACCTCTCACCGACATTTATAAACGCTCCGTTACTCTCAAAAGCCTCCAAACCGGCAAGCCAGCCCGCACTTCGCTCTACCCTCTTTCTCGGAGCAATATCCTTAACAGCCTCTGCAATGGCTGCAATATGCTCAGGCGTTGAGCCACAGCAACCACCGACAACATTGACCATTCCGCGACTTGCAAATCGAGCAATATGCGTAGCCATCATTTGTGGTGTTTGGTCATAGTTTCCCATTGCATCAGGCAGACCTGCATTTGGATAAGCACTTACATAACAGCGCGTTACATCAGACAGTTCTCTTAAGAACGGTTCCATTTGCGCTGCACCAAACGAGCAGTTAAGACCTATTGTAGTAAGATTAAAATGTGCAGTCGATGCCACTACAGCCTCAAGAGTCTGACCCGAGAGAGTTCTACCCGCAGCATCGGCAACAGTTATAGAGAGCATCACATCAACCCTCTTCCCTCGACGCTCAAAGACCTCCTCTGCCGCCATAAGAGCCGCTTTGGCATTGAGTGTATCAAAGACCGTCTCCACAAGCAGCATATCCACACCACCCTCGACAAGTGCATCAATCTGCTCTATATAGGCACTCTTCAGAGTATCAAAATCGACCTCTCTCAGTGCCGGATTATCCACATCGGGCGACATCGAGAGCATCTTCCCCGTAGGACCTACCGAGCCTGCTACAAATCGAGGTTTATCAGGCGTAATGGCACTCATCCTATCAGCCTGCTGACGGGCAATCTTTACCGCCTCAAGGTTCAACCTTCGAACAAGGCTCTCTGTACCATACTCGCTCTGTGATATGCGCTGACTATTGAATGTGCAGGTCTCGATAATATCAGCTCCCGCCTCAAGATATTGACGGTGTATCGCCGATATAACATCCGGACGGGTCAGCACAAGCATATCATTATTACCCTCCAATCGCTTTGGATGAAGAGTAAACTCACTGCCCCTAAAGTCAGCCTCCGAGAGCCCGTAACGCTGTATCATAGTGCCCATAGCACCATCAAGAACAACTATTCGGCTCTCTAATATCTCTGTAAATCTGCTCATTAATAGATATTTTTCGCAATCTGCTCTATACTTGCCACAGCATTCATCGAATAGAAATGGATACTCGGCACTCCGGCAGCCTTCAACTCTCGCGCCTGCATAGTAGCCCACTCAACACCCAACACCTTGACATCGTCATTTGTCTTGCACCCTCGTAACTGCTCCGCCAACTCCATAGGCAAATCGATATGGAAGGTCTTTGGCAACAGTGCCTGTTGTGTAAGCGATGTGAGTGGTTTAATACCCGGAATAATCGGTACATCAATGCCCACAACACGACAACGCTCAACAAACTCAAAATACTTGGCATTGTCAAAAAACATCTGCGTTACGACATACTCCGCACCACTGTCAATCTTCGCCTTCAGATGCTCTATGTCCATATCTATATTCATTGCCTCCTCGTGCTTCTCCGGATAACCGGCAACACCAAACGAAAACGGCACAGTGTGCATATCGTGTATCGTTCCATCCAATAACTCGCCTGCATTAAACCTCGACACCTGCTCACATAGCTCTGCCGCGTGCATATAGCCGCCATTCTCCTGTATAAACGAGTTATCACCTTTGGCTCTATCGCCACGAAGTACCAATAAATCATTAATGCCGAGATACGAGAGATCTATCAACTCATTCTCTAACTCCGACGGAGTAAAACCGCTGCAAATAATATGTGGAACCGTAGCCACACCATAGCGACTCTTCAATGCCGCCGCAATTGCAACCGTTCCGGGACGCTTTCTCTGTGTTGTTCGCTGAAAAATACCGGCAGAGACCTCCTTGTAAACCACATCTGTACGATGCGTAGTGATGTTTATATATGCAGGCTCAAACTGCATCAACCGCTCGACACTGTTAAATAGCGTATCAATACTGTTACCTCTCAACGGAGGCAAAACCTCAAATGAGAATGCTGTATCGTGCTTTGACTTGAGAAAAGATGCAACGCTGCTCATAACCTAAATATTAATAACACAAAGGTACAAATTTTTGTCTATATATGCACTGATTATCCAAAAAAGAAAAAATTACCGCAGAAATTTTATAAGCTTAACTTGCCAAGCAAACCAAAGTCCCCCTCACAGGGTTAGTGAGCTTAACTTACCGAGGATTGTTACGCAATCTGTTCGGCTTCAATTGCGACTCAATTATCCAAAGTCCCCCTCACTGGGTTAGTGAGCTTAACTTGCCGAGGATTGCTACGCAATCTGTTCTCGGCTTCAATTGGCGGCACCTCGGCATAGTTCAAACGAATTTGACTCTGCGCTCGGTTTGCACAATTGTCCTCTGTTACACAGAGCTGTTAAGCT
>JAFVIB010000004.1 GCA_017474235.1 Alistipes sp. | reverse complement strand
TCGTTATGTATTCTTGTTTCCCTGCCTATAAGTGCGTCAATGCCCCAACCGCCGTCCAGAAACACCTTTACAGATGCTTCAGACAGCATTTCAAGAATCTCACATGCATCAAAATAAGTGACCATAAAATTTCGATTTATGGATGTAAAGATATATAATCCGATTGTAAAAATCAATATATCAGTATTTTTAATTAATATGCTCAAGGTGTACACTATCTCTCACCCAGCATCCCACAAAGATACCAATCATTCCAATCATATCCAAATGCGTGTTAAATAATTTAACTGAATACTGGGTGCTTTGGAAATCATGTGGAAATTACCATGAATTTGTTGTACACCTGTGATATATTAATCAAAAATAGCGTGTCAAAAGACACGCTATTTTTTTACTTGGTAACATTCCTAAATGGCAGCTTCAGCACCCCAAAAAACGCCTCTCCGAATATTCCGCTCGACATCTTTGATGTTCCTGCCTCTCTATCGACAAAGATAATCGACTCCTCGGCAATATTAAAGCCATGTTTCCACGCGGTATATTTCATCTCTATCTGAAAGCCGTAGCCAATCATCTGCACACGGTCGAGGTTTATAGTTCTAAGCACCTCGGCACGATAACCCACAAAGCCGGCAGTAGCATCGCAGACAGGCATTCCTGTCACTATCTTGACATATTTTGAGGCAAAATAGCTCATCAGCAGGCGACCGAGGGGCCAGTTTACCACATTCACACCTCGAACATAGCGTGAGCCAATAGCCACATCGGCATCCGACTCGAGGCGAGATGCAAGGCGCAGCAAATCATCCGGATTATGCGAGAAGTCGCAATCCATCTCAAAGATAAGGTCATAGCCCGCCTCAAGAGCCCACTTAAAGCCTGCAATATATGCTGTACCCAAACCCAACTTGCCACTACGGCAGATTAGATTGATACGCTCCGGAGCACCCTTCTGCTTATCGCGGATAATGTCGGCAGTACCGTCAGGCGACCCGTCATCGACAAAAAGTATATTGAAATTTCCATCGAGCGACAACACCTTATCTATCATCGCAGCGACATTCTCCTTCTCATTGTAGGTTGGAATGATTACAAGTTTTCTCATAGCAAATCCTTAAATTTTCGTCCTCCAAAGAGGTAACGGAGGACAATCATACCTTTATATATATTATATGACTCACTCTTTACATCACATCGAATTACCCGACGCTCCGATGCAAGGCGAGAATGCCAACGCAAAAAGTCACGCCACGCCGAGAATACAGCCTTCGCACCCTTAACATCTCCGCCTGCAATATAGCTCGCCGCAGCAGCTATATCGAGCAGTGGTCGAACAACTGCCACAACACACCTCTGAAGAGGCGAAGCACAGCGGAAGAGCATTGCCAAGTTATTTCGATGGTTGAAATATATCTTTCGTGGAGAGGTACTCTGAAGTGTTCCGCCGCCAAGATGATAAACACAGCTCTTTGGCTCAACAACGACCCTCCAGCCGGCAAGTTGCATACGCCAGCAGAGGTCTATCTCCTCCATATGTGCAAAGAACCCGCCGCACAAGCCTCCCAAAGCATTATACACTTCACGCTTGACGCAAAATGCAGCACCGCTAACCCAAAAGACCTCGCGTGAGTCGTCATACTGACCCTCATCTGTCTCGGTCACAGAGAGTATTCGCCCGCGACAGAACGGATAGCCCAAGTAGTCGATAAAACCACCCGCAGCACCTGCATACTCAAACTTCTCGGGATTTACAACACTTAGTATCTTCGGACCTACGGCGGCAATATCGGGTGCAGAGTACAATCGCTCAACAAGAGGCTCAAGCCAACCCTTCGGGGTCTGCACATCGGAGTTGAGCAGCACATAACTATCGTACTCAGCAAGCTCTGCCAATGCACGGTTATAGCCCTCGGCAAAGCCGTAGTTTTTATCAAGAACGACCCTGCGCACCGTAGTAAACTCTCGCTCAAGCAGCTCTAAAGAGCCATCGGTAGAGCCATTATCTGCCACAACAATATCCGCTCCGCCACTGTTGCTGACAACAGAGGGGAGGAAACGACGCAGATGCTCCTCGCCATTATAGTTGAGTATAACTACGGCAACTTTCACCTCTCTAAACTCCTTTTCTTCTATATATAGCCTCTCCGGTTACAGGATCGGGATAGTACTTCCAACGACGATGTGACCACATCCAACGAGGTGGGTCGCGGTGGATATCCTTCTCAAGCAGGCGCACATATCGCTCTGTAATATCATGTTTCTCGATACTCTCATATCCATCGTGTACCAATATCACATCACACTCATAACGCCCCACATCAACCCTGCGCATACTCAGATAGACCACCGGCAGGTTAAACTTCATTGCAAGTTGCTCGCCACCCTCAAAGAAGATAGTCGGGCGATTTAAGAAGTTATACCAATGAACACTCCCCTTAGGCGGTGCATTCTGATCTGATGCCATACCGAGCATCATCGGTTTACCATTGACACCTGTATCTTTATGCTTAATAAAGAAGTGCAGATATTTACTGCTCGGCACAGGAATAACATCCTTAAAAGTCCTCAGATGCAGAAAGAGCATATCCCACGACTTGTTTGACAGCGGATGGTATGCCCCTATCTCACAAAAACCCGGCAGAGAGAGTCCGACAAACTGCGCATACTCCCAAAAGCCACAATGCGAGGCTAACATAACAAGGTGCCGACCCTCAACGCACTGTCGCACCTGATCGGAGATGTTAAATTTAATAACCTCTCGACGCTGTTCATCTGTAATACCTGCCATTGTCATTGTACAGACAATAACCTCAGCTAAATGGCGGTAGAACTCATTACAGATAGCCTCGACCTCCTCTCTACTCTTTTCAGGAAACGATTCGGCTATCTGTTTTAGTATCAGTTGTCGCCGATAACTTACAATATATCGCAGTACAGCATATATCATTGTTGCAACAATGCGATACTGATACCACTGAGGCATAATTGCCACAGAACGACACAGAAGCCACAAACTTCTCGCTCCAAATCCCAACTTCGGCTTTGTGTTCTCCATAGTATTTAAGGTATATTTTGATTAGTAGTTAATAGCTACTCTTAATGTATTTTACCTCTCCCGTCTCAGGGTCGGGCATATACTTCCAACGGCGGTGTGACCACATCCAACGAGATGGCTCCCGAAGAATATCCTGCTCCAATCTGCGGACATACCTCTCGGTAATCTCGTGCTTTTCGACGCTCTCGTTGCCATCATAGAGCAATACAACCTCTCCCTTGTAACGACCCGCCTTTACTCTGCTCATACTCAGGTAGAGCACCGGAAGGTTAAACTTAAGAGCCAACTGCTCTCCACCCTCAAAAAATATGGTCGGGCGGTTAAGAAAGTTATACCAATGCACATCCCCCTTTGGCGAGGCATTTTGGTCTGCAATAAGCCCTAACAGCAACTTTCGACCATCAACACCCTCCTCTCGATGCTTGAGGAAGTAGCGTATCAGCTGGCTGCTCGGCACAGGCAGTGCATCCTTGCTATAACGCAAGTGGTAGTACAACTCATCCCACGACTTACTTGTCAGCGGGTGGTATGCGCACAGAGTAAGATGATTCTTAAACTTCAGCCCCGAGAACTGTGCAAACTCCCAAAAATTGTGGTGCGACGAGAGATATACAAAGTGACGCTCCCCGACAACCTTCATAATATGCTCCGGCACCTCTACATCAAGCACCTCCTCACGCTGCTCATAACTCATACCGGCAAGCGTCATCGTACCAACAATAGTCTCGGCAAGGGTATGGTAGTAATCGTTACAAATCGTCTTTATCTCAGCATCACTCTTCTCAGGGAAAGAGCCTGCGAGTTGATGTATAATAAGTTTGCGACGATAACGAGCAACATATCTCAACAAAAAATATACAATCTTCTCCACGCATCCGTATTGCATCCAATACGGCATCACTGCTACACTACGGCACAACAGCCAAAGCACTCTTGCGCCAAAACCCATTCTAACCTTTTTACTACTCATCACCCTCTAACTGTTCATCTACCATCTCCGCACCTCGGCTCTTAAGCCCCTTGCCAGCCAATACAATTACAAATTCACCCTTTGGCTGGTTGTTCTTAAAGTGGGCTATAACCTCAGCAAGAGTACCCCTTACGGTCTGCTCAAACTTCTTTGTCAGCTCTCGAGATACAGCAACTCTTCGCTCTGCGCCAAAGACCTCTGACAGTTGCTCCAAGCACTTGACAACTCTAAATGGCGACTCATAGAATACGATTGTTCGACTCTCCTCGGCAAGCTCCGCAAGACGCTTCATTCGACCCTTTTTCTGCGGCAAAAAGCCCTCAAAGCAGAATCTGTCACACGGGAAACCACTCTGCACCAATGCCGGAATACAAGCCGTCGCCCCCGGGAGTGTCTCTACCTCTATTCCCGCCTCAACGCAGGTACGAACAAGCAGAAAACCCGGGTCTGAAATGCCCGGAGTACCGGCATCAGAGATAAGTGCCACATTTCGCCCCGCCTCAATGCTCTCTGCAACAGCCGCAACGGTTGCGTGTTCGTTAAATTTATGGTGTGAGCGCAGCGGTTTGTCGATACCCAAATGCTTAAGCAGTACTGACGAGGTGCGAGTATCCTCGGCGAGGATAAAATCGACCTCCTCCAACACCTTTATCGCTCGCAGTGTAATATCGTCAAGATTTCCGATTGGGGTAGGAACAATATATAGTTTTGCCATAACTATCTGAATTTACGCTGCAACAAATCCATAATCAACTTTGCACCCTCTGACGATGGTCGCCACACAAAGTTCTCGGCTATGTAGATTATGCAGTCATCCAAATTATCCATCTTGTCAAGCAGATCAATTGTCTGCTCATACAGCACCTCATTGTCGCCAAACAGATCTCTGATAAGCATAAATCTATCCACAACACTTATCGCACCGCGAAGAGTGTCGATGCTTCCAACCTCTGCCACACTCTCTACCGGTGTAATCGTATCGGCAATTGTTGTCGGAGCCTCGATAACCTCGCCCAACACCTGATGTGCAGGCTCTGTGTATGTTACAACCGCCTCGGGCGCAACCACTACCTCCTCTTCAACCTCTACCGCAGGCTCTACAACAGGAACTGCAACAGGCTCTGGCTGTACCGCCTCTTCATCATCATAGAGAGCCATAATTTTACTCTGAGTCTGTGTCGGCGCAGATGCTTTGCCCCACAAAGAGTCATCCCCAAACAGCGAAGGCTCTGCAACAACTCTCTTTGGCTCCTCGGTCACAACCTCCTCTGTCTCTTCAGCCACAGTCTCCTCTGCCGCGGTCTCTTCTGCCTCAACCTCCTCAGTTACAGGCTCCTCAACCTCCTCAGTTACAGGCTCTTCAACCATCTCCTCAACCGCAACCTCTTCAGTTACATTCTCTTCTGCGAGTGTCTCCTCCTCGATTTCCTCAACGGCTTCCTCGGCAACTTCCTCCTCGGCAAGCTCTTCTTCAATTACCTCCTCCTCGGTGAGTTCTTCCTCGACAACCTCTTCCACGGCGAGCTCTTCTTCAACAACCTCTTCCTCTATGAGTTCTTCCTCAACTATCTCCTCTTCAGGCTCTACATCCTCCTGCTCGGGCAGCACGAACTCGAACTCTATCTCAGGCTCCTCGTCCTCTTCGGTCTCCTCGCTATCTTCATCCCCCTTATTTATCGTCTCGTGCGCAGTCTCTTCATATAAAAAACGCAGAGACTCGTATGCTGCTCTAATTTTATCTAATGCCACATCGCGGTCGATCTCCATACCGTTTGCCTCAAAGTCGCCAACAAGTTCGGCAGCTTGCAGCAGGTTCTCTTTTATCTCTTTAAGACCCATATCTGTTTTTGTAATTATTTGATTGCGAATTTAATATTTTTTATCGACAATAGCAATACTCAGAGACGGCTTCCTACAACTACATATCCGTATTCCACTCGCCATCGGCAGAGTAGCATATCACGGGACGCTGTTTCTCAACCGACTTGAGCCACTGATACGCCTTGTACATACAGTAACCGTTACCTGCGCTCTTGCTGCCGAGCGAGTAGGCGATAATCGAAGCGTGGTTACGAGTACGATAGTACATACTCTTCACACGCTCAAGGTAGCGTTCTACAAGCTGCGGATTATTTGAAGGAGTACCACCGACAGCTCTATTATCGCCCCCTTCGGTAGGATTGATAGAGGCTTGCTCGATAATGTACATACCAATTTTATCGCACAACTCGTAAAACCAAACAGGCTGCGGAGAGTCGGGCATAAGCGTATTAACACCCTTTGACCTCAGTGCCGCAATCTCCTTGCGGGTTGTAGCCATTGTTGCAGCGGCATTATAAGCTGCGCTCTTAATGGTTATCGGCTTGCCATTGCGAAGAATAGCCCCATCAGCAAATGTAGTCTCTCCCGCGCCGACATAGAGAGGGAGATACTCTGTCGGCTTACCATTTCGCTTGACATATAGGGTCATACGGTATAACTGCGGCTTGGCTGCACTCCACAGATAGCGCAACTCCGCTCCCAAATCGACCCTTACCTCAAGAGTATCACGCGACCTGCCCCCGACAATAACATCACGCACGGCATAATCTACAAGCTTATTCTCCGGAGTGTATATATCATATCCGAGGGTTATGGTCTCCTCATAGTTAAAGTCGTTGCCCGCGATAAGGTCGAGCTCAAGATGCAACTTCTTATCCTCGCCCACAACGATAGCCACATCATAGTCATAGATGCAACTGCGATTCTGCGCATAGATATAACAGCCGTCAAATCTTGGGTTGCTTGAGAATTTCGCCCCTGCATTAAGCTCTGCGCAAGACGATGGGCGGAGTATAAGCACCACCTTATTTGAGCCCTGTACAAGATATGGAGAGATAAAAAAGTCTTGCGGCGTGTGCGGGTCTTCAGAAGAGGCTACAATCTTGCCATTTATGGCAACATCAAACCCTGAGCGACAATTCTCAAGGTGCAGATAGGCATTATAGTCGTTCCACGAAGCGGGAACATCAATCTCCATACCCACCATCTCGATATCACCCAACTCACCCATAGCCTTTGGGGCAAACAGTATATGATTTACCGTCTTTGAGTGGTCTCTCTTCAGTGCATCCTCTCTGGCATCATAGAGCGAAAATTCACTTCGCCCGAGCGATTGTGCCGAAACAGAGCCCCACAGAGCGGCAAGAATTGTAAATATTGCAAGTTTTCTCATCGTTTCACCTTTTACTTTGCAAAGATACGATTATTTTTTGTAACTTTGCGGGTTAGAAAACAAAGAATATATTAAAATATAATACAAAACGACTATGCGTATAGCTGAATTACTTAAATCTACCGATTACAACAGTGAGGTTGTTGTAAAAGGATGGGTAAGAACAAAGCGTGGTAACAAAAATGTGGCATTTATCGCCCTTAACGACGGAAGTTGTGTTGCCAACATTCAGATTGTTGTCGATCTGCAAAAGATTGCTGAGGAGAGTCTCAAGACTGTAACTACAGGTGCTTGTATCGCTGTAAAGGGTACTCTTGTAGAGAGCCTTGGTGCAGGTCAGGGTGTTGAGGTGCAGGCAGAGAGCATTGAGGTCTATGGTACTGCCGACCCTGAGAGCTATCCTCTTCAGAAGAAGGGTCACTCTCTTGAGTTTTTGCGAGATATTGCATATCTCCGCCCTCGTACAAACACCTTTGGTGCTGTACTCCGTATTCGCCACGCTATGGCATACGCTATTCACAAGTACTTTAACGACAAGGGTTTCTACTATCTCCACACTCCACTTATCACAGCTTCAGACTGCGAGGGTGCAGGTGCAATGTTCCAGGTAACTACACTCGATTTGAACAATCTCCCAAAGGGTGAGGATGGTAAGGTAGATTACACTCAGGACTTCTTCGGTAAGCCTTGTTCTCTTACCGTATCGGGTCAGCTTGAGGGTGAGTTGGGTGCGCTCTCTTTGGGTCAGATTTACACATTTGGACCTACTTTCCGCGCAGAGAACTCAAACACTCCACGCCACCTCTCTGAGTTCTGGATGATTGAGCCGGAGATGGCATTCTATGAGCTTGAGGACAATATGGCTCTTGCTGAGGACTTCCTTAAGTATCTTATCCGCTATGCTCTTGAGAATTGCCGTGAGGACCTCGAGTTTATGAACAAGATGTGGGACAAGGAGCTTATCGAGCGTCTGAACTTTGTTCTTGAGAACGACTTTGTCCGCCTTGACTATACAGAGGGTATCCGCATTCTTCAGGAGTCTGGCAGAAAGTTCGAGTTCCCTTGCCACTGGGGTTGCGACCTTCAGTCAGAGCACGAGCGTTACCTTGTTGAGGAGCACTTCAAGCGTCCTGTAATCCTTATTAACTATCCAAAGGAGATTAAGGCATTCTATATGAAGCAGAACGAGGATGGCAAGACTGTACGCGCAATGGATGTTTTGTTCCCAAAAATCGGCGAGATTATCGGTGGATCTGAGCGTGAGGCAGACTATGGCAAGCTTCGTGCAAGAATTGATGAGCTTCATATTCCGGAGAAAGATATGTGGTGGTATCTCGACACTCGTCGTTGGGGTTCTGCTCCTCACTCAGGCTTCGGTTTGGGCTTCGAGCGTCTGCTCCTCTTTGTTACAGGTATGGGTAATATCCGCGATGTAATCCCATTCCCTCGTACTCCGAAGAACGCAGAGTTCTAAAGTTCTCGCTCCGGTTTGAGGCGAATAAATTGTTAGCTTATGGCACTTTCGCAGAGACAACAACTTCTGCAACAGCAGAAACTTTCGCCCCAGCAGATACAGATGATAAAACTGCTGGAGCTGCCCGCAGCTATGCTCGAGCAGCGTATCAAACAGGAGATAGAGCAGAATATCGTCCTTGAGGAGGACCACTCCGAGACCGAGGGCGAAGAGCCAAAAGAGATCTCTATGGACGAGTATCTTAAGGAGGACGAAACGCCCGCCTATAAGAGCCGTCTGAACCACTATTCAAAAGATGACCGCCCTCGAAATTATCAGATTTCGGGCGGTCGTTCTTTGCAAGAGTCGCTCATCGAGCAGCTCGGATTTAGAAATCTGAACGACATTGAGCGTCAGATTGCCGAATTTATTGTCGGCAGTATCGACAATGACGGTTATCTGCGTCGTGACCTTGAGTCGTTGTCGGACGATATAGCCTTCACGCTCGGCTTGGAGGTTGGCGTAGATCAGTTGGAGCGACTGCTTGAGATTATACAGCACCTTGAGCCTGTCGGTATCGGTGCGCGCGACTTAAGGGAGTCACTACTGCTACAATTGAGCAGCCAACCGCTCGACACCCCTGCTCGGGAGTTGGCATACAAGATTCTTGAGAGCCACTTCGAGGAGTTTGTAAAGAAACACTACGAGAGGTTGATGTCGCGTTTGGGCGTTACCGAAGAGCAATTTAGAGCTGCTGTGCAGGAGATTCAACGCCTCTCGCCTAAACCGGGCAATCTCTTCTCGGAGGATAGCGACAGCGCACCTTATATTATACCCGACTTTATTCTCGACTATCGTGACGGCAGGTTTGACCTCCAGCTGAACTCCTACAACATTCCGGAGCTGAAGATAAACCGCCACTACCTCGATGTTATTCGTCAAATGCAGGGCAAGAGCGATGGTAGAATGAGTGAGCAGGATAAGGAGGCTGTTCAGTTTGTCAAGAGCAAGATAGATGCTGCAAAGTGGTTTATGTCTGCCATAAAACAGCGACACGATACCCTTATGCGCACTATGCAGACCATCTTGGACTATCAGCAGGAGTACTTCAAAGATGGCGACCGCAGTCACCTGCGTCCGATGATTCTCAAAGATATTGCCGACCGTACAGGGCTTGATGTCTCGACAATATCCCGAGTGGCAAATAGCAAGTATGTACAGACCTCATTCGGTATAATACTGCTCAAATCACTCTTCTCGGAGGCTATGCAGACCGTAAATGGCGAGGAGGTATCGAGCTATGAGATTAAAAATCTGCTCGAAAAGTGTATCGAGGAGGAGAATAAACGCCATCCGCTGACCGATGAGCAGCTGATGAATATACTCAATGATAAGGGTTACTGCATTGCCCGTCGTACGGTTGCAAAGTACCGCGAAATGCTCGGAATACCCGTCGCCCGCCTGCGTAAAGAGATATAGAGAGATATCCGTATCTTTTATCCATTGTTTTGGAATAGAAATTGTAATAATCTCTACGAAATCAAAAAACAATGGAACAATGAAAAAGATTTTACTATCAGTGTCACTGCTGGCACTAACAGCACTCGGTTTTATCGGCTGCTCACAGCAGAAACAGTGGAACAGAGAGCAGCGACAAGCTCTACGCCAGATGTTGAAGGATTACCGCGAAATGGTATATTTAGACAATCTGAGCGAGGCTGAGTATATGCTCTTTGCAGACGAAGTTGCAGCAGCCATAGAGCAGGACTACCCTATCTACACCACCTTTATTGAGATGCCTGCCGTAAACGACACTGTGCAGGTCTATGTTGTCACCACTATTGCTACGCAGCTAAACACAGATGCACGCAATATGCGCCACATATTCCCGTACAATATGCTTGTACAGTCAAACATACTGCCATCGGGATTAGACCGCACACAGCAAAATGCCTTCTATCGCTGTCTGTCACAGAAGGTGAACAACACCTATCCTGATTATGACAGCTTTGTAAATGCAGTGATAAACGACACTACGGCAATGTCCACCATAAATCAATTGCAGCAACAGTGTGCAACAGACCTATTTGGATGGGAGATTGATATTATCGAGGTAGTAGAATAGAAGAAAGCGTGTTCAAAAACACGCTTTCTTCTATTTTAATCGTTTTAACTCCTTATATAACAATATCGCCGCAAGCGTAATAGATGCACAATCGGCAATAGGCATCGAAATCCACACGCCCGTAGCACCGAGGTGGCGAGGGATAATCCAAAGCAGTGGCAGCAAGAATAACATCTGTCGTGTCATCGAGACAAAGATAGCCAACTTTGCGTGACCGATATATTGGAAGAATGCTGCGGCAACAATCTGAAAACCGACAAGCGGGAACATTATTACAATAAGCCTCATTGCTTGCGATGCTGCGGCAATCATCAGAGCCTCATCTGCGCCACGCGCACTATCGACAAACATCTCCGCGATGGTCTGCGGAAATAGCTGGCAGCACAAAAAGCCGATAGTTGAGATAGTCATTCCGCAACCGATAGTCATAAACAGAGCCTTACGCACTCTGTCGTACTGCTTTGCTCCATAGTTAAAGCCCACAATCGGCTGCATACCCTGATTAAGACCCTGAATAACCATAATGAGCAGCATAACCACTCGGTTTGCAATGCCGTAAGCACCCACATAGAGGTCTGCCGAGCCGGCTGTTTTGACCACATCGTGTGCGCCCGTACCTCCATAGCGGAGCAGTGCGGTATTGACAAAGGCTGCGACCATTGATGCACATATATTGACCATAAACGGTGCAAGACCGATAGAGATAATAGCCTTAACTATCTTCCAATCAAAGACAAATGCCGCACGACGAAAGCGGACAAAGCTACTCTTTGAACAGAAGTGCGAGAAGGTTATAATAAACGATATTGCCTGCGAGATAACCGTTGCCAAAGCAGAGCCCTTGATACCCCAGCCAAACTTAAATATAAAGAGGGGATTCAGTATAAGGTTCATAGCCACAGCGGTAAGGATTATCCGCATAGACTTCTGCGGATAGCCGGAGGCTCTAATCTGCTCATTCAGACCCAGATACATATGTTGCGTCATATTTCCGAGCAGAATAATCTTCATAAAGTCTCGGGCGTGCTTCAGTGTCTCCGGCGAGGCATTACCTCCACTAAAGAGGTGCAAAATAGGGTCGAGGAAGGTAAGCATTACAACCATCAACACCAATCCCAGCACAAAGTTGAGCATCACGGCATTTGCCAGCGTCTTCTCTGCCGCCTGCATATTACCCTCGCCGAGACGGATAGACATTCTTGCCGCAGCACCTACGCCAACCATAGCTCCGAAGGCTCCCGCGATGTTCATTATCGGCATAGTGATAGCCATACCTGCAATAGCAGCTCCGCCAACACCGTGTCCGACAAATATAGAGTCTATAATATGGTATAGCGAGTTTGACGCCATAGCGATAATTGCCGGAGCGGCATATCGCCAAAGCAGCGAACCTATATTATCAGTACCCAAAGAGAGTGTATTTGCCTGTTTTGCCATAATCTCTAACCAACATAGACGGCAATATGCTCTGCCATCTGCTCTATCTTCATCTCCGCACTGCCACCTCGGCTGTCACACGCTGTAACACTGCCCCCTGCAAGGTCAAGTGCAGTAATCTCTATATCTCTTAAAATATCAATTGAGCGATCTCTGCATAACTTGTAGTAGCACTCCTTGGCGCACCACATAACCAACTGACACAGACTGTTCTCTGCCATCTGTCGCTCCTCTGCCGTAAAAAAACGGTTACTTATTCTGCTCACATCCCTATCCTTACGCTCAATATCTACTGCGCAAGGGTTATCTGCAACAACCACCGCAACCATATCGGTCGTATGTGACACTCCGATATGAATATCTCTATCTACAACTATAGGCGCTCCATCCAAATACTCTATCTCGACCTGCTCACCCAAAAACTCATAGAGCATAGCCCTCCAAGTGAGCCGCTCTCTACGGCGAGACTGAGAGACAAACTGCTCGACCGAGCGCAAATCTCTATCTGCAACCTTGCCTTGACACTGCTCCTCAGTAAGCAGCGGAGAGAAGAGCAGACCCCTAATCATGGTTTGGAATAGTTACCTTAATCTTATCTATGCGATGACCCTCAACAGCCGTTACCATAAATCGGATACTATGAGAGGTCAGCTGCTCGCCCTTTTTGAGGAAGTTGCGTTTAATCTCGAGCATCAATCCCGCTATAGTCTCTGCTCGACCCTGAACATCCTCAAACAGCTCATCATCGAGCTGCAACACTCTCAGCATATCTACAATATGGGTCTTACCGTCGAAGATATATGTATTTTTGTCTATACGCTCATAGAAACTCTCGTCAATATCGCTCTCATCCGAAATCTCGCCGACAACCTCCTCAAGAATATCTTCAAGAGTTACCAGACCCTGCGTAGCACCATACTCATCGACAACAATTGCCATATGGACCTTGTCGTGGCGGAAATCCTCCAACAAATCTGTAACCTGCTTATGCATAGGGACAATATAAGGCTCACGGATAAGGCTCTGCCAACCGAAATCCTCCTCACGATTTGCATGGGCAATAAGGTCTTTGACAAATAGCGTTCCCTTGATGTTATCTATACTCTCTGCATACACGGGCAGACGCGAGTAGCCCGATGTAGTGATAATATCTCTCACCTGACCGAAGTTCATAGTCTGCTCGACACCGACAATATCCATTCGCGGGCGCATAATCTCCTCAACCTCTCGGTCGGCAAAATTTACAATACCCGAAAGAATCTTCTGCTCCTCGGTAGATGATGTAGTGGTCATATCGACTGCATCGGCAAGGTCCTCAATAGATATTTCGTTACTCCTCTGCATCAGTCGTTCACTTGCCATATTGCTTGTCTTGACAAGTGTGCGGCTCAGTGGATATACCAGCCAGCGAAGAAGTGATAGCGGCTGAGCAAACCACAGCGCAACACGCATTGTCGAGCCCTGCGCAAACACCTTTGGCAGCACCTCGCCACAGAGCAACAATACGAATGTTACAACTACCGTATGGACAAGAAATTCAAAGCGGTGGAAGACAAAAAGAGTGTTGAGAATCTGCGTTGAGAGGACAACCGTACCAATGTTGACCATATTGTTTACCACAAGTATCGTAGCAAGCAACATATCGGGGTCATCAAGCAACTTTGACGCTGCATCTGTAGCCACCGAGCCTCCGCGCTTGATACGCCTAATCTCGGCAGGAGTGAGCGAGAAGTATGCCACCTCCGACGAAGACATCATTCCCGACATAAGCAGCAGAACAATATCTCCGGCAATCAAAAAGAGCACATCAGGATTAAACCCTAAATATTCAATCATCTCTTAGCGTGTTAAAAATCAAGGCTCTGCTGTACTGAATCATCAACAACCTCTTCGGTTGCACTCTTCGAGCCATCCATCTTTATTACAATCTTCTTACCCTTAACCTCATTTATCAGCGTCATACCTCTGCGAGTCTGATATGCAGGGGTCTTACCATCGAGTTTGTAAGCTGTCGAGAGCAGCTGCGGCGGAATTGTAGCAATCTCCTTTCGCTGAGGAATAGGGGCTCTCCACGGCTCATTGCCAAATACCTCCTCCTGCGGCTGCACAGGCTGTGGCTCAGGCACAGGCTGCGGCTTAGGCATCGGTGTCGGCTTAGGCATCGGTGTCGGCTGTGGAATTGGTCGCGGCTGTGGAGCAGGTGTCGGCTGTACAGGTTGCTGTACAGGTTGCTGTACGGGTTTTGGCTGCACCGGCTTAGGCTGAACTACAGGCTGTGGTGCAGGTTGCGGCGCAGGTTGCGGTTTTGGCGCAACAACCGGCTGTGGAGCAGGAGCAGGAGCAGGTGCAGGTGCAGGTGTAGGAGCAGGTGTTGGTGTTGGAACAACAACAGGCTGCGGCTCTGCTACGGGTTGTGGCTCTGTCTCAAGGCGACCACCGAACAGTTCATTGTAGTAATTATTGGCGTGGAAGCCGGTAACGACAATGATAATCTCAATCTTATCCTCCAACTCCGGCTTGATACTTGTACCCCAGATAATATTCACAGGGATACGGTCGCCGTGCTCATCACGACCGGCAGCAATCTCCTGAATATGGTCGAGTGCGCGATTTACCTCCTTCATCTTCAGCTCGCTTGGCGAAGAGGTGGCAAAATTGACAAGCACCTCCTTTGAACCCTGAATAGGCACATTACCAAAGAGTGGAGAGAGTACCGCTTGGTCGATAGCCTTGATAACTCTGTTATCGCCCGACTCGGAAGCCATACCCATAACAGCATAACGGCTATGGCGCACAACCTTGCAGACATCGGAGATATCGACACTGACAAGGTCAGACTGTGTCAGCGCAATCTCGGCAATACCCTTTGAGGCGTATGCAACAATATCGTTTGCCATATTGAAGGCATCGTGTACAGAACGCTCCTCACTCAGCTCGATGATAGTCTCATTCTTGATGATGATAAATGTATCGACCAGCTCGCGCATAGAGCGGATACCCGCCATAGCCTGCTCGAAGCGATGTACACCCTCATTAATCGGAGGTGTGGTAAGTATGGCTATAACAGGAATATTGAGCGAGTGGAGCATCTGAGCAATCACAGGCGTAGCTCCCGTACCTGTTCCACCACCCATACCCGCAGTGAGGAAGATAAGGTCGGGGTTGCGGCTCTCGACATATTGGCGAATCTCAGGCAGAGACTCCTTTGCCTTATTCTGACCTGTCGCAGCATCATTACCTGCTCCCTTACCATCGCCCATACATATCTTCTGTGACGGCTCAAGCGGGCTCTTGTCTAAAGCCTTGCTATCGGTATTGCATATCATCAGATTTACGCCCTTAATGCTGAGCTTGAAGATATGATCTACCGTATTTCCACCCGCGCCACCTACACCGATAACCATAATCTTTGCCGGCACGCCGTGAGCTGTTGCTTTATTACTTTTAAATTCGTCGTAAAGTCCCATAGGGATATATTTTTTAGTACTTAACTTCTACTTAATTCTTATCGTCACCACCCATCCAACGCGATATGTTCCACATACGCTTGAACTTCTTAAATGTGCCCTCGTCATCACTCTTCTCTTTGTCTGAGTTTTGTGACTGTCTTACCGGCTTTGCCTCATCTTGTGATTCAACGACATCCTCACTCGGGGTTGTATCAACCTCAGCTACCGGCTCTGACTCCTCTGCCGAAACATCGATAGTCTCCGGCTCTACAACCGGATTCTCGACCTCAACAACAAGAGATGACGAGTACTGTGCCGCCTGCATCATAATTGCAACGGCTGCGTGCTGACCCGGGGTAATCTCGCAATCTTGCGGCTTCTTGCCTATGCCATAGAGGGTCTCGGCACGACGGCAGTGGTGATTTGTCTCTCGTTCAAACAGCTCGGCAATCAAATCCAAAGCCGCTGTTCCGCCCGTGATAACAAAGCCGTGAACAATCTGCGACTCAAGTCCCGACTCCTCGACAACCTTCATCACAAGCTCGGCAATATCTATCAGTCGAGCCTCGATAACTGTTGCAATATTTCGGTGAACAACCTCCTTGTTACCTATCTGGATAACCTGATTCTCCGGAATATCATTACCCATAGCCTTACCGTAGAGGTGCTTTATCTTGTTGATATTGCAGCCCATCGGCAGTATAGACTTAAGGTCGCCATTTATCAGCTCTGCACCCACAGCGATAGACTTAAAGTACTGCACCTTACCCTCTCTAACGATGGTAATATCGGTAACTTCACTGCCTATATCGACAATAACAACACCCTCCTCTGCCTCTTTAGGACTTACAAGCAGCGGATAGGTAATCATCGGATTGATAAACACCTTCTGAATCTCCATACCCACTCTGTGGTGCAACTGCTTGAAGGTGTTGAGTTGGTCATTCAGACCCACTGTGAGCAGATACTCGCCCTTCAACCAACTACCCTGCGAGCCTACCGGATCTGTAAGACGCTTTACTCCATTGACATAGTAGCAGAGTGGATAGATATCCAATACCTTCTCAGAGCAGCTCTCGGTCTTTACTTGGCGAATAAGTTGGCGCAGAATGATTACATCATCCTTTGAAATCTCGCCCGTCTTTCTATTCTTTACAGGAATCAAATCCTCAACCTTGACACAGCGAGTATCATTATTGCCCATACCGAAATAAGCCTGCTCAATCTTAATGCCCAAAGCCTCTTCAAGCTCCTGTTTGGCTGCCTTTATGGCATAGCTCAAATTAAGGACTGCACTTGTCAGGGTTGTACAGAGGCGTCCCTCCTTGACGCTCTTCTTACTCTCCTGTATAGATACACCCTCAATATTGAGCAGATCTGAGCCCTCACTGCGTGAGCCGACCACCATCACTACATTGGCACTACCAACATCTACTCCGACAAAATATTGTTTCATATCAAATAACTATTTTTCCTTGTTATATGTACAGACTACCCTGTCTGCATAGTTCAAATCTACACTCTTATAGCTATCCCAACCACTTGTTACAGCCACCTTATCGTAAAACTGTCGCAATCGGTAGAGCTTGTCATCGACATTCTCTATCCAACCAAAGTGGATACGATGGTTACCACTGCGAGGGATAAATGTCAGCGACAACTCTCTGTTTCGACCTCTTGTTGCCACAATCTGCACAATCTCGGCACGCCAAAACTTATCAGACTGCAACTTCGCGACAAGGTCGATAAGGTTCAAGAAGTCATTATGTTCCCTCTCCTTCTGCTCCAATCTCTTCAGAACGGCATCCCTCTCAACTACTGTAGCCTCAAGAGCCCTGTTGTAGTCGCGAATATGACCGTCAATGTTGTCATAATACCTCTGACGCTCTTTGCGAGAAGCAACGCTATCCCTCACCGCCTTACGGTAGCTCTGCCAATCATTTCGCTTAGCAATAATCTCATTGCTCCTTTTACCTATGGCGGCAATCTCCTCTGCACACTCCCTTCGGATGCTATCTATAACCTCTCTCATCTCCCCCTCAAAATTGCGAGGGAAGAGTGGCTTGTAGTCGCCCGTCACAACGGGTACATACAGTGCCGCGTGCGCAGGAGACTGAAAGAGATAGCCATTCTCGGTTATGTAGCAGTTGTATCCATCTACGAGCAGTCGCAAAATCGGTGTTCGCTGGCTGATACGGATATGCAGCGTGCCACTATATGAGGCGTATATATCCACATCATCCACAAAACACTCATTGCAAATCAACTCCTTAATGGCGTGAGTATCGACCCTATCGACATTGGTATTGATTGTGGCAATACCCTTATCCAACAGCATCTCCTTTACTCGCTGCGAGGTTATCAGTTGTCCCGAAGAGGTCGAATCGACCACATCTATCGCCACTCGCTCTACGCTCTGCTCCTGACGATGGCGGTGGGCAAGTACGGCACTATAAACCACATAGGCAGTGATAGCTCCCCATATAGTTACAACCTTCAGTACAAACCCTAACCTACGCCACATAGCCTAACCCTTCTTTGCAATCACATCTGCCACCGCCTGACAGTATGCATCTATGTTTCCTGCACCAAATGTAACGACAACATCCGTATCCATTCTTGCCAGCGTCTCCGCCAATGCCTCTCTCTCGACAATAGTGCAAGGAGCTGTTACCAACTCGGCAATTATCTCCGACTCAATACCCTCTATCGGCAGCTCTCTTGCAGGATATATCGGTAGCAGCACAACCTCGTCTGCAAGGCTCAGAGCCTCGGCAAACTCACGATACAAATCCCTCGTACGGGTGTACAGGTGCGGCTGGAACACCGCTGTAAGGCGTCTGCCGGGGAACATCTTTGCCACAGATGTTATCGCTGCACTCAACTCCCTCGGGTGGTGCGCGTAGTCATCCATATAGACAGCCTTTGGCGTATTGACATAGAACTCAAAGCGACGCTTAACACCCGTAAAAGATGCTAAAGCAGCACGCAGAGCATCACTATCGACCTCCTTACCCTCACTACGCTCTGCAAGTACAAACAGAGCCACCGCAGCAACAGCATTCTCGACATTTACCCAACCCGGGATTCCGAGAGTACACTCCTCAATCACACCAAACGGAGTGACAATGTCGAATGTATAGTGCCCCGTAGGAAGCAACTTCAAATTCTTGGCATAGAAGTCCGTAGGCTCATTAAACGAGTATCGGTATGTTGTAATATCGCTATTTCGAACCTCAACATCTACACCCTGCTTCATAACCAAAGCTCCACCCGCCTTGATACGGTCTATAAATTGCGAGAACGCCTCCTTGACAGCTTCGTGAGTGCCGTATATATCGAGGTGGTCAGCATCGGCAGATGTAACAACAGCCAAATCGGGATTTAGCTGCAAAAATGAGCGGTCAAACTCATCCGCCTCGACTGCAAGACGGCGACCCTCACCAAGAACAAGGTTACTGTCAAAATTCTTCGACACTCCACCCAAAAAGGCACTACCCACATTTGCAGCGGCAGTATTGAGCCAACTGACAAGTGTCGATGTTGTGGTCTTGCCGTGCGTACCGGCAACAGCCATCACATACTTACCCACAGACAGCTCGCCGAGCATCTGTGAACGCTTGAGCATACGGAAACCATTCTCGCGGAAGTAGCACATCTCGCTATGGTCTGCCGGAACTGCCGGAGTATAGACAACAATCGTATCCCTCTCAAGGAACTGCTGAGGAATAGCCGCCACGCTATCCTCATAGTGAATTTGCGCCCCCTCTGCCTCCAATCGAGCAGTCAGAGGCGTTGCAGTGCGGTCATAACCCGCCACAGCACAACCCTCGTGCATAAAGTAGCGAGCCAACGCACTCATACCGATTCCGCCAATTCCCAAAAAGTATAATCTCCTCTCTGACATCTTATTTGCAATACTTTAGTGCCTCGGCAGCCACCTGATCTGCCGAGTCTGCGATAGCCAACTTCGCAATATTCTTCGAGAGCATAGTCATCTCGCCCTCATCTGACACCATTCGCAGTGCCGTAGATATTGCGCAATCTACAGCATCAGCGTCGGCAACCATTCGCGCAGCCTTCTTATCGACAAGTGCTTGTGCATTCTTTGTCTGATGATCCTCCGCAACATTTGGCGACGGCACAAAGAGAGTCGGCTTTGCCGCCAAGCATAACTCCGACACTGTGCAAGCACCACTTCGCGAGATTACCACATCCGATACAGCATAGGCGTAATCCATTCTGTCAATAAATGCACCCTGCCAAATATTCGCTGTCGGATACTGCTCCAAAAACAGCTTCATCTCAGCCTCATAGTAGCGACCTGTCTGCCAGATAACCTGCACCGGAGCCTTGCCACTGAGGGTCATAATCCACGAGCGCATCATATTGTTCAGCGTGCGAGTACCCAAAGAGCCACCCACAACCATAATGGTCGGCAGAGAGGCGTCGAAACCAAAATATTCGAGTGCCTCAGCCTTATCGATACCCTCGACAGAGAATGCCGAGCGTAGCGGATTACCCGTCTTTACAATACGCTCAGCAGGAAAAAATCGCTCCATACCGTCATACGCCACACAGATACTCTTTGCCCTCTTGCCGACAATCTTATTTACCAAGCCGGCATAAGAGTTCTGCTCCTGAATAACCGTCGGGATACCCATACGCTGCGCAGCCCACAACACCGGAGCTGAGGCATAACCTCCAAAGCCCACAACAACATCGGGCTGAAAACCCTTCAAAATACTCTTCGCCTGCCTTATGCTCTTCATTATGCGGAAAGGCAGCAGCAGATTCTTCAGCGTGAACGAGCGTTGCAGACCGGCTATAGGCACACCGATTATTCGATAGCCCGCCTTTGGCACTGCCGTCATCTCCATCTTGCCCTCGGCACCGACAAAGAGAATCTCTACACCATCCTCTCCTAATATGCGCTTAAGTGCCTCAGCCACAGCGATTGCCGGATAGATATGACCACCCGTTCCTCCACCTGAAAGTATAATTCTTTTCATCTTAAAAGTCCTTTTTAGGAATATACCCACAAAGATACATATTTTTCAGTTGTCATCCACAAAAAAAGAGATAAAAAAATAGAGGCTATTGAAAAAATTTCAACAGCCTCTATTTTCTTTAAGAAAATAACTACTTCTTCAAACCTCCGCCGATAACAAAACCGAGGCTCAATCCGAAGTGACCCTGACCCTTGACCAGTTCCTTCATCTCCTCCTTGCTATTTGCGTGAACCTTGTAGTAGAGAGTTGCTCTGACATGGTGGAACAGCTCAACACCTACACGCGGCATAAAGGTAAACACAGAGGTCTCCTTAGCCTCCTTGTAGGTATCAATAGCTCCCGCAATGCTCTCAAAATCCTCCTTCACATCTTTGAGAATTATAGGCTCTACTGACAACCAACCATAACCCAAACCACAGCCCACAAACAACTGTACCTTGCTCTTTCTGAACAGGTTAAGGTCTGCAACGGCAAGGGCATTGATAGACGAGAACTGTGTCTTTGTAAGGTCTTCGAGTTTCTCGTATTTGCGGCTGAAAACATTACCATCTACACGCAGACCGAGATCTATCGGCAGCGTTCTGAAATTACGGCGAACCTCAGCCTGTACATTCCAACCCAAAGTGTTTTTGTCAAAGTTCAGCTTGCTTGTCGGAGTGATACCACCGACACCAATTTCAGCCTCCCACTTGCGCACCTGCGCCTCTGCGCTCTGCACCCCCACAAAGAGAGCTACAAACAGCGCAACAATCATAAATCTATACCTCATAATCGTAAAATTTAGTCCTACTTTGATTACAAAAGTAATAAAAATTTGATAATTTACAAAAAAGTACATACCTTTGTCCCCGAATCCTGCGGATATGGTGTAATTGGTAGCCACGTCAGACTTAGGATCTGATGCCGAGAGGCGTGGGGGTTCGAGTCCCTTTATCCGCACAAACGCGACAGTCTTCTACGAAGGTGTCGCGTTTTTTGCGTCTAAAGGGACTCGACAGCTTGTGGCGCCTCGGATGACTTATCTTCTCTCTGCTGGCGATTGCCTCGCAATTTAGCGTAATTTGCGCCACAGAGTCTTTGAAAACGAGTTTTCAGACTCTGTATCTCAAATTCCACCAACCTACGGTTGCGCCAGCATCGTTTGGTCACCTCTCGGCTGCTGCCGCCGTTCGAGTACGGTGCAATCGACAAATGAGATACATCCGCTAAAATAACTGTCTGATATTGCCCTTGAAAACAAGTTTTCAGACATCATCAGACATTGCCAACAATCTGCAATTGACTGCTTCTACTCGGTCTCCTCTCGGCTGCTGCCGTTCGAGTACGGTGCAATCAGGCAACTATTTATCATTGATTTTTACGCAACCTGAGCGAGATTTGGCAGAATTTACTATCTTTGTGCAAAATTGGCAGGATATGGCTCAGTTGATTACATTAACACTAACTCCAAAGCAGGCGGCAGACAGTAGTTTTTACACTGCTGCGGTGGCGCGGCAGATGGGTATAAAGCAGAGCGACATTGCCCTATTGCGCATTGTCAAGCGCAGTGTAGATGCAAGGCGTGGTGCGTTGAAGGTCAATCTCACACTTGAGGCTTTTCTCGACTTTGAGCCTATGCCCGAGCCTATTCATTTTGACTATCCGAATATAGAGAATGCCGACCCCGTGATTATCATCGGTGCAGGTCCTGCCGGACTTTTTGCTGCGTTGAGGCTTATAGAGTTGGGTAAAAAGCCGATAATTTTTGAGCGCGGAAAGGATGTTACGGCACGCGGAAAAGATATTGCACAAATTCAGCGCGGAGGTGTTATAGACCCCGACTCCAACTATGCCTTTGGCGAGGGTGGTGCAGGCACATTTTCCGATGGCAAGCTCTTTACCCGTTCCAAGAAGCGTGGTGACTACAACAGAGCCTTGCAACGCCTTGTATATCACGGAGCTACGGAGGAGATTCTCTATGAAGCACACCCCCACATAGGCTCTGACAGGCTGCCACGAATTATAGCCGACATTCGTCGTCAGATTGTTGAGTGTGGCGGTCAGATACACTTCAACTCTCGAGTAACGGGCATCACTATCAAGGATGGTCGTGCCGTGGGCGTAGAGGTTGGAGATCAGAGGGTTGAGGGTGCTGCTGTAATCATTGCCACAGGTCACTCTGCGCGCGATATATATAGGATGCTTGACAAGAGTGGTGTACGATTAGAGGCAAAACCGTTTGCTATGGGCGTGCGCATAGAGCATCCGCAGAGGCTTATCAACTCTATACAGTATCACAACTCCGAGCAGATGGAGTATCTCCCCGCAGCGTCATACTCGCTCGTACAGCAGGTAGGAGGCAGAGGTGTATATTCGTTCTGTATGTGTCCGGGTGGTTTTATAGTTCCGGCGATGACGGACCAGACGGAGAGTGTTGTAAACGGTATGTCGCCATCTCATCGAGGCTCGCCATTTGCAAACTCAGGCTTTGTGACAGAGATTCGTCACGAGGATTTTGCGCATCTGACAGAGCAGTATGGAGAGCTTGCAGGATTGGAGTTCCAACGACAATTTGAGGTTATGGCGCGCGCCGAAGCTAATGGTAATCAGACAGCTCCGGCACAGCGCGTGGCGGACTTTGTCGCCGGCAGAGGCTCGGCATCGCTCCCAAGTTGCTCGTATGTTCCGGGCATTGTTCCGTCAAGACTTGATTGTTGGATGCCGGAGTTTATAAGTTCGAGATTACGCGAGGCAATCCGCATCTTTGACCGCAGAATGAGGGGTTATCTGACTAATGAGGCTGTTGTGGTGGGTGTAGAGTCGCGCACATCGACACCTGTCAGAATTCCACGCGACCGTCAAACCCTTGCGCATCCCGAAATTGAGGCACTATACCCTGCCGGAGAGGGTGCCGGTTATGCAGGTGGTATTATCTCGGCAGCTCTTGACGGAGAGCGCATTGCCGAGGCGATTGTAAATAATATAAGATAAGTTCTATAAAATAACTATATGAAACGACTTCTCATCGCCATTATCGCTCCGCTACTACTCTGTGGATGCGGAACACTCAACACAGAAAAGCTAATCAGCGCAGGCAGCAACCTCGCCACATCTTTTGCCATCACTGACGCACAAGTTGCTCAGATGTGTAGCGAATATATGGTCTATCAAGACCAACAGAGTGCTATCGCTCCGGCATCATCAAAATATACACAGCGACTGAATCGTCTTGTCAGCAACATCAAAGGCGCAGAGGGTCTTACCCTCAACTTTAAGGTCTATCAGACCGATCAGGTTAATGCCTTTGCCTGTGGCGACGGCAGTATTCGCGTATATTCGGGTCTGATGGATGCAATGACCGACGAGGAGGTTTTTGCCGTTATCGGTCACGAGATTGGACACCTCAAACATGCCGATACAAAAAATATGATGAAGCAGGCATATCAAACTGCTGCGCTTAAAGATGCTATCGGTGCAATCAACCCGACTCTTGAGCGATTGACATCATCACAACTTGCCGCTATCGCTACTGCATACGGCGAGGCTCAGTTCTCGCAGAAGCAGGAGTTTGCCGCCGACCAAGAGGCTTTTAATATCTGCATCGCAAATGGTTATAGCCCGTATGCGATGTATAATGCCCTCTGCAAGCTCGTTGAACTTGCCGGTGGCAGCACTACCCAATCCAAAGTAGCCCAAATGTTCTCGACACACCCCGATAGTGCTACTCGCGCTGCCCGAATAAAGGAGATGGCAGATAACTATAATGCACAATAAGTAATAACAAAGAACTACCGATATGACAAAAGTTAAAGTTGTAGTACCAATCTACACATCAACACTCGAAGGACGCGATTTACGCTCTTTCTGCCATAATGCAGAGATGCTAAATCGCTATCCGATGGTGCTGCTTGCCCCTGAAACACTCAATATAGACGCCATTACAGCCCTTGCTCCACAGGCAGAGGTCGTGCGCGTGTCTGACGATTGGCTCGGAGCAAAAGGCATTGACGGATATAACAATATGATGATGTCAAAGAGCTTCTATCAGCTCTTTGCCGACTGCGAATATATCCTTATCTGTCAGACCGATGCGTGGATTTTCCGCGATGAACTCGAGCAGTGGTGCGATGAAGGATATGACTATGTGGGAGCCCCGTGGCCTATGCGACGCAAATACTCTCTGCCTATCGTAAAACAATACCTATGGCTGCGCAGAAAATTCTTCCGCCGCAAAGGCAGCCTTCTCCGCCAAGACTACTTCGATAAGGTAGGCAATGGAGGTCTGTCACTACGCAAAGTTGCCACCTTTATCAAGGGATGCGACACCTATGCCGATACAATTGCGGAGTTCAAACAACATAGCGGAATGCTCTATAATGAAGATTGGTTCTGGAGCTTAGTCCCTACCGATTTTCACTACCCAACCTTGGAGCGCGCCCTCGACTTCTCGTTTGATATCCGCCCCGAAAGATGCTATAAAATGCACAACAACAAACTACCAATGGGCTGCCACGGCTGGTTCAAGAAACGCCATATCGCCTTCTGGTCACCAATCATAGAGGAGAACACCGACTGCAAATAGCAGCTACGCAGAGCTGCCCGCTTTTTCGAGAAAAAGCAGGGCGTGCAAAAAGCTTTCGGAGAAACTGCGTTTCTCTTCTATGCGTTGCGGATTTAGGATAGCCTTACAGCTATTACAATAAAAGATAGTCCATCTTTCGGTTTCAAGTAAACTTGACCTCAGAGGACTATCTTTTTCTTGTACCATCTACGATGGTTTTCCTAAATCCGAAAAGAACAGAAATCGAATTTCACTCCGCTCATTCCTTGCACCTATTTTGTTGTCAGAGTTTGTACTCCGTCACTGTTTTGCACTCATTTGTGCTTAGAAGAGTGCAGATGCAACGCTCGATGAAAAATCCCAGCGATGGATAGTACTGAAGCGTACAGCCATTGCTGGGACTTTTTTATTAGCGGAAGCAGGTGCGCTCTTATAAGCGCAAATGCCGCACTATCACAACAAAATCTATATGTTCATTAGTACAGTAACCGGCGCAATCTTCTCCAACCTCTCGCGACCACCGATTTCAGGGATGCCGACGAGGAAAACGAACTCTTTGATTCTCACCTTATAAGGTTTGCCATCGCGATAAACGGTAAGCTGTTCGAGGGAGCGGGCAACACCCTCGGCTGTACCTCCGGTAGCAAGCACATCATCGAGGATGGTGACCTCAAAGGTGTCGCCTGTAGGTACACCTGCAACGATATCGCTCAGACGATAGTAGAGGCGGTCGAAGCCGTACTCCTTCTCGATTTTTACCTCGATAAGGTCGCCCTCGTTGAATGGGAGTTTACCGGTTTTGCGCATAGGAATAATATTCTCGACTGCTCCTGGTGTTGTAAGCAGGGGTGCAGCGAAGAGGAAAGCGCGAGCCTCGGGAGCTGCCACATTTGGAGCTGTGGTAGCCTTATTAAGAGCCTCTATAACCTCGCCAAATGCCTTGCGAGATTGTAAAAATGGAATAATATCAATAAAGTTAATTCCCTCTTTAGGGAAATTTTTGTAGAATTTAAGTGTTTCGATCATAACTATCTGACATTTACACCACAAAGGTAATCTACAATTTCAAAAAATCAAAATTATTTTACCACTCTTTGCAGTCAATACAGGTGGTAAAGTGAGGGGATTGGCGGGTGATATACTCTATTTTAGACAAAAAAGTTTGATTTTTGGATTGCAAAGTGTAACTTTGTGGTATGTTTAGAGTGTTATCATTTTTATCTCCGCTTATCGGTGCGGAGCGTTCACACGATATTGCTGTGGTGCTGCTACATTGGCTTGGCAAGGTTCCCGGGGCAAAGTGGTTGATGCGAAAGCTATATACCGTAGAGTCGCCGGAGTTGGAGCGCGAGGTCTTTGGCATTCACTTCCGCAACCCAATAGGCATGGCTGCCGGTTTTGACCGCAATGGAGAGATTATCAGCGAATTAGGGGCTCTTGGTTTCGGTTTTGTAGAGATTGGCACAGTAACTCCAAATCAGCAGGCGGGCAATCCCAAGCCGAGGGTTTTCAGGTTAGATGATGACAAGGCGATTATCAATCGTGTAGGTCTGAGCAGTCAAGGCTTTGAGCGTGTGATATCGAATATTCGCGAGGGCAACAAGGGTGTTGTTATTGGTTGCAACATAGGCAAGAACTCGACAACTGCGCCCGAGGATGCTCCACACGACTATCTGCGGGTATTTCGCAATCTCTACCAATATGTAGATTACTTTACGGTCAATGTGAGCTACAACACCTCTTTCAAGCAGTATGTTCCTCGCACCAGAGAGAGTATAATATCTATTTTGGAGCCTCTGTTTGACTTCCGTCGCGGACAAAATCAGTATCGCCCGATACTGCTCAAGATTTCGCCCGACCTTTCAAATGAGGATATTGATATGATGACCGACATTATGGTCGATACCCCTTTGGACGGCATTGTCGCAACAAACGGCACAGCGCGCCATACGGGTCTTGTAACAGATAGCGAGACGCTCAAACGCTTTGGTGCCGGTGCAGTTACGGGCAAGCCGCTGACAGCGCGCTCTGTGGAGGTTGTTCGCAGAGTATATAAACGCTCAAACGGAACATATCCGATAATTGGTGTCGGCGGTATTATGACCGCTGCCGATGCGAAGGCTATGCTTGATGCCGGAGCTACGCTGGTTCAGATATATACGGGTTATGTGTATAACGGTCCGAACTTTGTCGGCGACATCTGTAAAGAACTGATTAACAAGCAGTAACTATGAAATCCACTATAATAACCATAGGTGATGAGATTCTGATTGGTCAGATTCTCGACACCAACTCACGCTACATCTCACAAGCTCTCAACCGCATAGGTATTGTTGTGGCGGAGAGAACATCTATTGGCGACAATGCTACGCAGATTACCGAGACTTTAGACCGAGCTCTTGCGGCTACCGATGTAGTGATAATCACAGGCGGATTGGGTCCTACAAAGGATGATATAACGAAGCACACCCTTGCAAAATATTTCCACTCGGAGCTTGTCTATAACGAGAAGGTGGGCGAAGATGTCAAGAGTCTCCTTGCCCTGCGAGGTATCGCCTTCAATGAGCTAAATCGTGGGCAGGCGATGGTTCCGCGCTGTTGCACGGTGCTATACAACAACCACGGCACAGCTCCCGGAATGTGGTTTGAGCAGGGTAATAAGGTTGTGGTATCGCTCCCCGGAGTGCCATTTGAGATGGAGCATCTTATCTCCGACAGCGTAATACCTATGCTGCGCGAGAGGTTTGACCTTAAGTCGATAGTCCACAAGACAATGATTACCTCCGGCATTGCCGAGTCTATACTCGCCGAGCGAATAGCCGATTGGGAGGACAATCTGCCCGATATGCTACACCTTGCCTATCTGCCTGCGCCAAATATAGTACGCCTGCGACTCTCTGCTTATGAGGTTGATGGTCAGAGTGTTGAGAAGATTATAGATGGTCAGTTTGAGGCTCTGCGCAAGATTATCCACGAGGCATTCGTAGGTTTTGAAAACGCATCTGTCGAGGAGATTGTACACCAACTGCTTATCGAGCGCGGCGAGAGCCTCTCTATTGCCGAGAGCTGTACCGGTGGAAATATCGCGGCAAAATTTACTGCTATGGCGGGTGCATCGGCATACCTCCACGCCGGCGTTGTCAGCTACTCGAATGAGTCGAAGAGGGATATTCTCGGTGTTAATATGGATGATATTGTCCGCTACGGCGCAGTAAGCGAGCAGGTTGCACTACAGATGGCAGAGGGGGCAAAGAGAGTTGGTGCAAGCCACTACGCCATATCAACCACAGGCATAGCAGGACCTACAGGCGGAAGTGCCGAAAAGCCCGTTGGAACGGTGTGGATTGGCATTGCGACACCTACGCGCACATTTGCAGTACTGAAAAATTGCGGCACAGACCGTGGTCAAATTATCCAGCGTGCCACGGCATACGCCATAAAGCTGTTGCTTAACGAATTGCAATGCGAGTAACAAAAGAAGAGGATGTCCAACAACTTTGTTGCGACATCCTCTTCTTTTAGATGTTGTATAACAAGTGAGATTTCGAGGCTTGCGAAGCCCGAAAAAGCGTAGTTTGCTCGGCGTAAATGAGCATTTTGAGGGCGAGTATAACGCGGAAATCACATTGTTAGACAACTTCTTTTTATCTCCTAATATTGTCTGCAACAAGGATAGTCATCCTCGTCTTTGTAGTTCGCCTCAAAAGAGTGGCGATCTTTGTGTGGTGATATTTTACAATTGTAGCGCAATCTGTAAGTAGAAGCGATGCTTCCCGGTAATTTACCCTCAATAAGTACTTCGTTCCCTTTGTACGAGAGAACTTTTATTGTTATGGTCGGATTAACATATCCTTTTTCTGACAAGTCAGGTGCTGTAATGGTAATTGTTTTTGCATCAATATCGTAACTCCACTGCCAAGTGTCGTATAGGAGTTTTGGATGAGATGAATCTCCCTTGGTACATCCTCCATTTATATGGTTTGAATAACCACAACGACAAGTGCCATCGGCATAGAATGCCATATGATTATGAAGTCCCATATCGCTAAATTTAGCTCCCGTATCATTGCCAATCCAAATTTCCCCAAATGGTTTTATGCAAGTATCGCCATCGTATGCCTCATAGTCCCCTGCTGTTAGAAGCCTGCTCTGCAAATCCTCAATCAGCTGTTCCATACTCTTCTCGACCAACTCCTCCGGAGCATCATTTTCGCCATTATCGGGCGTCTGACAAGCCGTCGCGCTCAGCAACAAACAAAAAATCGGAATAAAAAATAACTTTTTCATAGTTGTTTTTTAAGGTTTACACTTGCACAAATATAATATAATAAAGTGATAAAAAGAAATTTTTGGGCAAAAATCTGATTACAAGCGGCTATGTCAAGTAACTATTAATCAACAAGTTACAAGTTGTGACGAAATTATTTGATTACAAGATGCGTAAATGACTGATTATCAGCTATTTAACATAAACGGCTGATAATCAGCAATTTAGAAGTACTCTGCGCGATAGTTGTAGTTATTCCTAAGATGCTCGAACTCCTCGCCATTTTTAAGAGGTGCAGATTGAGCCACTATATCGCAATAGTTATCTATTGTAGCCACAAGTTGCTGCCAATCGATGTTTTTGGGAGCTATATGAGGCACTGTCACCGGATACCAATTATTGAGAGGCAGGTTAAAGTGCTTTGCAAGAGCGCGGAGAGCCATTGCCGAGGCATTTGCCTTGCCCTGAAGGGAGTAGCCGGCAATATGAGGGGTAGCTACAACAGCCTTTTCAAGTAGTCGGGTATCTATATCGGGTTCGTGTTCCCAAACATCTATGGCGCAAGTAATATCTTCACGCAGCAGCGACTCGGTTGTCGCAACCTCGCCACGCGATGCGTTGATAACAACTCCGCCCTTGTGTAGAGAGGCAAGAGTTTGAGTGTTAATCATCCCCCTTGTAGTACTATCAAGAGGGGTATGCAGCGTAAGAATATCGACCTGTGGCAGCAACTGCTCAAGCGGTATAAAGTCCAAATGCTCACGCTCCTGACGAGGAGGGTCACAGCAGAGAACGCGAAAGCCCCAATGCTCGGCATACTCTTTGACAAGAGAGCCTACATTACCCACTCCCACGATGCCAATAGTTCGCTCTTGTGGTGTAAAATTGTGCAATTTTGAGAGATAGACCAACACTGAGGCGACCCACTGAAGAACTCCGCGAGCATTACAACCCGCAGCCGTAGTAACCTCAATGCCGCGTGCAGCGCAATAGTCGAGGTCTATATGGTCAAAGCCGATAGTTGCCGTGGCTATAAACTGCACCTTTGACCCCTCCAAAAGGGCTCTGTCACAGCGCGTTCTGGTACGGACAATCAGAGCATCTGCATCGGCTACAACGCCCGAAGTAAACTCGCTACCGGCAAGATACTCAACCTCTGCAAAAGGCTCCAAAACACCCTTCAAAAAGGGGATTGCACTATCAATAATGACTTTCATTGTGACAAATATAATATAGGTATGATGAATTTCCAATAATTTTCGTAATTTTGTCGCATAATACAGATGCTATGGATATAAACAAACTCTTCAAATTTGGTTTTAATCTCACCTCGTTAGGCAGTAGCGACAATGGTGGATTCTACTTCCGTGATGCTATGAGTACTCAAGATGCAGATATTGTGCTTGTATCTGCACCGTGGGCTGTCACCTCTGCCGGAGGAGAGGGTGCGGCTTATGCACCCGATGCCATTATTGATGCTTCAACAGCTGTGTCACTCTATGATGTTGTCTCTCAGACATCTATCAGTGGTCGTGTAGCCACAGCAGAGGTTGATTATGACCTTCAGGAGAGTTCTATCCAGCTCGGTGGCGATGCTGCAAAGGTTGTTAGCCATATCGAGGATGGCGGAACACTTTCGGGTGACTACTTTGCCCGCAAGGTTGTACGCATAAACCTCGGTTTTCGAGATATGCACCGCAGCGTCGGCAAGAGGGTCTTTCGCTTTGCCGATAAGGGTAAGATTGTCGGCGTTATCGGTGGCGACCACTCGGTGTCGTTAGGTGCTGTGCGCTCAATCTCTGCCGTACATCCGGGAATGGGTGTGCTATTTATCGACTCACATAGCGATTTGCGTCCAAGTGGCAGAATTTTCGACTACTCACACCTCTCCGTTGCCCGCAATATTGTCGATGAGGTTGCTCAAGTATCAAAAATGGTGCAAGTTGGCGTGCGCGACATCTCGCAGGAGGAGATTGAGTTTGCCGAGAAACATCCAAAGATTACCCTCTTCTGCCACGAGCAGATGACCGCCGGTCGCTTCTCGGGTCGCAGTTGGAGTGAGGTGTGTGACGATGTGGTGGCAGAGTTGCCAAAGCAGGTCTATATCTCATTTGACATCGACGCCCTCTCGCCGGAGTGTTGTCCCCATACAAAGCGTCCTGTTGCGGGCGGTATGACCTTTGACGAGGCTGTTTGTCTGATAAATCGCGTAGCTGAGTCAGGCAGAGAGATTATCGGTTTCGACCTTACCGAGATTGTCCCTGTCATGGAGTCGGGCGTAGATGCAGCCGTAGGAGCCCGTATGCTCGTAAAGCTCTGTGCTGCAGCCCTTAAGTCTAATGCAAGTTCTTCTAAATAGTATGAAAAAAGTAACCCTTTCACTTATAATTATTGCTCTCTTTGCCACCCTTACACTCTCTTGCAACAAGGGCACAAAGAGCATTGCCACAGAGGCTGACTCTATCAGCTATGTTATTGGTCTGAGTGTCGGCGCATCACTCGTAAAGATGGACTCTACACTCAATGTCGATGCAGTGTGCGAGGCTATCAGAGATGTCTATAACTACACTCAGAAGATGACCCTTGAGCAGGGACGCGACTACTATTTGGCACAAAAGACCTACTTTGTCCACGCAAAGGCAGAGAAGTATCAGGAGCAGTTTCTTGCAGACCTGCGCAAGTCTAATCGCGACTTTGTCCGCCTGCGCAACGGTGTGACCTACAAAATCGACAAACTTGGCGACCAAAGTGTACAGTCGCTCGTTTCGCGTGATACTCTCACCCTCGCCCTCTCGATATATGACCAAGCCGGAGAGGTCGTAGCAAAGCAAGATACCGTGGTGTCGGCATACAGAGATCTGCTTGACGGTCTGCGAGAGGTTGTCAGAATAACCGGTAATGGCGGTAGCGCAGATATTTGGGTACCATCTTCACAGGCTTACGGCTCGGAGGGAAATGCAGAGTTGGGAGTGGCTCCAAATCAGCTACTTAACTATAAAGTGGAGATTCTTGATATAAATTTCTATAACAAGAAAAAATAATAATATTTTTTACTACCTTTGCGCCCGAAATAGAAAACAACTAATTGTATATCAATATGAAAAAGATTTTTTATGTAGCAGTCGTTGCCCTCGTAGCAGGTGCTATGGCTGTAAGTTGCTGCAATGGCAACAAGACAATTTCGAATGGTTGCTGCTCAAAGCTCGATACACTTTCGTATGCTATGGGTGCTAACCTCGGAGAGTTTGTAACAACCCGCATTGCAGAGATTCCATTCAACTTCGAGAAGATGGAGAAGGGTATCAAGCAGGGTGCATTCAACAAGGGTAAGTGGTCTGCAGAGGAGTCTCAGGCTGTATTCCAGAGCCTTATCGGTCCTGTAAACGAGCGTTTCGGTCAGCTTATGCGTCAGAAGCAGGATACTACTGACACTGCTCTTCCTGTTGAGATTTTCGTTAGCCAGGGTGAGTGCGACAGCCTCTCTTATGCTTACGGTCTTAACATCGGTCACGATCTTCGCAGCGGTCGCGTACCTCTTAAGATGAAGTGGTATCTCAAGGGCTTTGCTCAGACCCGTAACGGCGAGAGCGTTATGACCTCTGAGGAGGTAAACGAGTTCCTTCAGCACTTCTTTATGGTAACATACCCTGAGCAGGAGCTCGAGAAGTCTGAGGCATGGTTGGCAAAGATGGAGAAGAAGTCAGGCGTACAGAAGTCTGAGAGCGGTCTGCTCTATAAGGTTGTAAATGAGGGTGATGTAAGCCTCTCAGCAACTGATGACCGCGATGAGGTTACAGTACACTACACAGGTCGTGACCGCGAGGGTAATGTTTTCGATTCATCTATCTTCGAGAATATGCCTGAGCAGCGTCAGCAGATGATGCGCCAGTACCAGCCCGATAACTTCGACGAGAATGGCAATATCATCAAGAACGACCCTGTAACATTCCCTCTCAACCGCGTAATCAAGGGCTGGACCGAGGGTATGAAGCTCGTAGGTCCTGGTGGTAAGATTATCCTCTACATCCCAGCTGAGCTCGCTTATGGTCCACGCGGAAATCAGGCTATCGCCCCTAACGCAGCCCTCGAGTTCGAGGTTGAGCTTATCGAGGTTAAGCCTTTCGTAGAGCCTAAGGTCGCTGAGTAGCTACGCAGAACTGCCTGTACTGCCCGCTTTTTCGAGAAAAAGCGGCAATCGTAGCGGTTTTCAGACAGCACTGCTGTTGATAAAAATAGTGCTTGACTTTGCAAATAAACTTGCAGTCAGCACTATTTTTTTATCATCTCCTACGGAGATTCTGAAAACCGAAAAAGACAATTCGCCGATAATACATAATAATAAAATATTTACATTCCCTCCAAACCTCCCTTTGAAAAAGGGAGGCTTTGTCGCATAGGCGGGCAGAGAAATCTGACCTCCTATGCTCCGAGGTGCAAATTAGCAGCTATGTTGCTATCAATATTTTCGCTATCTACCACTAATTACGCTAAACTCCGATTATAGTTTGCACCATTTTGTTGTCAGAACGCGGTAGATACAACGCTGCGATTAAGCCGAGAGGAGCAGCAGTCGCACACCGTAGGTGCAAAAGGCGAAAATTGAAAGAGGGAGCTTGCTCACAGATTTTCATTTTCGGCTTTTGGAGTGCTTGCACTGCGACTGATATTGCCGAGGCGGAGCAGTGAAGGGTCATCAAAGATGAGCCAACGCTCGGGTAATTTCCCAACAGCACTATGCTCACACTTTGCACCTATTTTGTTGTCAAAAGGTAGTAGTTGCAACGCTCGGGTAAAAAAACGACGAAGGGCTGTACTTGCGGTACTGCCCTTTGTCGGAGTTTTAGCTAGCGGCAGCAAATGCTGCCTTTTCACAACAAAATACTATAAGCGAGCCTTAATAGCCTTAGTCTGCTCCTCATACCCCGGTTTCTCGAGGAGAGCGAACATATTACGCTTATAATCCTCAACGCCCGGCTGGTCAAATGGGTTTACACCGAGCATATAGCCGCTGATACCGCACGCCTTCTCGAAGAAGTAGAGAAGGGCACCGATGGTACGCTCGTTAATTTCAGGAATCTCAACGCGGAGGTTTGGAACGCCACCGTCAACATGCGCAATCTGCACGCCAAGCTCTGCCATACGGTTGATATCGCTCAGGCGACGACCTGCGAGGTAGTTAAGACCGTCGAGGTTTTCATTGTCGCTACATACGCGAACATCATACTTTGGAGCAGCTACTGAGATGATAGTCTCGAAGAGGGTACGCTCGCCATCCTGAATATACTGACCCATAGAGTGAAGGTCGGCAGTAAGAGTTACAGATGCAGGATAGATACCCTTGCCATCCTTACCCTCGCTCTCACCATAGAGCTGCTTCCACCACTCGTTGATATTTACGAGTTTTGGTTCATAAGAGCCGAGAATCTCAATCTTCTTACCTGCGCGATAGAGAGCATTACGAACAGCTGCATACTGAGCAGAGATATTATCCTCATAAGCAGTACCTGCCTTTGTAGCCTGCTCTACAGCCTTTGCACCTGCGACAAGCTCTGCGATATTAACACCGCCAACAGCGAGTGGGAGCAGACCTACAGGAGAGAGGACAGAGAAACGACCACCCACATTGTCAGGAATTACGAATGTAGGATAGCCCTCGTTTGTAGCCAAAGTCTTGAGAGCTCCGCGAGCCTTGTCGGTTACAGCTACGATACGATTCTTTGCATCCTCCTTACCATAGCGACGCTCAATCTCCTCCTTAACAATGCGGAAAGCGATAGCAGGCTCGGTAGTAGTACCGGACTTAGATGCAACGATAGTGGCGATAGAGTAATCCTTCAGAGCCTCCATCATCTCGCCCAAATAGTCCTCAGAGATATTCTGACCGGCGAAGAGTACGATAGGGTTCTTGTGGCTCTTGTGGAAGAGCTCGAAAGAGTTTGTCATAGCGTCGATAACAGCCTTTGCGCCCAGATAAGAGCCACCGATACCGATACAGATAACAACATCTGCCACCTCACGCAGCTTCGCTGCCTGAGCATTGATAGCTGCAAGATGAGCCTCGTCAATCTCTGATGGGAGGGTAATCCAACCCAAGAAATCACTGCCCTTACCCTGACCTGAGTGGAGCAATTCGTTAGCTGCGATAGCCTCGCGCTTAATCTCTTCAGTAATTTCGATACCAGCTTTTCGGGTATCAAGTTTAATCAATTCCATAGCGATTTATAATATTGGTTTATAATGTGCTTCCAAAATCTCTCCAAAGATATAATTTTTTTTGAAAAAAAACTACTATTTTTTTGCAAAAGATTCATTTGTTTTTTACTACCTTTGTATCGGAGTTGCACACACTCCAAAAAAATGAAAAAATAAAGGATAAAAAAGTATAATTATGGGATTCTTTTCACTCACTCACGAGTTGGCTATTGACCTTGGTACAGCCAACACACTTATCGTCTATAACGACGAGATTGTAGTAGAGGAGCCATCGGTTATTGCAGTCGATCTTCAGGGCAAGCTGAAGGCATACGGTAACGAGGCGGCTCGATATATCGGCAAGTGTCCGGATAACTTGCGCACTATTCGCCCGTTGCAGAATGGTGTTATTGCCGACTTTGACGCTACTGAGCTTATGCTCAAGGGTATGATTGGTCGCATCAAGACTACCGGTTCACTCTTCTCGCCATCTCTCAAGATGGTTATCTGTATCCCTTCAGGCTCGACAAATGTCGAGATTCGTGCTGTCCGCGAGTCTGCCGAGCATGCCGGCGGTCGTGAGGTTGCTATGATTTTTGAGCCTATGGCAGCTGCTATCGGTGCAGGTCTTGATGTAACTGCTCCGGAGGGTAATATGATTATAGATATAGGTGGTGGTACTTCGGAGATTGCTTGTATCTCACTTGGTGGTATTGTCTGCTCGAAGTCTATCAATGTTGCGGGAGATGTATTTACATCCGATATTAAGAACTATGTTCGCGTACAGCACAATATCCGTATTGGCGAGCGCACAGCCGAGCTTATCAAGTGCAAGATTGGCGCAGCACTTCCGGAGTTGGAGGAGGAGCCTGAGGATTTGCAGATTAGCGGTCCAAGTGTACTCACTTCACTGCCACAGACCGTTACGCTCAACTATAGCGAGATTGCATACGCTCTTGAGGGCTCGCTCTCTCAGTTAGACGAGGCTCTGATGACTGTGCTTACCGAGATGCCAGCCGAGCTATACACAGATGTTGTAAAGAATGGTGTATATATCGCCGGTGGTGGTGCTCTTATCAAGGGTCTTACAAAGCGTCTGTCAGACAAGACCGGTCTGCAATTCCATGTCGCTGAGGATCCACTGCGTGCTATTGTTCGCGGTACAAATCTGGCACTTAAGAATATGGATCGTTACTCGTTCCTTATTCGTGCATAACAGGTAGTCAATAAAACAGCGTATATGGGCTGTCTTGCAAGGCAGCCCGTTTTGTCAATATAGGTAAGTTCCATACTACTATGCACAAGCTGATATACTTCTTCAAGCAGATATATATCCCTGCAATCTTTATCATAATAGAGGTTGTGGCGCTCTTCTTTTATGCTACCTCTAC
Organism: Alistipes sp.; assembly: GCA_017474235.1. Classification (GTDB taxonomy): domain Bacteria; phylum Bacteroidota; class Bacteroidia; order Bacteroidales; family Rikenellaceae; genus Alistipes. Next base: position 292,787 of record JAFVIB010000004.1, on the reverse strand, counting down.
GCCCTACTCACAATCCCGATTGTTGAGTTTTAACCACTATATCACAGGTTGGAGCGACAATATCTTCTCGCAGATGAGCGGCTATTTCAATCTGCGCAAAGACAACATTGTCCTTACAGAGCGTATTGCAGAGTTGGAGAATCGCCTGAATGCCTACAAGTCGCAGCTCCCTGAAGATGTAGAGATTGGTGTAGATTTGCAATCGCACCAATATATTACAGGTAAGGTTGTAAGCAACTCTCTCAACCGCACCCAGAACTATATTGTCATCGACAAAGGTCTCAATGACGATGTTCGTATAGGTATGTCTGTACTCTCGCCGGAGGGTTATGCAGTGGGTTATATTACAAACTGCTCGCAGAACTTTTCGATAGCGTTATCTATACTCAACACCTCGTTTAATGTCAGCTCGCGCCTCTCTAAAGATAGGAGTATGGGGCTTGTATCGTGGGGTGGCGGCGATCCATATACGGTAAAGTTTACCGATGTGTCGAAGTATGCTCAAATAGCCATTGGAGATAGCGTCGAGGCGATAGATTTCTCGGAGTACTTTCCAAGCGGCACTGTAATAGGTACTGTTGAGAGTATGGAGATGAACGATGAGCAGACAATGTACAACTGCACACTGCGCCTGTCTGCCGATATTACCCGCATAGACAATGTTATTCTTGTCGATAGCCGAGATATAGACGAAGTACGACACTTAAAAACCGAACCGACGCCTCAGTATCCGACTATGGATGATACTGATGGAGATAATTAAGAACCGATATGACAAAGCGATCAGAATATATACTCTTTATTATCATAGTGCTGGCTGTTCAGCTTTTCCTGCTTAACAATCTGACCTTCAGCACATACATAGCACCTTTGGCATACATCGTCTGCCTGATACTTACGCCACTTGGCACTTCGCCTTTGCGTATGATATTTAACGGACTGCTGCTGGGTCTTGCTATGGATATTACTATGGGAACAGTGGGTCTCAATGTTATAGCTACGCTGCCGGTTGCCTACTTCCGTCGTCCGATACTCCACTTTGCAGCATCTTACACCGATGTTGATAATGAGATGGGTGTTCCGACTTCTCGTCGAATAGGTCGATTTAATAACTATGTTGTAGCGATGGTCGTACTACACTCACTACTCTTCTTCGGCTTTGAGTGTATGACTACAGCCAACATCGGCTTTATTGCCCTGCGTTTTTTGTGTAGCACAGCGGCGACACTCGCCCTTACATATCTGTTTATCGCCATCTTTACCCCTAAACTTACCAGACGATGAACAACCCTCGTAACGATACTTTCAGGCATCAAGTTCTACGAATAATCGTATGCCTCGTCTTTATAGGTTTCGGTCTTTTTGCCGGCTATCTGCAACTCATTGAGGGCAATAGCTATATCGACAAGGCGGAGAATAACTTTATTCGCTATATCATCACCTACCCTCCTCGCGGAGAGGTTTTTGACCGCAATGGCGAGTACCTTATTCAGAACAAGATATGCTACGACCTTATGGTGGTGCCACGCGAAGCTCCTCGCAACGGCATCGATACTGTGCGTCTGTCAAAGATTACCAATGAGTCGATGAAGCGTCTTAAACGCTCCTTTGCCGATGCTCGCCGAAATTGGCGTACAGCATCTCCTGTGGTAAAGTACCTATCTGCCGAGGCTAAACTGAAGATGGACGAGTGGAATCTGCCGGGATTCTATACCGTACCGCGTACAGTGCGCCAATATCCACGCAACATCGGAGGCAATCTGCTCGGTAGTCTGAGTGAGGTGTCGCAAAATTTCCTCTCAAAGCATAACCACGACGGCTACTACAACATCCGCGACTATATCGGAGAGCAAGGCATCGAGTCTGCATACGAGAAGGAGTTGCGTGGCGAGAAGGGTCGTATTCGCCGTAACATCTACGCCAATCACACCTCGACAGACGAGGTCGAGAGAGAGCCTGTTCCGGGTAAGAACCTTGTAAGCTCAATAGATGCCCGCCTGCAAGCCTTTGCAGAGGAGTTGATGAATGGCAAGATTGGCTCTGTGGTTGCCATAGAGCCTGAAACGGGAGAGATTTTGGTTATGGCATCTTCGCCGACTTTCGACCCTAACGAGCTTGTTATCGGTCGAGAGCGCGGTAATAACTATATGCGACTGCTCTATGAGCCTCGTCGCCCACTCTTTAACCGTGCCGTGACCTCTCCACAGCCTCCGGGCTCAACCTTTAAGTTACTCAATGGACTTATCGGTCTGCAAGAGGGTGTGCTGAAACCACACTATCGCTACTCCTGCAATAAGGGTTACAAGGCAGGCAATGTCAAGATGGGTTGCCACGAACATCGCTCCCCTCTCGACCTCGATTATGCTATAGCAACCTCTTGTAACGCCTACTTCTGCAATGTGTATCGCAACATTTTGGAGAATAAGAAGTACGAGTCGCCAAAGCAGGGATATGAGGCTTGGCGCAACTATGTCGAGGAGTTTGGCTTCGGCACAAAGTTGGGCACAGACATTCCGGGTGAGCGTCGCGGAACACTTATGCACCGTGACTACTATGATAAACTGTATCGTCGCTCGTGGAATGCACTGACAGTTCTCTCTGTATCTATCGGTCAGGGAGAGATTCTCTCCACTACACTCCAACTTGCCAACTTTGCAGCCATAATTGCCAATCGTGGTTACTACTACACTCCTCACATTATCAAACAGATAGAGGGTCAGGACTCGATAGACATAAAGTATCGTACTCCTCACTACACCTCTGTTGAAAAGAGGCACTTTGAGACCATTATCAAGGGTATGTGGCGAGGTGTAAATGTGGATGGAACTTGCCAGACGGCAAAGCTCAAAGGCTTGGATGTCTGCGGAAAGACAGGAACAGCTCAAAACCCACTCGGCGATGACCACTCGACCTTTATATCGTTTGCTCCGAGGAACAATCCGAAGATTGCCATTGCAGTATATGTCGAGCACGGTATCTGGGGCTCTACTGCCGCAGTGCCTATAGCATCTCTTATTGAGGAGTTATACCTTACCGACACAATTACCCGTCCATGGCTTGTGGACTATGTCAAGAACCTTGAATTAGACTACTCTATATATGACAGGCGCAGGAAGAAATAGTAACAACATAACCCTCTTCGGAGGTGTGGATTGGTGGACGGTTATACTCTATATAACCCTCACCATTATCGGCTTTGTGGCTGTATTTAGTGCCTCGTATGTAGAGGAGAGTGAGAATTTTTGGAGTTTTTCGCACGAGTATATCAAGCACCTTGTTTGGCTTGGACTCTCATACGCCATTGCCCTCTTTATACTGCTTATAGACCGCAGTTCTTGGCACAAGTACGCCTACATTATCTGCGCCGTAACGCTGCTCATTGTCCTTATGACCTTTACGCCACTCGGCAAGACGGTAAATGGAGCGCGCGCATGGTTGGGGTTGGGTGGTTTTACACTTCAACCTATGGAGATAGCAAAGGTCGGCATATCTCTTGCCGTAGCGCGTCTGATGAGTAAGTATGGCTTTTCGGTCGATCATCCGGCAGATATGTTCAAAGCCCTCTGTATTATTGCCGTGCCTATGGGTATTGCAGTGTTGCAGAATGATACAGGCTCGGGACTTGTATTCTGCTCATTCCTCTTTATGTTCTATCGTGAGGGTCTTAACCATTGGATATGCGTGCCGATAATATTTCTTGTCGCGCTGCTTATCCTCTCCTTCCTTCTCACCCCGGGGGTACTGCTTATTGCACTGATTGTTATCTTTACTTTCAGTGCAGGTATGCTTATGCGCAACCGCTGGAAGGCGTGTATCAAGTATGTAGTTTGGCTCTTCTTTGTCAGCACAATACTCTTCCTCGTCTTTGCCGTTGCGCTCAATAAGGATGTAAACTATTACGACTGTCTGCTATACACCACCGTCGCTTCGATAGTTGTCGTTATTGTCTATGCGTACAGAGCCAATCTTCGTACGCTCTACTTCCTTATTCTGCTCTTCTTCGTGTCGGTAATATGTCTGCCAACCTCCGATATGGTGTTCCACCACCTTAAAGCGCACCAGCAGAACCGTATCCGAACATTCCTCGGTCAGGTAGATGACAAGGATTTGCTCTATAATGTCAATCAGTCTAAGATTGCTATCGGCTCGGGAGGCTTTGCCGGCAAGGGATTTCTTAAGGGCTCACAAATCAGATATGGCTTTGTGCCTGAGAAACATACAGACTTTATCTTCTGTACTATCGGTGAGGAGTTCGGTTTTTTGGGAGCTTTGGTGCTATTTTCGCTTATGGCACTGCTTATACTGCGACTGATGCGTATGGGAGATAGACAACTTGAGACCTTTGGACGAGTATATTGCTACTGTGTAGCCTCGATACTCTTCTTCCACTGCTGTATAAATATAGGTATGACAATGGGCGTAGTTCCGGTTATGGGTATCCCTCTGCCATTTATCAGCTACGGAGGCTCATCGCTGCTCGGCTTTACTATGCTTGTATTTATAGCCATAGCCCTCGACGCCTCGCCAACAAAACGACAATCAACTTTAAGAAGATGGTAAATATGAAAAAACTTGCACTTTTTGCATCCGCACTGCTCTTTGCCGTCGCTTGTCAGGGCGATGACAATATGGATAATAACGATAAGATAATCCTCGACTTCGAGTCGCTCTCGCAGTATATCGATACTGTTCAATATGGTGGCAATCTGCTCTATAGCGGCACGGGCTACGAGTGGTATGACAGCGATACCGACCTCTGCTCATCTCTGCCAAACTACTGGAAAGATGGCACCCTGTTTGGCGGAGGTATCGTAGTGTCAAACTTCATTCAGGGCGATGCTGCCCCAACCTATGAGGACCAACTATCTATCACTCGCGCACCACACTCAGGGAGCAACTTTGCCGTCTGCTATGTAGCTACAAATCAGTGTCCTCCATTTATCGAGTTCCGCAATGAGGCTAAGCAAGTAATGTCGCTCTATATCAAGCCGACAGCCTATCTGAGCGATGTTGTGCAGAATGGCAACGCCTTCTCGGCAGCTATGCCAAAAAATGGGTATATCAGAGTAGAGGCTACCGGCATCGATGCCGCAGGCTCAACCACCGGCACAGCGGAATTTTACCTCTATGACGGTCGCAAAGAGAGCGATTGGAGGCTATGGGAACTTAAGTCATTGGGGGCAGTCAAGCGCATCGAGTTCCGAATGTTCGAAGGCACTACCGACGGCGACAAACGCCTCGACTCCACTGCCGAATATCCCTCCTACCCAAGCTATTTCGCCATTGACGACATCGCAATCGAGAGGTAATAATATGATTGTGTAAAAATATCGGCGAGAAGCAACTTCCCGCCGACGACACACACATTATAAAATTGATTACCTCCTTTGAGCGTTGCTCTTAGAAGTGGAAATCCAAACCTAAACCCTGCTGACCTACTGTTGCTGTCATACCCACGCCATAAGGGATTTGTGCAAGCATACTCTCGAAAGAAGCAAGTCCGCTCTCATAAGTTGCAGAACCTCCGCCTCCGCCGATTCCGAACGATGCCATAACCGCCCAACGCTTTCTCTTCCACACAAGGTCAAAGCTCGGAATCACGGGTGCGAATGTCTTACCGACAAACTCCTTTGTAGGGTTGCCGGTGTTGCTTGTATTATAAGCAAAGGGTGCAAATGTGGAGACTGTCTTCTTGTTCTGAAGAGCCTCCTGTATATTGAGTGAAAAGTGAAATCCATCTGCCATAAAGGATGCACCTGCCGGATTGTGATACACAGCATCCGGATCAAGAGTTGTACCACGAGCCACACTACGCAGATACGCGGTCGCGTGGTTTGTATTAACATTGGTACCACCTGCGAAGGCTACAGTTGCAGCCGCACATGAAATAATTGTAAGTAAAATTTTCTTCATTTTCCCAACTTTTTTAAAATTGACGGCAGCGAAGATAGCAGATTGATTCTCTACTCGAAAATTTATGTGATTACCTACGCCGTTTGGGGACTTTATAGCCTATTACGGGGTGAAATTCGCTATATAGGGGCGAAATTCAACGAAAGCAACCGCTCGATAAGTGCAAAAACCGAGTTTCTAATCCGAAATATATATCATCACGCGAATTAAGTACCGTGGCTTTTTGTGGTCGTTATACCTATGTATATTGTTATTTCAGTAAAAAATTCATAACTTTGCGCGATTATATGCTGATTTTGACAAAAACTATATAGACTTATGAAGTTTAAGGAGTACAAAAATCTCGATTTGCCACAGACTGCAGAAGATGTTCTGAAGCTGTGGGATGCGGAGGACACATTCCGCAAGAGTATCTCGACTCGTGAGGGTCATCCTGCCTTTGTATTTTACGAGGGTCCGCCATCTGCAAACGGTATGCCGGGCATCCACCATGTTATGGCGCGTACTATCAAGGATATTATCTGCCGTTACAAGACCCAGCAGGGCTTTGAGGTGCATCGTAAAGCCGGTTGGGACACTCACGGTCTGCCTGTAGAGTTGGGCGTTGAGAAGAGTCTCGGCATCACTAAGGAGGATATTGGCAAGAAGATTACCGTGGAGGAGTACAACCGTCACTGCCGCGAGGATGTGATGAAATATACTGATGTATGGAGCAACCTTACTCGTCAAATGGGTTATTGGGTCAATCTTGACGACCCGTATATCACATACGACAACAAGTATATCGAGACCCTTTGGCATCTGCTCAAGCGTCTGTTTGATAAGGGTCTGCTCTACAAGGGCTACACCATTCAGCCATATTCACCGGCTGCAGGTACAGGTCTTTCAACTCACGAGCTCAACCAGCCGGGTTGTTATCGTGATGTGAAGGATACAACTTGTACAGCTCAGTTCCGCATTATTCGCGATCAGAAGTCAGAGCATCTGTTTGCAGATGTTGAGGGTGAGTTATTCTTCCTTGCTTGGACCACAACTCCGTGGACTCTGCCGTCAAATACAGCACTCTGCGTAGGTCCTACTATCGACTATGTAAAGGTTAAGTGTCTCAACCCTTACACCGAGCAGCCTCAGACTATCATTATGGCATCAGACCTTGTTCCGACACTCTTCGGCAAGAAGATGGAGGGCAAGTTTACCGTTACAGATCACCACTACACAGGCAAGGAGTTGGAGGGTACTCGTTATGAGCAGCTCATTGATTGGGTAAAGCCGATGGAGCAGTATGGCGATGCGTTCCGAGTGATTGTAGGTGACTATGTAACAACATCAGACGGTACAGGTATCGTACATATCGCGCCAACCTTTGGTGCAGATGATGACCGCGTAGCAAAGGCTGCCGGCATTGCGCCACTCTTTATGGTCGATACTGCCGGCAAAACAGCCCCTATGGTCGATCGCTCAGGTCGTTTCTTCCGCCTTGAGGATTTGGATGCCGAGTTTGTCGAGAAGTATGTCAATGTTGAGAGCTACAAGGCGTGGGCAGGTCGCTATGTAAAGAATGCCTACGACAGCAGCGCAACAGACCAGACCCCTACACTCGATGTAGATATCTGCGTAGAGCTTAAGGCTGAGAATAAGGCATTTAAGATTGAAAAGCATACCCACTCATATCCACACTGCTGGAGAACAGACAAGCCGGTGCTTTACTACCCTCTCGACTCTTGGTTTATCAAGGTTACAGAGCTCAGAGACAGAATGGTAGAGCTGAACAAGACTATCAAGTGGCAGCCTGAATCGACAGGTACAGGTCGTTTTGGTAAGTGGCTGGAGGGTCTTGCAGATTGGAACCTCTCTCGTTCACGCTTCTGGGGCACACCGCTGCCTATTTGGGCAACAGAGGACTACTCTGAGATGAAGTGTATCGGCTCTATTGAGGAGCTTATTGCCGAGATTGAGAAGTCTGTAGCCGCAGGAGTTATGACCGAAAACCCATACAAAGATTTTGTTGTGGGCGATATGTCAAAAGAGAACTACTCTACCGAGCGTATAGATCTGCACAAGCCTTATGTAGATAGAATAGTGCTTCTCTCTTCAAAGGGCGAGCCTATGCTCCGCGAGAAGGATTTGATTGATGTATGGTTCGACTCAGGTGCTATGCCATACGCACAGCTCCACTATCCATTTGAGAACGCCGATAAGTTTGACACTGTATTCCCTGCCGACTTTGTTGCCGAGGGTGTCGATCAGACTCGTGGTTGGTTCTATACCCTTCACGCAATAGCAACAATGCTCTTCGACAAGGTTGCCTTCCGCAATATCATCTCAAATGGTCTTGTGCTTGACAAGAATGGCAATAAGATGTCAAAGCGTTTGGGCAATGCAGTGGATCCGTTTGAGGTACTTAATAAGTACGGTGCAGATGCAACCCGTTGGTATATGATTTCAAACTCTCAGCCTTGGGATAATCTTAAGTTTGACACCGAGGGCGTAGATGAGGTGCGTCGTAAGTTCTTCGGAACACTCTACAACACATACTCTTTCTTTGCTCTCTATGCAAATGTAGATGGCTTTACAGGTAAGGAGGAGCAGATTGCAGTATCTTCACGCCCTGAGATTGACCGTTGGATTATCTCGGAGCTCAATAGCCTCACAGCTCGCGTAACAGCAGCACTCGAGAACTACGACCCAACCCCTGCAGCACGCGCTATTCAGGAGTTTGTCTGTGAGAACTTGAGTAACTGGTATGTACGCCTTAACCGTAAGCGTTTCTGGGGTGGTGGTATGACTGACGACAAGCTCGCTGCTTATCAGACTCTCTATACCTGCTTGGAGACCGTAGCAAAGCTCTCAGCTCCATTTGCTCCGTTTATCTCAGACCGCATCTATCGCGATTTGAACGCCGTGAGCGGACACTGCGCAGAGAGCTCTGTACACCTCTCTACTTTCCCTGTATGCGATCAGAGCCTGATTAACGAGGACCTTGAGCAGATGACATATATCGCACAAAAGGTATCGTCGATGGTGCTCGCGCTGCGTCGTAAGGTCAATATCAAGGTTCGCCAGCCACTGACAAAGATTATCATTCCGGTACTCGATGCCGAGGTTGAGCGTCATATTGAGTCTGTTAAGAGCCTTATCGCAAGCGAGGTAAATGTTAAGGAGGTCGAGCTTATCCACGACACCACAGGCATTATCACAAAGCGCATCAAGCCAAACTTCAAGACCCTCGGTCCAAAGTATGGTAAGTATATGAAGTCTATCGCAGCCCTTGTTGCAACATTCAGTCAGGAGCAGATTGCTGCTGTGGAGAGCGGCGAGATGACAACACTCGATATGGGCGCAGAGAGCATCGCAGTTACAGCTGCCGACTTCGAGATTACATCGGAGGATATGCCGGGCTGGTTAGTAACCTCAGAGGGTAAACTCACCGTGGCACTCGACATCACCCTTACCCCTGAGCTGGAGAAGGAGGGCGTGGCTCGTGAACTTATCAACCGTATCCAAAATATCCGTAAGGAGTCCGGTCTTGAGGTAACAGATAAGATTCGCGTAGAGGTTGAGGATATCGAGGCTGTTCATGACGCGGTAGCAGAACACGCAGGATATATCGGACAGCAGACCCTCGCCGTAGAGGTCACTTGCACAGCAACCCCTAATGGCGATAATGTCGTAAACTCGGATGTAAACGATATTCCGCTTATAATCGCAATCAGCCGCGTATAAGTGTACTGCCCGCTTTTTCGAGAAAAAGCAGGGCGTGCAAAAAGCTTTCGGAGAAACTGCGTTTCTCTTCTATGCGTTGCGGATTTAGGATAGCCTTGCGGCTATTACAATAAAAGATAGTCCATCTTTCGGTTTCAAGTAAACTTGACCTCAGAGGACTATCTTTTTCTTGTACCATCTACGATGGTTTTTCCTAAATCCGAAAAGAACAGAAATTCCAATTTCACTACGCTTATAGTTTGCACCTATTTTGTTGTCAGAGTTTGCTCTCTGATACTTTCTTGCACTCATTTTGTTGTCAAAATACGGTAGGTGCAACGCTCGGCAAAAATACCCGCGAAGGGACATACTATGCGTATTTCCCTTTGCGGGTACTTTTTGTTAGCGGAAGCAGGTGCCGTATTTTCACAACAAAATTAGAAGTGGATAGTAGTAGTTCCCACAATCGCTGACAGCAAGTTATTAGCCGCCGACGATGCACCGATACGGAAGAGGTCGGTAGTGAGCCACTCCTCGCCCAAAATCTGCTCTACGATGGTATAATAGAGGGCTGCATCTGATGGGGTTTTAACGCCTCCTGCCGCCTTAAAGCCGACTTTGCGACCGGTAGCGGCATAGAAATCCTTAATTGCCTGACACATAACAACCGCAGCCTCCGGAGTGGCAGCAACATCAATCTTACCGGTAGAGGTCTTGATAAAGTCTGCACCCGCAGCCATAGAGATAAGGGATGCCTTACGGATAAGGTCCGGAGTTTTGAGGGCTCCCGACTCGATAATAACCTTAAGGATAATATCCGAATCCATCTCGGAACGGATAACCTCAACCTCATTTGCAGCCTCATCATAGGCACCTGTGAGCATTTTGCCGACATTGAGAACGATATCGACCTCGTCTGCTCCATTCTCAACAGCCATAGCTACCTCGAGCATCTTTACCTCAAGGAAGGTCTGCGAAGCAGGGAAACCGCCGCCGACACTTGTAATGCGCATAGGTGTACCATCGACAGCAACACCAACGGTCTCGACAAATGCTGGATATACGCAGATAGATGCCACATTCGGAATCTGAGGATACTTCTCGGCGAAAGTTACGGTGCGCTTTGCGAACTCTGTGACAGACTCCACAGAGTCGTTACAGGTAAGTGTAGTCAAATCCACAGCCGAGAGGCAGAACTTATACACCTCCACATTTTCGTTCTTTGACATTGCAGCCTTTGCCTGTGCAACAGCTGCCGCCACCTCTGCCTCGGACATTGCCGGAGCATACTGATTAATGATATTACTATACTCCATACTTATATTTATTTTATATTTCTTACTCTCTTCTCCCAAGCCCACGCAGCCTTCAGAGTTTGGTCTAAGGTGCGCTCTGCGTGCCAGCCCAACTCCTTATTTGCAAGTGATGTATCTGCCCACACAGCGACAACATCACCGGCACGACGGGGTGCAACCTTATAGTTAAGCTTAAGATTATTTACACGCTCAAAGGTCTTTACAAGCTCAAATACAGATACTGCGCGACCTGTGCCGACATTGAAAATCTCATAATTTTCACTATTTCGACCCTCAACCATACGGTCTATCGCTGCCACATGTGCCTTTGCCAAATCTACAATATCTATATAGTCACGCAGACAGCTGCCATCCTCTGTAGGATAGTCATCACCAAAGATAGAGAGACACTCACGCACACCTGCAGCGGTCTGTGTAACATAAGGTACAAGGTTCTGCGGCACACCACGAGGAAGCTCGCCGATAAGTGCTGACGGATGTGCGCCAATAGGGTTAAAATATCGCAGTGCGATACCCTTCAACTCCGGATAAGCTGTTACTGCATCGCGCAAAATATCCTCACACATCTGCTTTGTATTACCATAGGCACTTGTTGCCGGCTTACGCTCGGTCTGCTCAGTTACAGGGAGCTCTTCTGCCTCGCCATAGACTGTTGCCGAAGATGAGAAGACGATATTTCTACGACCATACTCGCGCATAAGGTCTATAATATTCAAAAACGAGAGCAGATTATTGCGATAGTACTTCATAGGGTCAGCAACAGACTCTCCGACAGCCTTGAAGGCTGCAAAGTGGATAACAGAGTCGAAGTCATACTGCTTAAAGAGCTCTGCAAAAGCCTCTTTATCACAACAATCTACATTTACAAACGGCACATCAACACCTGTGATGGCGCGCACACCCTCTACGCCCGACATATCGGAGTTTGAGAGGTTATCTGCGATTACAACATCGTAACCCGCAGCTATTAACTCTACGGTTGTATGCGAACCGATATAGCCCGCACCTCCGGAAACAAGAACTGATTTTTTACCCATTTTTACTCAATTTGCTACAAATATAATAAAAAAATTAATACCTTTGTATATATAATCTCAATTGTTGGTTATTATGAGCAATATTATTACAGCGCAACACATCACAAAGCGTTTTACAGGGCATACCGCGCTTGATGATGTATCGGTAGAGATTCCTGCCGGCTCGGTCTATGGTCTTTTAGGTCCGAATGGTGCAGGAAAGACCACACTTATCCGTGTTATAAACCGTATAACTATCCCCGATGAGGGTCAAGTTTTCTTTGAGAATCGCCCGATTACACAGCAAGATATATACCGTATCGGTTATCTGCCGGAGGAGCGAGGACTATACAAGAAGATGAAGGTTGGCGAACAGGCTCTCTTCTTGGCTCGTCTCAAGGGTCTATCCCGCCACGAGGCTCTTGTGCGCCTTAAGCAGTGGTTTATCCGCTTTGGCATTGAGGATTGGTGGAACAAGAAGGTCGAGGATTTGTCAAAGGGCATGGCGCAGAAGATACAGTTTATCGTAACTGTGCTGCATACCCCGAAGTTGCTCATCTTTGACGAGCCATTCTCCGGCTTTGACCCTATAAATGCCAATCTGCTCAAGGAGGAGATTTTACGACTCCGAGACGAGGGTGCAACGGTGATATTCTCGACACACAATATGTCAAGTGTGGAGGAGATTTGTGACCACATCACGCTGATAAACAAGTCTAAAAATATTCTTTCGGGTCGCGTAGATGACATTCGTCGCAGCCATGGCAACAACATATTTGCTGTAAACTATCGCGGAGAGGCTGATGCCTTTACATCTGTTACAGAGTGTTGCGATGTGCTTGAGAGCGAGTATGACAAGTTCTCGGGGATGACATCTGCCAAGATACACATCAATCAGGACGATGATGTGCGCAGTGTAATCTCGGCAATCAATGAGCAGGTGGAGCTGAGAAGCTTTACAGAGATTATCCCGAGCATGAACGATATATTTATCCGTGCCGTAAATGGCAACTTAAAGTAGGAGGGTATTATGAAGAATATTGGTCTGATAATAGTACGCGAATTTAAGGAGCGTGTATATAAAAAGTCGTTTATCATCACAACCCTGCTTATGCCGCTGCTGTTGGCTCTTATAAGTGTTGCACCAACGCTTATAATGATATATGCCAAGGGCGACACAAAGCAGATTTCGGTAATTGATAACAGTGGCATTGTTGCAGAGCGTCTGCAGAGCGATGAAGATATAAAGTTTGTCACAATCCCCGATGGAGATTTGCAGGCAGAGCTTAAAAAGTCTCTCGAGACTGATGACTTCGGAGTACTCTACATTGGTGAGGATATAGTAACAAATCCAAATAATATACAGCTCTACACCAACAGCTCCTCATCTATGCTTATCGAGGATACTATTACCGATCAGGTAGAGGAGATTGTAGAAGCGGAGCGTCTGAAGGCTCGCAATATCGAGGACCTTAAGCAGATTCTTGAGCAGATTGAGGTCGATATCACCCTCTCGACATTCCGCAATGGCGAGGAGCAGAGTACCGCTTCATCATCGGCTGCCTCAAGTTTAGTGGGTATCATTTTGGGCTTTGTACTCTACTTTTTCCTTGTTATCTACGGCTCGGTGGTTATGCAGAGCATTATCGAGGAGAAGAACTCTCGAATCCTTGAGGTGCTTGTATCGACAGTGCGTCCATTTGATATGATGATGGGAAAGATTCTCGGTGTGGCGGCTGTGGCAGCAACACAAATTATCGTTTGGGGCGTGCTTATTGTAGTTATGAGTGCCCTTGTAGTGCCTGCAATTATGCCTGATGACATATTGGCAAGCGTAGAGGCTGTGCAAGCCGGAGCAGATATTAGCGCAATGGCGGCAAGCGGTGTAGATACAGGTATGGTAACAGCTATGGCATCGATAATGGATACGGCATACATTGCCAAGATTGTCGTTCTGTTGCTTGTATTTATGATTGGCGGATTTCTACTCTATGCGGCTATGTATGCAGCTATCGGAGCAAGTGTCGATGAGGCGCAGGATGCACAGCAGCTCACAACACCGGTTACAATACCGATTATCTTCGCCTTCATAATCCTGACAATGGTTATGAATGACCCGAATAGCCCTCTTGTTGTTTGGTGTTCGATGATTCCGTTTACCTCGCCAATTGTAATGATGGGTCGTATTCCGAGCGGAATACCTACTTGGGAGATTGTCCTCTCAATAGTACTGCTCTATGCTACATTTATTGTTATGGTATGGCTTGCGGGCAAAATCTATCGTGTCGGCATATTTATGCACGGCAAGAAGCCAACCTTCAAGGAGTTATACAAGTGGCTAAAGTATTAAAATATAGGGGATTGCAGTTGCAATCCCCTATTTAATGATATGAAGTTATTGACAAATTTTCTGTTTACTCGTTTTCGCTATTAATTCGCTGTTGCAACATAAAAATATCTTTTTGTTTTTCAATCTCTCGTCGTAAATCCTCCTCTGACGGTAGTACAGGGAGGTATTTAGCTGCGAACAACTGCTCATTGCCGTTTAGTATAGAATATCGGGCAATATCTTTACTGGTTTCAGAACAAAGTACAATGCCAATAGTCGGATTATCGCCTTCTGTACGCTTCATTTCGTCGTACATACGGACATACATATCCATCTGCCCTACATCCTGATGAGTAATCGTACCGACCTTAAGGTCGATTAGAACATAACATTTCAGAATAACATTGTAGAAAACAAGGTCGATAAAATAGTCCTGCGTATCCGTGCGGACAAGTTGCTGACGAGCCATAAAAGCAAAACCTCGCCCCATCTCCATAATAAAGTCGTGAAGATGACCTATTATCGCACTCTCTAGTTCTTGTTCTGAGAAGCTATTATCATGCTGAAAGCCTAAAAACTCGGCAACAACAGGGCTCTTCAACAACTCTAATTTATTGGGATTTTCTTCCAACATCGGCAATTGTGGCTGATTAAAATGACGCTCAAAGTATTGCGTACTTATGTTTCTATCAAGAGTACGAACACTCCACATCTCCTGTGATGCCATTTGTAAGTACCATCGAATACTTACATCAGAATCTAACCTCAAGACTGTAAGAATATGTGACCATGTAAGATTTTGCAAACGCGTCTGCAAAATCTGCAAGTTGTCGATAGTAAGGTAGAACTTACGGAAGTAAGCAAGGTATCTCTTGCTAAAACCTTTCCCATAACGATATGTCAACTCTTTAGAGAGATGTTCGATTATGCGTTTACCATACTCTGCTCGCTCATTCCCACTCTGTTCCTCCTCGACAATTCGTTGTCCAACCCGCCAATATGTCTCAATCATTGAGTTATTGACAGCACTATACGCCTTTTGCCGTCCATCCTCAATAATCAAGCACACATCGCTAACAAATGTCTTATCAACAAACTCTTGCAGTTGTGAATTATCTTTGGTCATAGTTTATTATGTTGTAAAAAACAGCATTTCCAGTCTTATCGTTTACGCCTCTCCAAGAACTCCTTAGTGACAACCACACGCACAGCCTGCGGAACAATCTCTATCTCGACAGGTGTTTCGCCCATCATCTCGCCGTCACACTCAACCCATATAGGAGGCACAGACTCGATGCGGATATGCTTACCCTGCGTATGCTTGATATGACCGATAGAGTATATATCGCCATTAAAGAATCTCTGAAGACGGAAGATAATATGCCACCAATGGAGCGGTTTGATAAGTGTTATATCTAACAGACCGTCATCTGCCACAGCCTTTGGTAGTTGCTGCACACCGCCTCCATTATACTTACAGATACCGACGGCGATGCTGAAGATAAGGTTATTATAGACCTCCTCTCCATCGACAATAATCTTCGCACCGGAGAACTTATAGTTAAAGTATGCCTTCAGGATGCTTGCAATATAGAGCCAGCGACCCTTCAGACCCTTCGCCTTCCAATGGTTAAAGACCGAGATAACAAAAGCGTCAAAGCCAAGTCCGACAACATTTACCATATACCGTGTCTGTGTAAACTTCGACTCGGTATAGGTCACAGCACCCACATCCTGCAAAAATGTTTTGCCCTCCTTGATTGCACGAATAGCCTCCGAGTACTTTGATGCCATACCGAATGTGCGTACCCAATCGTTACCCGTACCGACAGACATCATTGCCAGCCGAATATCTTTCGGCTCGCACTGCTTCTGAATAAACAGTCCATTAACCACCTCATTGAGAGTGCCATCTCCACCGACAACGATAATCTTGCGATAGCCCTTATTTACAGCCTCGACAGTAAGCTCTGTTGCGTGAAATTTATGCTCTGTAAATACGGCATCGTGGTATATCTCATTATCGCGCAACAGCTTGGCTATCTGCGGATAGTCTTTAAGTCCGTGACCGGCTCCGGCTGTCGGGTTTACGATGACAAACCAATGTTCGGGTATAATCTGCTCGTACGCCATACTACTTAAGCGGTGCATTTGCAAGGGTATGGAGCAGGAATGAGTAGAACTTCTCTACTGATGCAATCTCAACCTTCTCATCCGGAGAGTGAGGGAAGCAGATTGTCGGACCAAATGAGATCATATCCAGACCCTCATACTTGCCACCAATAATACCACACTCAAGACCTGCGTGGATAGCCATCACAGCCGGCTTAACGCCATAAAGTGACTCATAAGATGCCAACATAGTATGGAGAATTGGCGACTCCATATTTGGTTTCCAACCGTCATAATCGCCCGACAACTCGACAGTTGCACCGGCAAGCTCAAATACACCCTTAATAGCCTCACCCAAAGCGTGTTTCTCTGAATTTACAGAGCTACGCAGCAGACACTGAATCTTCACAACGCTACCGTCAGAGACTACACGGGCAAGGTTTGACGATGTCTGCACAAGACCCTCCATCTCGACCGACATCTTAACAACACCGTTTGGCGCGCCAATAACAGCCTTTGCAAGCTTCTCTGCTACCTGAGCAGGTATAACAGTAGTCGGCATTTGGCACTTTGTACACTTTACAGAGATGCTATCCTCAATATTTGCGAACTCTGCAACAAGAGTCTTTTCAGCCTGAGCCACCTCTGCCTCAAAAGCAGCTGTATCAGCCTCACTGACAAGGACAACAGCTGTCGCCTCGCGCGGAATAGCATTGCGCAGACCGCCACCATCTACACTTGCCAGACGGGCATCGCACGCTGTATGGTTGAGCAGACGGAACAACTCTCTATTGGCATTGGCACGCTGATAACCAATCTGAATACCTGAGTGACCACCCTTCAGACCCTTTACCTCAACGCTATATGCAACATAGCCTGCAGGAGCAGCCTCGGCTGTATATGGCAGAGTGATATTTGCATCAAGACCACCTGCACAACCCACATAGAGCTCGCCCTCGGTCTCAGAGTCCAAGTTAAGCAGTATATCACCCTTCAACAGACCACCCTTCAGACCAAAAGCACCGTCCATACCGGTCTCCTCGGTAGCGGTAAAGAGAGCCTCTACCTCGCCGTGAACAAGAGTTTTATCCTCAAGTACTGCAAGAATTGCCGCAGCACCGATGCCGTTATCTGCACCGAGTGTAGTACCATTTGCAGTAACCCACTCGCCATCAATATACGCCTCAATAGGATCGTTTTCAAAGTCAAACACCTTGTCGTTATTCTTCTGTGGCACCATATCGAGGTGAGCCTGAATAACAATACCCTTGCGGTTCTCCATACCGACAGTGGCAGGCTTGCGCACATAGACATTATTTGCCTCATCCACCTTATACTCAAGACCTTGAGCCTCAGCAAAATCGACAACATACTGACGAATCTTCTCCTCGTGATGAGAAGGGTGCGGGATATTACAGATTGCCGCAAAATGTTTCCATACAAGCGCTGGACAGAGCGCACTAAAATCTCTATTCATAGTTTATAAGGTTTTATTATTTTGTTGTTCTCTTTTCATCATCTTTTTATAGTGGTCATACTCATCGAAGATAATTCCACTACATATATCCTCCCAAACTTTCGGCTGCTTGGTTTTTAGGTAGTGTCGCAGGCGATTCTCCTCCTTATAGCCATCCGATAGAGTGCGTGAATGGAGGTCATCAAGCCCCTTATCGCCATTTTTCGCCTGCCAATCTGCCATATAGCCCCTCATACGCTCCAAATCCTCGGCATAGTTAGGGTCTAATGCTAAATTATGGATGCAGTGTGGGTCTGTCGTATAGTCATACAGCTCCTCTACGGGTTTTGTCGGCGCCATAAAGAGCAGCTGATTTTCATCAAGTTCTCCCTTTGCCTTCAGCTGACGCATAATGTGCAGAGATGGTCGATGCAGATCCATATACATCTGCGCACGGTCGTATGGGTATTGCGGAAGGTGGTTACGGATGTATGTATAACGATTGTCATGTACCGCACGGAAACACTCGATAATATCATCGAAATTATCGGCTGCCGTATAGAGGTAGTCATATGGTTTCTGCTGCTCGCCCTCTGGTAGCAGTGCATTAAGCACCCTGCCTTGATAGTAGTCAGGCTGCTCAACACCTGCCAAATGTAGGAATGATGCCGGCAAGTCGAGCTCACTGACAAGCTGCTCAACAACAGCCGGCTTAATACCCTTACCGCTAACAATCAGCGGCACACGCGTACCCGGCTCATAGAGATAAGACTTTGCGCGCACATCACAACGACCATTATCGGCAACGAAAAATACGATAGTATTCTCCATAAGTCCTTTACGCTCAAACTCATCGAGAATCATACCCACCTCGCCATCCATATACTCCACTTGGTCAAGCAGTGTCGCTATATCGTGACGCACTGTCGGATGGTCAGGCATATATGGCGGCACCTCAACCTCTGCTGGATTTACAGGGTCGTCTGACGCTCTGCGGATACGGTTCCAATGGTCGCCACGATGGGTAATATAGAGCGATATTTGGCAGAAGAATGGCACATCGTCGGGGTTTACCTCGTGGAGTTTGTCAAATAGTCCGAAGTTTTCGACTCCATCGTACTCGCCCACCATATCCCAACGGAAATTACAGTCTATCTTACGACTGCTCTGCACATCGTTATATGCAATATTCTTATTTTCGTAGCAACTCTTATTACCTAAAACGCAGGTATAACCGGCATCTCTGAGATATGATGTCACAGGCAGAATACCTGCCGGAAGAGGTACATCGCGGTTGCTGCGATGGTTATGGCTACCCGATACTGTCTGATGCAGACCTGTCATCATCGCCGAGCGGGTCGGAGAGCTGATAGATGAGCAGCATCGAGCATTGGTGTACATTACCCCGTTCTCTGCAAGACGGTTGATATTCGGGGTCTGCACTCCCTTACAGCCATAACACTCAAGGTCAAGGCTCATATCCTCCGCAATAATAAAGAGGATATTTGGTTTTTGAGGAATTTTACACTCCTCTCCACATCCGACAAGGGTAAGTGTTGTCGAAATCAAACCTGCGATTTTCCCTAATTCTCTCATAGTAGCTACTTACTGATTACTCTCCTCCTTTGCAGCCCTGCGCAGTGAGTTCTCCAACTCATCCTGACGGTCAAAGGCATCGACAATATACTTTACAAGTTCGTGGCGGACAATATCTGTACGGTCAAACTCGACAAAGCCAATACCGTTGATACCCCTCACTGTATTCATAGCGCGCACAAGACCACTATCGCTTTTGCGCGGCAAATCGACCTGCGTAACATCTCCCGTAACGATAAACTTGGCGTTACGACCCATACGGGTAAGGAACATCTTTATCTGTGAGCGGGTGGTATTCTGCGCCTCGTCAAGAATTACAAAGGCATTATCAAGCGTACGACCGCGCATATATGCCAGCGGAGCAATCTGCACCGTGCCATCCTCAATAAACTTCTGCAACTTCAGAGGCGGAATCATATCATTCAACGCATCATAGAGCGGCTGCAAATATGGGTCGAGCTTCTCCTTCATATCTCCGGGCAAAAAGCCGAGCTTCTCGCCCGCCTCAACAGCCGGACGAGTCAGAATGACGCGGCGCACCTGACGGTCACGCAACGCACGCACAGCAAGTGCAATAGCCGTATAGGTCTTACCCGTACCCGCAGGACCTGTGGCAAAAATAAGGTCGCACTTATCGTAGAGATTGACCAACTTTCGCTGATTATCTGTGCGGGCTTTGACAACTATGCCGTTATTGCCATATACTATCGCCTCATTATCGCGAATAGGCGTTGTAGCCTCTGACGGAGCATCTCCCGTAGTAAAACCGGCAGCAAAAGATTGATCCACAACCTCCTTTGAGATATGCCCATAGCGGTCGTAATAGTCAATGAGCGACTGCATACGACGCTCAAAACGCTCAATATCGCCCTTACTGCCAAGCACCTTGAGCGTATGTCCTCTGGCAATTATCTTGAGCTTCGGATGGAGTGCCTTTATCTGCTCAAGATAGACATTCTTCGCCCCATACAGCTCTCGGGTATCTATATTTTCTACCGATATTACTTTACCTTCCCCTTGTGTCATCAGAATAAAACTCCCACTTTAAGTTGTGCATTAAATGTTGTTGTCTTAATAGTATGCCCCTCCTGCTTTGCCGAGTAAGAGAGAAAATTCTCCATACTCTTCAGCCCGCTCGAGATTCTGCCATCTATCAACAGTCGCCCAAACAGACAGGCACTCACGCCCGCAGCATACGATACCGTCGGATAGATACGCCCAAAGAGCACCTTCTCGCTATCCTTGTCAAGGTATGTCGGATTGTCCATAACCGTAAATACAGGACCGACATTTATCCTTACCGCAGCAATGCGCAACGACACGAGCACCGGAATTTGCATCGTGTTGCACTTTATATCTGTCGTGAACTTCTGCTTCTCATCTGTTACGCCAATCTTGTGATATGAGTAGAGAATCTCGGGCTGAATACCCAGCACCCCGACAATCCTAAGCCCCATATGCAGTCCGGCAGTAAAACCGGTTGTTGCCTTCAGGCTTGCAGATGACTGCCCCATATCTGCCCGCATAAACGGCTGATTTACACCCGCCACAATGCCGAACTCCGTCCTAAAGCCCGGAACACCGCCGGCTGTAGCTATCAGACCCATCAGTGCAAAGAGCACTATAAGCACACTTCTCTTCATAATGCCAAAAATAGTAAAATTTTCCCAATCCGCCACCCTTTTCCTATAAAAATATATCGACTATTAAAAATAATTGATACATTGCAGGCTTACAAGATAAATTGGCAACCTCTCGCCTCTTTTTTGTTGATACAAGGATTTTTACTACCTTTGTGGCGGAATTTTGAGATAATATTATAAAACAGAGCATATTATGAGTCTTGTTGCAATCGTTGGTCGTCCTAATGTGGGTAAGAGTACCCTCTTCAACCGTCTTGTGGGTCAGCGTCAAGCTATTGTAGATGCCACAGCCGGCACAACGCGTGACCGCCACTATGGCAAAACCGACTGGAACGGTCGTGAATTTTCGATTATCGACACAGGTGGCTACACTGTAAACAGCGATGACCTCTTTGAGGATGAGATTCGCCGTCAGGTACTCCTTGCAATCGAGGAGGCAGATGTTATTCTCTTCCTTGTAGAGGTTGGTACAGGTGTAACTGACCTCGATATGATGATGGCAGAGATTCTGCGTCGTGCAAAGAAGCGTGTAATTCTTGTCTGCAACAAGGTTGATAATTACGAGCTTATCTACAACTCGCACGAGTTTTACACCCTCGGTCTTGGCGATCCGTTCTGCATCAGCTCTATGTCGGGCAGTGGCACGGGTGAGCTGATGGATGAGATTCTCAAGCTCCTGCCTGAGGATTGCTCGGCAGACGAGTTGGAGGATTTGCCTCGCATTACCATTGTAGGTCGTCCGAATGTGGGTAAGTCATCTATGACCAACGCTCTGCTGGGTCAGGAGCGCAATATCGTTACAAATATTGCAGGTACGACCCGCGACTCTATCCATACCCGCTACAATAAGTACGGAATGGATTTCTACCTTGTCGATACCGCAGGTATGCGCAAGAAGGGCAAGACTATGGAGGACCTTGAGTTCTACTCTGTAATGCGCTCAATTCGTGCTATTGAGGCTTCGGATGTATGTATCCTTATGCTCGATGCACAGCAGGGTATCGAGTCTCAGGACCTCAATATCCACAACCTCATTGTCCGCAACCGCAAGGGTTGTGTGATTGTGGTAAACAAGTGGGACCTTGTCGAGAAGGAGAATAATACGATGAAGGAGTGGAAGGAGTTCCTCGAGAAGAAGCTCGCTCCATTTAGCGATATTCCGATTATCTTCACATCGGCACTTCACAAGCAGCGCATCCTCGATGTACTGCAAACTGCTATCCGCGTATGCAACTCGCGCTCACGCCGCATACCGACCTCGGAGCTTAACGACTTTATACTACCAATTATCGAGACTACCCCTCCGCCAACAGTGAAGGGTAAGTATATCCGTATAAAGTACGCAATGCAGTTGCCAACACCTACGCCGCAGTTCGCATTCTTCTGCAATCTGCCGCAGTATATCCGCGAGAACTACCGCCGATTCTTGGAGAACCACATCCGCGAGCAGTACGACTTCTCAGGTGTGCCTATCCAGATTTACTTCCGACAGAAGTAGCAGTTGTGAAACCGAACAGGCGAGTTTTATTGGGGATGAGTGGCGGCACGGATAGCTCCGTAGCTGCCCTGCTTCTGCAAGATGCCGGATACGAAGTGACAGGGGTAACCTTCCGTTTCTATGAGAAGGAGGGCTGCACAGAGTATCTTGATGATGCTCGTGATTTGTGTCACCGTTTGGGTATTTCGCACATAGTATCCGACCAAAGAGAGGTCTTCAAATCGACCATCATCGACTACTTTATCCGTGAATATATGGATGGGCATACGCCCGTCCCTTGCACCCTTTGTAACAACTATCTCAAGTGGACACTGCTCCGCAAATTGGCAGACCAGATGGGGATTTACCACATAGCTACCGGACACTATGTGCAGAAACAGCGCATAGATAACTTTTGGCACATCACAGCCGGAGCCGACAAGGACAAAGACCAATCTTTCTTTTTGTGGGGACTGCCGCAAGATATTTTAGAGAGGATGCTGCTACCAATAGGGGCTCTTACCAAATTGCGCGTCCGCGAAATAGCCGAAGAGCGTGGTTTTCAGAAGGTTGCGCAAAAGAGAGATAGCCTCGGAGTCTGTTTCTGCCCGATGGATTATCGCACATTTTTGCGCAGTAATGTTCCGGTAGAGGCTATACAGAGGGGCAAATTTGTCGATACTGATGGCAACTTTATAGCTTGGCACGAGGGTTATCCCTTCTATACCATCGGTCAAAGAAGGGGCTTGGGCATTGACCTAAATCAGGCAGTCTTTGTAAAGGAGATTATCCCTTCGGAGAATAAGGTGGTGCTTGGAAATTTGAAATCTCTTGAGCGTACGGAGATGCAGTTGAAGAGTTGGAATATCATCAACCCCTCTCTGCTCTTAGATAGAGATGATGTGATTGTAAAAATCCGCTACCGTAAGCAGGCAAATCGCTGCACCGTTACCCTATTGCCGGACAATACTCTGCACATTACCCTCTACGAGCCACTTACTGCCATAGCAGCCGGTCAAGCCGCAGCCTTCTACCGTGGCGACACTCTTCTCGGCGGCGGAATTATTATGGAGGAGTAGTCCTAAACTCTCTCAAAATCTGATTTTAAGTAAGGGTAATCTTCACCCTAAATTTCATTTTAAGTAGGAAGTTACAACGCTCGACAAAAAATCCCACCGATGGATAGTACTAATAAGTACAGCCATTGGTGGGACTTTTTTGTTAGCGGAAGTAAATTCCACTTAAAATGAAATTTATAATGCGCCGATCTCGTAAAGAGCACCATTAACCTTACGAACAGCATCAGCAGCAGCGTCAAACTTAGCCTTCTCCTCCTTTGTAAGGTCAACCTTAACGATCTTCTCAATACCCTTCTTACCGAGAACTACAGGTACGCCGAGGCAGATATCCTCCTGACCATACTCACCCTCGAGAAGAACTGAGCAAGGAACGATAGCCTTAGTATCGTTGATGATAGCATCAACAACATAAGCACCTGCTGAACCTGGAGCATACCAAGCAGAAGTGCCGAGAAGACCTGTAAGGGTAGCACCACCAACCATTGTGTCAGCAGCAACCTGCTCGAGCTTCTTCTTTGAGAGGAACTGAGATGCAGGAACACCCTTGATTGTAGCCTTTGAAGTGAGCGGTACCATAGTGGTATCACCGTGACCACCGATAACCATACCGTCAATATCCTGAATACCTACGCCGGTAGCCTTAGAGAGGTAGCAACGGAAACGAGAAGAGTCGAGTGCACCACCCATACCGATAATACGGTTCTTCTTAAGACCTGTAGCCTTGAGTGCGAGGTAAGTCATTGTATCCATAGGGTTAGAGATAACAACAACGATAGCCTTTGGAGACCACTTAAGCGCGTTACCTACAACACCCTTAACGATACCTGCGTTGATACCGATAAGCTCCTCACGAGTCATACCCGGCTTACGAGGAATACCAGAAGTAACAACGATAACATCAGAGTTTGCTGTTGGCTTGTAACCCTCAGCATCTGTAGCAGTAACACCTACCAACTTAGTCTTGTAGCCCTGAGTAGCAGCTGCCTGGAACATATCCAGCATCTTACCCTCTGACAGACCATCCTTGATATCAACAAGAACAACCTCGCTTGCAACGCCACGGCAAGCCAATACATTTGCACAAGTTGCACCTACTGCACCTGCGCCGATAACTGTAACTTTTGACATAGTTTTTTGTTTTATTAATGAAAATCTACTATTTCGAAATAAGTGCTGTATATTGCTCAGCTGTAAGCAAGCCATCTACCTCTGCAGGGTTAGACATCTTAACCTTTACCATCCAGCCCTCGCCATAAGGATCGCTATTTACAAGTGCAGGGTCTGCATCGATAGCAGGGTTTACCTCCTCAATAACACCTGAAACAGGGAGGAAGGCATCAGATACGGTCTTTACAGCCTCAATTGTACCGAATACATCGCCGGCAGCAAGCTCCTCGCCCTCTGTTGGAATATCAACAAAGACGATATCGCCAAGCTCGCTCTGAGCGAAATCGGTAATGCCTACATAAGCATAATCACCCTCTACACGACACCACTCATGGTCGTCAGAGTACTTCAATTCTACAGGAATATTTGCCATAGTTATATGATTTTAGGTATTTGCACTCTTTTTATCGTACAAATATAATACTTTTTTCAGATTATAACAACAATCGTTCACTTTTTTAAAGTGCGAAAACTATATTCTCTCCGACAAAGCCTCATAATAGCGTTTTGTCACAGGAATATCTTTAGCCAAATCTATATCTATTTGAGCCACAATAACACCCTCGCGCTCTCTGCGCAGAGCTTTGACATGTGTCGGATTGACAAAATAGGAGCGATGACAGCGCAACAGACCGTACTCTGCGCAGAGGCTCTCTATAGATTTCATCGAGCTACGCACCATATATTCACACAACTGCGTACCGTCGAGGTATGTAATATTGACATAGTTCTCCTCGGCAGAGATATAGAGGATTGACGATGCCGGCACAACAAGTTTCAGATTTTTACGACCATCATAGAATCTCATCTTCTGCTCCTGACGCTCCTCCAAACGGTTATAACGATACTGAGCCACAAGGAAGAAGGCGAGCGTGATGATAACATACGGATATATCAGCACAGGCAGCACCCATGTAAGGGTACGCGAGAGAACCAAAAAGTATGGCTCTGCCAACCTATCCATAAGCCAAGCGTAGAGTGCCACGAAAAACGAGGCTACCACCATCTCTAATATCACCCAGAAGAAGTAGGTCAATTTATCTATCCTGCGACGCATAAAGTAGTATATGCCTCGCATTATAAACATCGTTCCAAAGATGATACAGGATAGAAGGACAAGATGAACGCCAAACGGAAAACTACCTATCATCAATCGCTCTTCGATATGAAACGGGCGATAGATTACCATAAAGGCAAAGAATACCAGCGGCATAGCTGCAATATGAATCAACTGTGCCGATTTTGTTTGGAAAACAGACGGAAGTTGTAGCATATCTATACTGTTTTTAAATGTGTGACGAATGCACAAATGTATAAATTTTATCCCAAACATTCAAAATTCGTCCCTAAAAATGGCATAATGTCACTATTTTTTGTCACAAGGCACACATATTTTTCTGTTTTTTGAGGAGCTATTACCTTTGCAACAGCATTTAACAAGAAGATATAAATTATGCCACGAATCATTGCCTTTGGCGACTCGATAATGCGAGGCATTGTTTTAGATAAAAGTCAAAATAGTACAAAGCCTCGATACACACAGCTCGATGAGAGTTTTGTATCAATATGTAGCGCGCAGCTCGGTTGTGAGATTAAGAATTATGGGAGTTTTGGGAATACCACGCTGCGCGCTTTTAATAATCTGAATAGATATAAGAGCGAGATAGAGCACTCAGAGTATGCCATTATGGAGTTTGGCGGAAATGACTGCGACCACCATTGGGCTGCAATTGCCGACGACCCGTCAGCCGAGCACTATCCATTCATATCGATACCTCAATATGCCGAGCAGTTTGAAAAGTTGATAAAATCTGTTCAACAACTCGGTGCAAAGCCTATTCTGCTCTCACTTCCACCCATTATTGCAGATGCCTACTTTAACTCCTTTACAAAGGATATGAGCCACACGCAACGGGACAATGTACTGCAATGGCTAAACGGCTGCCTTGAGAATATAACGCAGTGGCACGATATGTACAATCTCGCGCTATTCAAACTCGCATCCGATATGAGGGTAAAGATTATAGATATTACAACGCCATTTTGGGTAAAGCGCGACTATCGTTCACTATTTTGCAGTGACGGCATCCACCCAAACGCATCGGGTCATAAGCTCATTGCCGAGACTATATGTCGCCACGCCGATATGCTCGAGGCTATATAACAAACTCTATCTCCTTGAAAAGATAGCTCTTCACCTCTCCGTTTTCGTGCTCCACAACAAGGTCGCCCGTAGGTTTTACGCCGCGGATAGTTCCCCTGAAGCGAGTAGCGTCAGGCAAGGCAAATGTATGGCACTCATCTCGGCGATAAAGTGCTGAATGATAATCTTTTTGAAGCTGTTCCCTCTCTCCGTTACGCAACTGAGAATACCTCGCAGCCAAGCATCTCTCAAACTGTCTGAGCAGAGGTTCAAGTTCATACTTTTTGCCCGTAAGAAGAGATAGTGACACCGGATTTGGAATATCAGGCGAAAACTCGCGCTGATTGACATTTATACCGATACCGACAATAGTTCTGGCGAGTTTACCACCCGAATATGAGTGTTCGATAAGTATTCCTACAGCCTTACGATCGCCCACATAGATATCGTTTGTCCACTTTACAGCACTCTTAACACCCTCACCCTCAAAAAAGTCGTGAAGAGACAGAGCCACTGCCTCAAGTAGCACAAACTGCTCTGACACAGGCAGAAATGTAGGCTCAAGAAGAGCCGAGAAGGTGAGATTTTCACCCGCTCGGCTCTCCCAAGTGTGTCCTCGCTGCCCCCTACCTGCTGTCTGAAAATCAGCCCAAATAATATCCCCGTCGTGATACTTCAAATCACGAGCCTCATCATTTGTCGAAGTGGTAGAGTTGAGGTGGTAAATCATAGCTCTAATTTATACCGAAGTCACGCAGAGCGTCGTTAAGAGTTGTCTTTTTATCGGTCGATTCCTTGCGCTGACCGATAATAAGGGCACACGATACATTGTATGTTCCGGCAGGGAACTGCTTTGGATATGTACCCGGGATAACGATTGAACGGGGTGGAACATAACCTTTATAAGTCTTTGGTTCAGAACCTGTTACATCAATAATATGAGTAGAGCCGGTAATTACCACATTCGAACCGAGCACAGCCTCACGACAGATATGCGCTCCCTCAACAACAATTGCACGGCTACCGATAAAGCAGTTATCCTCAATAATGACAGGTGCAGCCTGCACAGGTTCAAGAACGCCACCGATACCGACACCTCCGCTCAAATGGACATTCTTGCCAATCTGTGCGCATGAGCCCACTGTCGCCCAAGTATCGACCATCGTTCCGCTATCTACATAAGCGCCAATATTGACATACGAAGGCATCATAACCGCACCCGGGGCGATATATGCGCCATAACGGGCAATGCCGTGAGGCACTACTCTCACGCCGAGATTATGAAAATCGCGCTTAAGTTCCATCTTATCGTACCACTCAAGCTCTCCGGCACGCATAGTGCGCATCTTCTGAATTGGAAAGTAGAGGATTATCGCCTTCTTTACCCACTCATTTACCTGCCACTCACTCTTCTCCAAATCAATTGGCTCGGCGCAGCGCAACTGACCCTTATCTACAGCCTCGACAACGGCACGAATAGCCTCGCGAGTAGCCTCATTTTCAAGCAGCGAGCGATCCTCCCACGCTGCCTCTATAATATTGCGTAATTCTGTCATAATAAAACAAAGTTTTAAAATTTTCCCCAAAGGTACAAAAAAGTTGTCATTTATTAAGCGTATTGACGAGAGTTTTTGTATCTTTGTGGCAATAAATACTCATTTTGTATGGTAAAGACCATTAAAAGCATAGTGATAGTCTTTGCCGCAATAGCTGTTTGCTATTCGGCAGGGTACGGCTGTGGAAGATTATTGAAGCATATGTTAACAGAGAAGATTGAATATCCTGCAACCGAGCGTCAGGATGTTGTAGATGACTATTTCGGCACTAAGGTTGCCGACCCTTATCGTTGGCTTGAGGATGATAATTCTCAGGCTACAGCAGCGTGGGTAGAGGCTCAGAATAAGATTACATCCGAGTATCTTTCATCTCTACCGGCACGCGAGAAGATTAAATCTCGCCTTGAGCAGTTGTGGGACTACCCTACAGAGGGTGCTCCGTCAAAGCATGGCAATTGGTACTACATCTCGCGCAACAGCGGTCTGCAAAATCAGAGCGTGATATATCGCAAACAGAGCCTGACAGATACCGAGGAGGAGGTCTTTCTTGACCCTAACACCCTCTCTGAGGATGGAACGGTGGCACTAAACACCGCCACATTCAGCAAAGATGGCAAGTTGTTCGCCTACTCTCTTGCCTCTGCGGGCAGCGATTGGGTAGAGATTTTCGTGATGGATGCCGAGAGTAAAACCCTACTTAAAGACCACATCAAGTGGGTAAAATTCTCAGGTGCAAGTTGGTCGGCAGACAGCAAGGGCTTCTATTATAGTGCCTACGACGCACCAAAGGAGGGCGATGCACTCTACTCTGCCCAAAATACCAATCAGAAGGTATATTACCACCGCATAGGTACATCTCAGAGTGACGATACACTTGTTTATGCCGACCCTTCAAGACCGCTCCACTACTTCCACGGTGGCGAGAGCGAAGATGGCAAATGGATGTTCGTCACAGGTTCGGCTGGCACATCAGGCACCGAACTGCTCTACAAGCGCAAGGGTGAGAAGAGATTTAAGACCCTTTTTGCAGGCTTTGATTACGACTATATTGTTCTCGACTGCTATGATGACGAGGCGTTGATAATGACAAATAGTGACGCGCCAAACTATCGCCTGCTCTCGGTCAATCTCAACACATTAAATTGCAAAGACCTTATCCCGCAGACAGAACACCCGCTTGAGGGTGTGAGTACCGTAGGAGAGTATCTGTTCGCCTTCTATCTTGTAGATGCACAGAATAAGGTGTTACAGTACGACCGCAAGGGCAACCTTATCCGAGAGGTCGAGCTGCCGGCAATAGGTGCAGTGGGAGGTTTTGACGGCAAGCGCGAGGATGACCACGCATACTATCTTGTAACAAACTACACCACTCCGGGAAATATCTATCATTACGACCTTGCAAGTGGCAAATCGACACTATATCACGCCTCGGAGGTTAAGTTCGACACAACAGACTACACAACATCACAGATATTCTTCACAAGTAAGGATGGTACTCGCGTGCCGATGTTCGTCTCGCACAAGAAGGGGCTTAAGCTCAACGGCAAAAATCCGTGCTACCTCTACGGCTACGGAGGTTTTCAAATAAACCTCACCCCATCTTTCAGCACCACGGCAGCGATGTTTATGGAGCAGGGTGGTGTCTATTGCGTAGTAAATCTGCGCGGTGGCTCAGAGTATGGCGAGCAGTGGCATAAGGCGGGTATGCTTGAGAATAAGCAGAATGTCTTTGATGACTTCATTGCCGCAGCCGAGTATCTTATTGACAGTGGATATACCTCGCAGGAGAAGCTCGCCATTGCCGGTGGCTCAAATGGTGGTCTGCTTGTGGGTGCTTGTATGACACAACGCCCTGACCTGTTTGCAGTAGCACTGCCGGCAGTAGGTGTGATGGATATGCTCCGTTTCCACCTCTTCACAATCGGTCACGGCTGGGTTGTAGAGTATGGTAGTTCGGAGAATAAGGAGCAGTTTGAGTACCTCTACAAATACTCCCCACTGCACAACCTTAAGGAGGGTGTTCACTATCCTGCAACACTTGTCACAACAGCCGACCACGACGACCGTGTAGTTCCGGCACACTCATTTAAATTTGCAGCAACACTGCAACACTGCCACGCAGGGGATTCTCCTGTCCTTATCCGCATTGACACCAACGCCGGTCACGGTGCAGGCAAGCCGACAGCAAAGCGCATAGAAGAGGCGGCAGACACCTACGCATTTATCTTTGAAAACACAAACACCAAATACAAGACAATCAAGTAACACGATGAAAGTATATAAATTTGGAGGAGCCTCGGTACGCAATGCCGATGGTGTTCGTAACCTTAAGCACATTATTGACGGAGAGAGCGAGCTGTTTGTCATCGTCTCCGCTATGGGAAAGACTACAAATGCCCTCGAAGTGGTATTTGACGCCTATCGCACAGGCGATATAGCCACTGCACAGAGTAAGATTGACGAGATTGCTGCATATCATCAAGCTATTATTGACGACCTGTTTGGCGAGCATCGTACACTCGGACAGGTCGAGGCACTGATAAGCGAGCTTCATCGCTTCATCACCACCGTTCCTTACGACGCACTGCGTGCCGAGGAGCGTTATGACCGTACAGTGGCATTTGGAGAGCTTATCTCGACAACAATCATCTCTGAGTGGCTCAACTTCGCAGGTATTGCCAACCATTGGGTAGATATGCGTCGCTGCTTTGTGACGCAGTTCCGCCATAAGGATGCAAATGTATTTATCGAGGAGTCCACACCTCTGTTGCGCCGTGAGGTTGCCGGTTCGCCTGAGCGAGTATTTATCGGTCAAGGTTTTATCGGCTCGGCAGCAGATGGCAGCACAACGACATTGGGTCGTGAGGGCTCTGACTACTCGGCAGCCGTTGTTGCGCACATCCTCGATGCAGAGTCGATGACCGTATGGAAGGATGTTGACGGCATTCTTAATGCCGATCCAAAAATCTTCCCTGAGGCGCAGAAGATTGACGCGCTTAACTATGTCGATACTATCGAGCTTGCATATAGCGGTGCGCAGATTATCCACCCAAAGACTATCAAGCCGTTGCAGAACAAGTCTATCCCGCTCTTTGTACGCCCATTTGGCGACAAGAGTGCTTCAGGAACGCGTATTGACGGCACTGCGGAGGATGTAAAAGTTCCGATTATCATCCTCAAGCGCAACCAAAGTCTGCTCACGCTCCGCTCGCGCGACCTCTCGTTTGTCTTGGAGGAGAAGTTCCCGATAGTATTCTCTATTTTGGAGCGTTTCCGCATCAAGACCAACCTTATCCACAACTCGGCAGTAGATCTTAACCTCTGCACAGAGAGCAGTTGGCGACTTGAGGAGGCTGCAGCAGCACTCCAAGCCGAGGGTTTTGATACAACAATAGACGAGGAGGTCGAGTTGCTTACAATCCGTAACCATCACGACGAGGTACTCAAGGCTCACACCTTCTCGGAGCGTAATATTGTAAAACAGATTGATGCTCGCACGGTGCGAGTAATTCTTCGAAAAGAGTAATGAGTGGCTATCACACACCTGTACTGCTTGAGCAGGCTATAGAGTTGCTTGACATCAAAGCTGATGGCATCTATGCCGACCTTACCTTTGGCGGAGGCGGTCACTCGCGTCGTATTCTTGAGAGTTTAGGCGCAGAGGGTCGTCTGTATAGTTTCGATCAGGATAGCGACACCAAAGCCAATGCTCCGGAGGACAGCCGTTTTAACTATGTAGAGAGCAATTTCCGCTTTCTGCGCTCGGCTCTGCGACTTAGAGGGGTAACACAAGTGGATGGTATTCTTGCCGACTTAGGTGTCTCTTCTCACCACTTCGACGCTCTGCCTCGCGGCTTTTCATTCCGTGGAGATGCACCTCTCGATATGCGTATGAACCAGCGCGGAGACGAGACAGCAGCCGATGTGGTCAATAACCGCACCGAGGAGCAATTAGCAACGATACTCTCGCAGTATGGAGAGCTTGACACCACTTGGAAGATAGCAGCCTGCATTGCCCGCGCAAGGGCATTAAAGCCGATAACCACTACCGCAGAGCTTGTTGCTGCCGTAGCCCCTTGCACCCCGAAGAAGGACGAGTCGAAATTTCTGACCAAACTCTTTCAAGCACTACGCATTGAGGTAAATGGCGAGATGGAGGCTCTCAAGATGGCTCTTGAGCAGAGTCTGAAGGTGCTTAAGCCCGGGGGACGACTTGTTGTCATCTCCTACCACTCTTTAGAGGACCGAATTGTAAAGAACTTTATCCGCAGTGGAAACACCGAAGGAAAAATCGAGAAGGATTTTTTCGGACGCAGCACCACCCCGTGGAGTATAATAACCCGCAAAGCAGTTGTTCCGGATGCTGAGGAGATAGAGCGTAACCCTCGCTCACGCTCGGCAAAGATGAGAGCCGCAGAGAAGTTATGAGTCAGACAGACCAAATAGAGGATATTCAGAGTGTAGAGACGCCCTCAAACCCCGAGCCTGAGGTTGAGAAGGTGGTAATCACTGTGCCGGCAAAGGTCAAAAGAGCCTTTGTCTCCACAGTGGAGCTGGTGCGCTCACTCTTTACAGGCGAGATTGTGCTTAACCCCACAATCTCCAAAGGCTATGACTACCTGTTCTATATGGCACTGCTCTTTTTGGTCAGCATTGTCGCGCTATTCTCATCGCTCCATATGCAGATTCGTGAGAATAGAATGGCAGAGGAGGTGCGACTGCTCAACGAGCGAGCTTTGCGTTCCGAGGAGCAACGCCTCAAGGCTACAACACACTCGGCGATAGTTAGCGAACTGAAAAAGCGAAATATCCCGCTCTATGACGCCTTTGAGCCGGTAACAATAATTCCGAAAGATAGTAAGAAGAGAAGATAACGATGGACGAACTGAAACAGAAGTGGCAGAAGGAGATACTCTCAAGGCTTGCGCTTGTCAAGGTGATTATCATCTTGCTTGTTGCAGGTATCTTTGCCCGTCTGATATACATACAGTTCTTTGACGAGAATATCGGCAAGACCTCACACAAGGTCCACAAACGCCTTATATCTGCCGATACACTCTACGCCACTCGCGGACAGATACTCGCCCGCGACGGCTCTCCATTGGCATCATCTATCTTGCAGCGCAGTATATTCTTTGACTTTGCCAGCCACGGTTTTGATAATGACGAGAGATTTGCCCGCAATGCCGACTCGCTCAGCAAGTTGTTGAGCAGTTATTTTGGTGACCACTCTGCCCGTTGGTACTACCGCCAGATGGATAGTATTCACAAGAAGGCTGTCAAGAAGAGCCTGAACGGATATACAGTCAAGGAGCGACGCCAAAGCCCCTTCAGCCGCCTTATTCACGGCAAGCAGTATGACACTGTGCCTGACTATAAAATAAGGCGCAGCCATACATACACCCGCCTCTTC
The DNA here is from genome assembly GCA_017474235.1 of Alistipes sp. GTDB lineage: Bacteria > Bacteroidota > Bacteroidia > Bacteroidales > Rikenellaceae > Alistipes. Next base: position 258,869 of record JAFVIB010000004.1, on the reverse strand, counting down.
CGCGATATAGATGGAAATGAGTGGGCAGAGCTGAAGCAGTATCCTATACTGAACGAGAATATGGGTGTGGTGCTGCGCGAAAGGTTGAAAGATACCCGAATATATCCGCACGGCAATTTGGCTATGCGACTTATAGGTCGCACAGATGTAAAAAATCCGCACGGAATAGAGTACGCATACAGAGATACCCTTGCCGGCAAGAATGGCTTGGTCTATCTGCAATATATGGCACCAAACTTCAGGGCGAAGATTGAGAACGATACGCTCAAGACCGTTCAGCCTGTAAATGGAGCCGACATTGTCACTACGATAGATATAGAACTTCAGGATGTTGCCGACCGTGCCCTGCGTCAAACACTCAAGGAGCAGAATGGCGAGTGGGGAACAACTGTGGTTATGGAGTGCGCTACGGGAGATATTCTTGCAATGGTAAACCTCACGCGCAGTGGCAATGGAGAGTATTTCGAAGGTCCGAACCACGCCATAGGAACACCTATGGAGCCGGGTTCGACGCTCAAACTTGCAACTACAATGATTCTGCTTGACAAAGCAGGGATGTCGCCAAAGAAGGAGTACAACTCCGGCTATGGCAAGCGTGTAAAGGTGGGTAAATACAACTCTGTTGAGGACTCTCACCCTATCGGCACTCGCAATAAGCCTCAGATTGACCTCAAAACCGCCTTTACGGAGTCCGCCAATGTATATTTTGTCAAGGCTGTAGTGAATAATTTCGAGGGCAAGGAGAGTGAGTACTATCAGGCTCTGTGCGACCTGCAACTTGACCATCATATAGCCTTTGAGGAGTTTCAGCCAAAAGCTCCATTCATTCCAAAGCCGAAGAGCGGAAAGTGGTACGGCTCAACACTCGGCTTACTTGCCTACGGATATGGTCTTGAGATTACCCCTATACAGACACTTACACTCTACAATGCTGTTGCAAACGGAGGTAAGATGGTTGCGCCTCGTCTGATTACTCAGATGCGTCGCGATGGGGAGGTTATAGCCGACATACCTACAAAGGTTGTCAAAGATTCGGTATGTTCACAGCAGACCCTTGCGTTGCTTCACGAATATCTTGAGAATGTCGCTTTAGAGGGCACTGCCGAGGATTACTTCGGGACTGATGTTGTCCCATACAGCGTAGGTACAAAGACCGGCACTGCTACAATTGCGATGGGTAATAAGTACTCTGACTCGTACTATCTCGGCTCTATGGTTACATACCTGCCTGCCGATAATCCTCGCTACACCTTTATCACAGCCGTATATAAGAAGGAGGGCAAAGGCTCTATCTATGGAGCAAAACTCGCCGGACCGGTACAGCAGAAGGTAGCCTCATACCTCTACAACAGAGATAGAGATTGGGCAGAGAGGTTGATTGTAAGCGACATAAAGCAGCTGCCGACCGATGTTAAGGGTGGCAATATTGAGCATATCGGAAGCGTGGCAAGCCATTTTGACCTCGCCTCAACATATACCTCCCCTACGGGCTGGGGCACTACAAAGACAGGTATCAGCAGTATTACAATCAACTCCGTATCGTCAGACAGAAGGGTTGTACCTAATGTCAAGGGTATGGGTCTTGCCGATGCGCTATTCCTGCTTGAGAGCCGAGGGCTGAGGGTCTCATTCAGTGGCAGCGGTAAGGTTGTTTCACAGAGCCGTAAGGAGGGTAGTACAATCCACCAAGGCGATATAATAAAGATAAAATTAGAGTAACAGATGAATATCAGGGAGCTACTTAAAAATATAGATTACCAATCACTGCACGGAGCTGTCGAGCGCGAGGTGAGCAACCTTACATACGACTCCAGACAGGTCACGGCAGGTAGTTGTTTCTTTGCCATTGAAGGTGTGGCGGCAGATGGTCACAACTATATAAATAGCGCTGTCGAGAAGGGTGCAACGGTTGTTATCTGCAAGCGACTTGTGGAGGGTGCTGATACAGAGCGTGCAACACATATCGTTGTAGAGGATACCGATAAGGCTATGGCTCTTGTGGCATCCAACTTCTACGGTAATCCGAGCCGTAAGATTACAGTTGTCGGAGTTACAGGCACTAATGGTAAGACAACTATTGCAACACTGCTCTACGACCTTGTTCGAGCAATGGGACACAAGGCAGGTCTTATATCGACAGTGGTCTATAAGGTTGATGATGAGCAGATAGAGTCCACCCATACAACACCCGACACTATCCGCCTCAACGCTATGTTGGCGGCAATGGTAGAGCGAGGATGCGAGTACTGCTTTATGGAGTGCTCTTCTCACGCCATTGTGCAGCGAAGAATATACGGTATTCACTTTGCCGGAGCCCTCTTTACAAACCTGACACACGACCATCTTGACTATCATAAGACCTTTGCAGAGTATATTCGCGCAAAGAAGATATTTTTTGATGAGCTGCCGAAGGGTAGTTTTGCCATTGTAAACTGCGATGACCGCAACGGCGAGGTGATGTTACAAAACACAGCTGCTAAACCTCTTACACTCTCTATTCGTCGCCATGCAGACTACACCTGCAAGATTATGGAGACCACTGCCGAGGGTATGATGCTCCGCATAGATAACACAGATTTGTGGGTCGGCTTCCTGGGTCGCTTTAACGCCTATAACCTGCTTACGGTATATGCCGCAGCAGTAGAGCTCGGGCTTGATAAAGACGAGGTTATGCGTTGTCTTACTCTGCTACACCCTGTTGATGGCAGATTTGACATTGTCCACGCCGGTGACGGTACAACAGCCATTATCGACTACGCCCACACACCCGATGCGTTGGAGAATATACTCAAGACCGTTGGCGAAATTCGCACAAAAAATCAATCTGTGACTCTCATCTGCGGCTGCGGTGGCGAGCGCGACAAGACAAAGCGTCCTGAGATGGCGCAGATTGCCGTCAAATACTCTGACCGCGCGATATTTACCTCTGACAACCCTCGCAGCGAGGATCCGGAGCAGATTCTGCGCGATATGGAGGCTGGAGTTGCCGTAACAGATAACTATATGAAGATTGTCGATAGAGATGACGCTATCAAGACAGCAGTAATGCTCAGCAGTGCCGGCGATATAATTGTCGTTGCCGGCAAAGGTCACGAGTGTTACCAGATTATTGGCAATCAGAAGTTTGATTTTAACGACAAAGAGCGAGTAATATATTGGTTTTCAACATTTAACAGATAATTATCAATACTATGTTATACAACCTTTTTCAATACCTTGACAAGGTCTATGATCTACCGGGGTCGGGAATGTTTCAATACATCACCTTCCGATCCATTGCAGCATTTATCTTAGCACTGCTACTTGTAATCTATGTCGGACTGCCGATTATTCGTCGCTTGCAGAGGTTGCAAATCGGCGAGGAGATTAGAGATTTGGGGCTTGAGGGTCAGATGGCAAAAAAGGGCACTCCGACGATGGGTGGCATCCTTATTCTGCTGGCAATACTTGTTCCGACACTGCTCTTTGCCCGTTTGGATAATATCTACATACTACTGATGATTATTTCGACCATTTGGTGTGGAGCAATCGGCTTTTTGGATGACTATATCAAGGTCTTTAAGCACAACAAAGAGGGTCTGAAGGGTAAATTTAAGATTGTCGGTCAGATAGGTCTCGGAATTATCGTGGGCAGCGTGATGTGGTTCTCTGAGGATGTTGTTGTCCGTGAATACAATGTCCCACAGAGCAGCGAGGAGCATATCGAAGTTGTGCAGGATATAAAGACTACACAGACAACAATCCCATTCTTCAAGGAGAACGAGTTTGATTATAGTTGGCTCACAGGTGGCAATCAAACTGCTGCGTGGATACTCTATGTCTTTATGGCAATACTTATCGTTACAGCAGTCTCTAATGCCGCAAACCTTACTGACGGTATAGACGGTCTGCTGACGGGTGTGTCGATACCGATAGTGGTCGTACTCGGAGTGTTAGCCTACCTCTCGGGTCACATAATCTATGCCGACTACCTCAACATTATGTTTATACCAAACAGCGGAGAGCTATTTGTCTTTGCCCTCGCGATGACCGGTGCGCTGCTGGGATTTTTGTGGTACAACTCCTATCCGGCGCAGATATTTATGGGAGATACCGGCTCGCTTGCCATTGGTGGTATTATTGCCGTCTTTGCGCTCTGTATCCGCAAAGAGCTGCTGCTGCCGATAATGTGCGGTGTATTTGTTGTCGAGACCCTCTCGGTAATTATCCAGCGACGCTACTTTGCACATACAAAGAAGAAGTATGGCGAGGGTCGCAGAGTATTTCTGATGTCGCCTATCCACCATCACTATCAAAAGAAGTTGATACACGAGAGCAAGATTACTATGCGCTTTGTAATCATCTCTCTGCTGCTGGCTGCAATCAGCCTTGTAACCCTTAAAATTCGATAACAATGAAACGACAGCGTATAGTAGTCCTCGGAGGCGGAATAAGCGGCTATGGCTCTGCAATTTTGGCAAAAAAGGTGGGACACGATGTCTTTCTCTCTGATGCCGGTACAATATCGGAGCTATATAGAGAGCGTTTGGAGCAGTGGGGTGTAGAGTATGAGCAGGGTGGTCACTCTATGGATAAGATTCTTTCAGCCACCGAGGTTATCAAGTCACCGGGTATTCCCGACAAAGCTCCCGTGGTGGTTGCCCTGAGAGAGAAGGGTATTGCCGTTATCTCCGAGATGGAGTTTGCTGCTCGATATATGGGCAAGGCAAAGACAATATGTATTACAGGTAGCAATGGCAAGACCACAACGACCTCACTTATATATAAAATATTGTCTGACGCGGGCTATAATGTGGCTTTGGGTGGCAATATCGGAGAGTCGTTTGCATATAGTGTTGCTACAGCACAGTATGATTGGTATGTACTCGAGTTGAGCAGTTTCCAACTTGACGGTATGTTCGACTTTAGAGCCAATATTGCCGTGTTAATGAATATCACACCTGACCACTTGGATAGATATAACTACTGTTTCCAAAACTATATCGACTCGAAAATGCGTATCACACGCAACCAAAACAGCCGTGACTGCTTTATCTACTCTGCTGATGACCAGATAATTACGCAAGAGTTAGAGAAGCATCCGCTGCGCTCACGCGAACTGCCGTTTATGGCGCGTACAGCTGTGGCAAGCGGTGCGGGTGACGCCTGCTTGTCAGGGAGTCTCTTCACTGCCCGTGTAGGTAGTAGCGAGGTTGAAATTGATACGGATAAGATGCAGATAAAGGGTCTGCATAACGCCTACGATGCTATGGCAGCGGCTTTGGCAGCCCTTGCTGCTGGAGTTGAGCCTGAGAAGGTGGCACAGTCTATATACAGTTTCTCGCCTGTTGAGCATCGCCTTGAGCCGGTGGCAGAGATTGACGGTGTGCTGTATATCAACGATTCGAAGGCTACAAATGTAGATTCTGTATGGTATGCTCTTGAAAGTATGACCCGTCCAACGGTATGGATTGCCGGCGGAACGGATAAGGGAAATGACTATACACCACTTGTAAAATTTGCTAAGGAGAAGGTGCATACCCTTATATGTATGGGTTTGGATAACAACAAGTTACAAACATCTTTCGAGGGCATTGTTCCCAATATAATCTCTACCGACTCTTTAGATAGCGCGATGCGTGCAGCTGTCAGTGCGGCAAAGAGTGGAGATGCAGTTCTGCTCTCCCCTGCTTGCGCAAGTTTCGACCTGTTTAAGAACTACTGCCAGCGAGGCGAGCTGTTTAAGGAGTGGGTTAATCAAAATGTAAAGTAGTATGCAGCAGGAGAATGGCGGAGCGGTTCCTTCGATACTGTCGAAGGTCAGCCTTTTTAAGGGAGATAAGGTTTTGGGGGTAATCATCCCAATCCTTGTAATTATCTCTACCCTTGTGGTCTATTCATCGGTCGCAAAGATGGGCTATGCACATATGGGAACGCAGACAAATGCCATATTTACCAAGCACCTCTTTGTCCTCTCTCTATCACTGCTCACAATGCTGGGATTCTACTTCGTTCCGGCAAAATTTCTATATAAAGTAGCACCGATAGCATATATATTTTGTTGGTTTTTCACACTCGGGGTCTATTTCTTCGGAGCCGATACAAATGGTGCTGCACGATGGTACGATTTCGGCTTTTCTGTTCAGCCCTCGGAGCTGCTGAAAGTGGCTACGATACTGCTTCTCGCAAGGCTCCTTGACGACGCTCAGCAAACAATTAATAAACAACAACTTACACCATCGCTAAACCCGTGGAAATGGGGCAAAAAAGATCGTCGCAAACAGCTCGATATACTACTTAACGGCACGGTAAAAATACTACTCCCGATTGTCGCCTCGGTAGCCGTTATTGTCAAGGCTCATAACTCCTCGGCTTTGCTTGTTTTCGGCATCGGTATAGTGATGCTATTTATTGCCCGAGCAAAGATGCGGGAGATTTTGAAATTTATCCTTATTGTCGCCGCGGCAGCAGCTCTATACATCGGTGTTGGTGGTGGTCGTGTGAGCACAGCGGGTAGTCGTATCTCAAACTTTGTCGCCTCGTGGACAACACCTGCCGACTCTACCGTAACCAGACCTTTGACAGATGCTGACCACGCAATGATTGCCATCTATGATGGCGGAGTATTTGGTGTAGGAGCGGGTCAGAGCGTTATGAGAGCCAAGATTACTCACCCCGAGAGTGACTATATCTTCTCCTTCTTTGTCGAGGAGTACGGAATTATTATGGGTATGATTTTGGTTATACTCTATGCGTGGATTTTCGCCCGCGCAGTTTACATTTTCCGAGGTTGTCGCTGGCTCTTTGGAGGATTGCTTGTCCTCGGGCTCGCGCTGCTGATAGTCTGTCAGGCACTGCTGCACTTTATGGTCTCGACAAACCTCTTTTTTGAGACGGGACAAAACCTCCCGCTCATATCGCACGGAGGAACATCTATGCTCTGTACAGCTGCCGCCTTGGGTATAATCCTGAGTATCAGCCGCCAAGTAAACAACCGAACACTTACCCCACCCGAAGGCACTGCGGCGATGACCCCGCCGGAGGAGGATTTTTAACAGACAACAACTATGAGCGACAGTGTAAGACTTGATAAATACCTGTGGGCAGTGCGAATCTTCAAGACTCGCAGCGATGCCGCAGATGCTATACGCAACAATAAGGTAACTGTAAACGGAGCCTACGCAAAGCCCTCTCGTGAGGCAAAAATTGGTGACCGCGTAGAGGTCAAGCGTGCGATGATTACCTACACCTACCTTATCACAGAGCTTGTTGCTAATCGCCAGCCGGCAAAAAATGTCCCGCAGTACTGCCAAAATATCACTCCGCAGAGTGAGTTGGAGAAGCTCAATATTCCGCGCGAGACAATCTTCGTATTTCGTGAGCGCGGCACAGGTCGCCCGACAAAGAAGGAGCGTCGAGAGATTGATGCCGTTATGGAGGAGATGTTCTTTGACGACGAGGCTTTTTTTGATGATGACGAGGAGTAACTGCCTTGTTATTTGGCATTCCCGATAAAAATATCTATCTTTGCAAATTGCAGGCGTGTGTGCGTATGCGCGCAAGGGTTGCAGAGATAGATTTATGCTTGACAAATTAGCAAAACAGACGGCAATTTATGGTATCAGTACCATATTGGGTAGGTTTTTAAGTTACCTGCTCACACCGTTCTATACCCGTATCTTCGGTGTAGAGACCTACGGAATAATCACCGATGTCTATGCCCTTATCCCCTTTGCGTTAGTACTGCTTACACTCGGTATGGAGAGCGGTTTCTTCCGCTTTACGGCAAAGGCTGAGGCTGCGGGTGGAGATGTCGCTGCTGCTAAGAGACGCATCTTTACCACAATGTGGGGTATAACAACCCTTGCAGCAGCTGTTTTCTTTGCAATTATAGCCCTCTTTGCAAAGCCTTGCTCCGAACTTATGGGCGAGGCATACACTGCACACCCCGAGTATGTGATTATTGTGGCGGCGATTGTCTTTTTTGATGTTGCCGGAGCAATTCCGTTCTCACGATTGCGCGAGGCGGGGCAGGCTATGCGATTTGTCGGTTTCAAGACTGCCAATATCGTTATGCAGGTTGGCTTTGCCGTACTCTTTTGGGCTGTCGGGCTCTTTGATAGCGAATTTGGAGTAGGTTGGGCATTTGTGGCAAACCTGCTGGCAAGTGCCATAACAACCGTTGCTGTAACAGCCTCGGGCAGAACTCTGCCAAAGATTCATTGGGCGATGCTCGGAGCGATGTTTGCCTACTCTCTTCCGCTGCTTATATCATCTATTGCGGGTACTGCCGGCGAGTTTATCGACCGACAGCTTATCAAGTACCTTGTTCCGGAGGGAGCTATGGCGCAGTTGGGTATCTACGGAGCTATCACCAAGATTGCCGTAGTGATGACCCTCTTTACTCAGATGTATCGCCTCGCTGCCGAGCCATTCTTCCTTGCCAACTTCCGTAAGGATGAGTTTGTGGAGACAAATGCGGCGGCGATGAAGTACTATATCCTCGCCTCGATGATTATCTTCCTTGCTATCGCACTCTTCAGAGATATTTTTGCACTTATCGTGGGTAGTGACTTCCGCGAGGGTGTCTTTATACTACCGATAGTACTCGGAGCAAATGTTCTGAGTGGAGTATGGCTCAACCTCTCATTCTGGTATAAGCGTGAGGAGAAGACCCGCTATGCGCTATGGATTACCCTGAGCGGTCTTACGGCGAGTGTCGTAGCCGGCTTTATACTCATTCCTCGCAGCGGATACTATGGTGCTGCTTGGAGCCGTTTTATTGCAGAGGTTGTAATGGTTGCCGTCAGCCTGACTCTAAATCGCATACACTTCCCGACACCTTATGATTTTGGTCGTATAGCGGAATATGTAGTCGTAGCGATGGCTATATTCTTTGTTGCGGAGTATATCCCGACAGAGGGCGCAGTGGCAAACTATATAGTTAGCACCATTTTATTTGTACTCTATCTGCTCTATGCCGTTAGACGCGAGAAGATAGATGTTGTAGGACTTGTAAAGGCAATTGTAAGACGATGAAATTCTCTGATATTGTAGGACAGCAGCAGCTCAAGGAGCACCTTGTACGCAGCGTAGATAGCGGGCGAATAAGCCACGCGCAACTCTTCTCGGGTGCTGCCGGAGCAGGCACTCTTCCCCTTGCCGTTGCCTATGCTCAGTATATCCACTGCCGTAATCGCCAAAATGGCGATAGTTGCGGAGTCTGCCCATCGTGCCGTCAGATTGAGCAGTTGGCACACCCTGACCTACACTTTGTCTTTCCTGTAAACAAGCAGGGCAAGAAGAGTGGCGAGGTGGTTATCAGCACAGCCCGCGAGTTTGTCGAGTTGTGGCGTGATATTTTCGCAAAGACAGGTGGATACTTCTCGCCTCGTCAGTGGTTTGACACACTCAACCTCGGCAAGACCCTTAAGGGAGTTATCTCGGCAAAGGAGTCGGAGGAGATTATTCGCCGCTTGGGCTTCAAGAGCTTTGAGAGCGAGTATAAGACGATGCTCATTTGGCTGCCGGAGACGATGAACGAGGAGGCTGCAAACCGTATTCTCAAGATTCTCGAGGAGCCGTGGGACAAGACTATCTTCATCCTTATCTCCGAGCGACCAGACCGTCTGCTTAAGACCATCATCTCTCGTACACAGGAGGTTGTCGTTCCCCGCCTTACCACTGAGGATTTGTTGCCGATAGCTCTTCAGAGTGAGCCGGACAGTGTTAAGGCGCAAAATATTGCCCGCCTTGCTGCCGGAGATATTTTGGAGCTTAAAAGGCTGCTCGGTCAGAGTGAGGATGAGGTCACAAAGGAGAACTTCGAGGCATTCTGCTCGGTTATGCGTCTGAGCTACAACGATAAGCACTTGGAGCTGATGAATTGGGCAGATGATGTAGCACAACTCTCCCGTGAGCGTCAGCGCGGTATGCTTACCGACTTCAGCCGACTGTTGCGCGAGGCGTATATGCTCCACGCGGGGGTCGAGAAGGTGAGTTATCTATGGGGCGAGGAGGCTGCATTTTGCAAGAAGTTTGCTCCATTTATCGGCAGTCAGAATATCGAGCCTATATTGGAGCAGATTGAGAGTGCTATGCGACAGATTAACCAAAACGGCAATCCGCGAATAGTATTTACACACTTTGCTCTTGCCGTAAGTAAACATATAAAGCGACTTAAGTGATGCAGTGCGTAATTCTTGGTGGTGGGAATATTGGCGATGCACAGTTAAGGCTAGAGTGTGCCGAGGAGCTTATTGCGGAGCGTATAGGAGTTGTTACAGCCCGCTCCGAGTGGCACAAAACAGAGCCGTGGGGCTTTGAGTGCAGTGAGAGTTTTACAAATATTGCTTGGGTTGTAGAGACCGCTCTGCCAGCAACAGATGTGCTTGAGAGCCTGTTGCAGATTGAGGTCGAATTAGGCAGAGATCGCAAAGCGGAGTATCTTGCAAAGGTTACAGGCGGGCAGAACTACGCCTCAAGAGTGATAGACCTCGATATACTGCTCTACGGAGATACGGTAACGGTAACACCACACCTACAAGTACCGCACCCGAAGCTGCTTGAGCGCGACTTTGCGATGGTGCCGATGTGTCAGGCTTTGGGTGTGACGGTAGAACAAGGCAGAGAGAGAGTGATGAAGATTATAGAACATAACTTAGACAATGAGATATAGATTAGCAATAGTAGCAGTGGTTGCAGTGCTATGCACAAGCTGCTTTAAGAAGGTTACGACAGATACTGACCTGATTATCAAAACGCTGATACAGGAGAAGTCGGGCGGCGAGAATGTCGCTACGGCAGATGTATTTGCATACGCCTGCTACACAGAGACCGACAAGTGGATGGTGGCAAACTATCAGGATGCACTCAACAGAGTTGTTACAGACTCTTTGGGCGTTGAGAAGATAACAGTGCCTGATGTTGAGGGTGTGCCGTTCAGCCGTGAGGGAGATAGCACGCCGTACATCTCGCTGCCACTCAATCAGTCGCCAGCCTTTGTAGTTCTTGTCTATCCACAAGCAAAGATGTATGCTACACTGTTCAAATATCTCAATGTTGAGAATTTGCCCCAGACATATATGACACTCCTTCTGCATACTTGGAAAGATACCCCTTACACCGAAGGTAATGCAACAAAGGGTGGCGTATGGAACATCATCCCCTCTGCACCTGAAGAGGATAATACTACTGAAGAATGAAAAATAGCACGCTGATACTGAAACTTGCCGTAACGCTTCTCTTTTTAGGGGCGTTTCTCACCCGCTGTGCAAGTATTATGTCGCCCGAAGGTGGTCCTAAAGATACACTGCCGCCGGTAATTACAAATATCACTCCGGGTAACTTCAAGACCAACTTTACCGACAAAGACAAGAAGATATACATCGAGTTTGACGAGTATGTACAGATAAAGGATCAGAACAAGGAGATGTTTACCTCTCCTGCGATGAAGAAGATGCCACTGCTGACAACTCGCGGCAAGGGTATTGTAATCACTATTCGCGACACACTCAAGGAGAACACCACATACGCCATCGACTTGGGTAGCGCAATCCGCGACAATAACGAGGGCAACCCACTCAACGCTATGCGCTATGTATTCTCGACAGGAGAGACTATCGACTCACTAATATGCTCGGGATATACGGCAGATTCATACAAGGCAGACTCTGTGAGCCGTACATTTATCTGGTTTTTCATTGCCGACTCGCTGCCAAATACCCCCGACTACGACTCGACAATCTTCAATCGCAAGCCCGATGTGATTGCTCGTGCGCAGAACAACGGAATATTTATTGCGCAAAATCTCAAGCCTGTAAAGTATCGCATCTACGCCTTTGGCGACAAGAACGACAACCAGCTCTATGAGCCTGGTACAGACCTTGTCGGTATTCTCGACTCGGCATACAACCCTGCACAGATGCAGCCGTTTGCAATATGGTTTGACTCTCTGCGTCACTACCCGTCGGCAGACCCGCAGCTATACTTCCGAATGTTTACAGACAAGGCTTTCAAGGCTCAACGACTTGTGGAGGCTACTCGCCCCGACTGCAAGCAGATTACCCTCTACTTCAACACCGCACTGCCGAATATCGACTCTCTGCGTTTAGACTCGATACCGTCAGAGAAGATGATTTTCGACCCTCGAACAAAGGGCAAAGATACGCTTAATGTATGGCTCAATGTCCCTGCCGAGAGCCTTCCTGACACTATTAAGGGAGAGATTACCTACTACAAGCACGACTCTATCCGTCAATATATAAAGACAACAGAGCCGATAAAGGTTGCTTGGAAAAAGATTGAGAGTAAGGAGGAGCAGAAAGAGCGAGAGAAGGAGGAGAAGGAGCGCGCAAAGGCGGAGCAGGAGGGTCGTGAATACACCCCGAAGCAGAAGCCTAATCCGTTCAAGTATAACAGTTCTCTTGCTGATGCCGTAAATCCGGAGCGCGGCTTTGACTTTACTGTCGAGTATCCGCTGATTGCCTTCGACTCGGCAGCCGTAAAGCTCTACAAGGTAAGCTCTGATGAGAAGCAGACAGAGACAGAGATAGAGAGACACTTTGTGCGTGATACGATGCACATCGGTCGCTATGCGGTGCGAGCAAAGTGGGAGAACAATACAAAGTACCGTTTCTACATTCCAAAGGGTACGATGACCGACATTATGGAGTATCAGAACGACTCCATCTCAAAGGCATTTACAACTTATGACCCTGAGAAGTACTCAAAGATAGTGCTTACCGTCAATGGTGAGGAGGGCAAAGAGTATATCATCCAGCAGACAGACAACTCGGGCAAGATGCAGCAGGAGCTGAAGGGTGTTGTGAGTGGTAAATATACAATCAACTTTGTCTCCCCGGGCGAGATTCGCATCCGCATCATTGAGGATAATAACAGAAATGGCGTTTGGGATGCCGGAGATGTTGTCAATCGCCTACAGCCGGAGCGTTCAGAGATGTTTATCAACGAGAAGGGCGAGGACCTCTTTGCCACAAAGGCTAATTGGGATATCGAGATAACGATAGATATGAGCGATGTCTTCAAGCCGATGACTATGGAGAATGTTATCAAGATGCTCGAAGATAAGGAGAGTTCCCGCCTCAAGAAGCTCTACGAGGAGTGGGAGAAGAGACAGAGCGAGATGAACAAGAACCAAAATGCCACAAACTCAGGAGGAATGATGGGCGGCATGGGCGGTCTTGGCGGAATGATGGGAGGTCTGGGCGGCTTGACCGGTAGCGGTAGCAGCAGCGGCAGCTCAGGGCGACTATTCTAATATGTGTACTACAAATTTGGTATGAAGAGATTTTTTATAATAACATCCTTTGCACTCTCTGCCTTGCTGTGCAATATTGCTACAGCAGAGGCACAGCATGTAGTTGCAGTAACAACAGGAACAGGTATGGCAACCTCACGCCTCTACCCTGCGCAGGAGACTCGCCCGATATGGGGAGCTTGGCAGGCGGGTGTGTCGTGGCGTTACTACTCTCTGCCACGCTTTGTTGGTGGATTTGGTATAGACTTGGATTGGATGCAGCGCGGTTTTTCGTATGCCCCTTATGCCTCGATATATGAGGATAAGAAGGAGTATAAGTACTATCGCCGCAATGTCAATACGCTGATGATGCCGATAGTGTGGCAGCCGCACTTCTATCTATTCAAGAACCATCTCAGAGTCTATCTTGAGGCTGCTGTGACATTCAGCTATAACTTCGCCTCGTCATTTGAGAATGGCGAGCCTTATACCTTCGGTTCACAGATAAATAGTGGCGAGACAGTTATCTCGGGCAAGTACAATATGCGCTCAGAGAGAGATAACCGCTTTGGATACGGTCTTGCCGGAGGTGGCGGTATAGATATTCTTGTAAAACAGTTCGAGTTTGGTGTCAGAGTTCGTTACGACTTCGGATACTCCGATATTCTGAAGAACCGCAACAAATACTACGACAATAACCTCGACCAGCAGAACTATCCGGCAGAAAACCCATTTTGGTACACGCCACTGCGTTCACCTCTCGACAACCTCACTTTCAGTATTCGAGTAGGTTTTAGATTTAACAAGGCGGGCTTTGACGAGTGGTTCTACAAGCCGCCAAAGAGAAATAAACAGGTAATTAAATTTGCACTATAATGGAGAATACAAACACAAGACAACAGAAGATTGCCAAGCAGATTCAGCGAGATATCGCCGAGATTATTCAGCGAGAGTACTCTGCTGCACTCCGAGGCATACTTGTAACAGTAACCACTGTCCGCGTATCGGTCGATCTTGCCTATGCGAAGATTTATGTCAGCGTCTTTCCGTTTGACAAGGCACAGGCTACCCTCGACTTTCTGACAGAGCAGAATAGAGCTATCCGCGGAGCATTGGGCAACCGTATGCGCAATCAGGTTAAATCAATTCCTGAGTTGCAATTCTTTATTGATGACTCGTTGGAGTATATCGAGAATATTGACAATCTGCTCAACAAGTAGTCTATGCAGTGGTTTTTCGCCCGTAGATACCTCATCTCACGCTCCTCTCACTCGGTGATAAACATCATCGCGGGTGTGAGTCTTGTATCTGTGGCGATACCTGTTGCTGCGATGATTATTCTGCTATCGGTATTCAACGGTTTTGAGGGCTTTATCAAGGATATGTATGCTACTACAGATGCAGACCTTGAGCTGCTCAATATCGGCGAGCCGTCAGCAGAGATGAGAGATAAACTGCTTGCTACCGAGGGTGTTGATGCCGTGAGCTTTGTTATTGAAGGTCAGGCTTTAGCACGCGCAAATGGTCGTCAAACAGCTGTTGCCCTGCGCGGTGTAGATAGCTGCTACTTCGATGTACTGCCACTTGTTCAGAGTACTCTGCAAGGCAAAGAGCAACTTATAAGTGGAGATAGGGATTTGGCAATTACAACCCAAGATGTGGCGCAGATGTTGGCTATATATACTATTGCCGGCTCAGAGATGTCGCTACACACCCTTTCAGGTGGAGATATAGGCTCAATATTGCCGTTGAGAGGCTTCAAGAGTTGCAAGGTAGGTATGGGTGGCATAATTCGCCAATCTCATCAGTTGAGAAACACGGCAATTATCCCCTATCGCACAGCTGCAAAACTCTTCAACACCGATAAAACAAAGGCTTATATAGAGTGTTCAGGCAATATCGAGGGCGTAAAAGCGGCTCTGCAAAATGTTTTAGGCGATAAGTTTGAGGTCAGAACACGAGAGCAGAAGAATGCAGCCTTCTATCAGATTATGAGATATGAGAAGTGGGCGGTATTTTTTGTTGCACTGCTTGTGCTCATTATTGCATCGCTCTCGATTATCGGCACTGTGATTATGCTGATTGTAGAGAAGCGCGACCAGCAGCAGACTCTGCTGTCAATGGGTGCCGACAGTAGTTTTATCCGCGGGATATTTGTCCGCGAGGGTCTGCTAATCTCCGGTATTGGCGGTGGCGTGGGTCTTATTGTGGGTATTGCTATTGTGGTTATCCAGCAGGTTTTCGGCATTATCAAGCTGCCCGCAGCAGGATTTTTGGTTGAGAGTTATCCCGTAGAGTTGCAAGCGGGAGATATTATAGCTGTATTTATAACTTTTGTCGCTATCTCGTGGGCGGTATCACAGATTGCGGCAAATACAATGATAAAGAGACGATGAAGAGAGTTTTAATCATCACACTGACACTGCTCTGCATAGTAAGTTGCGCTCGCAAAAAGGAGATTGACGACCAAACTTTGGCTAAAATCTTCAGCGAGGCATATATATCTAATGCCTATTTGGGAATAAATTATTTCAACATAGACTCTGTGCAAATCTATGAGCCTATACTTGAGCGTTATGGTTATACTCCGGAGGATTTGCGATACACAATCGGTAACTTCTCCCGCCGTAAGAGTGCGCAGCTTGGAAGAGTGCTCAAAGATGCCGAAGAGCAGATTAAAGTCTTTGCCGACATATACGAGAAAGAGGTTGTTATCCTCGACACTATCAAAAATGTTGCTGTAAGAGGTATGCAGCGCGTAGTGTGCAAAGACTCTCTTATCTCGGTCAAGAAACTTGCTGATACATCAAAGTTAAAACTTGTTGTCGAGCCACTGCAACCCGGAATGTACTCCATTCGATACAGATATACCTGCGAGAGGGAGAAGTTCAAAGAGAAGGGCAAGAGCAAAGACCTATCTCTACGCGGAGCTATCAATATAGAGACCAACAACGGCATACATAAAAATAACTACTCGTACAACCTTCGTGACGAGGAGAATATCCGCCGTACAATCACCACCGACACAGCCTCAAAGCGACTTGTAATAACCTTTGCCAAGACTGCCGACCAGAGTAAGAAGATGAAAAAGCCGAATGTAACAGTCACAGACCTTGTTATCGAATACACTCCGGAGGAGAATTTGGCAATAGACTCACTGTTTAAGAGATATATTGACATAAAGATTTTTGACGATGTCTTCTTCCCTGCTAAAGATAGCCTCACACTATCTGCTGACTCCACAAGGGTTTTACAGTAACCCACTCGTAACACTCGACAGAGCCTCGGGCGAGATAGTCAGCCTACAACAGTACGATGAGAATATAGACCGCACCGAGAGTGTAGAGTTTCACTCGGGAATACTCTGTCGCGGCTTTGTTAATGCACACTGTCATAGCGAGTTATCATATCTACAGGGAGCTATACCTCAGGGTGGCGGTTATTCGGCTTTTGCAGCCTCAATGGCTGCCGTGCGCAATAACTTTACTACTGAAGAGCGAGCTGCGGCTCTACAAAATGCCGATAAAGCGATGTGGCAAGAGGGAATTGATGCCGTTGCCGATATTGTCAACGACAACAGCTCTTTCAGCGTAAAGAGCAGCAGTAAAATCCACTACCACTCTTTTGCGGAGGTTTTTGGTCTTAAAAAGAGTAATATAGAGTTATGTAAGTCTCTGACAGACAATCCTAATACGACACTGACGCCTCACTCTGTCTATTCTGTACAGGATGCCGATTTTCGTGCTGTGTGCAGCAGTGGCAACGCCCCTCTGTCAATCCACTTCAAGGAGTCCGAGGGCGAAGAGCAACTATTCAGTGGTTACGGAGCTTTGGCAGAGTGGTACTCGCAGGTAGGATTTGAGTGCGATTTTCTGCACTATAACTCTGCTGCTCAACGCATTGTAAAGAGTATCCCTGCATCAAGAAGCGTGATGCTTGTCCATAACAGTTTTGTGACTCAACAGGATATAGAGCTGATAATGAACCACTTCACAGCACCCGTATATTGGGTCTTGTGTCCTCGTTCAAACAGGTATATTTCAGGTTCTATTACAGATGCAGTGCATCTGTTGCGAAGAAATAATCTCAACATCTGCATCGGCACAGACTCGTTGGCGTCAAACACCTCTCTCTCGATTATTGAGGAGCTTAAGTGCTTCAAGGATATACCGCTTGAGGAGTTATTGCGCTGGGCAACGGCAAACGGTGCTGCGGCACTCGGCATCGAACCTAAGGGTCTTATAAACATAAGTGGCGCAGACCTCTCGACAATGAGAATTACCGAGGATACGACCGTAAAAAGAGTTCTTTAGAACTCATTTTTGTATCAATAAAAAACTAAAAATGTTTACAAGAGGAAAATTACACTTAAAATATGTAATATTTTCTCTTTTTTTGTGTTAAATTCAAAAATATGTGTTACTTTTGTGAACAGAAAAAACATTTAATTGTAAAACATAGTAATATTATGAAGAAATTTTTTATGATGACAGCTGTGGTAGCCGTTGCTCTCACACTGTCTAGCTGCGACTGCTTCAAGAAGATGGCAAAGAATCCGGAGGCAGTTCAGGTTGTTTGTACTCCAGAGGTTCTGGTTCTTAACAATGGCAAGATTGCTGCTGATGTAACTGCAACTATCCCTGCTGCTTACTTTAACAAGAAGGCTGCTATTAAGGTTACTCCTGTTCTCTTCTTCGAGGGTGGTGCTGTTGCAGGCGAGACTCTCCTTCTTCAGGGTGAGAAGGTTGCTTCTAACGGTATGGTAGTTTCTGCAAACGAGACTATGAACATCAGCCGCCACATCGAGTTTGACTATCAGCCAGCTATGGACGCTTGCGAGCTCAAGCTTTTGGTTGAGGTTAAGTGCAAGAGCGGTAAGTGCAAGGAGTTTACTCTTGTTAATGCAAACACAGGTGCAGTTCTTACAGAGGAGCAGCTCGCAGTTGTTGCTAACAACGATGAGGCAGCTTATGCTCTTAAGAGCGAGTGTGGTCGTCAGATTGCTGTAGGTCTTAATGTTCTCCAGAAGGATATCGACTATGCAGTAGCTATGGCTCCAGAGGTAAACAACTACAAGAATGTAAACACTACTGTTGTTACTGCTGACCTGGTTTACAAGATCAACTCTTCTGTTCTTTCAAAGAAGGCTGCAAACACTGAGGAGGTTAATGCACTCAAGGCTTCTGTAGAGAGCTATCTTAACAACGACCGCGCTGCACAGAGCGTATATGTTAAGGGTTATGCATCTCCAGATGGTCCTGAGAAGTTCAACGACAAGCTCTCTGACAAGCGTAGCCAGAGCGGTCTTAAGGCTGTTCAGAAGCTTCTTGCTGACACAGGTCTTAACATCGACGCTGCTGCTTACGGTGAGGACTGGGAAGGCTTCAAGGCTGCAGTTGCTGCATCTGACATCAAGGATAAGGATCTCATTCTCCAGGTATTGAGCATGTACTCATCTTCTGCAGAGCGTGAGAAGGAGATTAAGAACCTCGCATCTGTATTCAGCGACCTTAAGACTGATGTTCTTCCACAGCTCCGTCGCGCACAGATTGTAAATACTATCGATGTTACCGGTAAGACTGACGCTGAGATGGTTGCTCTTATCAACGCAGGTCGTGCTTCTGAGCTTTCAGTAGAGGAGCTCCTCCACATCGCTGAGGTAAATGCTGAGGTTGCTGAGGTTGCCCTTACTGCTGCAGCTACTACTTACAACGACGCTCGCGCATACAACAACCTTGCAATCGTTCTTGCAAACCAGGGTAACTATGACGGCGCACTCAAGGCTCTTGACAACGCAGCTAAGGCTGGTAGCAAGTCTGAGGAGCTTAACAACAACTACGCTCTTGTTTACCTCGCAATGGGTGAGACTAACAAGGCTGCAGTTTATGCTCAGGGCGCAAACGCAGAGGTACAGGCACTCGCTGCTGCTGCACAGGGTGACTATGCTACTGCAAGCAAGAACCTCGAGGGTTACAACGCTGCTATCGTACAGGTTCAGGAGGGTAACCTCGTAGCTGCTCAGAACAGCTTGGCTGGCGACGAGAGCGCAAAGGCTGACTACCTGCGTGCAGTTATCGCTGCTAAGGAGGGTAACAACACTGCTGCAAAGGCAGCTCTCCAGAGCGCAGTTGCTAAGGATCCTGCTCTTGCAAAGAAGGCTGCTAAGGATATCAACCTTGCATCACTCCGCTAATTCGGGATACCTTTAATATAAAGGCGGTCTGCAAATTTGCAGACCGCTTTCTGTTTTTAGATGGGACTCACTAAAAAACCCCTAACATCCTACATCACATCAAAATTGCAGCTCTACGAGCCGCCATCCTGGGGCACCGCTGACTAAGCCCTCCCCTACACCTTACAAATCCGGTTGAGCTACCAGGATTGCAGCTCTGCAAGCCGCCATCCTGGGGCGCCGCTGACATTTGCAGAACAATTTAGCATATTGCGCTACGCGCCTGCGCCTTTTTATGCAGTACCCCTCGCTTAGAACAAGTTCTACGAGGGGTACTACATAAAAAAAACCCTGCCTTACAGCAGAGGTTGCTAAATTATTCTGAGTTGGGCTACCAGGATTCGAACCTAGAATGACAGGACCAGAATCTGTAGTGTTACCATTACACCATAGCCCAATTGCGAGTGCAAAAGTAGCACATTTTTTTTCTTTTTCAAAGTTTTTTCATAAAAAAGTGCTATTTTTGTTAAGATTTTTTTGAAAACGACAAACTTAACAACTAAATGCTATGAATATCAAACTTCGTTTGACGGTGATGAACTTCCTACAGTTCGCCGTATGGGGTTCATACCTTACATCTATGGGCACATACCTCTTTGGTATCGGTCTTGCCGAGAATATCGGTATCTTCTACGCAATGCAGGGCATCGTATCGCTCTTTATGCCGGCTCTAATCGGTATTGTTGCCGACCGCTGGATTCAAGCGCAGAAGTTGCTCGGCATCTGCCATCTGCTTGCAGCAACATTTATGGTGGCAACGGGTTACTATGCTCTTTCAGCCGCAGAGGTTAGCTTTGCACCTCTCTTTACCCTCTACTCGCTCAGTGTTGCATTCTATATGCCTACACTCGGTCTGAGTAATTCTGTGGCATACTCCGGTCTTGGTCAGGCAGGTCTTGACACGGTGAAGCACTTCCCTCCTATCCGTGTGTGGGGTACTGTCGGCTTTATCTGCGCAATGTGGTGCTGTGACCTCTCAGGTTTTCAGGCAACAGCTTGGCAGTTTATCCAGAGTGCAATTGTGGGTGTAGTATTGGGTCTGTATGCCTTTACAATGCCTCAGTGTCCAACAAATAAGAGCGCAGAGAAGAAGTCTCTTGCTGAGGCTCTGGGTCTTAACGCTTTCGCGCTCTTTAAGCAGAAGAAGATGGCTCTGTTCTTCATCTTCTCTATCCTTTTGGGAGTATCATTGCAGATTACTAACGGCTTTGCAAATCCATTTATCTCTGACTTTGGTCAGGTAGCCCAATATGCTGATACTTTCGGTGTAAAGCACGCAAATATTCTCATCTCACTCTCGCAGGTATCGGAGACACTCTGTATTCTGCTTATTCCATTCTGCCTTAAGCGTTTTGGTATCAAGAAGGTTATGCTTATGGCTATGGTCGCGTGGGTGCTTCGATTTGGTCTTTTCGGTCTTGGAAATCCGGGCGCAGGTGTATGGATGTTCCTCCTCTCGATGATTGTATATGGTGTAGCATTCGACTTCTTTAATGTTTCAGGCTCTCTGTTTGTAGATAAGGAGACCGACAGCAATATCCGCTCTTCGGCACAGGGACTGTTTATTATGATGACAAACGGTATCGGTGCTACAATCGGTACTTTGGGCGCACAGCAGGTTATCAACCACCTTGTAGGCGACAGCACAGGCGTTGCCCGTATGGAGGGCTGGTCATCAGCTTGGTTGGTATTTGCAGCATACGCCCTTGTCGTAGCAATTCTCTTCGCTATTGTGTTCAAGTATAAGCACGAACCTGAAAAGGAGTAACAATTAACAAGAAAGAGTAGCAATCGCTACTCTTTCTTGTTAGTACTTATAGACCTTTGCAACTACCCGCTTAATAGAGCCATCTACTTGGCGGACATCAACCTTCGGAGCAATATCAAAGAGGCGGTTTCCGATAATATCATGCCCCGCAGTTTCACGCGTGAGGGTGTATGTTCTATTACCATTTATTACAACCTCGACAGTTCCACAATAGTCAATCTCTACAACCGTTGCACCGCACTGCACAGCCTCACTCCACTCATAGCTACCCTCGCCCTTTGACGACCACTTGTCATAAGGCTTATGTGACGGCATTATACTGAAATCGGTAAGTTGATAGGTTATGCCGTTACGCTGCGCGACAACCTCGCGAGGACTCTTGAAGATAGACGCCTGCACCTGATAACCGGCATCTGTGAGAGCTGCACAGAACTCAGGGGTATAGAGCTTGTATTTCATCGTCGATACGCCACACTTACCGCCCAATCTCTCAAGATAAGGGATAACCTCCTCTGCTGTACCGCTATCTATTGAGTATAGTATCAAGCAGTTTGAAAACTCTCGCACCGGTGGCAGAAGCTCATAGTCAGAGGTAAAGCATATCCACTCATCGCCAAACATCTCCTGAGCTACGCGATATGACTGAGGGACAGAGCTGTGCAACATCGGAATAATACCGACGCGCTTACACTCTGCAAGCAGCTCCTCAAGCGTCGGAATTGGCACTCTGAACTGCGGATTGACACTCTCCATAACATACTCATTTCTAACCTGCTCGAATGTAAGATCTGCAAGATAGACGGGCTCCTCAATTTTTGAATAGTCTGATGCACGGCGAAGTGTACGATTTATCGTCTTGTCGTGCAGAATGACCATCTTCCCGTCCTTTGTCAGATGAACATCGCACTCAATGCCCGCATAACCCATACGCGCCGCCATAGCCACAGCGGCAACACTATTCTCCGGAGTGATAAACTCTCCACTCTCAGCCTTGCTCCAGCATCCACGATGCGCAAACATTGTCGGAGCTACAATCTCCTCTTTACAACACGCAACAGCCATTGCGGCAGTAACTAAAATCGTCAAAAATCTCTTCATAATTTTCAGGGTTTTGTAATCTTTTAACAAAGTTACATATTTTTTATTATCTTTGTAACTATAAAAATCTAAAACACAAAAAAACTATGTTTGATAAGTTTGTTTCAAGACATATCGGCACAACGGACGAGCAGCAGCTCGCAGATATGCTGAAGGTTATCGGCGTAAGCAGCGTCGAGGAGTTAATCGGTCAGGTTATACCGCAGAATATCCGTCTCGAGCAACCTCTCGAGCTTACAGAGGGTATGAGCGAGTATGAGTTTGCACAACACATCACAGAGCTTGCCGACCTGAATGAGCCTTATCGCTCATTTATCGGTATGGGTTACTATCCTAACGCTGTCAGTGCAGCCATTATGCGCAATGTCTTTGAGAATCCTGCGTGGTACACCTCTTATACACCTTATCAGGCAGAGATTTCGCAGGGCAGACTTGAGGCTCTGCTCAACTTCCAGACAGCTATCTGCTCGCTGACAGGTATGGAGATTGCAAACTGCTCGCTGCTTGACGAGGGTACTGCCGTTGCCGAGGCAATGCTGATGATGTTCTCTCTCCGCTCACGCGAGGCTGTAAAGGCTGGCAGAAATCAGCTCTTTGTAGATGAAAATATCTTCCCACATACGCTCGATGTGCTGCTTACCCGTAGTGAGCCGTTTGGTATCGAGCTTATTGTAGATAACTATGCTGAATATACATTCACAGGCAAGGAGTTTGGTGCTATTGTTCAGTATCCTGCAGCAAATGGAGAGGTAAGAGATTACGCAGCCTTTGTAGCCGCTGCACACGAGGCAGGAGCATTGGTTGCAGCCGATGCCGATTTGCTCTCGCTGGCACTGCTTGCACCTCCGGCAGAGTGGGGTGCTGATATTGCTGTCGGAACAACACAGCGTCTTGGTTGCCCTATGGGCTTTGGTGGTCCTTCAGCAGGTTATATGGCTACTCGTGACGCTTATAAGAGAAATATGCCGGGTCGAATTATCGGTGTCTCTGTTGATAGATTAGGAAACCGCGCGCTGAGAATGTCACTCCAGATGCGTGAGCAGCACATCAAGCGCGAGCGTGCTACATCAAACATCTGTACTGCATCGGCTCTTATGGCATCTATTGTCGGTCTGCACTGTGTATATAATGGTGCTGAGGGTCTTACCCGAGCAGCGATGACAGCCCATACAGCAGCCGTATCTGTTGCTAAGAATTTGGCAGATATGGGCTATGAGATTGTCTCTGAGAACTTCTTTGACACTATCGAGGTTGTGGCAGATGCCGCTGTGGTAGAGTCTATTGCTCTTGAGAATGGCATTAACTTCTACTATCCGTCAGAGGATGTTGTCCGCATAGCCTTTGACGAGGTTACAACAATCGAGGAGATTGTAACCGTCGTAGGTATCTTTGCTACCGCTGCGGGTTGTGAGGTTGGCGAGCTGATGATTGCATCGGCACAGACTATCCCTTCGGCTCTTCGCCGTACACTCCCTCTGCTTGCAGAGCCTATCTTCAACCGCTATCGTTCAGAGAGCGATTTGATGAGATATATCAAGCGTCTTGAGTTGCGCGACATCTCTCTTGCCAACTCTATGATTTCGCTCGGTAGCTGTACAATGAAGCTCAATGCTGCCGCTATTATGCAGCCGCTCTCTCTTGCAGGTTTCCAGAATGTACACCCATTTGCTCCGGCTGATCAGTGTGAGGGTTACAGACAACTTATCGAGGAGCTTGAGCATGACTTGGCTACAATTACAGGCTTTGATGCCTGCTCTCTCCAGCCAAATTCAGGTGCAGCTGGCGAGTATGCCGGTCTGATGGTTATCCGTGCATACCACCAAAGTCGCGGACAGGGCTTCCGTAATGTCGTGCTTATCCCTGCATCGGCACACGGAACAAACCCTGCATCAGCAGCTATGGCAGGTATGAAGATTGTAACTGTCGCTTGCGATGCTAACGGTAATATCGATGTTGAAGACTTGAAGGCAAAGGCTGAGCAGCACTCGGCAGAGCTTTGTGCGCTGATGGTTACATACCCATCAACTCACGGCGTATTCGAGAGCCGCATCCGCGAGATTGTAGATGCTGTACACGATGCCGGTGGCGAGGTATATATGGACGGTGCAAATATGAATGCACAGGTTGGTCTGACAAATCCGGGCTTTATCGGTGCTGATGTATGTCACCTCAATCTCCATAAGACCTTTGCAATGCCACACGGCGGCGGTGGTCCGGGTGTTGGTCCTATCTGCTGTGCAAAGCACCTCGCTCCATTCCTTCCATCGCACTCTGTTGTCTCAACAGGTGGTGAGCAGGGTATTACCGCAGTATCTTCTGCTCCTTGGGGCTCGGCAATGTTGCTGCCAATAACATACGGTTATATCAAGATGCTCGGTGAGGAGGGTCTGAGAACAGCTACCGAGATGGCTATCGTGAATGCAAACTATATGGCATCGGCAATTAAGGATGAGTTCAGAACATACTACTCCGGCGAGACAGGTCGTGTAGCTCACGAGATGATTCTCGATTTGACACTCTTCAAGCGCGAGTATGGCGTAGATTGCGGCGATATTGCACACCGATTGATGGACTATGGTTTCCACGCTCCAACACTCTCCTTCCCTATCCACGAGACACTGATGGTAGAGCCTACCGAGAGTGAGCCAAAGGAGGAGATGGACCGCTTTATCGAGGCTCTTGTGGCAATCAAGCGCGAGTGTGAGGCTATCGCGGGCGAGGCTGATAATGTTGTTGTCAATGCACCTCATACTGCAGCCGAGCTTGCGGGTGAGTGGAACCATCCATACTCCCGTCAGCAGGCTGTATTCCCTCTCGAGTGGGTAGGCGTGTCAAAGTTCTTCCCGTATGTATCGAAGATTGACAACGGCTACGGAGATAGAAATTTAGTGGCTAAAAATGAGTTGTAAACAAAAATAAGTGTATCTTTGCACACGCAAGATAATTATAACAACATTAATATTTATTAAATTATGAAAGTAGAAAATAGCAAGATGGTTGCGGTAAACTATACACTTACCGTGGACGGACAAGTTGCAGATAAAAATCCGGAGGGCAAGCCACTGGAGTTCGTATGTGGCGCAGGCATGCTCCTTCCTAAGTTCGAGGGTGCGCTGATGGGCAAAGAGCCGGGCGATAAGGTATCTTTCACCCTTGAGCCGGCAGATGGCTACGGCGAGGTTATCGCTGAGGCTGTGGTAGAGTTGCCAAAGAATATCTTTATGATTGACGGCAAGATTGCTGAGGATATTCTCTTTGTTGGCAATATTGTCCCTATGTCTGACGCAGAGGGTCACCGTATGAACGGTATTATACGCGAGGTTAAGGAGGAGACTGTAACTATGGACTTCAACCACCCTATGGCAGGTAAGGCCCTTAACTTCGATGTTGAGGTGGTATCTGTACGCGATGTAACTCCTGAGGATCTTCAGGGTCAGTGTGGTTGCGGTTGTGGCGAGAGCTGCGACGGTCACGAGTGCGGCGAGGGCTGCGACTGCGGTAGCTGCCACTAATATAATCGTTACCGTACTTATAGATAGGTTGTTCCTCGGAGCAACCTATTTTGTTTGCAATATATTACCAAAATAAGAGAGTCCCGCGGAAAACCACGGGACTCTACTTTATATCATCAGGCGTTGATTAGTAGCCCAACACCTTTGATGATGCATAAGAGATTTTGAGTGCGTTTGCACGACGAAGCTCCTGCTTAACATCGGCAATGATACCCATCTTCGTAGTACCATCTGCCTTAAGACAGATAGTCATTGAAGCACGGTCAACCTCTGACAGCTTATCACGCTCTGCAGCTGCAAAGTCGAGGATGTCCTTAGTTGTCTTATACGAATCGTTGAGCTGAATCAACGGTGCTGTACCATACTTTGCCTGCATGTGCAGAACTGGTACACCAATGTGAATATAGCTCACCAAATTCTTCTTCTCGAGCTTCTGAACCTCAGTTGCCTCAGGGAGCTTATACTTAACCATCAGCTCCTGATCGCGCATTGAAGTAGAGAGCATAAAGAAGAACAGGATGATATACACTACATCGGGCAATGAGGTTGTTGACATTGCAGGAACCTCACGACTGCCCTTTTTCTTCATTACTGCCATATTACTTACTCATTTTACGCGGCTCAGCCTCTGAAATCTTCAAAGGTACAGCCTTGGTTATTACTTTACGCTCATCCTCACCAAGATCGGCGAACTTCTTGCCGAACTTGGTCATTGAGACATCATCACGAACCTCGTTAAATGCACGAGTAAGCTCGTTCTGTACGCGGATATAGACCTGATAATCGGTGTCTCGAGTGTTCTGAAGCGAAATTACGCCCTCACTTACAGGGAAGGTCCACTTCGAGCCATCCGGCATATCGAAGGTCTGCTCCTTCTTCTCAGGGAGGGACTCATCATCGTAAGGGTTAAGGATAAACTCCTTAGCTTTGTCCTTCAGATAATGAAGATCCATCACCTGACCGCCTGCCATAAGCTGACCGCTACCCGATACGAAAACGAGGAGAAGGTTACGCTCTTTAACCTTGATATCCTCCTGCTTTACATTTGGATCTGGCATTGGCGGGAGTACGCGCACGATACCGGTATCAACATCCATTGTAGAAACCACAAGGAAGAAGATGAGCACGGTAAACGCGATATCCGCTTGTGACGACGCGTTGATTTCAGGTATTTTCTTACTTTTTGCCATAAATTACCTTACTATTTGAACAGGTTACGAACCTCGGTATAAAGTGTTACAACGATAGAAGCAGCAGCTACTACATAGGTAACAAGGATACCAACCTCTGAGATAACCAACTCGAATGGATCATCGAATACACCACCGGCAGAGTTAGGAATTGTAAGACCATCGTGACCAAGTGCAATGAATAGCGCAGCACCTACTACAACTACTACAAGCACAATAGCAAACATTGTCTTCTTCAAACCTGCAGGATTAGTAATCGTACCCTTGATAGCAGAGAGCAAGACGCTCAGCACTGCACCTACGAGCAGGGCATAGCCCCAAACCAGGTTCCAACTGATGGCAACCTCAGATCCGCCTGATACAACAGCCCATCCTACCATAACGGCTGTGATAGCGAACAGAAGTCCCAACAGTATATTTAACATCTTTTTCATAATTTTCTGTGTACGATTATTGTTTTGGTCTAATTATTTCTTGTAAACTGTAAGGATATCCATCAGGGTGATAGAAGCATCCTCCATCTCATTTACAATACCGTCAATCTTTACGATTACGTAGTTGTAGAACACCTGAAGAACCATTGCAGCAATCAGACCCAACAATGTAGTAAGCAGCGCCACCTTCATACCACCTGCAACGAGTGCTGGAGAGATGTCACCTGCAGCCTGGATAGAGTCGAATGACTGTACAAGACCTACTACAGTACCCATAAATCCGAGTGATGGAGAAAGTGCAATGAAGAGTGACAACCAACCAAGACCAGACTCGAGCTGACCTGTCTGAACTGAACCGTAAGAAACAACTGCCTTCTCAACTGCGTCAAGACCCTGCTCATAACGGTCAAGACCCTGCCAGTAGATAGAAGCAATCGGACCCTTAGTGTCACGGCAAACAGCCTTAGCAGCCTCGATACCACCCTCGTTGAGAGCCTTCTCTACCTCAGCAATGAACTTCTTTGTGTTGATAGTAGAAAGACCAAGGAAGAGGATACGCTCGATTGCAATAGCAAGACCGAGAACGAGTACGATAAGGATTGGGAGCATCCATCCCCAACCACCCTCGAGGAACTTCTGCATCAGAACATGGTGAAGTGACTCACCAGCGATCTGAACCTCAGGGTCAATAGCCTCCTCAACAACAGCCTCCTCTGCAACAACAGCCTCAGCGTTCTCTACGGTTGCCTCCTCTGCAGCAGGAGCTGCAGCATCCTGTGCGATTGCAGTGCTGAACGACAGAGCAGCAACTGCCAAAACCAAAAATAATTTTTTCATAGTTGTTTTTAATAAGTTAAAAAAATTTGAATAGTTTTTTTTAAAATTTTCTCTCTATTAGTATTTTTAGTTGTTTTTCTATCCTATCAGGGTTGTTAGCGCACGCTATGAGAAACGCACTATTTTGACACACAACCGCCTATATATCAGCGCGTTGCAGCCACAAAACAGTCTTAAAGGTGTTTGTTAACAACTCTTATCAGTCCGAAATATACAAATTTTTTTTGTTTGTGCAAAGTCTAACTGCCAAATTCTCCACTTTTTGACTCTAACATTCCTCGAACAACACTCTCTTTTTGCGGGCAATTACCAAGTTGAAGCATCAATTTTGTCACAGCCGCCTCTGTTGTCATATCGTGACCACTCAGAACACCCGCCTGCTGAAGCCTTTTTCCTGTCTCATATAACTCCATTGCCACACCGCCACCGACGCACTGTGTAACATTGACAATAGTAACACCTCTTGCAATAGTCTGCTCAAGCAGATTGATAAACCAATCAGCCGTAGGGGCATTACCCGTTCCGAAGGTCTCTAACACAACGCCGCGCAGACCCTCAACAGAGAGCACTGCTTTGAGCGTGGTCTCCGATATACCCGGAAAAATCTTAAGAATGACAACATTGGTATCAAAACCATCCAATACGCGCAGTGGTTCTGCCGTGAACTCGCCCTCAAACCACCCCTTCTCATGGTGGATAAAGGCTGTGTTATATGTAATATTTACGCCTACATCGGCAAGTGGTGGATAATTTCTCGAGTCGAAGGCATTGAGAGCCTCTGCCGAGAGTTTTGAGGTGCGATTTGCCCTGAAGAGCCTATTTTGAAAGTAGAGGCATACCTCAGGCACCATTGGATAGCCATTTTTACGCGCAGCCGCTATCTCAATGGCTGTAATAAGATTCTCGCGACCATCTGTGCGCATAATACCCATCGGAATCTGACTACCCGTAAAGACGACCGGTTTCTGAAGATTCTCAAACATAAAACTCAGTGCCGATGCCGTATAAGACATAGTATCTGTGCCGTGCAGCACAACAAAACCATCATACTTCTCATAGTTACTCTGCACCGTACGCGCCAGCTCTGTCCAAAGTCGCGGAGTGACATTTGAAGAGTCTATAGGCTGCATTTTATGCACATCTATATCTACATTGAGGTGGCGCACAGCCGGGAACTCCTTCTCTATCGAGTTAAAATCAAACGGCACAAGGGTACCATTCTCATCCCTCTGCATACCGATAGTACCACCGGTATAGATAATTAAAATTGACGGTCTTTTCATCCTACTATATACTACTTATACATTAAACAAACGCTTTACATTGGCTGTCGTCTGCTCTGCCACAGCATTGTAATCGACACCCTTCAACTCAGCCACCTTTTGGCATACAAACCTCACATAGCTCGACTCATTACGCTCGCCACGATGCGGCACAGGGGTCAAATATGGACAGTCGGTCTCCAAAACAATATCTCCCAAATCCATCTGCTGCACCACCTCGGCGAGTTTACTCTTCTTAAAGGTCACAACACCACCTATACCGAACAGAAAATCGCCGCACCTCTTAAGTCTGTAGTAACTCTCTACATCATCCGAGAAGGCGTGAAATATACCTCTCACCCCGCGACCGGCAAACGCCTCCATAACCTCGCACATCTCTCTCCAAGCACTACGAGTATGGACAACTATCGGCAGATTATACTCTATCGCCATCTCTATCTGAGCCTTAAAAGCCTCAATCTGCTCATCCCGATAGTCGTTGCTCCAATAGAAATCAAGACCTATCTCGCCAACGCCATAGAAGCGGTCAATCCCCTGCGGAGGGTGCTGCAAGTACTCTCTTACCCGTTGCAAGTCCGACCTCCAATCGGGATTTTCATTCACCGATGTCGGATGCAAGCCCATCATCGGGCGCACCATATCCGGATACTCTCTGACAAGGTCAAACATCCGTTCATAACTCTGACTATCTATCGCCGGCAACATCAGCAGCCTCACATCGACATCAAGACACCTCTGCAATGCCTCCGCGCGATCGCTATCAAACTCCGGCTCGTATATGTGCGAATGTGTATCTATCAACATACTATTCCCATCCTAACTGTTCAACAATATCCCTTCCCGAGCAGACCATCTGTGCCATTGACGAGGCTATCATCGCATTTGCACCCCACGACATAGAGTCTGTGACCCTGCCGGGTAGAGCAAAGAGCTGTCGGGAGTAGCTGTCTGCATAACGCGCAATATCCGGCACTTTACTACCCTCTACAACGACAACACCACTGCATAGACCCGCAATAACTCTATGATGAGCCGTGCCCACCGTATCAAAGTTCTTACACTCCGACCCTATCTCGCTTATCAGCAGCCCTCCGCTATCTAAAATCTCCTCGGCTACGCGGGTGCAATATGACGGCTCTATATGCGACAACATAGAGCCGCTGACCCCGATACATCTGAGCCCAAAGTGTTGTGCAGCCCTCAGTGCCACGGCATCCACGCCACCCTCCAAAGCACCTACAATAACCGTCTCGGGCACAATCTCGGCAATCTGCTCCAAGAGCCTGAAGACCATCTTCTCGCCATAGGAGCTGATGCTCTCACGCTCCCCCGTAAGTGCGCAAAGCATAGTGTTATTTATAAGCGACCTATCCCCTACCATATATATAATATGAGGATAATCTGCCGTAAATCGCAACTGCTCCGGATAGTGGCTATCTGTCGATGCGAGCAAGGCAATACCACTCTTTTCGCAACTTCTTATCTCCCTCTCGGCTCTCGTAAAACTATCTTTTTTGATAATGCTCCGCACAATATCCTCTCTCAATTCAGCCCTATGCAGAAGGTCTCTCTCCGATGCCGAGTATATAGCCTCAGCCGAGCCAAAAATCTCCAACAGATGGGCTATAACCCTTGGAGTTATATTTGGCACAAAGGAGAGTGCAACATCCTCAATTTTCATAAATTAGAGAGATAAAAAGTGTAAAATATTAAAATTTTCACCGTAAAGATACTATTTTTTTTGGATTTGAAATAAAAACGCACTATATTTGCACACCCAAACGGATAAAACCGTTCAAATTATGGTCTGATGGCCGAGTGGCTAGGCAGAGGTCTGCAAAACCTCGTACAGCGGTTCGAATCCGCTTCAGACCTCACCAAAACAGCGTTAAAAATCACTCTAACGCTATTTTTTTGCTATCTATGACGGAGTATAGGTGGTCAGTCGATTCTCACCTTGGTTATCTCCTCCGTGTATATCCGCTCCGCTAAAAAGCGACAGCGGCACTCCGTCGATGATAACGAGCCTAAAGGCTCGATATTCGAATCCGCTTCAGACCTCACTGCTACCAAAAATGGTAGCATTTTTTTTGCTATATAGGGCTCACTCCTACGAACAAAGTAACTATTTATGCAGCAAATGCAACCAAATCAGCTATTTTTACTAAATTTGCCCCAAAAATAGAGCAAACAAATGTATAAACATTTAGTAATAATACTATCTTCTCTGCTGATTATCAGCTGTTCTGCAGGCAGTTACTCATCGAAATTAACAGAGATAACAATCCCCAACTACCGTATTCCTGATAGTCTTAGCGTAAGCAACGACTCGCTCTCAGTAGCCTCTATATTGTGGCAGAACTACTACAAAGATGAGAACCTGAGAGTTCTCATTGACGAGGGGATCAGAAGCAACTACACTCTTCACTCGGCTATATTACAGATAGATAAGGCTGAAAGTTATTTCGTAAAGAGTCGCAAGAGTTTTGCCCCTGCATTCAGCATCGGGTTAAGTCAGCACGAGCAGAAACGCTCCATCCGTGAAAATCCATACAACGAGCATGGAATAAACCTCACGCTAACAAGCTGGGAGATAGACCTTTGGGGCAAACTGCGCAGTACCAAAAAGGCAAGTGTTGCCGACCTGCTTGCTAAAGAGTCAAGCGCACAAGCTGTAAAAGTGAGGTTGATTGCCGATATTGCGACAAACTACTACCGTCTTATCTGTTTGGATGCCAAGTTAGAGGCGGTAAACAGTATCATCAAGAGCAATGAGCAGATATTGGCTCGCCAAATAGAGTTTAAGGAGGATGAAAACCAGCTCAAAGCCAAGCAGGTTATCCCTATCTACGAAAAGGACAAACTTATTCTCCCTAACATCATTTCGCCACAGATAACACTCTCTGATGTCGCCATAGAGCAGACCAAAGCCGAGCTATACAAGGCTCAAGCAATAAAACCGGACATCGAGGCTGAGATTTTTGTCACCGAAAATGCCCTTAACCTGCTGCTCTCACGCCATAATGCACCTATCAAGCGTTCAAAGTTAGAGGATATTATCACAGCTGAGCAGATTAACGACAGTGTCGATATAGGAGTGCCGGCTCATCTATTGCAGTATCGCCCTGATGTTATGGCAGCCGAGTTTGCCGTGCAAGAGGCGTTTCATCTTCAAGATGCTGCCAAAGCGGCTCTCTATCCGGCTCTGACAATTCGCGGAGGCGTGGGTATTATGGGCTCGTTCAATGCCAACATCATAGATTTCCCACGCTCACTTGTATATAATATCTTTACGGGTCTTACACAGCCGATATTTCAGCACGGAACACTAAAGCACAATAAACGAGTGCGAGAGATAGAGGCTCAGCAACGCCTTGACACCTACCGCCAAACTCTCCTCAAAGCGTGTACAGAGGTGAGCAACACACTTGTATTTTATCAGATAAACAGAACAAAGGTAAATAAGTTGCTCAAGCAAAACCAAGCACTCAACAAGGCTTATACATACAGCAAGTACCTCTACGAGAACAGTCAGGCAAGCTATATGGATTTGCTGGCAGCACAACGCCCGATGCTTCAGACTCAATTCAACCTTGCCGAAGCATTTACCCGATACTATATCAACTATATCGAGTTGTACAAAGTCCTCGGAGGCGGTGCTAAATAACAACAAAAAGGGGGTTGCTTCTCAGCAGCCCCCTTCCCTTGTAACGACTACGGACTATGCCTCAGTCTTTACCATACGACGCTCCTTAATACGAGCCTTCTTACCGGTAAGATCACGGAAGTAGTAGATACGAGCACGGCGAACAACACCACGCTTGTTTACCTCGATCTTATCAAGGTGTGGTGAGTAGAGTGGGAAGATACGCTCAACGCCCACACCGTTAGATACCTTACGGATTGTGAACATCTTGGTCTTGCCTGTACCCTTAATCTGGATAACTACACCACGGAAGCTCTGAAGACGCTCCTTGCTACCCTCAATAATACGGTAAGTTACGGTGATAGTATCACCGGCATTAAACTGTGGAACATCTGCATCAGTCTTGGTCCACATCTGCTCGTTTACGAGCTTAATCAACGAATCCTTGTTCATTGTTGCAACAAAATTTAATAGTTTCCGCTCAACATTATCGCTGTGCCAGCCATACCATACAAGGTCACTGCCCTATAATCCTGCACGATTTTACTCGCACCCTTGACCCACACCCAATTATAAGAGGTTGATACGCAGGCGCAAAGGTAGAAAAAATTTTCACAACCACCAAAATTTTTTCCTTTTTCGACATAGCTAACGCAGTACTGCCCGCTTTTTCGAGAAAAAGCAGGGCGTGCAAAAAGCTTTCGGAGAAACTGCGTTTCTCTTCTCTGCGTTGCGGATTTAGGATAGCTTCAGCTATTACAATAAAAGATAGTCCATCTTTCGGTTTCAAGTAAACTTGACCTCAGAGGACTATCTTTTTCTTGTACCATCTCCGATGGCTTTCCAAAATCCGAAAAGAGAGATAATTCGCCAATAGTATAAAATATAAAATATTTACATTCCCTCCAAACCTCCCTTTGAAAAAGGGAGGCTTTGTCGCATAGGCGGGCAGAGAAATCTGACCTCCTATGCTCCGAGGTGCAAATTAGCAGCTATGTTGCTGTCAATATTTTCGCTATCTACCACTAATTACCTATAAACTACGCCTATAGTTTGCACCCATTTTGTTGTCAGAGATTGTACTCCGTCTCTGTCTTGCACTCATTTGTGCTTAGAAGAGTGCAGATGCCACGCTCGGCAAAAATACCCGCGAAGGGACATACTATGCGTATTTCCCTTTGCGGGTACTTTTTGTTAGCGGAAGCAGGTGCGCTCTTATATGCGCAAATGCCGCATTATCACGACAAAATTAAAGTGCGTCGAACGCAAATATATGAGCCTTCTCTGCGCCCCAAGTCTCGGTTACGACAAGACGGAGCTGCTTAGTCTCAACAGGCTCGAAAGATACCTTACGGAGGCGGAGGTAGTTGTTATCCTCCTCATATACGGTCTTCCACTCCTTATCAACGAGAGCCTGAATCTTAAAGCCCTTAGCCATTACCTTTGGAATCTCTACGCGCTCGGTAGTTGCCTCCAACTTACGCATACGCTTGCTGCGCACCTTAAGCTCTGAGTCAAAGATCATACGAGCAGCACTAACAGTTACAGGCTCATCCCACTTATAAGTGATGGTATTCTTATTTGGAACTACCCAAACGCCATTATCTGTACCCTGCCAATTACGGTCAATACCGTTGCGGATAACCTCAAGATGTTTAGCAACCTTAGCTGTAGATGTGAGCTCTGAAACGGTACGCCAGCGGTATGGAAGCATTACATCGTCATCCTCAAGGGTAGCCTGAACCTCGCCGATATATGTCTTATGTACCTCTGCAGGATCAACACCCTTCTCAATAGCCTTTGCTGCACCTGTACCTGCTGCCTGACCGAGCAGTGCGCAAGTTGCCATAACGCGGGTAGCAGAGAGACCCATATGAGTTGCAGAGATATCACGACCTGCGAACATAAGGTTTGGAACATTTACAGAGTAGAGAACACCGAATGGGATACCGAAGCCCTGTGGAACAGTATATTCAACAGAGATTGCACCCTTCTTGTGGAATGCATCCGGATGGTGATCATCGAGAGTCCAACCACCATAAGCCACAACATCTGGGAAGTGACCACCGCTGAGAATGTCGTTCTGAGTAAGGATGTGCGGACCTACGAAACGAGTACTCTCGCGCTTGCCCGGAAGTGAGCCAATCCAATCAAGCTCAAAGCCCTTTGCACGACCGTCAGGATGGTTTTTCATATACTCCCAAATACCATAGACAATCTTCTTAAGCTCAAACTGGATATCGTTTGCATCGGCGATAGTATCGAAGTTGCCACCGAACTCGCACCACCAGAAGTTATTATCCTCTGCATAGTAGATGCGCTTATAGTTGAACTTCATACCCGGGATAGTAGATTCAGGAACGGAGTAGTCAAAGTCTGCATCTGTAAAGTGGTAAGCCCACTCAGGAGCCTCAAATGGAACCTCCTCATCTGTTCTGCGAAGCTGGATAAGGAGAGAGTTACCCATAGTCTTAGCATCGCCGCCCTCTGCCTGACAGCTCTCACCAAACTCTGAAGGGAGCTCTCGACCATGACGATACTGCGCACCTGAGAGGCGGAGGATACCATCACCTGTACAATCTATGAAGATAGTGCCATTGATAGTATAGTCTGTATAAGCGTTAATATTCCAAGCTTTTACAGCAGCAATGCGCTCGCCATTCATAACAACATCATTAACTGAAGTATTAAGCAACAGTTTGATATTTGGCTCTGAAATAACAGTTGTATAAATTGCGTCATCCCACATTGTGTAACGCTG
Organism: Alistipes sp.; assembly: GCA_017474235.1. Lineage (GTDB taxonomy): Bacteria > Bacteroidota > Bacteroidia > Bacteroidales > Rikenellaceae > Alistipes. Next base: position 222,871 of record JAFVIB010000004.1, on the reverse strand, counting down.
AAGAGGGTTGTAGTAGAAGTTTCTAAGCTGCATCTCCTCGAGGATACCTGTCTCCTGAGTATCGTCAATCTTTGTACCTACAATACCCATACGCATCTCACTTGATGCATTACCTCCAAGTACAGGGCGGTCCTGAACAAGGACAACCTTTGAACCGTGACGAGCAGCAGATACAGCCGCACAAACACCGGCAAGACCACCTCCGCAGACAACAACATCTGCTGAGAGCTCTACATGCTTTTTAACAGTAGAGTTTGCCTCAGTTTTCATCTGAGCTGAGGCTGTAAGCGGCATAAGGATAACAAGCAAAGCCGCTACAATTTTTGCGATAGATTTCATTATTATTGTTTTTAGTGGTTAAGTTTGCTGCAAAGATACATATTTATTTATTTAAAACAAAATCGACCAAACATTTGGCGCACGCCTCCGGCTCTTCGATAAAGCTCATATGACCCGAGTTCTCCATCCACACCACCTCTGCCTGCGGATGTGCCGCCACCATAGCCTCGGCTATTGGCAGGGTGATATACTCGTCTTTCTTGCCGAGAATAAACAGTTGCGGCGCGGCAAGCTGGCGGAGCATATCGTTCTGATCTTTACGCTCTATCATACCGCCCAGCAGAGCCACAATACCCTCATCCTCAGTAAGATGCACCATCTCTGTCAAGTCCTCGATATATGATTGGCAACGGCGACGATTATCAGCAGCAAAGCCCGCCTCGGGAGCCACTCGGGCAAGCATCTCCTTCTTTCCGGACTTTACGAGGGCTATTTCGCGCTCACGATTGTGTCTCTTCTCCTCGCTGTCGGCATTTGGTGTGGAGTGCAACAGCACCACGCCGGCAACACACTCCGGATGGCGTTCACAAAGTGCAAGAGCTACATATCCACCCATCGAGTGACCAACAATATATGCCTTTTCGATACCCAAACTCTCTAAAGCCGCAGCAACCACATCGGCGAGATAATCCATAGTATGTACAGCACCCTTTACCTCCGATATTCCGTGTCCGGGCAAATCGAGAGCAACTACGCGCATCTGCTTATAAATGTGAGGGATAAACTCATCCCACACAAGCATATTTTCTAAATAGCCGTGCAGAAGAACGACCGTTTTATCCCCCTTCTCAGAGTCGCAAATATGGAGAGCTGTATCGCCCGCCATTATAAATTTTTCTACCATAATGCTCTTATTTATCCTTTTCAAGAGCCAAAGTTACGAAAAAATGTGTAACTTTGAACGATTTATATACACTTTTATACAAGGATGAAGTTAGACTATATAAAGTGTCACGGCTCAGGAAATGAGTTTGTAATGTTTGATGCTGTAGCTCAAAATATGGAGGGGATAGCGTTAGATTCGCTCTCTATAGCTGTGTGTGACCGCAATAACGGTATCGGGGCAGACGGCATACTGCTGCTTGTAAGAGATAGCAACAGTCTGTATGGTATGCGGATGTTTAACCCCGACGGCTCGGAGGCGGAGATGTGCGGCAATGGTATTCGTTGCGTGGCTCGCTTGGCAGAGAGTTACATAGGCTGTGACCATTTTGACCTCACTTCAGGCGGAAAGGTCTATCCTACGGCGCGATATGCTCCGATATACGGTTCAATTCCTACTTACGGAGTACAAATAGGGGTTCGACTTTGGAGTGACGACTTTCTAATGACACCTTCTGCCGATGGCTGTTTTATTGATAGTGTAATCGAGCCGCTGCATCCAACTCTTCGCTGGACCGCGATATCGGTCGGCAATCCACATATTATCTCGGTGGTCGAAAAGATAGACATTCAACTGCTTGAGCAGCTTGGCAAGAGGGTAAAAACTCTCAAAAACATATTCCCAAATGGCGTAAATATCAGCCTTGTGGAGCATCGTGGTACAAATCACATCTTTGTCACTACCTTTGAGCGCGGAGCAGGCATAACCCCTTCGTGCGGAACAGCTATGACAAGCTCTGCAACGACAGCTGCCCTTTTGGGGTTGTGCAGCTACGATAGCGAGATTGCTGTCGAGAACAGAGGTGGTGCAGTGCGCTGTATATGCAGCCGCAAGGAGGGTCTAAAGACAACCCTTATCGGTAACGCCTCATTTACAGAGCGTGGAACGGTCGAAGTTATCGGCAAAGGTTTTGCATTTGAGACTGCGGAGGTTATCACAGCCGAGATAGAGGCTTGGCAAGGATTTTTGGAGAGCAGATAGATGAAAAGATTTACGACCATACTTATAGCAGTTGTGGCGGCGGTAGTGCTATCGTCGTGTAGCGTTACGCGCAACCTGCCGGAGGGGTCGTATCTGCTACAAAAGGTCAATATAGAGACCGACAAGAGTGTTGCCCGCTCGGAGCGCATTACCTACGAGGACCTCTACAAATATATCCGTCAGACACCTAACAAGCACTTCTTGGGTACAAATTTCTATGTGCAGATGTACAACCTTGCCAACCCCGAGAAGGACAATTGGTGGAACAACCTCAAGCGTAAAATTGGCGAGGAGCCTGTTCTGCTTGACAACAACGAGACCGACAAGTCTGCCGACAATCTGAAGATATATCTCGACTCGCGCGGTTACTTTGCCTCAACGGTAGGCTACAAGGTCGATACCACCTATCGCAAGAAGAGGGCTAAAGTTACATACGCCGTAAAGCAGAATCAGCCATACATTATTGACACTATCAGATACAACTTCCGCGACCGATTCTTAGAGCCTATTTTGTTACCCGACACGGTCAATTGTCTGATTCACAAGGGCGATGTATTTAATATAGCCACTCTTGATGCCGAGCGAGAGCGTATTGCGGCGATGCTCAAGGAGAGGGGTTATTACAGCTTCTCGATAAACAACATCAGCTATATTGCCGATACTCTTCAGCAGAAGAATCGCGTGGCTCTGACTATGATTATCAAGCAGAAACTATCGGGTTATACATCCCGCGGAGAGGCAATATATGACAATAACGCCGTTTATCGTCTGCGAAATATAGGCATCACCCCGGGCTACAATGCTATCGGCAACCGAATGAATAATAGCCAGCCATTTGCTATAGATTCAGTAAGCTATAAAGGCTTAGAGGTGCTATTTGACGGCAAACAGCCATATATCCGCCCAAAGGTGTTACGCCCGGCAATACCACTCTACTCGGGTGCTATATATAACCACTCGTTAGTGCAGCGAGCATACAACAATCTGTTGCAAATGGGCTTTAAGAGTGCCCGAGTGACCTTTACAGAGGTTCCCGATTCACTCTCGGCGAAGAACTACCTCACCTATGTTGGTGGCTCTGACTCCATTCTGCTCAACTACACCCGCGAGAGATACCTCGACTGCAATATATTCTGCACTCCATCGCTCAAACAGAGCATAAAGGCAGAGCTTGAGGGCTCAACGACATCGAGTTTCTATGGGCTAAAGGCTATTTTGGGTTATCAGAACAGAAATATCTTCCGTGGTGCAGAGTTGCTTGAGATTACCGGAACGGTCGGTTACGAGTATATGAAGGCTCCCGATGCACTGCGTCGTGACGCCCTTGAGTTAGGAGTGTCGGCAGGATTGTCGTTCCCTCGCTTCCTACTTCTGCGTACATCGGGCTTGAATCGTATCAATACACCTAAAACCCGATTTGAGATTTCGTACAACTACCAAAATCGCCCATACTATCGCCGCGATTTGTCGAGTATTGTATGGTCATACTCTTGGCGCAACTTCTCAAACTCATCGTTTGTAGTCCGACCGATAAGTATCAACTGGGTAAATGTCGGATATATCAATGAGGATTACTTCAACTCGCTGCAAAACGAGTATCTCAAGCGTAGTTATGAATCACAGCTCATTGTCGGACTATCCGGCTCATACACATACAACAATCCGCGTGCAGAGAGTTCACTCAACCAGACGCTTATCCGCATCAATGCCGAACTTGCCGGAAATACTGTCGATGCCTTGGCTCACCTCTTTGCAAAGCCTGTTGCCGGCGAGAGTTACTACAATCTGCTCGGTATCCGCTACTCTCAGTACTTCCGCGCAGATATAAATGCCTCACAGCGCATTATGCTCGGCGAGAAGTGCGCCATAGCGGGTCGATTGTATGCAGGTTTCGGTGTGGCTTACGGCAACTCGCAGGCTATACCGTTTGACCGTATGTTCTATGCCGGCGGTAGTAATAGTATGAGAGGTTGGGCTCCGCGTACACTCGGACCGGGCTCAAGTCCTCTGCCTGAGAATGTTGTCTATCCTACGCAGTTGGGAGATATGAAGTTGGAGGCAAACCTCGAGTTCCGCTTCCCTATATGGGGTATGTTCCACGGCGCAACATTCCTCGACTTGGGTAACATTTGGTATATGGGTCATAATGGGGTCGAGTATCCGGACAGCTCTGTATTCCACTTCAAGGACTTCTACAAGCAGTTGGGTTTCAATACCGGTGTCGGTATCCGATTAGATATAAAATTTGCAATCTTACGCCTCGATTGGGGTATTCAGCTACACAACCCTAACAAACCCGTTGGCGAGAGGTGGATTCACAACTTCAAGTGGAAGAATACCTCTCTGAACTTCGGCGTAGGCTACCCATTCTAAAAAATGAACTGCGATGACACAAATTGAGTACAAATATCTCTATCAGGTAAACTCCCCAGCCGATTTACGCAAGCTGTCGATTGACCAGCTGCCACACTACTGCGAGGAGGTGCGTAGGTATATTATCGAGCAGTGTGCAAAAAACCCCGGACATCTCGCCTCCTCTTTGGGAGCGGTAGAGATTGCCGTGGCTGTCCATTATGTATATGACACCCCTACCGACAAACTTGTGTGGGATGTGGGTCATCAAGCCTATGCACACAAAATTATCACCGCTCGCCGCGACGCCTTCTGTAATAATCGTAAGTTGAACGGCATTAGTGGTTTCCCGCGTATGGCAGAGAGTGAGTATGACGCCTTTGGAGCGGGTCACGCCTCGGTATCTATCTCGGCAGCCCTCGGTATGGTGCAGGCGGCAAGACTGCGTGGCGAGAGTTTCAAGTCGATAGCCGTTATCGGAGACGGCTCTATGACCGGAGGTTTGGCTTTTGAGGGACTTAACAATGCAGGTGCAGATAAGAATAACGACCTGCTTGTAATTCTCAATGACAACAATATGGCGATAGACCGTGCTACAGGTGCGCTAAATAACTATCTGCTCCGTATGTCCACCTCGCGCTCATACAACCGCTTCAAGCAGGGGTTATGGTCGCTACTCTCATACACACCACCGGTACTGCGACTCTGTCGAAAGATGGGCAATGCCATCAAGCACGGGTTGATGCAGAATAGCAACCTCTTTGAGAGTTTCGGTTTCAGATACTTCGGTCGCGTAGATGGACACGATGTGAAGCACCTTGTCCGCACGCTCACTGCACTGAAAGATATTCGCTCTCCGAAGTTGCTCCATGTAATTACAACAAAGGGGCACGGCTACCGTCCGGCAGAGCAGAATCTGCCTGTATGGCACGCCCCGGGTAAGTTTAATCCCGACACGGGCGAGAGAATTAAGCAGGCAACCGACCGCGACCGTTATCAGGATGTCTTTGGTCATACGCTGCTTGAACTTGCAAAGAGCGATAATCGCGTTGTAGGAGTCACTCCGGCAATGCCTACCGGCTGTTCGATGAATATTATGATGGCAGCAATGCCTGAGCGATGCTTCGATGTCGGCATTGCAGAGGCTCACGCCGTGACCTTCTCGGCTGGTCTCGCCTCGGCAGGTCAAGTGCCATTCTGTAATATCTATTCGACATTTATGCAGCGTGCATACGACAATATTATACACGATGTAGCACTGCAAAATCTTCCGGTGGTACTCTGTTTAGACCGCGGAGGTATCGTTGGTGAGGATGGAGCAACCCACCACGGAGTGTTCGATTTAGCATATCTCTGTTGTATCCCGAATATGGTTGTGGCAGCTCCGAGCGATGAACTTGAGTTGCGCAATCTGCTATATACAGCCCTACATAGTGCAACACCATTTGCTATTCGCTATCCTCGCGGTAGTGGTATGGGTGTAGAGTGGCGAGACAAAGAGTTTGAAAATCTGCCAATAGGCAAGGGTCGAGTACTCAGAGAGGGTAACGATGTGGCTATATTGGCTCTTGGAAAGCCTTGCGCATCTGCTCTCGAAGCAGCTGTAGCAGCAGAGCAAGAGGGTGTAAGTGTTGCTGTATATGATTTACGCTACGCCAAGCCTTTGGATAGCGAACTGATAATCGAGGTGGGTAAACAGTTTGACCGAATTATCACCGTTGAAGATGGTGTATTGCGCGGGGGAGTTGGCGAGGCGATAATCAAACTACTATCGGACAACAACATCCACAAGAGCATTAAAAACCTCGGAATAGCCGATACATTTATCGAACAGGGCACTCCTGCGGAGCTATATTCGCTCTGCGGATACGATGCGGAGGGCATTTTAAGGGCGATTATTGAGAAAATTTGATTTTTTTGGCAAAAAAGTTTGCAGGAGTAATTTTTTTGCCATATCTTTGCACCGCTATTGAGAAAGATAGCGGCTGTATTGCCCAGGTGGTGGAATTGGTAGACACGCTACTTTGAGGGGGTAGTGGACATTAGTCCGTGTGAGTTCGAGTCTCGTCCTGGGCACTGAGTAGAGAGAAGGAAAAGTAATTTTCTTTCTCTTTGTTTTTTATACAAAATTCACTAACTTTGCTTTTAGAAATTAATACTATATAGAATATGGAATTTGAAGGAACTGTTTTTAGAATTATGCCTCCGACAAGTGGTCAGTCGGCTCGTGGAGCTTGGCAGCGTCAGGAGGTTATCTTTGATATGAAGAGTCAGTCACAATATCCTCGTAAGGTCTGTGTTACATTCTTCAACAAGCCCGAGGAGGTTGCTCGCCTCACCGTCGGTGCAGAATATACAGTATCTATCGATGTAGAGTCGCGTGAGTATAACGGCAAGTGGTACACAGATGTCCGTGCGTGGAGAATTGTTCCGACAGTTCAGGCTCCGCCAACACCTGCCGGTGGCGTTAATCCTCCGGCATACAATGCTCCGATGCAGACCGAAGAGCCTATATATGCTCAAGGCGCGCAGGAGGTTGATGACCTGCCATTCTAAGGGGGGGGGCAACAAATAAAGAGTAGCACTTGCTACTCTTTATTTGTTGTTGCCTCAAAACGGTCTAACTTATCCAACAACCGAGCGCAAATCTCATCATTCATCTCGGTCGCCACTGACTGCGCAGCAGACTGCTCCGCCTCCTTCTTCGACTCTCCCGTGCCGTGTCCGACCTCAAGGCTGTCAATAAGCACAACGCTGCGGAACGAGTGCGCTCCTGCGGCGGTAGATTTACCAACGCCTTTAGTCTTAAAGAGGATTGTATGGTGGTGTTTCTGTCCCCACTCGATAAGGCGGCTCTTAAAATCGGTCTCCTCCTCATCGACCCGCTCCAACGAGAGCGAGGTTGCATAAATGGTATTGATGAGCAGACGATTTACAAAATCGTATCCCTGATCGAGATATATAGCACCCATCATAGCCTCAAAAGCATCTCCGAAGATATGCTTCTGCGATGTAGATACCGAGCGATTGCAGATAACGCATCTATCAAGACCTATCTTCTTCGCTATACCGTTGAGCGACTGACGCGATACAATCTTTGAGCGGAGCTGTGTCAAACGACCCTCGTCATACTCCGGATACTCGATAAAGAGGTAGTCGGAGGTAACGCTCTCGATAACAGCATCGCCCAAAAACTCCAGACGCTCATTGTTTATAGTCTGACCATCAACAACAATAGACGCTGATTTATGAATCAGCGCCAATTTATATAATTCGATATTATTCGGAATAAAGCCGAATATATCATCAACCATTCGGTAGTAATCCCTATCTTGTCCGAAATTTCGCTTTATCGGGCGTAGTATAAAATCTATCACAATAATATAATCTTTTACTCCTCTAACTTTCGGAAGATGATAGTTGAGTTATGACCACCGAAACCAAATGTGTTACTCATAGCCACACGAACATCGCGTCTCTGAGCAGTTCCGATAGTAAGATTGAGCTTTGAATCTATCTGCGGATCAACCTCCTCGACATTAATTGTCGGAGGGACAATACCCTTTGTAATGGCAAACACACACGCCAACGCCTCAACAGCCGCCGTAGCACCGAGCAGATGACCGGTCATAGACTTTGTTGAAGAGATATTCATCTTATAGGCGTGCTCACCGAACAAACCTTGCACAGCAGCAATCTCAGCCAAGTCACCAAGTGGCGTGCTTGTTCCGTGAGCGTTGAGATAATCAACATCTGTTACCTTCAAACCTGCATCCTCAAGAGCCAAACGCATAGACATTATAGCACCCTTTCCTTCCGGATGTGGTGCAGTCATATGGTAGGCATCTGCAGACATTCCGCTGCCGGCAACCTCGCAATATATCTTTGCGCCACGCGCCACAGCGTGCTCATAATCCTCAAAAATAAGTGCACCTGCACCCTCAGCAATCACAAAACCATCACGATTCTTATCGAATGGGCGTGAAGCACTCTTAGGGTCGTCATTGCGGGTAGAGAGAGCTCTCATCGAAGAGAAACCACCCACCGCAGGTACTACAATAGGAGCCTCCGAACCTCCTGTAACAATCATATCCGCCTTACCCAATCTGATAAGATTGATAGCGTCTATCATTGCGTGGTTAGATGATGCGCAGGCAGAGACAACGCTATAGTTAGGACCCATAAAGCCATACTTGAGCGAGATGTGACCTGCTGCAAGGTCCGAAATCATCTTAGGCACAAAGAATGGGCTGAAGCGAGGGGTACCATTACCCTCAGCCCAGCCCATAACTTCATCGTAGAAGGTCTGCACACCGCCAATGCCTGATGCCCAAACGACACCAATGCGCTCAAGATTTAACTTATCAAGCTCCAACGCTGCATCCTCAACCGCCTCGGTAGCTGCTACCAATGCAAACTGAGAATAACGGTCGTACTTACGAAGCTCTTTGCGCTCAAATATGAGCGACGGGTCAAAGTTCTTGACTTGGCAGGCTATTCGAGAGGAGAACTTCTCGGCGTTGAAGGCTGTTATCGTATCGGCTCCACTAGTACCTATCTCTAAGCTATGGAAATACTCCTCAATATTGTTTCCAATCGGGTTTATTGTACCAATACCTGTGACAACAACACGCCTTTTTTCCATTCTCTCCCTCCTAAACCTACTACTACCTAAAATTCAAATTCAATAAAGACGAATTACTTAAGCTCGTCCTTGTGCTCCTCAAGATAGTTGAGAACATCACCTACAGTCTGGATATTCTCAGCAACCTCCTGTGGAATCTCAACACCAAACTCCTTCTCGAAATCCATCATCAACTCAACGCTGTCGAGTGAATCTGCACCAAGATGACCAGTGAATGAAGCCTCTGGAACAACCTCTGACTCCTTAACTCCCAACTTGTTTACGATAGTCTTAACGACTCTCTCCTGAATGTTTGACATAATTCTCTTTTTTTAGTTAAACAATTATTATACCATTACTTATTAACCTTCTCATTTCTACCACTCTCCCGAAAGAAAATCGTAGCAATGAATTGCAGTTTATTAAGCAAATCGCTGCAAAGATAACACTTTTTTCGTATCTTTGGCATAAAATAGGAACTTTTTTAATATCATAGTCACAAAACGAACATTAAAACAAACTAATAATCAATTATTTATATGGAAAAGATGAACCTTTTGCTTATCTCCAACTCAACAAACGCCGGAGAGGAGTATCTTAAGTATCCAATTGCCAACATTGCAGAGCATCTGAAGGGTGTTTCTGAGGTAATTTTTGTCCCTTATGCAGCTGTTACCTTCTCTTATGCAGAGTATGAGCGCAAAGTGCAGAACCGTTTTAACGAAATAGGTGTAAAGGTTCGCTCTATCCACAGAGAGAAGAATCCTCTCAAAGCTATCCGCGAGGCTCAAGCTATATGCGTGGGCGGTGGCAACACTTTTGCACTAACGAAGAAGATGCAGCAGCAGGGTCTTATGTCTGCAATACTTCGCAAGTTAAAGAGCGGTACTCCTTATGTTGGTTGGAGCGCAGGTAGCAATGTCTGCTGCCCTACAATCTGTACAACAAACGATATGCCGATAGTAGAGCCTGAGTCGTTCAAGGCTATCGGTGCTGTCAAGTTCCAGATAAATCCTCACTATCTCGATGCAAATCCGGAGGGTCACGCCGGCGAGACACGCGAGCAGCGTATTGAGGAGTATATCGAAGCAAATCCTCGCCGTTATGTAGTTGGTCTGCGTGAGGGCTGTATGCTTCGCCTTCAGGGTGGCAAGTTAGAGCTTATCGGCTCTCGCCCAATGCGTATTTTCAAGCGCGGACAGGCTCCATACGAGGTTGTAAGTGGCGATGATTTGAGTTTCCTCCTCTAACAGATGATAGACAGACAGGAACGCGGTGCTGCCGGTGAAGCCTTTACGGTAGATTGGTTGCGCTCTAACGGTTTTTTAATCGTAGAGCGCAATTGGCGTTACGACCACTACGAGGTGGATATTATAGCCACCCGTCGCGGCGTTATGCACTTTGTAGAGGTTAAGACTCGTGCTTTAGGCTCAATAGAGAGTGCTTTCGAGGCGATAAACACGACAAAGCGCACCGCACTGATTAAGGCTATGAGAGCCTATACGCGTCGTACTCGCTGGGCAAGCGATATACAGGTCGATCTTGCCGCAGTAGAGGCGTGTATGGACGGCTCATTTATAATGCACTACAACGAGAATGTTATGGGTTAGCAACAAATTTGCTATTTAGCATTAATTTTTCTACTTTTGTGCCAATGAAAGTGCTTTACAATATCGCAATGGGGTGTTATAACACCGCAGTAGCAGCCGTCTCGCCGTGGTATGAGAAGGCTCGACTGTGGCGTAATGGTCGTAAAGGGCTCTTTGAACGCATGGAGAAGAGCATCGACACAGACTCTCCTATTGTTTGGATACATGTGGCATCGTTGGGCGAGTTTGAGCAGGGTCGCCCGATAATTGAGAAGATTAAGGCAGAGCGACCTGAGTACAAAATAGTACTTACATTCTACTCCCCTTCAGGCTATGAGATTCGCAAGAACTATCAGGGTGCTGACTATATCTTCTATCTTCCACTCGATACAGTTGCAAATGCACGCCGTTTCCTCGACATTGTAAAGCCTGAGATTGCTATTTTCGTCAAGTATGAGTATTGGATAAATTTCCTCTCGGAGCTTAAGACTCGAAATATCCGCACATATATTGTCTCAGCTATCTTCCGCAGCAACTCTATCTTCTTCCGCCCTTTTGGAGAGATGTGGAGAGAGGCGTTGGACACCTTCGAGATACTCTTTGTGCAAGACGAGAACTCAAAACAGCTACTCTCAAAGCTCGGCTGTGATAATGTTATCGTTGCGGGCGACACTCGCTTTGACCGCGTGGCACAGATTGCCGCAGCGGCAAAAAAGATTGATTTGGTTGAGCAGTTTAAGGGTGAGAATAGACTATTTGTTGCCGGCTCTACTTGGGGTCCGGATGAGGAGCTGATAGTTCAACTTGCAAATGACAACCCCTCTGTAAAGTTTATTATAGCCCCTCACGAGATGGACGAGAGTCGTATGGCAAAGATTGAGCAGACGGCAGTCGGCGGGGCTGTAAGGTATACCGAAGTTGCAAATAGTTCGCTTGACAAGCAGATACTTATACTCGACACTATGGGTATGCTCTCATCGGTGTATGGCTATGCAGAGTTTTCATACATCGGCGGCGGTTTTGGTGTCGGTATTCACAACACCCTTGAGGCGGCAACCTTCGGTCTTCCGATAGCCTTTGGTCCGAACTATCAGAAGTTTAAGGAGGCGCGCGATATGATCTCCCTCGGTGCTGCAACAAGCATTACAAATTATGAGGAGCTGAAGGCGTGGTTCTCGCCACTGCTAAGTGACCCGCAACACCTAACGGCTGTCAGTCAGATATCAAAGGAGTACACCGCCAAACATCAAGGCGCGACGGATATATTCTTCAAGACGGTATTTTCCAAACAAGAGTAACAAACTAAAATAGAGCCTCTCGGCTCTATTTTTTTATTTATATTCGTTAAATCTCGCTGCTGCATTAAGGAAGTGCGCCGTAATCCAGAAGACAGTCCAACGCTCAGCATAGCCACCTCTTAACTTATGCACATTGCTCATATCGCCACGCTGTGCAAAGTTGGTCTGTTGAATCTGCTCGCCCTGTGAGCCATAGGCATCGGTAAGCTGATAGCAGCTGCGATACATAACATCGGCAAGGCGACATAGGCGTTCATCCTTCAGATACTTACCCATCTTATAGACCTCCGGAGCAAAAAGTACTCCGTATATATCAATATGTTGATTTTGTGCCGAGACGACCGTCCAACCGGTACTCTTAAAGTTAAAATCGGCAAGGCGACCCGCCGGCAGAGGAATATCCCACACAACAACATAGCTCAGACAGACATCCATTGCGTGCTTTGCCCACTCAAGGTAGTGTGGCTCTTTTGTGCGCTCATATAGCTCTAAAAAGCCCTGAAAGGCTGCCCATGAACCCTCCTTATCCTCACAAGTAGCATCGAGCGTACCACCCCAATAACAACCATTCATCGTCAAGTGTCGCTCGGCAAAGAGGTTTGCAGCCTTGCGTGCCGCCTCAAGAAATCGCTTCTCACGGAATAGTTTTGAGCTGATAGCCAATGGTGCAATATAGAAGCCCTCGGCAGTAGAGAGCGGATTCCAATCATCGCTCAAAATGCGGTTACTTACAGACTCGGATGCACGGAAGAGAAAATCCTCCCACTTATCGGTGTTGTACCTTCTGTTCTTCCGCGCAGTCTGTATAGCCTTGGCAAAGTTATACATTGCCTGACCACACGAAACGGGGTCGCCACCGTGGTACTTCTCGCCATTATAGCCAACAACAAATATTCCACTATTATCATCTATGGCAAATGTCGATAGGTAGTCAAGTGACCTCTGCACCATAGGCTCAACAGCCTCATCGCCCAACATCTTTGAGAGCACCTGCAACGAGTAGCCCGGGGAGTCCGCCTGACCACACCAGCCCATCACAATATCCTTGCGAAGAGCGTTGTCGTACATATTAAAACCGACAGCCTCCGAGTCAAACTCTATCCAGCGACGCTTTGCAAACTCATACTTACCCTTGACAATCTGCTCAAAGGTTGGAAAACGCTCGGCATCGTATGGTTTATAGAGGTCCAGAGCAGTATATATAGGTCGCTGAAAGCCCGTGCCTTCGCGCTCGATAGGATATAGCTCAATATAGAAACTCTTTTCGACAATCTGCCCCGGCTCGAGAGTGATATATGTGTCTGTATATCTCATCGGTCTCTTTTGCAGAGCCTTGGCAACACTATGCTGACCATTGTAGCCTATCGGACCCGAATATAACACCATACGGCTATAATCATCATAAGCCTCAACACCCATAGACCACCATTGATCACTCAACACAGCTCCACGAACAGGACTTGGCACTGTATGCAGTGCAGCCGCATAACCCCCAGCAGCCGACTCAAGCATAGCGAATGGCATTGGATAGCGGTGCTCCTCAAAAATCGCGAACTCCCCCGCTCTGCCATCATAAACGGGAATTATATTTGGATTAACCTTTGCTCCATTCTTATTGCCATAGTAGAGTATTCCGGGCAGACACGGCATAAGCGACTGCCCCGCAACATCAAACTTAACAGAGAGCGTAACCCTCTCCAAAGGCTTCTCTGCGTGCCACTCATAGCGACGCACACACTGCACAAGACCCTCCGAGACCTCTCTGTAACTATCGCGGAGAGATAACTGCCCTCCATCAATAGCCATACTACCGTGAACAATTGTCCACTCTCCACTATGCTCTGCACTCTGCGGAGAGGCGTGGTGCCAATCGCACATCCAATCATCACTCCACCCCGTTGCCACAGACCAAAGCCCCTCCTGCGGAGCTGTCACAACAGGCTTGTCATCAAGTTTAAGGCAGAGCAGATTGTTATCCACCTCTATATGTACTTTAGCGGTTGCAGATAGAGCTACAACCGCTAAAATAGCTGTTAAAAGTTTTCTCATATTATCTTACTCGATAAATAGTTTACCGTCTGTAGGCTTGAGTATATCGGTCACCTTGCGGACTGTAGTCTGAGGTACAAAGAACTCCTTATACTCCTTCAAATCGGCACTGCTGAAGCCCAACCAGAGGCGATAATCGCCCGCAGCAACCTTCCAAGCAGACTCATCCTCAACAAAGATAGCCAAGTCGTCAGTAGTTATAGCAATCTCTACCGTGCAGCTCTCGCCCGCTGCGAGGGTCGGAGTCTTGCTATAGCCACGAAGCTCAACTAACGGACGCTCGTGGTCAGGGAAGAGGGCTGAAGAGTAGAGTTGTACAACCTGCTTTGCCGCGCGAGAGCCTGTGTTTGTAACCTTACAAGAGACAGTGATATTCTCCTTATTACGCTTGAGCTTCATATCAGAGAGCTCAAAGTCTGTATATGTCAGACCGTGACCGAACGGATATGCCACCTCAACATCGCGTGTAGCAAAGTGACGATAGCCGATAAAGATATCCTCAGTATAGTTTGTATAGTCCACATTTGGCTGGTCATAGTACTTATGCTTTGTGCTGTAGTTCTCGAAAGATTGGTTCAGACCTGTCTCCGGAACATCAACAGGGAAGTTCTGCGAAGGAACATCGGCATAACGAACAGGGAAACTCATAGGGAGGTGACCGGATGGAGAAACTTTACCCAAAAGTACATCGGCAACAGAGTTTCCACCCTCCTGACCCGGCATCCAGCAGACAAGAATTGCATCTACCTTATCTCTCCACGATGCAACCTCAACCGGTCCGCAGACATTGAGCACAACAACGACCTTCTTGCCCGCAGCGCGGAACTCGCGGCTAACCTCATTGAGCAGAGCAGTCTCATCAATACGCAGATTGAAATCGCGATTTACATGACGCTCAAAGCCCTCAGCAGAGTTGCGTGAGAAGGTAATAACTGCTATATCGGCTCTATCTGCACTACCCTCAACAAGCTGGCGCGGGTCTCTAATCTCATTAGGACGAAGAGTATAGTGAGTCCAACGACGATGCTCATCAAGTGGAGCAATACGCTTACGCTCACGCTCCATATAGTTCATATAGTAGTCATCCAACTCCTTATCCAAAGCGATACCGTTAGATGTCATACCCTCGTGCATATCTACTACATAAGCCTTGTTTACATCGCCTGAACCACGACCACCTGCGATAAAGTCATAGCTACCGACACCAAACAGAGCAACAGTCTCTCCACCAACCATAGGCAGAGCCTTATTATCATTCTTCAGAAGCACAAAACCCTCACTTGCCACCTCTCGGGTAATAGCTGCGTGAGCCTTAAGGTCAGGCTTATTGCTAAACTTATAACCCTTGAAGCGCGGAGTCTTAACGATTAACTTCAGAATACGGGTGATACACTTATCCAAATCCTCCTCCTTTAGAGTGCCGTTCTTCACTGCATTTACAATAGTGTCGAAGTGGTGAGGCTCTCCCGGCTGAATCATATCATTACCGGCAGCCACCTGTGCCGCAGCATCAAGACCACCACCCCAATCGGTAACAATAGCACCCTCAAAGCCAAACTCGCCACGAAGCACATCCTCCAGCAGACCCTTATCCTCTGATGTATAACGACCATTAAGGTAGTTGTAAGATGTCATAATGGTCCACGGCTGTGCCTCACGCACGGCAATCTCAAAGTTGCGCAAGTATATCTCACGCAGAGCGCGCTGTGATATGCGCGAATCGTTTGCAAGACGGTTAATCTCCTGATTATTGGCGCAGAAGTGCTTCAGAGATGTACCTACATCATTACTCTCAACGCCATTGATAATCGCTGCCGCAGTTTTACCAGCCAAAAGCGGGTCCTCAGAGTAGTACTCAAAGTTACGACCACAAAGTGGATTACGCATAATATTAACACCAGGAGCAAGGAGAATATCTACGCCATACTCCTTGACCTCCTCGCCCATAGCCTTACCTACACGATAAATAATCTCGTCGTTCCAAGTTGCAGCAAGGTGCGTACCCACAGGGAAACCTGTACAGTAGTATGTATTCGGATCGCCCTCGCGTATAGGCTTAATGCGCAAACCCGCAGGACCATCTGCCATAACGATAGACGGAATACCCAGACGCGGTATAGGATATGTAATACCCGCTGCACCAGGAACAATCTGCTCGGTATCGCCGACCTCGCCCGTGCCACTAATCTCCTTAATATCGGCACCCACAACAAGGTGTGCCTTCTCCTCAAGGGTCATAGCCTTGACAATCTGATCGATATTATCCTCTCGGAGCTTCAACTCCTCTGCTGTCGCTGCACCACAAAAGAGTGCAAATGCTGTAATAAATATAGGTAATCTTCTCATAGTTTTGGTATTTTGTACAAATATACAAATTTTTTTGTGAAAATATTTGGTTTTATAAAATTTGTCGTTACCTTTGCAGTGTATTAATGCACTAATACACTAAACAATAAAAATTTTCAACCAAATCCTTAGAACTATGATTCAGGTTAATGAGCTAACTTTTTCCTACCCGCAGAAGAGTAATCTGTTCGACAACTTGTCGCTCAGATTACCGGCGGGAGAGATTATCGGTCTGCTGGGTCGTAACGGTGTGGGCAAGAGTACGCTTATCAAGCTACTCTCATCGTTACTGACTCCACAGCAGGGGGTAATCTGTTTTCAGGGCAAGGCTATAACTCGCGGAGCAGAGTTATACAGCCGCCTTATGGTTGTTCCGGAGGAGTTTACACTCCCGAAAGTTACGGTCAAGAGCTTTGTGCAGCACACTGCACCGCTCTACCCTGCTTTTCATCAGGAGCAGTTTGACCACTACTGCAATGTTTTGGAGGTCGATTGCTCGGCGAAGTTCAGCGACCTCTCTATGGGTCAGCGCAAGAAGGCATATCTCGCCTTTGCACTCGCCTGCAATGTAGAGCTGTTGCTGCTTGATGAGCCGACAAACGGTCTTGACATCACCGCCAAGGCTGCTCTGCGCTCCATTCTTGCCGCTTATGCCGATGAGAGCAAGACAATCATTATCTCCACACATCAGGCGCACGACATCGAGAACCTTGTCGATAGAGTGGTAATTCTTGAGGGTGGCAATGTTCTTATCAACCAGAGCGTAGCGGAGCTTCAGAGCTGCTTCGGCTTTGGTATTGTAGTAGGACGCGAGGCAATCTACAGCCAGCAGAGCGTAGCTGGTCAGGTTGGCATTTGGAGAGCCGATAGTGATGAAGAGGGTCGATTTGACCTCGAACTGATGTTTAACGCAGCAATTAAGGCGACGGGTGAGGTCTGCTCTGTAATTGCACAAAAATTGGGTTAAATATGAAATGTTTTAGTTTTAACCGTTTCAAGACCTTCGCCGCAAAGCACTATGCAGAGTATGGGCGAAACTACAAAATATCGATGCTCGTTTTGCTCGGCATATGGACTATATTTGCGATTATGGATCATTCAGGTATGATAGGCGACGATATACTCAACACCAAGCAGGTTGTAAACATTGCAGCCCTGATGGGCATACTCTCTAATGTCACCGCCTCTTCTATGGGCAGCCTTAACTGCAAAAATGACATCATTGACCTCACGCTGCCGATAAATACCCTTGAGCGATTTACATTTATAATGCTCAACTCCTTTGTTTTAGGCGTGGTAGTACCAACATTTGTACTTGATATTCCCGCGCAGCAGTTTCTCCCTACCCTCTGCACAATGACACTTCTGCACGCCGCGCTGATGGTTGTTGCCTGCTGGGGAGCAAAGAGGGGTTACTCCTACGCTGTAATCGCATTTTTCATTGCGGTCATCGGTATAACCTCACTCTTTGAGCAGATAGACATCTTCATTAGCTACGGATATGGCAACTACTTCTCACTGCTGCCAAACAACAATGCAGTCTATATGTCAAATATCTATGAAACTGAGGGTATTGTCTATACATGGGAGCAGTTTACAGAGATTTCGGGGTGGTTACACCTTGCCTTCAATGGCGCGATAGTCGTAGGTCTTTACATTGTCTCATACCTTAAACTGCGTGAACGAGAGCTATGAATTTTGACAACTCACAACCAATATGGATGCAGATATACGAGCTAATCCTGAGCCGTATAGCATCGTCAGAGTGGGCAGAGGGGGAGCGAATACCCTCGGTGCGCGAGTTGGGTGCCACGCTTGTTGTAAATCCTAATACCGTTATGCGCACATACGAGCGACTGACTGACGAGGGGCTTATCTTCAACCGCCGAGGCATAGGTTACTTTGTAGCCGAGGGTGCGCAAGCTGAGGCTGCCGCCATCGCCCGCGAGCGATTTATCACAGAGCAACTGCCGTCTCTCTTTGCAAAAATGAAAAGTATCGGCATAACAGCCGAGGAGATTTTAACATTATACAATGACTATGAAAACAAGTAATAAAATATTGACAGCGGTAATACTGCTTGCCATACTGCCATCTATAGTAATCCTCACGCTGGTCGTAGCGAACACAAGGAAAACCGTGCAGACAATAAACAACATCAACATCGGTAGTATTCGCATAGTAGATGCCAGAGATGCAAACCTTATCCTCGCCCGCGACGATAAAGCACATACCAACAAGGGACTAATTCGGATAGATAGCAATATCAAGGATAAGGAGGAGATGGTAAAGGTCGTAGGCGATACACTTATCATCAGCAATAAGGTCACCCGCATCTGCATACCATCTGCCAAGTTGCTCCTGCTCTCCGACACTACGGTAGAGAACCCGTTCTTCAGAAAAGATAATGGCTATGCCGTCTATGTCGCCAAAGAGTAGTTTTTTAAGAACAGCCACCAAAAATGGCTGTTCTTTTTTACTATAATCCGAATAATTTTTGTAATTTTGTGGCAGAAAGTGTAAATATAATCAAGTATAACATTAAAAACATCTCAACTATGTTTGCAATCGACAACTACGATTTTACAGGCAAGCGCGCAATTATCCGCGTAGATTTCAATGTGCCTCTTAATGGCGAGGGTCAGGTTACTGACGACACTCGTATCCGTGCAGCTATCCCTACTATCAAGAAGGTACTTGAGAAGGGTGGTGCAGTGATTCTTATGTCACACCTCGGTCGTCCAAAGAAGAATCCGGATCCAAAGTTCTCTCTTGAGCAGATTATCCCTGCTATCGAGGCTCGTCTTGGCGTGAAGATTCAGTTCGCAGGCGACTGCATGGGTCAGAAGGCAGCAGATATGGCTGCAAATCTTAAGGCTGGCGAGGTAATGCTCCTTGAGAACCTCCGTTTCTACGCTGAGGAGGAGGGTAAGCCACGCGGTCTTGCTGAGGATGCAACAGACGAGGAGAAGAAGGCAGCAAAGAAGGCTCTTAAGGAGGGTCCTCAGAAGGAGTTCGTAAAGAAGCTCGCTTCTTATGCTGACTGCTACATTAACGACGCATTCGGTACTGCACACCGTGCTCACTCTTCTACTGCTCTTATCGCTGACTACTTCCCACAGGATAAGATGTTCGGCTATGTTATGGAGAACGAGCTCAAGGCTATCGACGGCGTTATGCAGAACCCACAGCGTCCATTTACAGCTATCGTAGGTGGTTCAAAGGTATCTACAAAGATTACCATTATCGAGAAGCTGATGGAGAAGGTTGATAAGATTATCATCGGTGGCGGTATGACCTATACTTTCGCCGGCGCACTTGGTGGCAATGTAGGTAAGAGTATCTGCGAGCCTGATATGTTCCCTGTAGCTCTCGAGATTCTTGAGAAGGCTAAGGCTAAGGGTATCAAGATTGTTATGTCTCCAGATGCACTTATTGCAGACGACTTCTCTGAGAATGCAAATACTAAGTCTGCTCCTGTAGGCGAGATTCCTGCAGAGTGGGAGGGTGTCGATATCGCTGAGGGCGGTAAGGAGCTCTTCCGTAAGGAGGTTCTTGAGAGCAAGACTATCCTCTGGAACGGTCCTGTAGGCGTATTCGAGATTAATAAGTTCTCAACCGGTTCACGCGCTGTTGCTGAGGCTATCGCAGAGGCAACTGCTGCTGGTGCTTACTCACTGATCGGTGGTGGCGACTCTGTAGCTTGTATCAACAAGTTCGGTCTTGCAGATAAGGTATCTTATGTATCTACCGGTGGTGGTGCTCTTCTCGAGTATATGGAGGGTAAGGAGCTTCCGGGTGTGGCTGCTATCCGTAAGTAATTTGTCGTGATAGTGTGCCCTCTACGGCACAAACAAAGGGTGTTTTCGACTGAAAACACCCTTTTTATATTCTGCCAACTTGCTACCCATTTTATCGTTAGAGTGCGGTAGTAGGCGTGCATCACAAAAGAAACCCCTTTGGGATAGTAGTAAAACCTACAGCCCAAAGGGGTTTACTTTTAGGGATGTGCGGCTAATGCCGCGCTATCACGATAAAATTACATTTTTTTACCAACATTAGTACGCTTAGCACCCTTAGCTGCTGAAGCCTTTGCTGCGGTATTCTTTGGAGCTGCAGTCTTAGCTACCTTCTTCTCCTCACCCTCCTCGGTGCTCTTCTTGCGAGAGCGACGAGTCTTAGGCTTAGCCTCTGCAGGAGCTGCAGCTGCTGTTGGAGCTACGCCGGTAGTGTATGCCTCGTTGAAATCAACGAACTCGATGATACACATATCTGCACCGTCACCAAGACGGAAACCGGTCTTAAGAATACGGGTATAGCCGCCCGGACGCTCTGCAATCTTTGGAGCGATTGTACGGAACAGCTCGGTAACTGCCTCCTTCTGCTTGAGGTATGAGAAAACTACACGACGAGAGTGAGTAGTATCCTCCTTCGAGCGAGTTACGAGTGGCTCAACAAACTGACGAACAGCCTTTGCCTTCGCAACAGTAGTCTCGATACGCTTGTGGAGAATCAGGGACGATGCCATATTAGACAACATTGCCTTACGGTGGCCCGCCTGTCTGCCAAGGTGGTTAAAATTCTTATTGTGTCTCATTTGATTTAATCTTTATCAAGTTTGTACATAGATACATCCATTCCGAACTTAAGGTCGAGTGATGCAAGCAGAGCGTCGAGCTCTGTGAGCGACTTCTTACCGAAGTTACGGAACTTAAGGAGCTCGTTGCGGTTGAGTTTCACAAGGTCACCGATAGTCTCAACATCAGCAGCCTTAAGGCAGTTGAGTGCGCGAACACTCAGGTCCTTATCGACAAGCTTAGTCTTGAGCAATTGGCGCATGTGGAGCTCTGGCTCGTTCAGATCGTTCTCCGAGCTGGTATCCTCAAGGATGAAGTTCATCTTATCATCCGAGAAGAGCATAAAGTGCTGGATAAGAATCTTTGCAGCCTCATTCAACGCATCGTTTGGCTTAATTGAACCGTCAGTGGTAATCTCCAGGCAGAGCTTCTCATAGTCGGTACGCTGCTCAACGCGATAGTCCTCGCGGGTACTCTTTACATTCACAATTGGAGTGAAGATAGAGTCGATTGGAAGCACACCAAACTCGCAGTTCTCCGGAGTATTCTCCTCTGCCGGAACATAGCCACGACCTTTACCGATGGTAATAGTCATCTGCATCTTAGTACCTGGTGCCAGGCGGCAGATTACCAAATCCGGATTAAGAACCTTAAACGATGTAAGGAAGTTCGAGATATACCCTGCAGTAAGTTCTGTAACACCTGCAACGTTGATGGATGCCTTCTCGGCCTCCTGATTCTCTACAGTACGGATGAAGCGAACCTTCTTCAGGTTCAGGATAATATTGAGCATATCCTCCATCACGCCCGGAACAGCGGCTAACTCGTGGTCTGCACCTGCGACCTTGACCGTTGTGATGGCATAACCCTCCAACGACGAAAGCAGCACGCGACGCAAAGCATTACCGATGGTCATTGCATAACCCGGCTCAAGTGGGCGGAACTCGAACTTGCCGTAGGTCGCCGTTGACTCGAGAATGCAAACTTCATCAGGTCTTTGAAACGCTAATATTGCCATATTTATTACTACAGTTATTGGTTGTTAATTACTACTTAGAGTAGAGCTCGACGATGAACTGCTCCTTGATGTTCTCAGGAATCTCCTCACGCTCTGGACGCTGGAGGAACTTTCCGCTAAGGGTTGCACCATCCCACTCAAGCCAAGCGTAGCGGCTGTGGTTAGTACCCATAAGCGAAGAGGTGATTACCTCAAGCGACTTTGACTTCTCGCGAACTGATACTACATCACCCTCGCGAAGTGAGTATGAAGGAATATTGACAACATTGCCGTTCACGCAGATGTGACGGTGAGATACGAGCTGACGAGCTGCTGCACGGGTTGGAGCAATACCAAGACGGTAAACAACATTGTCCAGACGGCACTCGAGCAACTTGAGCAGGTTCTCACCTGTAATACCGCCCATACGAGCTGCCTGCTCATAGGTGCGTGAGAACTGCTTCTCCAAAATACCATAGGTGTACTTTGCCTTCTGCTTCTCTGAGAGCTGGACACCGTACTCTGTAACCTTCTTGCGCTTGCGTGCAAGACCGTGCTGTCCCGGTGGAACATTACGCTTGTCAAGACTCTTGTCTGCGCCGTAAATAGCCTCGCCAAATCTTCTTGCGATTTTGGTCTTTGGTCCTATATATCTTGCCATAATTGTTTTTAACTTTTAGATTTTTGTAATGTAAACTGTTTACTCTCCGACGATTATACGCGACGGCGGTTAGGAGCGCGGCAACCGTTGTGTGGCAGTGGAGTTACATCGATAATCTCTGTAACCTCAATACCTGCGCCGTGGATAGTACGAACTGCACTCTCACGACCCTGACCCGGACCCTTCACATAAACCTTTACCTTACGAAGACCCATATCGAAAGCAACCTTTGCGCAGTCTGCTGCTGCAGTCTGTGCTGCATATGGAGTGTTCTTCTTAGAACCGCGGAAGCCCATCTTACCTGCTGATGACCAACTGATTACCTCGCCGACCTCATTGGTGATGGTTACGATAACATTATTGAAAGTTGAGTGTACGAATGCCATACCGGTCTGACCAACCTTAACAACCTTCTTCTTAACTGTTCCTGTTTTCTTTGCCATAACTCTCCAATATTACTTAGTTGCCTTTTTCTTGTTTGCTACAGTCTTCTTCTTACCCTTACGAGTACGAGCGTTATTCTTGGTGCTCTGACCGCGAACAGGAAGACCGATACGATGGCGGATACCACGGTAGCAACCGATATCCATCAATCGCTTAATATTCAACTGTACCAGCGAACGGCACTCGCCCTCTACCTTGATATCCATCTCGGCAATTGCAGAACGAATTGCACCTACCTGCTCGTCTGTCCAGTTCTCAACCTTAATATCGTAGCTAATGCCACACTTATCGAGGATTTTCTGAGCGGTGCTACGACCAATACCGTAGATATAGGTCAAACCGATCTCGCCTCGCTTGTTTTTTGGTAAATCTACACCGACTATACGTGCCATAAATTTTCTCTTTCTTAATTTTTAATCGTTTATTATTTACCCTTGGCGCATTTTGAACTTAGGATTCTTCTTGCAAATCACATAGAGCTTACCCTTGCGACGAACAATCTTGCAATCCTCGCTTCTCTTTTTGATTGATGCTTTTACTTTCATAATTAAGCAATCTTTTGTGTTTGGTAAATTTATTTGTAGCGGAATGATATACGACCCTTACTCAAATCATAAGGGGTCATCTCCACCTTTACTTTATCTCCAGGAAGAATCTTGATATAATGCATACGCATCTTTCCGGAGATGTGGGCGGTAATTACATGACCATTGTCAAGCTCTACGCGGAACATCGCGTTTGACAATGCCTCGATAATTGTACCGTCTCTTTCAATAGCAGTCTGTTTTGCCATAGAGTTTTGCGCTTTATTAAAGTGACTGTTCAATGATGCTGAAGTCGGTCAGCACATCGGGACCATCCTTGCGGATTGCAACAGCAAACTCGTAGTGTGCTGCCGGCTTGCGATCTCTTGTGCGGACGGTCCAACCATCTCGCTCAAATACTATCGCTCTGCTTCCCATCGTAATCATCGGTTCTATGCAGATAACCATGCCCTCCTTGAGGACCGGACCTCTGCCTCGCAAACCGTAATTTGGAACACCTGGGGATTCGTGCATTTTTCTACCCAGTCCGTGTCCCTCCAGTTCGCGCACTACACCGTAACCGAAACTCTCGGCGTAGTCTTGCACGGCTGCAGAGATGTCGCCTACGCGATTTCCTGCCTTTGCCTGCGCTGTACCTCTATAAAGAGCCTCTTTGGTGACATCAAGAAGCTGACGAACATCGTCGGCTATCTCACCTACGGCAAACGTATATGCCGAATCACCAACAAACCCCTTCATAAATGTACCGATATCGACCGATACTACATCGCCCTCTTTAATTACGACTTTGTCTGACGGGATACCGTGAACAACCTGCTCATTTACCGAAACGGTAATGGATGCCGGATAGCCTTGATATCCAAGAAAAGCTGGAGTCGCACCGTGCGAACGGATAAATTCATCTGCAATTTTATCCAACTGCTTCGCCGTTACTCCGGGTTTGATGTGTCTCCCAACCTCAGCAAGTGTCTTGCTTACCAAGATGTTGTTCTCACGGAGCAACTCTATCTCTTCATCTGTCTTCAGATATATCATCTTAGACTCTGTGCTAAACTATTATCGGCGACCCTGAATGCGTCCGGTCTTCATAAGACCGTCATAGTGACGATTCAAAAGGTGGCTCTCAATCTGCTGGAGAGTGTCAAGAACTACACCTACCATGATGAGCAGTGATGTACCTCCGTAGAAGTATGCAAATGCCTGCTGAACACCGAGGAACTTCATTGCAAGCGCAGGAAGAATCGAAACGATTGCAAGGAAAATTGAACCCGGAAGGGTAATTCTTGTAATAATGTTGTCGATATAGGTAACTGTTGACTTACCAGGTTTAACGCCTGGGATAAAGCCGTTGTTACGCTTCATATCGTCAGCCATTTGTTGAGGGTTGATGATAATCGCTGTGTAGAAGAATGTGAACAGGATTACCAACACCGCAAGCGTAAGGTTGTACCATACACCTGTCATATCGGCGAATGCGCCGGCAAAATTAGGTGCTACATTGGCAAAGAGCATAGGGATAAACATCAGTGCCTGTGCAAAGATGATAGGCATTACATTTGCCGCATTCATCTTGAGAGGGATGTACTGACGAACACCACCATACTGCTTGTTACCAACGATACGCTTTGCGTACTGTACAGGCACCTTGCGGACTGCCTGCACCACTGCGATTGTTGCCAAAAATACCAGGAAGAGAAGCACCAACTCGATGATAATCATAATCAACGAACCTGTTGATGTATTGAGTCGTGCGCTCAACTCTGCCAACAGAGCGTGTGGAAGGCGTGCAACGATACCAATCATAATGATCAGTGACACACCGTTACCAATACCCTTGTCGGTAATCTTCTCACCCAACCATACTACGAACATAGTACCGGCGATAAGAAGAATTGTAGCATAAACGGTGAAGAGGAATGAGTTACCATAGACAAATGCCTCAGGCATCTGGTGATACAGATTGGCTACATAAGCCGGACCCTGAAGTGCAAGCACACCGATAGTGAGCAGGCGTGTCCACTGGTTCATCTTTCTTCTACCGCTCTCTCCCTCCTTCATCATCTTCTGCACAGCAGGAACCATCATGCCGAGCAGCTGAATGATAATGGATGCGGTAATGTAAGGCATAACTCCGAGTGCAAAGATTGCAGCATTAGCAAATGCACCACCAGAGAATACGTTGAGCAAGCCGAGAAGGCTATTGCTGTCCATCTGGTTCGCCAATGCAGAACCCTCACCGAGAAGGTTTGGATCGATACCCGGAATTACTACATAACAGCCCAAACGATATACAAGAATAAGGAGGCAAGTGTAGATAAGACGCTTGCGAAGGTCCTCAATCTTGAATATGTTTTTAACTGTCTCTACAAGTTTCTTGTTGGTTGCGAGCAGTGCAACGATGATAAGAAGCAGCGCACCAACAATCAGATAACTTTTCATTTTCGTTAGGTTTTAGCCTGTTTTACAATTTAACAACGCTACCACCAGCTGCAACGATTGCTGCCTCTGCGCTCTTTGAGAAAGCGTGTGCAGTAACAGTCAGAGTCTTAGTGAGTGTGCCGTTGCCAAGAATCTTAACACGGTCGTTGCCGGATACAAAACCTGCAGCTACCAATGTATCGATATTTACCTCTGTAAGCTCGCTCTTTGTTGCAAGCTCCTCGAGGATAGAGAGGTTAATAGGCTTAAACTCTACTCTCTTCAGGTTAGTGAAACCGAACTTAGGAAGGCGACGCTGGAGCGGCATCTGACCACCCTCGAAGCCCAACTTACGAGAGTAACCAGAACGCGACTGCGCACCCTTGTTACCACGAGTCGAGTAACCTCCATGTCCAGAACCTGCACCGCGACCAACGCGCTTGTCGTGATGTGTTGAACCCTTTGCGGGTTTAAGGTTATTGAGTTCCATTTAATAATCCTCCTTCTTATTCGTTAACTTCTTCAACTTTTACAAGGTGCTTTACGCGCTCTACCATACCGAGAATAATTGCAGAGTCGCTGTGCTTAACACTCTGATTCATCTTTCTCAGACCCAGAGCGTCGAGATTCTTGCACTGCTGAGCAGTAGCACCGATGCGGCTTTTGATCTGTGTAATCTTCAATGTTGCCATAACTATTCACAAATTAACCGTTAAACACCTGTTTGAGTGAGATACCACGGGTCTGTGCCACGGTGTATGCATCGCGCAACTCGCAGAGTGCTGCTACTGTAGCCTTTACAAGGTTGTGTGGGTTAGATGAGCCCTTGCTCTTTGCCAACACATTCTTGATACCTACAGACTCAAGCACTGCACGCATTGCACCACCGGCGATAATACCGGTACCGGCTGCTGCAGGGCGAATCATCACCTCTGAACCACCGAAACGCATCTCCTGCTTGTGTGGAATTGTTCCGTTAATTACTGGAACCTTTACAAGGTTCTTCTTTGCATCCTCTACACCCTTAGCGATGGCAGAGGTAACCTCAGCAGCTTTTCCCAGACCGTAGCCTACTACGCCGTTCTCGTTACCAACCACAACAATTGCAGAGAAGCTGAATGTGCGACCACCCTTTGTTACCTTGGTAACGCGGTTGATTGCTACCAAACGATCCTTCAAATCGCCGGTCTCGCTTGTGCGTACTTTGTTATTAATATTTGCCATAATCGCTTAGAATTTAAGGCCACCCTCACGAGCAGCGTCAGCCAACATTTTTACACGACCGTGGTAGAGGTAACCATTACGGTCGAACGATACGGTTGCAATACCCTTCTCAATTGCCTTCTTGGCAGCAAGTGCGCCAACAAGAGCTGCAACCTCACACTTATTCTTTCCGGCAGTCTGATCTGCAATCTCAAGTGAAGATGCAGTTGCTAAAGTAACGCCGGCAAGATCATCGACAAACTGTACGTAGATCTGCTTATTGCTACGGAATACAGTCATACGAGGACGCTCAGATGTTCCGCTTACAATCTTGCGGATACGCATCTTGATTCTCTCTCTTCTTTCAATCTTATTCAATGACATAACTTACTCTGTTTTACTATTTAGCATTTGCAGACTTACCTGCCTTACGACGAATTACCTCGCCTACAAACTTAATACCCTTGCCCTTATATGGCTCTGGCTTACGCAGTGAGCGGAGCTTTGCTGCTACCTGACCGATAAGCTGCTTGTCACAGCTCTTAAAGGTTACGATAGGTGCGCCCTTCTTCTCTGTTACAGCGGTTGCAGTAACCTCTGCTGGAAGGCGGAAATATGTATCGTGAGAATAGCCAAGGCTCATCTCGAGTACCTGACCCTTTACTTCAGCCTTGAAACCTACACCTACAAGCTCCTGCTTGATCTCGTAGCCCTTCGATACGCCTACTACCATGTTGTTGATAAGTGCGCGGTACAAACCGTGCATTGAACGGTGGCGTGGCTGGTTGGTAGGGCGGGTTACTATCACTGCTGCTACCTCTGCACCCTCCTTTGTAGTTGTAGTGCCTACAGTAACTGTGATATCCGAATCAACCTTCTGGCTGAGTGTACCAAGAGGACCTTTCACGCTTACCGTATTGTCTGCTGCTACCTCTACGGTAACGCCGGCAGGTAAGATTACAGGTAATTTACCAATTCTTGACATTTTGTTTCGGTTTTAGAGATTAATAAACATAGCATAATACCTCACCTCCGACATTCTCGCGGCAAGCCTGTGCGCCTGTCATGATGCCCTTAGAGGTTGATACGATTGCGATACCCAAACCGTTCTGCACGCGTGGCATATCTGCCACTGATGAGTACTGACGCAAACCTGGACGAGATACGCGCTTCAAACCCTTGATAGCGTTTGTCTTGGTTGCTGCGTTCCACTTGAGCGCAATCTTGATTACTGGATGACCCTTCTCATCCTTGTCGAACTTGTAAGCCAGGATATAACCCTGCTCGTAGAGAATTTTAGTGATGGCTTCTTTAATTTTTGAGCCAGGAGCTTCAACCACCTTGTGGTTGGCTTTCACTGCGTTTCTAATTCTCGTGAGAAAATCCGCGATTGGATCAGTCATAATTGTAAGAATTAAAAGTTAAAAATTAAATTGTTAGTTTTGTTTATTCGCACCAAAAGCGCAACCCCTCTCCCTTCCAAAAGTGCCCTACAGGTACTTCTGAGCAGGTTTCGGGTGCGTTTAATTGGCAATTTTCACATTTTTAAGCCCGCAAAGATAACTATTATTTGTGAATTCTCCTAATTTTTTGAAAATTAATTAATTGAATACAACTCAAATGCTCTTTAACGGGTCGCTTAAAAACCAATATAGGGAGAGGCTTTTTTGCCCCTCCCTTATTGGAGTTATACTACCAGCTTGCCTTCTTTACGCCGGGGATCAGACCGGATGAAGCCATCTCACGGAACTGGATACGGCTGATACCGAACTGACGCATATAGCCCTTCGGACGACCGGTAAGCTTGCAACGGTTGTGCTGACGGATTGGATTTGAGTTGCGTGGCAACTTTGAAAGTGCAATCCAAGCCTCCTCGTGGTCGATCTCGCCTGCCTTAAGAGCGGCTGCGATCTCCTCACGCTTATGTGCATAGCGTGCAGCAAGTTTCTCGCGCTTTACCTCGCGAGCCTTCATTGATTCCTTTGCCATAGACTATTGGTTCTTTTTAGCGTTTTTGAAAGGCAAACCGAACTCGCGGAGAAGTGCATAAGCCTCCTCGTCGGTCTTTGCCGATGTTACAAAAGTAATCTCCATACCGAAGATCTTAGTGATCTTGTCGATATCGATCTCAGGGAAGATGATCTGCTCTGTGATACCGAGGGTGTAGTTACCCTGACCATCGAAACGATCATTGATACCCTTAAAGTCGCGGATACGAGGAAGAGCTACTGCAATCAGACGCTCCAAGAACTCGTACATACGATTCTGACGAAGGGTAACGCGAACACCGATAGGCATACCCTTACGGAGCTTAAAGTTCGAGATATCCTTACGCGACTTGGTTTGAACTGCCTTCTGACCGGTAATCATGGTGAGCTCCTCCTGCGCGATGTCGATAAGCTTCTTATCGGCAACTGCCTGACCCATACCCTGATTGATCACGATCTTCTCGAGCTTAGGACACTGCATAACGCTGCTGTATCCAAACTCCTTCATAAGGGCAGGAACAATCTGCTCCTTATACTGTGTCTTGAGTGATGGAATGTATGCCATTATTTAATCTCCTCTCCCGATTTTTTAGCAAAACGAACTAATTTACCTTCTGCATTTACACGACGACCTACGCGAGTTGGCTTACCACTCTGAGGGTCGAGTACCTGCAAGTTAGAGATGTGAATCGGAGCCTCCTGCTCTACGATACCTCCCTGTGGATTCTTTGCGTTTGGCTTAGTTGCCTTCTTGACGAGGTTTACACCCTCGACAATTGCACGCTGCTTTGACACCTCGACCTTCAGGACTTTACCCTGCTGACCCTTGCTGTCGCCGGCAATAACGCAAACTGTATCCCCTTTCTTAATATGCAATTTAACTGACATATCTGTAACCTTTTTTAATATTACAATACTTCAGGGGCAAGAGAGATGATCTTCATATACTGATCACGGAGCTCACGAGCTACAGGACCAAAGATACGAGTACCACGCATTTCACCCTGGTTGTTGAGGAGTACTACGGCGTTGTCATCGAAACGAATGTACGAACCGTTGGCACGACGAATCTCCTTCTTTGTTCTTACTACGACTGCCTTTGAGACTGCACCCTTCTTTACATCGCCTGATGGGGATGCGCTCTTAACAGCCACTACGATCTTATCGCCGATAGATGCATAGCGACGCTTTGTGCCGCCAAGCACGCGAATACAAAGAACCTCCTTTGCACCGCTGTTATCAGCTACTACGAGTCTGCTTTCTTGCTGTATCATAACTACTTCGCTCTTTCAATGATTTGTACTAATCTCCAACGCTTCGTCTTGCTCAACGGGCGTGTCTCCATAATGCGTACTGTATCACCCTCGCGTACGGACTCATCGAGGCACTCTGCCACGAACTTTGTGGTCTTGTTCACGAACTTACCGTAGATAGGATGCTTAACCTTACGAGCGACAGCTACCACGATGGTCTTTGCCATCTTGTTGCTGACAACTACGCCGATACGCTCTTTTCTAAGATTTCTTTCCATAATAAATAGTCTTACTTTTGATGCAGAATTGTCAGCATGCGAGCTATATCTCTGCGAGTTTTCTTAATGTTAGAAGGATTTTCAACCGGAGAAACGGCGTGTTGTACCTTCATAGAAGCGAGTGCTGCCTTCTCAGCTGCAATACGCTCCTGCAAGTCCTGTACGGACATCTCTTTAATTTCAGCTGTTTTCATCTTAAATCCTCCTTTTTACAATGCAGTTGCCTCGTCGTAATCGCGGCGAACAATAAACTTAGTAGTGATTGGAAGCTTCTGAGCGCCAAGACGCAGTGCCTCCTGAGCTACTGCCATTGGTACACCCTCTGCCTCGAACAGGATACGACCTGGAGTTACAGGTGCTACGAATCCCTCTGGATTACCCTTACCCTTACCCATACGAACCTCGGCTGGCTTCTTGGTAATTGGCTTATCAGGGAAGATTCGAATCCATATCTGACCCTCACGCTTCATATAACGAGTGATTGCCTGACGGGCTGCCTCAATCTGGCGACCGGTAATCCATGATGACTCCAGCGCCTTGATGCCGAACGAACCGTATGCAAGTTGGTTACCTCTCTGAGCAACACCCTTCATACGACCTTTCTGCATTCTTCTAAACTTGGTCTTTTTTGGCTGTAACATAATTGTTATTTGCTTTTAAAAGGTACTACTTGTTGTTATTTCTTCTTTTCTTTGGTCCGTTACCACGACGACCACCCTGCTGCTGGTTGCCACCCTGCTGTGATGCTGCGCCTGCGATCTCAAACAGATCACGCTTGCCATATACAGTACCGTGGCAGATCCATGTCTTGATACCGAGAACACCTACCTTGGTGATTGCCTCTGCCAAGTGGTAATCTACATCGGCACGGAATGTGTGAAGTGGAATACGACCGTCCTTTATGGTCTCTGAACGAGCCATCTCGGCACCACCTACACGACCTGAAATCTGAATCTTGATACCCTCTGCACCATTGCGCATTGCGTTACCGATTGCAGTCTTTACTGCGCGGCGGTGTGATACACGACCCTCGAGCTGACGAGCGATTGACTGACCTACGATTGTAGCGTCGATGTCTGGGCGCTTAACCTCGAAGATGTTGATCTGAATCTCCTTACGGAAGATCTTCTTCAACTCCTCCTTCAGCTTATCAACCTCTGCACCGCCCTTACCGATAATAAAGCCCGGACGAGCTGTTGAGATTGTTACTGTTACGAGCTTAAGGGTACGCTCGATGATAATCTTCGAAATACTTGCCTTAGCCAAACGGACATTCAAGTACTTACGAATCTTTGCGTCCTCGACCAATTTCTCAGAGAAATCCTTACCACCGAACCAGTTGGAATCCCAACCACGGATGATGCCGAGACGGTTTGCTATTGGATTAACTTTCTGTCCCATTTGTCTACTTATTTTCTACGGTTACCATTTTATCAACTACGATTGTAACATGGTTGGAGCGCTTACGGATGCGGTGTGCGCGACCCTGTGGTGCAGCCTGAATACGCTTAAGCATACGACCACAATCTACAGTAATCTCGCTAACGCAGAGAGTTACATCCTCAAGACGAACACCCTCGTTCTTTGCCTCCCAGTTTGCGATTGCTGACTTGAGCAGCTTCTCCAATCTAATAGATGCCTCCTTCTTAGAATAGCGAAGGATACCCAGTGCCTTATTTATCTCTACACCACGGATGATATCTGCGACCAGACGCATCTTGCGTGGAGAGGTTGGGCAGTCACGCATAATGGCGATAGCCTTCTGCTTCTTCTCAGCCTTTAATTTCTCGGCTCTTATTGCTTTTCTTGATCCCATTGTCTACCTATTTTTTCTTGTTACCTGCGTGACCACGGAAGTTACGGGTAGGAGCGAACTCGCCGAGCTTGTGACCTACCATGTTCTCAGTTACATAAACCGGAATAAACTTATTTCCGTTGTGTACAGCGATTGTCTGACCTACGAAGTCAGGCGAAATCATACTTGCTCGTGACCAAGTCTTAATTACAGACTTCTTATTGCCTTCTGCCTGTGCGACAACCTTTGCCTCAAGCTTTGGGTCAATGAATGGTCCTTTTTTTAATGAACGGCTCATTATGTACTCTTTTTAATTATTTTTTGCGCTTTGAAATAATAAACTTAGCCGAAGTCTTCTTTGGATTACGGGTCTTCTTACCCTTAGCCAACAGACCCTTGCGTGAGCGTGGGTGACCTCCTGAAGCACGACCTTCACCACCACCCATTGGGTGATCTACCGGGTTCATTACAACACCACGGTTGTGAGGACGGCGACCGAGCCAACGCTTACGACCAGCCTTACCCGACGACTCGAGGTTGTGATCTACATTAGATACAACACCTACAGTCGCACGGCATGTTACGAGTACCATACGAGTCTCACCAGAAGGCAACTTGATGATGGCAAACTTGCCCTCGCGTGCCAACAGCTGAGCGTACGAACCGGCAGAACGCGCCATCTGCGCACCCTGTCCGGGGTAGAGTTCAATGTTGTGGATAAGTGTACCGAGTGGAATCTCTGCAAGTGGCAGGGTGTTTCCTACCTCTGGTGCTACGCCAGAACCGCTAATTACGGTCTGACCTACCTGAAGACCATTTGGAGCCAGGATATAGCTCTTCTGACCATCAGCATAGACTACAAGTGCAATACGAGCTGTACGATTTGGATCGTACTCGATTGTCTTTACAGTTGCAGCAACACCGTCCTTTACTCGCTTGAAATCAACCAAACGATACATCTGCTTGTGACCACCGCCGATATAGCGTACGGTCATCTTACCGGAATTATTACGACCACCGGTGCTCTTCTTTGCCTCAAGCAAAGACTTCTCCGGCTTTGAAGTTGTTACCTCATCGAAGGTACCGATAATCTTATGTCTTGTACCGGGAGTTACCGGCTTAAACTTTCTTACTGCCATCTCTGTTAGATATTACTGTAAAAATCAATCTGATCTCCATCCTTCAAGGTAACAATTGCCTTCTTGAAGTTATTTGCACGACCCTCAAGCAGACCTGCCTTTGTGTAGCGGCTCTTCAACTTACCCATGTAACGGATAGTGTTGACATCTGTAACTACTACATTGTACATCTGCTCAACGGCGTTGCGAATCTGCAACTTGTTAGCCCTTACATCAACGATAAAACCGTAGCGATTCAACTTTTCGCCCTGAATCGTCATCTTCTCGGTTAAAATAGGCTTAATAATTACTTCCATTTTCTTTCCGATTTTTAAGCTAACATTACATTCAATACATTTTCTGCACCCTCAACCATAACTACTGCCGATGCGTTCATTACCTCATAAGTATTGAGGTTTGATGCAAGGATAGTCTTTACATAAGGGAGGTTGCGGCAAGAGAGTTGGAGGTTAACATTGGTCTCCGGCAAGACAACCAATACCTTCTTGTCTGCTACCTTGAGAGCTGAAGCCAATGCAACTACACTCTTTGTCTTTGGAGCATCGAGAGCGATGTTCTCAACAACGGTGATTGCACCTGCCTGTGCCTTATAAGTAAGAGCGCTACGACGAGCGAGTCTCTTAAGCTTCTTGTTGAGCTTGAAGCTGTAGTCGCGTGGTACTGGACCAAAGATACGACCACCTCCTGGGAACAGAGGACTCTTGATGCTACCACAACGAGCACCACCGGTACCCTTCTGTCTCTTCAACTTACGGGTAGAACCTGCAACCTCATTGCGCTGCTTTGACTTGTGAGTACCCTGACGCTGATCTGCAAGATACTGCTTAACATCAAGGTAGATAGCGTGGTCATTAGCCTCCACGCCGAATACTGCGTCAGAAAGAACAACGGTACGACCTGTCTGCTGACCTTGTGCGTTCAATACTGCTAATTCCATACTACTTCTCAATTGTTAAATAAGAACCCTTTGCACCCGGAATCGAACCCTTTACAAGAATAAGGTTGTTCTCAGGTATTACCTTTAATACTTTCAAGTTAAGAACCTTAACCTGAACACCGCCCATCTGACCAGGCAAACGCTTACCCTTGAAGACGCGTGATGGATAAGATGATGCACCGAGTGAACCCGGCTTGCGCTGACGGTTGTGCTGACCGTGGGTCTGACCACCCACACCGGCAAAGCCGTGACGCTTTACAACACCCTGGAAGCCTCGTCCCTTAGAGATGCCTGTTACATCAACCCAATCCTCCTCTGTGAAAAGATCTACTGTAAGTACATCACCAAGGTTCACCTCTGGCATACCCTGAAACTCAGCCATCTTACGCTTTGGGGTTGTGCCGGCTTTCTTGAAGTGACCTAACAAACTGTTGCTGGTGTGCTTTTCACTCTTGTCGTCATAGGCAATCTGAACTGCCTCGTAAGTGTCCTTCTCGACAGTCTTGATTTGCGTAACTACACACGGACCAGCCTCAATTACAGTGCATGGAATATTTTTTCCCTCGGCACTGTACACGGAAGTCATTCCGATTTTTTTACCAATAAGTCCTGACATTTTTCTGTCTAATTACGGTTTGTTAATAAATAAGTGAATTGTTTTTATATACCTATATAAATTATATACGCGGTAAACTCCTTAGCGCAGCTGATAGCGGACTACCCGCTGCGCCTCAGAAGTGGCTTATCTTTTGTCTCGTTTGACCTCTATTAGCACTTGATATCAACCTCGACACCTGAAGGCAACTCGAGCTTCATCAGTGCGTCAATAGTCTTTGGTGTTGACGAGTAGATGTCGATAATGCGCTTGAATGTGCAGAGCTGGAACTGCTCGCGCGCCTTCTTGTTTACGAAGGTTGAACGGTTTACAGTGAAGATCTGCTTGCGTGTTGGAAGTGGCACCGGACCGCTAACAACTGCATCTGTGCTGCGTACTGCCTTAACAATCTTCTCAGCCGACTTATCTACCAAGTTGTGGTCAAAAGACTTCAGCTTAATTCTAATTTTCTGGCTCATATTCTTTACTTTTACTCTAAATCCTTCTTTTTACCCGATTTCTCGATAATTTCCTTTGCAAGGTTTGCAGGAACCTCCTCGAAGTGAGAGAACTCCATTGATGATGTTGCACGACCTGAAGAGATTGTACGGAGTACGGTTACATAACCGAACATCTCTGACAGTGGCACCTTTGCCTTTACTACGCGTGCAGTACCCTTAGACTCCATACCCTGGATCTGACCGCGACGCTTGTTAAGGTCACCGATGATATCACCCATGCTCTCCTCCGGAGTTACAACCTCAACTGACATAATAGGCTCCATGATTACAGAACCTGCCTTTGGAGCAGCCTGACGGAAACCGTTACGAGCGCAGATCTCAAATGAGAGCTGGTCTGAGTCAACTGGGTGGAATGAACCATCCTTGAGGGTAACCTTCATAGAGTCGATAGTGTAACCTGCGAGTGCACCGTTTGCCATAGCAGACTCAAAGCCCTTCTGTACAGCCGGAATGAACTCCTTAGGCACATTACCACCCTTAACCTCATCAACAAAGGTAAGACCTGGCTTATCATCATCTGCAGGACCAATCTCAAAGATGATATCTGCAAACTTACCACGACCACCGGTCTGCTTCTTAAATACCTCACGGTGCTGAACGGTTGTAGTAAGAGCCTCCTTGTAGTTAACCTGTGGAGCACCCTGATTAATCTCTACACCGAACTCACGACGAAGACGGTCAACGATGATGTCGAGGTGAAGCTCACCCATACCGCTGATGATAGTCTGACCGCTCTCCTCATCTGTACGAACAGTGAAGGTTGGGTCCTCCTCAGCCAGCTTAGCGAGTGCAATACCGAGCTTATCGAGATCCTTCTGAGTCTTTGGCTCAACAGCCAAACCGATAACCGGCTCAGGGAAGGTCATCTGCTCGAGGACGATTGGTGCATTCTCAGCGCAGAGAGTATCACCGGTGTGAATCTCCTTGAAACCTACTGCTGCACAGATATCACCAGCTGTTACACTATCCATTGGGTTCTGCTTGTTTGCGTGCATCTGATAGATACGGCTGATACGCTCACGCTTACCACTACGAGCATTGTAAACATAAGAACCGGCATCGAGCTTACCAGAGTAAACACGAACAAAAGCCAAACGACCTACGAATGGGTCTGTTGCAATCTTGAACGCAAGACCGCAGAATGGATCCTCCTCAGTAGCATTACGAGTCTCAGGCTGCTCAGTCTTAGGGTTGATACCCTCAACAGCCGGAACATCGAGTGGAGATGGAAGGAATGCCATGATGTAGTCGAGCAACTTCTGCACACCCTTGTTGTGGAACGACGAACCGCAGAGCATTGGTACAAGCGACATATTCATTGTAGCTGTACGGATTGCTGCGATAAGCTCATCCGGAGTAATTGAGTTTGGATCCTCAAAGAACTTCTCCATCAGAGCATCGTCAGTAGCAGCAACCTCCTCGATGAGGCGGTTACGCCACTCCTCAGCCTCAGCCTTGAGGTTCTCAGGAATCTCACGCAACTCAAAGTTATCACGAACAGTCTTGTCGTCGTAATAGTAGATCGCGTTATTATAAATAAGGTCAATAAGACCCTCGAACTTATCCTCAACACCGATTGGAAGAACTACCGGAAGGGCAGTTGTACCAAAGTGCTCCTTAATCTGAGAGCAAACTGCGAGGAAGTCAGCACCTGTACGGTCCATCTTGTTTACATAACCGATACGAGGTACATTGTACTTGTCAGCCTGACGCCAAACGGTCTCAGACTGTGGCTCAACACCACCTACAGCACAGAATGTAGCAACTGCGCCGTCGAGTACACGGAGTGAACGCTCTACCTCAACGGTAAAGTCAACGTGTCCCGGGGTGTCGATAAGGTTGATCTGATACTGGTGATCCTTATAGTGCCAGAATGCAGTGGTAGCAGCTGAAGTAATGGTGATACCGCGCTCCTGCTCCTGAACCATCCAGTCCATAGTAGCGGCACCCTCGTGGGTCTCGCCGATCTTGTGGGTTTTACCCGTATAGAAGAGAATACGCTCGGATGTAGTGGTCTTACCGGCATCGATGTGAGCCATGATACCGATATTTCTTGTGTATTTAAGATCTCTTGCAGCCATTGTCTGTCTCTCCTATAAATTAAAATCTGAAGTGTGCAAATGCCTTGTTTGCCTCTGCCATGCGGTGCATCTCCTCCTTACGCTTGAATGCAGCACCCATAGAGTTGTAAGCATCTACTATCTCGCCGGCAAGCTTCTCTGCCATAGTCTTTCCGGAACGCTTACGCGCATAGAGTACAAGGTTTTTCATCGAAATAGAAATCTTGCGCTCCGGACGAACCTCCATTGGTACCTGGAATGTCGCACCACCGATACGCTTAGATTTTACCTCAACCTGCGGAGTGACATTCTCAAGGGCTTGTTTCCAAACCTCAATTGGAGATTTATCAGCATCCTTCATCTTCTTGCCCACCAGCTCCAAAGAGTCGTAGAAAATGGTGTAGGCAATACTCTTCTTGCCATCCAGCATAAGATTGTTCACGAAGCGGGTTACTGCCACATCGTTGAACTTCGGATCAGGAAGTAGAGTGTGCTTCTTTGGCTTAGCTTTTCTCATTTTGTTTTCTCTTTCTTAGAATAATTTGTTAATCTCTCAAGGCTTATTTCTTAGCACCAGCCTTAGGGCGCTTTGCACCGTACTTAGAACGACGCTGACGACGACCATCTACACCTGCGGAATCAAGAGCACCGCGAACGAGATGATAACGAACACCCGGAAGGTCCTTTACACGACCACCGCGTACAAGCACAATAGAGTGCTCCTGCAAGTTGTGACCCTCTCCTGGGATATAGGCGTTGACCTCCTTGCCATTGGTCAATCTTACACGCGCAACCTTACGCATAGCCGAATTCGGCTTCTTTGGAGTGGTGGTGTACACACGAGTACAAACGCCACGACGCTGAGGGCACGCTGCCAGAGCCGGAGACTTCGACTTGTCCTCCATCTTGACTCTGCCGTTTCTTACTAACTGTTGAATAGTAGGCATTTATTAAACCTTTAATTTGTTAAACTTGCGGGGGTTTGACGCCCCAATTTCTATTTCGTTTTGCCGTTAGGCGGGTGCAAAGTTAATCAAATTTTTTTATTTACACTATATATATGTCAAAATCGAGGCTCAAAATCGCCCTCTTTAGCCCCTTTTCGACAGGTTTGCTTATTCTTTTTTCTTATACTTTACATCACAAAATAGAATTTGTTTATATGTTAATTTGTAACAGTTTGATTTTCAGATGATTGTATATTGACGCTTTTTGAAAAGTTGTCGAGTTGTGAAAAAATTTCAAAAACTCGGAAAAAAGTTAAAAATTTCTCCAAAAAGTGCGATTTTTAGGCAGTTACAGAGAGAAAACATCCCAAAATCGGCACTGCAAAACCGACCTTGGGATGTCTAAAAATTTTATCGAAAATCGTTAAATACGACTACTTCGCAGGGAACGAAAAATTGAGTATCAACGGCAGTGCTTCACGCCAGAATTTCCAGTCGTGAACACCATCTCTTACACGGAACTCGACAGCCACTTTTTCGCGCTTCATCTCTGAGAAAAAGTCGAGGTTTGTCTGTATCAAACCGTCGTCATCTCCGCAGTCCAACATCCAGCGGACAGTACGCAGTTTTTCAATCTCCTCAGCAGATGCATAACGCAAAAATTCGACAGGCGAAGTTTGTGCTACAGACCACAACCACTCAATCTCGTCAGGGTTTGAAGTTACCGCGCGATAACGGTGGTCAAGCAGACCGCTTGTAGAGTAGCAGGCAGCAAACATTTCAGGGTGTCTTTGTGCATAGACAACAGAGCCTCCGCCACCCATAGACAGACCTGCAATTGCACGACCCTCTTTTGACGCTATAGTCCTGAAAGTCTGGTCGATATAAGGGATAAACTCCTTAAAGAAGAAGTCCTCATAAGCCCAACCGCGAACATTAAAGTAGCCCATATTTTTACCACCT
This sequence comes from Alistipes sp., assembly GCA_017474235.1. GTDB lineage: Bacteria > Bacteroidota > Bacteroidia > Bacteroidales > Rikenellaceae > Alistipes. Next base: position 183,089 of record JAFVIB010000004.1, on the reverse strand, counting down.
CTCCTTGCACCTGTTCCGGTAGCATCAGGCATCACGACAATCATCTTCACAACATTACCCGCAGCAATCTGCTCATCGGTAATACGAGGCTGCTCTCCGCCGCCATCTCTATTCCACGATTTATGGTTACCCCAAGCTCCGTGCAACAGATACAAAACAGGGTAACGCTCGCCTGAGGTATCATACCCATCAGGAAGGTAAACAGAGTAGGATTTTTCTACACCGAGAATCTCACTCTTCACGGTCAAATGTTCGAGGCGGCTCTGCGCCTCTGCCACTGCTACAACAGCAAATAGCGAAAGAACACAAACAAATAGTCTTTTCATATCTTCATATTTTAGGTTTTACTCTGTACAAATTTAAGAAAAATTGACTATCTTTGCAAATCAGTCGCCCGCGTATGCGCATAATGTGAACACACGCGAGCGCATAAGAGTCTGAATCACAGAGAGAAACAAACAAAAACATATATTTTTTATGGAGTACAATTTCAAAGAGATTGAAGCCAAGTGGCAAAAAGAGTGGAAAGAGAGGGGCGTCTATCGCGTCGATGTAGATGAGAGTCGCCCGAAGTTTTATGTACTTGATATGTTCCCATATCCATCAGGTGCGGGTCTGCATGTGGGTCACCCTCTCGGCTACATCGCTTCAGACATCTATTCACGCTACAAGCGTCTGTGCGGCTACAATGTGCTGCACCCTATGGGTTATGATGCCTTTGGTCTGCCGGCAGAGCAGTATGCTATTCAGACAGGTCAGCATCCGGCTGTAACAACAGAGAAGAATATTGCCCGCTACCGCGAGCAGTTGGACAAGATTGGCTTCTGCTACGATTGGGAGCGCGAGGTGCGCACCTGCGAGCCAGAGTACTATAAGTGGACTCAGTGGGCATTCCTCAAGATGTTTGCACACTACTACGACCGCAAGGAGCAGAAGGCAAAGCCTATTGAGGAGCTTGTTGAGCACTTTGCAGTTCACGGAACCGAGGGTGTAGATGCAGCTTGCACCACTGAGATGAACTTCACAGCAGAGCAGTGGAGTGCTATGAGCGAGGCAGAGCGTGAGCAGACTCTTCAGAACTATCGTCTTGCTTTCCGCGCAGACACGATGGTAAACTGGTGTCCGCAGTTGGGTACAGTGCTTGCCAACGATGAGGTCAAGGATGGTCTCTCTGTCCGCGGCGGTTTTCCGGTAGAGCAGAAGCGTATGAAGCAGTGGTTGCTCCGTGTGACAGCCTATGCACAGCGTATGCTTGACGGTCTTGACTCTTTGGAGTGGAGCGATTCGCTGAAGGAGATTCAGCGTAACTGGATTGGTCGCTCTGAGGGTGCGCAGGTATTCTTTGATGCGCAGATGGCAGATGGTTCAACCCGCAAACTCGAGATATTTACAACACGCCCTGATACCATTTTTGGTGTGACCTTTATGGTTGTCGCTCCGGAGCACGAGTGGCTGGCTGATATGACCACCGCCGAGCAGAAGAGTGCCGTAGAGGAGTATATCGAGCAGACTAAGAAGCGTTCAGAGCGCGAGCGTATTGCCGAGACAAAGCGCGTGAGCGGTGTATTTACCGGTGCTTATGCCGTAAATCCGTTCACAGGCAAGCAGATTCCTATCTACGCATCGGATTATGTACTTGCAGGCTACGGCACAGGTGCAATTATGGCGGTTCCTGCACACGACTCTCGTGACTACGCCTTTGCTCGCCACTTCGGTCTTGATATTATCCCGGTTGTCGAGGGTGGTGACCTTGCGGTTGCATCTTATGATGCCAAGGAGGGCGCAATGATAAACTCCGACTTCCTCAATGGCACAGATGTCAAGGAGGCTATCTATAAGATGTTCGAGGAGGTTGAGCGCAGAGGTTTGGGTAAGCGACTTGTAAACTACCGTCTGCGTGATGCTATCTTCTCTCGCCAGCGTTATTGGGGTGAGCCATTCCCAATTCGCTACGATGGCGATATTGCACGCCCTGTATCGGAGAGCGAGCTGCCTGTAACGCTTCCGCCAATCGAGAACTTCGGTCCGACAGAGCAGGGTGAGCCACCATTGGCACGCGTTGAGGGTTGGGAGTATGAGCTCTCAACAATGCCGGGCTTTGCCGGCTCTTCGGCATACTACCTCCGCTATATGGACCCTCGTAACAATGAGGCACTTGTGTCAAAGCGCGCAAATGAGTATTGGAGAAATGTCGATCTCTATGTCGGTGGTATCGAGCATGCAACAGGTCACTTGATGTACTCTCGCTTTTGGAATATGTTCCTCTACGATTTGGGTTATGTATGCGAGAGCGAGCCGTTCAAGAAACTTGTAAATCAGGGTATGATTCAGGGTCGTTCAAACTTCGTATATCGTGTAGTTGGCACAAACAAGTTTGTGTCACTCAACCTTAAGGGCGACTATCAGACTCAAGAGATTCATGTCGATGTAAATATTGTCAAGAACGATGTTCTCGACCTCGATGCATTCCGCGCTTGGCGTCCGGAGTTTAAGGATGCAGAGTTTATCCTCGAGAATGGGCAGTACATCTGCGGCTGGGCTGTCGAGAAGATGTCAAAGTCGATGTACAATGTCGTAAACCCTGACTTTATCGTCGAGCAGTACGGTGCAGATACCCTCCGTATGTACGAGATGTTCCTCGGTCCGCTTGAGCAGTCAAAGCCTTGGGATACAAACGGTATTGACGGTGTGCACAAGTTCTTGCGCCGCTTCTGGCGTCTGTTCTTCGACCGCAATGGCGAGTGGGCAGTAACTGACGAGCAGCCAACAGAGAAGGAGCTCAAAACACTCCACAAGACCATCAAGAAGATTCGCGAGGATATCGAAAACTTCTCGTTCAACACCTCTGTTGCAGCCTTTATGATCTGCATCAACGAGCTTGGAGAGTGCCACAAGCGCGCTATCCTTGAGCCATTGTCAGTTCTTCTTGCCCCATTTGCTCCACACATTACCGAGCAACTTTGGAGCCTGATGGGTCATACAGAGACTATCTTCAACACTGCTTATCCGGTATGCGAGGAGAAGTATCTCGTTGAGAGCAGCTTTGAGTACCCGATTATGATTAACGGCAAGCTGCGTTGCAAGCAGGTATATCCTCTCAGCGCAACCCCTGCCGAGCTTCAGGCTGATGTAGTAACTAAAGAGGAGGTACAGCGTTGGCTTGAGGGTGCAACACCAAAGAAGATTATCGTTGTACCCGGAAAGATTATCAACATCGTAAAATAGTGGCAATGAAGAGGCTGATATACATACTTTTTGCCTTTGCAACAACCTACGCCGTGGCGCAAAAGCCCGTCGTGCTGTCGCTGTCAGAGAGTGGTGCGGACGAGATTGTCGAGAATATATGGAACAACTCTACCGCTCCGCACTCAAACGGCATTACGGAGGATGAGAGCATAAACGAGAAGTGTGAACTGTTCTACACCACACAGACCGACCTCTACATCTACAAGGCAGACCCTGCAGTAGCTACCGGTCAGGGAGTTGTTGTTGTCCCCGGGGGTGGGTATAGGAAGGTGTGTATCGAGTATGACGGCTTTGAGGTTGCAAAGTATCTGCGCAGTATCGGCATTACAGCCGTAGTTGTGAAGTATCGACTGCCAAATGGTCACAGAGAGATTCCACTCGAGGATGCACAAAGAGCAATGCGTTATTTGCGCACCGAGGGTGTTAAGTGGGGCGTAAATCCCGCTGAGGTGGGTATTCTCGGCAGCTCTGCCGGCGGGTATCTCGCTGCACATCTCTCGACCGTTACTCCGGATAATGAGAAGCCTGCCTTTGCGGTGCTAATCTATCCTGTAATCACAGGTACAGTTCGCAGCACACACCACGGAACATTTGCCAATATGCTTGGCAAGTACCGCACAGAGGCAGATGTAGAGTACTACTCTCTTGAAAATAGGGTGAATGCTCAAACTCCGCCGACACTGCTGCTGCTTGCTGATGACGACCTGACAGTGCCTACTATCAGCTCTATACGCTACTACAAGGCTCTAAAGGCACACGGAGTACCGGCAGCTATGCACATATTCCCATCGGGAGGTCACGGCTGGGCAGGTCACGACGAGTATAGATATGCAGAGCCGAGCAAAGAGGCTATAGCCGACTGGCTCAGACTATTCAAAAAGAACAATTAAAACAACTAATAACTAAAACAATGAGAAGACTTCTTTTTTTAGTTGCTGCAGCAGCGATGGCTATGACAGCAACAGCAAAAAATCCAAAGGTAGAGAGCTCTGCCGATGAGGTGGTAGTATTGTGGAACAACGACTCTGCACCTCACTCTAACGGCGACACAAAGCCTGAAAAGATTGTCACAAGTGGTAAGGGATATAAAATCTCTCACACCACAGAGACTGTACTCTACATCTTCAAGGCAAAAAAATCTACACGCACAGGTCACAGCCTTGTAATTCTCCCGGGTGGAGGTTACAGTGTTGTGAGCCTCTCTTTCGGTATGGCAGAGTGGCTGCGTGATAACGGCATTACATCGGTAGTTGTCAAGTATCGTCTGCCAAATGGTGTAAAAGAGGCTCCGCTGGAGGATGCAGCAGCAGCTATCGAGTATATGCGTAAGAATGCAAAGCGTTTTGGCATCGACCCACAGAAGATTGGTGTGAGCGGCAGCTCGGCAGGTGGTCACCTTGCAGCTTGGTCATCAGTAGTACTTCAGGGCGAGCAGAAGCCTAACTTCGCAGTGCTTCTCTACCCTGTTATCAGTGGTCAAATTTGGTCGCCAAAGGCTCAGTGGAGCACATTTGACGAGCTTCTCGGTCACTTGCGTACCCCTGCTCAGATGGATGCTCACTCTGTAGATCTGCTCGTAAATCCGCAGACCCCTCCGACAATGCTCCTGCTCAGCGATGACGACGATGTAGTACCTACAGTCAATTCGACCATCTACTACAAGGCTCTCAAATATCACGGTGTAAAGTCATCTATGCACATCTACCCTTCAGGCGGTCACGGCTGGAGAGGTCGTGAGTCATTCGAGTATCGCCAGCAGTGGCTCGAGGCTACAAAGGAGTGGATACTTTCATTCTAACAAACAGCATAATAATTTAATAATCAAATATTTACAACTATGAAAAAGTTTTTTGTAATTCTCGCAGCAGCTGCAATGGCTATCAATGTTTCGGCACAGAAGACCATCACTCTGACAAAAGAGATTAGTGGTGCAGACGAGATTATCACCAATTTCTGGGACAACACAAACGCTCCACACTCAAACTTTGAGACTCGTGACGAGAAGATTAACAACAGTATGCACTTCTCTCAGACCTCTCAGACAGACTTCTACATCTACAAGGCTGACCCTGCAAAGGCAACAGGTCAGGGTATTGTAGTACTTCCTGGCGGTGGTTATAGCAAGGTTTGTATTGCTCACGAGGGCTTTGCTATTGCTCAGTACTTCCAGAGCATCGGCATCTCGGCTGTTGTTGTGAAGTATCGTCTTCCAAACCACGGTAACAAGATTGTTCCACTCGAGGATGCACAGGCTGCTCTCAACTATATGAGAACAGAGGGTAAGAAGTGGGGCGTTGATCCTAATCAGGTTGGTATCTGCGGTAGCTCTGCGGGTGGTCACTTGGCTGCTTACACCTCTACATTTACCCCTGACGAGACAAAGCCAAACTTCTCTATTCTCTTCTACCCTGTAATCACAGGTACTACTTGGGCTACACACCAGAATACATTTGAGTATCTGCTGGGTAAGAACCGTACACACAACGAGCAGGAGTACTACTCACTCGAGAATCGCGTGACACCTACAACACCTCCGACAATTCTGCTCCTCTCTGACGATGACCTTACAGTGCCACCAATCAGCTCTATCCTCTACTATGAGGCTCTGAAGGCTAACGGTGTCCCTGCAACAATGCACATCTACCCTTCAGGTGGTCACGGCTGGTGCGGTCACGACGAGTTCAAGTACAGCGAGCAGTACAAGGATGCACTCTCTGACTGGTTGAAGATTCAGAGCAAGAATGCAAAGAAATAATTCATTAAACAATTTATAGAACATACCTAATGGCAGAAAGTTCAATTTTAATGCGACTTGATGGTCTGAAAATCAAGTACGAGGAGCTTGGTCAGAAGCTGACCGACCCCGAGGTGATTGCAGATGTCAAGGCGTTTGTTCAGTACAATAAAGAGTACCGTGAGTTAGAGCCAATTATCGAGACAGCAGACCGCTATCGCAAGGCTCTCTCCGACCTTAGCAATGCCAAAGATATTTTGGCAACAGAGAAGGACGAGGAGTTCCGTGAGATGGCGCGTATGGAGATTTCAGAGTTGGAGCCGGCTATCGTGCAGATGGAGGAGGATATCAAGCTGTTGCTTATCCCTAAAGACCCTCAGGATGCGAAGAATGCCGTTCTTGAGATTCGTGGTGGTACAGGTGGCGATGAGGCTGCGCTGTTTGCCGGCGATTTGATGCGTATGTACACCAAGTATATCGAGTCAAAGGGCTGGAAGTACGAGATTACATCCTTCTCAGAGGGTGCTGTGGGCGGTTATAAGGAGGTAATTATGAAGGTTACCGGCACGAATGTCTATGGCACACTCAAGTATGAGTCGGGCGTACATCGTGTGCAGCGAGTGCCACAGACCGAGACTCAGGGTCGTGTCCACACATCGGCATCGTCAGTAGCCGTACTTCCGGAGGCTGATGAGTTTGATATTGAGGTGTCGTGGAACGATATTCGCAAGGATATATTCTGTGCTTCAGGTCCGGGTGGTCAGAGCGTAAACACTACCTACTCGGCTATTCGACTCACACACATCCCGACAGGTATTGTTGTGCAGTGTCAGGACCAAAAGTCACAGATAAAGAATACCGAGAAGGCATTTGAGGAGCTTCGTACACGAATCTTCAACCTCGAGTATCAGAAGTATCTCGACGAGATTGCCTCAAAGCGTAAGACTTTGGTATCAACAGGAGACCGCTCTGCAAAGATTCGTACCTACAACTATCCGCAGGGACGAATTACAGACCACCGCATCAACTACACAATCTACAACCTCGGAGCATTTATGGATGGCGACATTCAGGACTGCATCGACCACCTTATCGTTGCCGAGAATGCCGAGAGATTGAAGGAGTCTGAGTTGGGTTAGTATATTGCTATGCAACGACTGCTGACAATATTATGGTTTGCTCTGCTGTGGTCTTTTGCCACAGCACAGAGCGACCGTGAACCTCTCTATATCGTCAATGGAGAGGTGCGCAGCAGTGTGGCTGATATTCCGGAGAAGAATATCGAGAAGATTGAGACCCTGCCGGCAGACGAGACAACAGTGATGCAGTATGGCGACAAGGCAAATAACGGAGTGGTTATAATCACTCTCTGCTACGATAAGGCAGCACAATTCCCGAGTGCCGCGAGCTTCTCGGAGTATATAGCTTCGCAAGTCAAGTGGACAGAGAGTGACCCGACAGCCCGATTTGTGATGCGTTTTACTATCAATGCCGACGGCTCTCTAACTGAGGGCAATATACTTCAATCGACCGATAAGCGTTTTGCCAAGCGTGTGCGTGCCGCGGTCAAAGCGGCACCTAATTGGCAGGCGGCAACAAAGCGCGGAGTGGCGGTTGAGAGTGAACATCTGCTTGTTATTCAGCTACCTAAGGGCAAAAGTCTGCCTCGTGAGCCATATATCATTATGCTATGAGAGACTCTTTCAGCCTATACGAACTTCAGCGTATCATCGGCGCGGCTGTTGAGCAGTTTCTGCCTCACCCGGTATGGGTTAGTGCCGAAATTGCCGAGTTGAAGAGTAACCGCTCCGGGCACTGCTATCTTGAGCTTGTCGAGCGAGATGAACAGAGCCAATCCGGGAGTGGAGCCAAGGCTCAAGCCAGAGCTGTGATTTGGAAAAATCTCTACCCTCGCCTTGCTACGAAATTCGAGCAGGCAACGGGAAGAGCCCTTGCAGCATCGCTGAAGGTGCTTGTAGAGGTCAGCGTGTCACACCACCCTGTATATGGTTTGAGTCTGCAAATCACAGATATAGACCCCACATACACCATTGGCGAGGCAGAGCGACAGCGACAACTGACAATAGCACAACTCAAAGCAGACGGAGTGTGGGATATTAACCGTGAAGTGGCAATTGCGCAGGTTGTACAGCGTGTGGCTGTTATCTCAAGTGCTACGGCAGCCGGTTATAGAGACTTTATGCAAGAGATAGCCTCTTCGCCATACCGTATCACAACGACCCTCTTTGAGGCGACGATGCAGGGCGAGGGGTGTGAAGAGAGTGTTGTAGCGGCTCTTACAGCAGTAGCAGAGAGGAGTGATGAGTTTGACGCTGTGGCGATAATCCGCGGAGGAGGCTCGACATCCGACTTGGAGTGCTTTAACTCCTATCTCACATCGCTCTGTGTGGCACAATTCCCGCTACCTGTGCTGACAGGCATCGGGCACGACAAGGATATAAGCATTGTCGATATGGTGGCAGCAGTTCCGCTAAAGACCCCTACGGCAGTTGCTGCGTGGATATGCGCGACAGCCGAGAGGTTTGACAGCCAATTGGAGTATGCAGCTCTGATGTTACGCGACAGTTGCCGCAAGGCGAGCTACAACGCGCAGTTGCGTATAGAGCGTTATAGTGAGCAGCTGCGAAGGGTTACGGAGATGTTTCTCATACACCAAAGCGAGAAGTTGGACCGCTATGCTCTGCTGATAGATAACTTTGCACCGTCAAGGTTGCTAAATCTCGGCTTTGCCGTGGCAAGAGGTAGTGCAGGGGTTATTCGCACAATAGATGGCGTAGAGGTTGGAGAGGATATTACAATAGAGGTTGTTGATGGCAGTATAAGAGCCAAAATAGTCGAAAAGAATGGCAAAGAAGGTTGATATTTCATACAGCGAGGCTATGGCAGAGATTGAGAAAATAATCTCAACACTCCAAAATGCCGACTGTGATATAGAGAGCCTGACCACAATGGTTAAACGGGCTTCAGAACTAATTGCACTCTGCCGAACAAAGTTGCGCAAGACAGAGAGCAGTGTAGAGAAATTGTTTGAATAATGCGTTTTGTAGGTAAAACAATCCGTTGGGTGCTAAACACCATTCCACGCCCTGCGCTTCAGCGTGTGGCAGAGTGGGCTGTGCCTATATTGGGGTTATTCTATATAGGCAAGGGTCGAAGATGCCCGATTTGCGGCTGTGAGAGGCGCAAGTTTCTCCCCTACGGATATGGCAAGGTGCGCGAGGATGCGCTGTGTCCGAAGTGTCTGTCATTAGAGCGTCATCGCCTGCTGTGGTTTTACCTGATGAACAACGACGCAGAACGAGAGAAGATTAAGAGTCTATCTACAATACTGCACATTGCTCCCGAGGTCTGCCTGATGCGGCAATTTAAGAAGATATACATAACCAAACCGCAGAACTACATCACTGCCGACCTTGAGAGTCCTCTTGCAGATATGCACTTCGATGTGCAGAGTATCCCGATGGAGGATAACAGCGTAGATATTATCATCTGCAACCACCTGTTAGAGCATGTAGAGAGTGACTATAAGGCTCTGCAAGAGATGTACCGCATAATGCGCAATGGCGGTATCGGAGTGATGCTTGCACCGATAGACTATTCACGCGAGACAACCTTCGAGGATGACACAATAACAGACCCAAAGCAGCGTGCAGAGCTTTTCGGACAGTATGATCATCGTCGAGTTTACGGTAAAGATTACCTCGAGAGGCTCAGAGCTGCGGGCTTCGAGGCTGAAGAGATAGATTATGCAGCAGAGTTTTCAGATTATGCTCGCACCCTCTATAGTTTCGGATGCGACCACCTATATATAGTTAGAAAGGGTTAAGAGATGAGTAATGTTTTAGACAGATATGCCGATTTTCGCAAGACAATAGCCGGAATGTTCTCTGTTGTGACACAACAGATGGTCGATAGCGCACTACAGTTTGCCGACAGCCATCTGCAAGGTCACAACCGATATGATGGCAGCCCTATGCTCGACCACGCCGTAGGAGTGGCTAATATAGTGGCTACAGAGGTTGGTTTGGGTAGAAACTCGACAGTCTCTGCGATTATCCACGATGTTATCCGCATTGCAGCCAAGAGTGATGATGAGCAACTTTTAGACAACCTGCTTGACGAGTGTAAAGATAAGTTCGGAGAGGAGGTTGTGGGCATTGTTAGCGGACTTGCAAATATCTCCGAGTTGCAATTCAACACCCACAAAGAGCAGGCGTCATCTTTCCGCGATATGATTGTCGCCTACTCCGAAGACCCACGCGTGATTTTGATAAAACTTGCCGACCGATTGGAGGTTATGCGCTCAATTGCTATCTTCCCCAAGGCAAAACGGGAGAAGAAGAGTTGGGAGAGTATGAATCTCTACGCGCAGATTGCCCACAAGCTCGGTCTGTACAATATTAAGAGCGAGTTGGAGGATTTGGCACTCTCGCAACTTGAGCCGGAGAGCTATCGACATATTACAGGCAAACTTGCCGAGAGCGAGCAGGAGCGACTTGCCTTTATCGAGCGATTCTTAGAGCCTATTCGCAAAGCTCTTGATGCTGCCGGCATAAAGTATCATATCAAGAGCCGCACCAAGTCGGTCTATTCAATATGGAACAAGATGCGCAAACAGCAGGTACCTTTTGAGGGTGTCTATGATATTTTTGCGTTGCGTATCATTATCGACTGTCCAAAGGAGCAGGAGAAGGCTCAATGTTGGGTAGTATATTCTATCGTAAGCGACTTCTACACCCCAAATACCGACCGTATGCGTGACTGGATTACAATTCCGAAGTCCAACGGTTATGAGAGCCTCCATACTACCGTATCGGCAGGCGACGGTAAGTGGGTCGAGATACAGATTCGCACAGAGCGCATGGACGATGTTGCCGAGTTGGGTATTGCGGCACATTGGAGATACAAGGGTGTCAATCAGGGTGCGCAGACATCAGAGCAGTGGTTGCAGCGACTGCGTGAGCTGATGGATGAGACTAAAGAGGATATTGCCGAGCGTTTTGATGCCAAGCCGGCATCGGGTGAGATATTTGTCTTTACCCCGAATGGCGATATTCGCAAGTTGCCGGAGGGTGCTACCCTGCTCGACTTTGCCTTTGACATCCATACAAACCTCGGCTCAACCTGCTCGGGCGGTAAGGTAAACGGCAAGGCTGTGCCAATTCGTGAGCAGCTCAAAAATGGAGATATTGTAGAGATTCTCTCGCAGAAAAATCAGCAACCAAAAGCCGATTGGCTCAACTTTGTAGTCACTACAAAGGCTCGACAGCGAATTAAAGCCTTCATCCGTGAGGAGCAGGCTAAGAATGCCAAACTCGGTCGTGAGGAGCTTGAGCGCAAGCTAAAGAATTGGAAACTCACATCAAAGAGTATTGATGAGGTGGTGGCTTATCTGTGCAAATACTACAAGCAGCGTACAGGTACTGCCCTCTATGAGCTTATTGCGACAGAGAAGATAGACCTTGCCGTTGTCAAGGAGCTTATAACCCGCTGGCTCTCGGGTGAGGCTGATGAGGAGCGTCGTGCAGCAGAGGCGGCGGCAGAGCGTGCTCGCAGGGAGTCGCAGCAACCGACAAAGAGTACATCGTCTGATGCCCTTGTTATCGACGAGGGTATTAACAATATAGTCTATAAACTTGCCAAGTGTTGTAACCCGATTAAGGGAGATGACATCTTCGGCTTTGTGACTATCAATGCCGGCATTACTATCCACCGTACGGACTGCCCGAATGCAAAACATATCCGCAGGAACTACCCGTATAGAATTATGGAGGCTAAGTGGCGAGAGCAGGCTCAAGGCTCTTTCCGCGTAACTATTGCCATAACAATACAGGACTCTGCGGGTGTTGTAAACCAAATTACCGAGGTTGTAAGCCGCGATTTGAAGCTCAACATCCGAACAATAAACCTCTCTTCTCGAGGCGACGGAACGGGTGTGGGAACGATAAGTGTCGAAGTGCCTTCAACATCGGTTGTGGATATGCTTCTGCACGCAATTATGCGAATAAAGGGTGTACAGCGAGCCGTAAGAGTAAACAACTAAACAGATAACCATAATGCGAAGAACCTTAAACCTGCTAATCCTGCTCTTTACTGCCGTAACCGTGTCGGCACAGAGTACATTTATCTCTTCACTCAAAGCAAAGCCAAAGAAGGGGGCGACAATCTATGGTGTTGTAGAGTGCAACGGAGCACCTGTCGAGGGAGTTGTGGTCTCAGACGGATATAGCGTTGTCAAGACCGACAAGCACGGTGTGTATAACATTGCCTCCCAAAAGCAGAATGGTAATGTTTTTATCTCTATTCCTCGCGGATATGAGGCTCTGACAGAGGGCGATGATGTTGTTCCACAGTTCTGGGCAGAGCTCTCCGCAGAGCCACAAACAGCCGAGCGTCACGACTTTGCGCTAAAGGCTGTAAATAACGACAATCACATCATTGTTGCCGTGGCAGATATACATCTTGCAAACAGACTTAATGATGTACAGACTTTTAGAGATAGTTTTGTTGCCAATCTGACAGCCGAGATTGAGCAGTATCGCAGCAAGGGCATACCTGTATATACCCTCTCAATGGGCGACAATAGCTTTGATATATATTGGTATGACTACCTATATGATATTGGCGACTTCCGCCGCACCCTTGCCGAGGTAAAGTATCCGACACCGTTCTTCAACACAATGGGTAACCACGATAACGATGGTGCAACCCCTTATGATGAGAATACAGATTTTAACGCTGCAGCAAAGTATCGCAAGGCATTTGGTCCGACATACTACTCTTTTAACCTCGGAAAGGTACACTATATCATGCTTGATGATATGGTCTATCTCAACGAGCCTTTGGCTAATGCAAAGAGGGGTAAAGGTATTGTCGGAGCTCGTAACCACACCACCGCTCTTACACGCGAGCAGATTGATTGGTTGGCAAAGGACTTGGCAACAGTAACAGATAAGACAACGCCTATCGTTATTGGTGTTCACAGCCCGATTTTCCGCTATGTTGACCAGATGGATGGCGCGGTAGAGTGTCGCCTACCTGCCGAGCAGAAGGCTGAGCTGACAGTATTATTGAAGGATTTTTCGACTGTACACATCCTTTCGGGTCATACACATCGTAATCGTTGCTGCTACGGCTATAGAGATAGTGCGCAGCCTGATATTGCAAACATCACAGAGCATACTATCGCTGCCGTATCGGGTACTCGTTGGCATACATCAGCCTTTGGTGGTCCGCAGATAGCAGTGACCGGTGAGCCTGCAGGTTGTAAGATTTTCAAGATTGACAATACGGATATAGAGTGGTACTTCAAGGCTACAGAGTTTGATGCTGCTACCCAATTCCGCTGTTTCGATATGAACACCGTACGCGACTACTTCAAATCTTCAGGCGAGTTAAAGGTCTTTTTTGACCACTTCCCAAAGCGTACAAACTATGCCAACTTCAAAAAGGATAATGCCATAATGATAAATGTATGGGATTGGGCACCCGATTGGAAGATTAAGGTAACCGAAAATGGCAAAGAGTTGGAGATTGTCCGCAAGAAAGCCGAGAATCCGCAGTATATGCTCTCATACGAGGTACCAAAGAGTCTGTGGATGCTTGATTTAGGTTCCGAATCTCGCAAAAAAAAGGTTAGACACCCTCATATGTTCCACGCTGTAGCCTCATCGCCAACATCGACAGTCGAGGTGACTGTTACCGATAGTTTTGGCAACATCTATCATCAAACTATGGAGCGACCAAAACCATTCTCTGTAAATATCGAATAACCTTACCTATATGAAACGAACACTAATCTTAATTCTCTCTCTTGCCATAACCACAGCCGTTATGGCTCAGAGCACATTCAACTCTACTCTTCCGGCAAAGCCAAAGAAGGGAGCCAATATCTATGGCGTTGTTGAGTGTAACGGCACTCCTGTTGAGGGTGTAGCTGTATCAGACGGATACAACATCGTCAAGACAGACAAGCGCGGTGTCTATAATCTTGTGTCGCAGAAGCGCAATGGCAATGTCTTTATAACTATCCCGAGTGGTTATGAGGCTGTTGTTGCGGCAGGGGATGTTCAGCCTCAATATTGGGCTGCTCTGACAGGCGATACGGCAACAGCCGAGCGTCACGACTTTGAGCTGCGCAAGGTTGATAACCACCGCCATATTATGCTTGCCATCACCGATATACATCTGGCAAACCAAATGGACGATCTTGCGCAGTTGGAGAACAATGTAATGCCACGCCTTCGTGCAGAGGTTGAGAAGTATCGCAAAGAGGGCATACCTGTATATACTATGTGTATGGGAGATAGCAGTTTTGACCTGTTTTGGTATGACTATCTGTTCGATATCAAGGATTTCCGTAATACGATAAAGAAGATTGGCTATCCGACTCCGATATTCCATACAATGGGTAACCACGATAACGACGGGGCAACAGAGCCGGACGAGAATACCGACTTCAACGCAACAAAAGCCTATCGTAAGGTCTTTGGTCCGACCTACTACTCTTTCAATATCGGCGATGTACACTACATTATGCTCGACAACCTGCGCTACCGTAACGAAAAGACCCCAAAGATGAAAAAGGGTAAGAATATGGCAGGTGCGCGCAACTATGACCACATTGTTACTGAGGAGCAGATGGAGTGGCTCAGAAAAGATTTGGCAATGGTTGAGGATAAGAGTACTCCGATTGTAGTGGGTATGCACTGCCCTGTATATCGTATGCTCTCTGAGCACAACTCTACGGAGCTGTACAGCTACTTCCACGACAGTAAGGGCAAGCGAACACTCCCTCCGGCACTCTACTTCTCGTCAGCCTTTGAGGAGTTTGAAAATGTACACTACCTGACCGGTCATACACACAAACTTATCACAACACACTGCAATCAGGCTACTGCATATCCTCAACTTGCAAACACTATCGACCATAATGTCAGTGCAATATGCGGTGCTTGGTGGTTTACAGCCGCTCATGGAGGTCCACATTTGGCTCCGGATGGCTCGCCGGCAGGTTTTACCGTATTCCCTGTCAATGGTAAGGATATAGAGTGGTACTTCACATCTATTGACTGCGGTGCAGAGCGTCAGTTCCGTGCTTTTGATATGAATACGGTACGCGACTACTACCGCACAAATGGCGAGATGCGCGTATTTATTGAGAATAACAGCAAGCGTACCGACTTTGCCACTATTGGCGATAATCGTGTATCAATCCACATTTGGGATTGGGCTCCCGATTGGAAGATTACAGTTACAGAGAACGGAAAACCTCTTGAGGTGGTACACGAGCCGATGGAGAATCCGCAATATACGGTTGCCTACTGTATTCCAAAGAGTGTATGGCGTAGAGATTTGAAAAAGAATATGTTCACAGCCGAGACCACTGCTCATATGTTCCATGTAGTAGCCTCTGCTGCCGATACAACCCTTGAGATTAGTGTTACAGACTCTTTCGGTCGTACATATACGGAGACTATGGTGCGTCCAAAAGCGTTCTCAAAAAATATGAAATAGTATGAAGGATTTTGTAATTGGTCTGGACTACGGTACAGACTCGGCTCGTGCCGTACTTGTCAATGCCCACACAGGCGAACAGATTGCCGAGGCAGTTCATAACTACACCCGTTGGTCACGCGGAGAGTTCTGCGATGCCCTTGAGAGTCGCTTTCGTCAGCACCCTTTAGACTATATCGAGGCTCTGAAGAGTGTTCTGCACGGAGTGCTTGACAACAATCAGGATATAGCACCTTATGTCCGCGCAATATCTGTCGATACTACGGCAAGTACCCCTTGTTTGACAGATGAAAATCTCCAGCCTCTCTCACTCAAGGAGCAGTACAAAGATAATCCGGATGCGATGTTTGTCCTCTGGAAAGATCACACCGGCGTTGCCGAGGCAGCCGCTATCGAACAGGCGTGCCATAACAGCCAAACAGACTATACTCAGGTTTCGGGCTACCACTACTCTGCCGAGTGTTTTTGGGCAAAAGTTATGCATCTGCTCGGAACAAATTCAGATATGCGTCGTGATGCCCGCTCGGTAATTGAGTGTAGCGACTTTATCTGTGCGACACTCACAGGTACAACAGACCCAAAGGTGGCTCGAATGGGTCATTGTAACGCTGCGCAGAAGATGTTTTGGCGTGAGGATTGGGGTGGTTTCCCACCGGAGAGTTTCTTCGAGGCTCTCGACCCTGCACTTGTGCCGATTTTGCGAACTCTAAATGCCAATAAATATACTTGTGATAAGCCTTACGGTAAAATCAGCAGTGCGCTTGCTGCCGAGTTGGGTCTAAGCTGCGATGTTGTTATCGGCTGCGGTAATGTCGATTCACATCAGGGAGCTATCGGTGCAGGTGTGGCTTATAAGCGTGCAATGATTAACCTCGGAACTTCAGGTTGCTGTATGTTTGTTATCCCGAGCGAGGTTTTGGGTGGCAGAATTATAGATGGCGTATTTGGTCAGGCAGAGAGCTGTATTATCCCCGGACTTGTGGGCTTTGAGGTTGGACTCTCGGCATTTGGAGACGCCTACGCGTGGTTGCGACGAACACTCGCCTATCCTACGGTAGAGATTCTTGCAAAGAGCGAGAAGATTGACCCTGAGACTCGTAAAACTCTTGTAGATGAGGTGTTGGATAATATCCTTGTTAAGCTCGGTGAGGATGCTGCAAAGATAACCCCACGCCTCGATGCACCGTTTGCTACCGATTGGTTTAACGGTCGCCGCTCTCCGGAGCCAAATCAGCTGTTGTGGGGCTCACTGATGGGTCTGAAACTATCTACAACCGCACCGGAACTCTACTATGCCATTGTTGAGGCTACGGCATTGGCTATGAAGACCATTGTCGATCATCTTGCAGAGAGAGATATTGTCTTTGATTCATTTATCGGCGTAGGTGGCATCTCTCAGAAATCTCCATTTGTGATGCAGATGCTCGCAGATGCCATTGGCAAAGATATTCATGTTTCGGAGTGCAAGCAGTCGTGTGCCCTCGGCTCGGCTATCTGTGCATCGGTTGTTGCAGGGCTATATCCTACAATCGAGGCTGCACAGCAGGCACTTTGTCGCCCTATTATAAGAACTTACAGTCCAAACAGCGAGCGTCGAGAATTACTTCAGAAGCGTCACGAGCTCTATCGTGCAGCGGGCAAATTTACAGAGAGTCTAATTTAAAACATATACAAAGATGAAAACTATTATGGAGCCGGCACGCGAACTTAAGGTGCGTGCAGAAGTTGATGTTTTGGTTGTAGGAGGTGGTCCTGCCGGAATGATGGCTGCTGAGGCTGCGGCAAAAGACAAGAGTTTGAAGGTTATGCTCATCGAGCAGCGTGGTTATATGGGTGGAAACCTCACTATCGGTCTGCCTATTCTCTCCTACCTCGGTCCTAAAGGGAATCAGGTTATAAAGGGTGCTGCGCAGAAGTTTATCGACCGTATGTGGGCAAAGAACGCAGCAAGTGTGCACTACCCTTGTAAGAATCATATGTCCTTTACCCTTGTCGATCCTGATCAGGTTAAAACTGTTGCTTGGGAGATGATGGACGATGCAGGTGTAGAGGTACTGCTCTATGTCTTTGTTGCCGATACGATTGTAGAGAATGGCAAGGTTAAGGGTGTAATTATCGAGAGTAAAGCCGGTCGTGAGGTCATCCTCGCAAAGACAGTTATCGACTGTACAGGCGACGGCGATGTTGCCTTCCGTGCAGGTGTTGAGTGCAACAAGGGTGATGAAAATGGCGGTATGCAGCCTCCAACCCTTATGTTCCTTATGCGCGGTGTAGAGGTGCAGAAGTTGCGCGATGCTATCTGCAATGAGCCAGAGAAGTATGATATGGATGTTATGCCGACATCACAATTCCGCAAGAAGAAGTTTATCACTGTCGGTCTGCGTGGTAGAATTGCTGAGGCTCAGCAGAAGGGCTACAATGTTCCTGTATCTCGAACAATTCTCATTACAGGTCTGCGTGACGACGAGATTTGGGTAAATATGACCCGTGTTTCAGGTGTAGATTCGACAGACCCTGTAAGCTACACACAGGGAGAGCACGATGCTCGAAAGCAGATGTACGATGTTATGGCATATCTGAGGGACTTTGTTCCGGGCTTTGAGAGTGCTTGGCTTGAGCGCGCAGCTGCATTTATGGGTATTCGTGAGAGCCGTGTGATTGTCGGCAAGTATGTTATGACAGCGCAGGATATTCTTGAGCAGAAGCCGTTTGAGGATGCTATTGCCGTTGCCGGTTACCCTGTCGATATTCACCACGCAAAGGGTGGTGACTGCACAATGCTCTTCTGTGAGGATGCATATCAGATTCCTTATGGTGTGCTTGTACCACAGACTATTGAGGGTCTGCTGGTAGCAGGTCGTTGCTCGGCTATGGACCACGAGGCTATGGCTGCAACGCGCGTTATGAGTACCTGTATGGCTCTTGGCGAGGCTGCGGGTGTTGCAGCGCGAATTGCTATTGCCGACGGCGTTGAGGTTAGCGGCGTAGATGTAGCAAAGGTTCAGCAGGCACTGCTTGAGAATGGTGCATTTTTAGGATAAGAAGTTGTCTAAAATAATTTCGCAAACAAAAATTAAACAACTTCTAAGATTATGAAGACATATTTTGAACCGGCACGCGAAGTAAAAGTGCGTGCCGAGGTTGATATTCTCGTTGTAGGAGGCGGTCCTGCCGGCATTATGGCGGCAGAGGCTGCTGCAAAGGGTGGTAA
Organism: Alistipes sp.; assembly: GCA_017474235.1. Classification (GTDB taxonomy): domain Bacteria; phylum Bacteroidota; class Bacteroidia; order Bacteroidales; family Rikenellaceae; genus Alistipes. The sequence goes on along the minus strand of JAFVIB010000004.1, from coordinate 164,361 downwards.
AACAGAGGTTATGCTGCTTGAGCAACGCGGATTCTTGGGAGGCAACTTAACTTTGGGACTACCTATTCTGTCAATGCTCGACAAGGATGGCAACCAGATTATCAAGGGTGCTACAGGTCGCTTTGTAGAGCGTCTGCAACAGCGTGGCAAGGCGACAGGTCATAAGCGTTGCAAGCTCCACATCTCACTTACAATGGTCGATCCGGAGGCTGTAAAGACCCTCGCGTGGGAGATTATGGATGAGTGTGGCGTAAAGGTACTTATGTATGTCAATGTTGTCGATACTATTGTCGAGAATGGCACTGTCAAGGGTGTGATTATCGAGAGCAAGGCAGGTCGTGAGGCTATACTTGCAAAGACGGTTATCGACTGCTCTGGCGATGGCGATGTGGCTTTCCGCGCGGGTGTTGAGTGCAATAAGGGCGACAAGGAGGGTCGTATGCAACCACCAACCCTTATGTTCTCTATGCGCGGTGTAGATATAGATAAGGTACGCGACAATGTTGTAAACCACTCTGACGAGTACGGTATGGATATAATGCCACCGGAGCAGTTCCATGAGGGAAACTTTACAATGGTAGGCTACCGCAAGCAGCTCGCTGATGCTATCTCAAAGGGTTTTAATATTACCGTTGCCCGCACAATCTTTATGACAGGTCTTAAGGATGACGAGCTGTGGGTAAATATGACTCGTGTATCGGGTGGTGATGCGACTGACCCGGCAAGCTACACAGCCGTTGAGAGGGAGTGTCGCCGACAGATGTACGATGTGGCTCGCTACCTTATCGAGTATATCCCGGGCTTTGAGAATGCGTGGATTGAGACCGTGCCTCCATTTACAGGTATCCGCGAGACGCGCGTAATAGTCGGTAAGTATGTCCTTACAAGTGAAGACTTACTTGAGGCTCGCAAGGCAGATGATGTAATTGCTGTTGCAAGCTACCCTATTGACCTTCATCACGAGGTTGGTGGCGACTGCACACTTATCTACTGCAAAGGCTCGTATGACATTCCATATCGCACCCTTGTCCCTGCTACAATCGAGGGTCTATTGGTTGCCGGTCGTTGCTCATCTATGGACCACGGAGCGATGGCTGCAACGCGCGTAATGTCAACTGTTATGGCTATGGGCGAGGCTGCGGGTACAGCAGCACGAATAGCTGTTGAGGATGGTGTTAATCCCTCGGCAGTTGATGTAAAGCGAGTACAAACTGCACTGTTGGAAAACGGTGGTTATCTTGGTTAGAAGATGAAAAAAATTCTGTTATTTATCATCTCTATCGCTCTTTTCGGGGTTGCGGAGGCAAAAAAGCCGGCAACACCGATTCATAGAGTGATGAGTGCCAATATCCGCATTACAGGACTTGCGGATGATGCTAATACCCCAAATGAGTGGGATAACCGCAAGGAGTATATGATAGATGTCATTCGCAGCTACAAGCCCGATGTGGTTATGATGCAGGAGGTTATATACGACTCTTATGCTTACTGCAAAAAGGAGTTGAAAGAGTACTTCGCCTTTGGTTTCGAGGGTCCCGAGATGGACCCCTATACTGAGGGTTATCACCTTATCGGCAAGAATGTCATTTTCCTGCGCAAAGATCGCTATGAGCTGGTCTCTGCCGGTTGCTATTGGCTCTCTGACGACCCTGTAATTGCCGGCAGCATCAGTTGGAATACCAACCGCGCCCGCCACGCAAATTGGGTGAGAGTTATTGATAAGAAGAGCGGAAAGCAGTTGCGTCTGATAGATATTCATCTCGACCATAAGTCAAAAGAGGCGAAGGTAAATCAGGCAAAGCTCATTGTTCGTGAGGCTGCGCAGTATCAGGAGGATTTCCCGCAGATTATCTGTGCCGACTTTAACTCTCGCAAGAGCGATGAGCAGGTGATACACTTCACCACAAATGGTTGGACAGACTGTTATGATGCTCTGCACAATGGCGTCGAGTATGGTCGTACAGCTCACGCTTTTAAGGGCAAAAATCACCCTAAGCCGGGCGCGCGTATCGACTATATACTGACAAAGGGTGCTGCAAAGGCTCTGAGTTGTCAGGTGCTGACAGACCACCGTGGCGAGGTCTATCCATCTGACCACTACTTTATGCTTGCAGAGATTATTGTTGAGTAGATGAGGTCTCGAGATGTCATATTTGTCTGTATGCTGTTACTCTATGGTGTGGTGACAGCACAGCAGACAGATGACTATCGCTACTACAAGCTCTACGAGCCGATTGTAAGTGACGAGAAGCTCGAAGAGGAAGATGCTGATACAGTTGTGATAACAAACAGCACAGAGCTGTGGTATCGCAGTCTGTTTGATAAATCTTCTGTTGTGGTATGCAACCGATATGGTGTTGGATACTATGACAGAAGATTGATTTTTAACGGCATAACCATTCCCAAAATTGGAGATAGCCGCCTTGCGCGCCTTGCATTTGAGAGATACGAAGGTGCTGATTTGCACTCAGACTACATATCTGTTGGAGCAATAGCAAACAATCAGACAAGCGTAGGCGTAAACCTCACAACCCGCTCATATCTCGGCGGAGTGACACTATCTACGGCACACCAACTATCCGAGAAGTGGTCGCTCTGCTCCGACATCTACATACGCGGTGGTCGGGACTCGCACATTCAGGGTGTATTTACCTCAGAGGCTTCAATATCTGCATCGGCAACATACAAGCCTGACTCTCTAAACTCACTATCGCTACTGCTCCTTTTTACCCCTTCCGAGCGGGCAACACGCAAAGCCTCGGTCAATGAGGCTTTTACCCTGACGGGCAACCACTACTACAACCCCTCTTGGGGTTATCAGGCTGGCAAAGTCCGCAGTGCAAACCTCTCTAAATCACTGCTCCCTACACTTGTCGGCTCATATAACAGAGAGCTGACCGAGCGGAGCGATATAACCCTCTCTTTAGCTCTTACAGCAGGGCAAACAGCCCGAGGCTCGATAGATTGGCTCAACACACAGACCCCTCTGCCCGACAACTATCGCTATCTGCCCAGCTACTACGACCACCCTATGGATATTGCGGCAGTAACACAGAGCTGGGTTGAGAACGACAGCCGATATACACAAATAGATTTTGATGGGCTCTGTCAGACAAACCGCCTTTTTCCCGAGTCGATATATCTGACAAGCGACCGTGTAACGCGCACCGCAGATACACAACTTTGTGCCATTATGCAAAGCCGTGTAAACGATGCTCTTAAACTCTACTATGGAGCTAAAGCCCTCTTCTCGCACAATCGCCACTTCAAGCAGATAACAGACCTGTTAGGCTCAAATGAATTTACAGATATTGACTACTTTTTAGTCGATGACAAGACCCTCTTCAACTCGCTAAACAACGATATGCAACACCCGGGGCGCAAAGTCGGAGTAGCAGATCGTTACAGCTACGACTATGCCCTCGACAATATCGTCACAAAGCTCTTCGCCGCTGTAGAGTACCACAAAAATCGCCTCTCCTTGCTATCTTCGGCAGAGGTTGGAGCGCAATGGGTCTCACGAGTGGGATTTTTTCAGAAGGAGATTTTTGCCAACTCTTCACTCGGTCGCTCAAGAGTCTTGGGTTATGCTCCGTGGAGCCTTAGTGGCGAGGCAAAGTTCTACATCTCTCCACAGCAAACCATTTTCGGCTCACTCTCTGCAACAGCCGTCGAGGCAGAGCCGCAGATGGAGTTTTTGCAGACAGAGTACAACAATCGTCCGATTGATAATCCCAACCTTGCAACAAGATATACATTCACGGCAGGATACAGTCTAAAGCTACACAAACTCGCGCTCAAGGCTCAGATTTTTGCCAACTACAACAACGATATGCACGAGGTTGCGCACCTCTACCACGACGCCTATTCGACCTTCTCCGATGTTGTTACAGACAATATTTCGACCATCGCTGCCGGCGTTGAGGCGGAGGCTCACTACGACTTTGCATACCATTGGCAGGCGGCTTTGGCAGCATCTTTTGGCAAATATTGCTATACCGGCGCGCCCACAATAACTGTTTATGCCGACACAGACAACTCTCTGCTCTCAACAGAGAGGGTTACAGCAGCAAAGGGGCTCAATACAGGCACCACCCCGCAAATCACATCTATCGCTCAAGTAGGCTATCACAATCGCGGTTGGAGAGCCGCTATCGAGGCTGAGTACCACGCTCTGAGATACTATATGCCATCACTTATCCGCCGCACAGAAGATATACTCTCACACACTGCCACCAAAGAGGTTAGAGAACAATTTATATCCCAGCAGAGGCTCGGTAATGCCTTTGCTGTAAACCTTACCCTATCAAAGAGTTTCTATCTCAACCGCTTTGACCGTCGAGAGTATATCTCAACAGCCGCACCTCGATTTATAGACAGACACCCTCGCTCACGCATCTCTGTTTTCCTTGCAGTAAACAATATTTTGGGCAATAACAACATAGTATATCGCGGATATGAGACCTCGCGCATCAACAAACGCTACTTGTGGCAGGATTTTCAATCGGAGTTGCGACCTTCATATCTGCTCTATGCCTATCCGCGAACATACTACCTGCAAGTGAAATTTACATTCTAAAAATTTGGGATTTCAAAAAAGTTTTCTTATCTTTGTTAGCGGTGCAGGGTATGTAGATGCACCGATAGATGCCAACAGCCTATGATTAACCGTTTTATCGAATATATTGAGTCGGGAAAACGCTACTCTGAGCTTACGGTACGAAACTACAAGAGGGATGTTTTAGGCTTTGCCGAGTGGTTTAATGACCGCATTGGTTTAGATAAGTTTGACGCCACAAAGGTCAGTGCGGAGGATATTAGAGATTGGATAATATATAGGCTCGACACAGCAGAACTCTCTGCGGCATCGATGAATAGAGAGCTATCCTCTATAAAGAGTCTATTCTCTTATCTTCGCCGCATAGGTGTTGTAGAGAAGGATATAACAAAGCGTATAAGTTCTTTGAAAACCCCCAAGGTATTACCGCAGTTTGTTCCGCAAAGCCGTATGGATGAGCTGTTGGAGAGTACCCGCGAGCAGAAGTATAGCCAAGAGTTCAAGCAGGTGCGAAACAGCCTTATTATCTCTCTGCTCTATGGTTGCGGCATACGACTTGCTGAGTTACTCGACATAAAGCTGGGGGATATTACAAATGGCTCTGTAAAGATTCACGGTAAGGGCGATAAGGATAGATTAGTGCCGCTACTGCCGGAGCTTGTAAGCAGAGTCGAAGTCTATGTAGAGTTTTGTCGCAGGTGCGGCATTGAGCTTACTGCAGCAGATAAGTTGATTGTAGGCACAACAGGCAAACCACTCTCTCGCTCAACCGTTCAACGAGTTGTGCGTCAGGAGATGATGGCAGCCAATGTTCAGGGGCGAAAATCCCCGCATATTTTGCGCCACACATTTGCAACGCATCTGTTAGGCAAGGGTGCAGATATGCGTGAAATACAGGAGTTGATGGGTCATAGTTCACTCAGCACAACACAGCACTATACCCACAACAGCATCGGGCAGCTGCTGTCGGTTTACGACAAGGCACACCCGCACAAATAGAAATTATCGGGGTAAATTCGTAATGAAGCGAACCCCCTTAACCATAAAATATACAGTTATGGAGATTAACATTCAATCGTTAAAATTCGATGCCAGCAAGCAGTTGGTCGAGTTTATTGAGAAAAAGATGTCGCGACTGGAGCGTTTTGCAGACCGTCCGAGCGGCGTAGATGTAGTTCTGAAGCTTGAAAAAGATGATGAGAAAGGAAATAAAGTCGCACTTGTAACACTTCACATTCCGGGCGGAGACATACTTACCGAGCAGCGCGCTCGCACCTTTGAGGAGGCGATTGACGAGGCTCTGGATGTTATCAAACGCCAAATCGAGAAGCGCAAAGACAAGTAACAGACACTCAAATTTAGTTCTATCCCCATTAGATGTTTTCTAATGGGGATATTGTTTTTTTGCAATAATTTCTCTACATTTGCATCATACATACATAACTACGGAAGCGTAAGTTTATTCTTGCCAAGCGAACTTAGGAAATTCGAATAGTGTTAAAGAGTAAGCAGACGACATCTTTCGTCATATCCACTATGGATACGGCGCAAGGTTGTTGTTCATTTTAACACTATGGTATCCTAAGACCTGCTTGGCGAAATGAAATTTCAACCCTGCGCTATCTTTTTGTAAAATTTCGCATAATGGGTTGATATGCAAGCTATTCAAATAGCTAAGTAATGCGACTGCAATGGTCCACTTAGGGAACTTTATTAGGGACGAACTTCGTAGGCAGGAACGAACCCCTACTTGGCTTGCTCGCAAAATCTGCTGCGGGAGGAGCAACATTTACGACATATTCGAGCGCGCAAGCCTTGATAGCGCGCTCATTCACAGAGTATCAATGGCTCTAAATGTCAATCTCTTCGCACTTCTATCTGACGACTACATCTGTGAGTGTCAAAAAAATCAACACAACTGTCCACTTTAATCGACGCACACCCTCCCCTCTTTTAGATATTCACTCACTACCTTTGTAATCAAATATAATCACTAAACATATTCTAATTATGAAGAAGAGTATTTTATTACTATTTATCTTGTTGGGATTATCCACATCAGCATCTGCTCAACTATTCGGACAGCGTGGAGCAAAAACCATCAATGTAGTTCCCGACAACGCAAAGATTATTTTGAACGGTGCATAGGTAGGAGAGGGTTCATACACCCTTACAATGAAAAAACAAGACTATGTAATGCTCAGGCTGACAGCTCCGGGCTATATCGACCGCACCGTGCGCGTGTACAAATCTGACAAACGAAACACCCTTACTTTCAACCTTGAGGAGGATGAGTCTTTCTCTGCATCTGAAGTAAGTAGCGACCTTGCTAACAAAAATATGACTGTTAATGTTCGCCCTGATTTGAACAAAGACGAGGTATGGAAAAGACTTATCATCACTATCTCAGACCTATTCCCAAATCTCGAAATCAGCGACAAATCTGCCGGTTGGATTCGTAGTTCTTGGGAGGTACAGCGATTTGCCTATGTTACAGTGCGCACACGCATTGAGGTCAAAGAGCGACTCGGGCAGGACAATATATGCTATCGAGTACGCCTGATGTCAGAAATTGCCAGCAACGATTGTGGCACAAACGATGAGTGTTTCAAGGCTTGGGATCGAGTACTGAAAAGATACAACCAAAGTGTATTAGATTTGATTAACTCTTTACAATAGTGACTATGAAAAGATTTTTATTCTCCATCCTATTATGCGGATTATTAACTTGCATTACTGTTGATGCCAACGCTCAAAAGTCTAAATCTTTCTTTTATGACGGTATAGAGTTACACAATGTAAAGGGTTGGAACATTATGCCGGCAAAAGATGCTACTACAACTGTGATAACCGGCTATCGTCTCCCTCTTCAGTTGAATATAACCAAAGTTGCCGTATCTCCAGAGCAAGGTGTATCACCAAGTCGAAGCCTTGAGATTTATCTCGAAAAATTTGTCGATCAGACTGTAGAAAATATTATGAGTGGCAGTAGCAAAATCACCGTTAAAGAGGTATCTCCTATTATGGATGGTTATGTTAATACCACACCTGCAAAGTATGTCGATATTACATACAACAAAAATGTTGCTCAGCGTATCTATGCAATGCTATTGCACAACAGCCTCTTTACTGTTGTCTGTACAGGTGTAGGAAAATCTCACGACAAGATGATTGACGGCTCCTTTGGCAAAATCCTCTCATCTTTTACATACATCCCTGAAAGTAGCTCCCACAGATTGTTTTAACACTGTGCATCGCGAAAAAAGTTAGCCCCCAATGGTGTAAAACCCTTGGGGGCTTTCTCTTACTTTTTTGCATAATTCTGCTTGCGATAGAGTGCCGGAGTGGTATGGTAGCGGCTCTTGAAGAGTTTGATAAAGTGCGAGATATTGGTAAAGGCACAGTCCGCACCTATCTCAGAGATTGTCTTAGTGGTAGATAGCAGAAGAATCTTGGCGCGCTCGAGTCGTTGAGTGACAAACCATTTATGGGGTGAAGTATCAAATTGCCGATAGAACTCCTTCTTGAAAGATGTCAGTGAGCGGTTTGTCTGTTCGGCGAGTCGCTCGATGGATGTATCGGCAAAGATGCTGTCATAGATTTGGCGGGCAAACTGCGCATTATACATATCAGCACCTGCGGCAAGGTGGCTACGCAGACAGCTATCCTCGCCACTGAATATCTGATATACAAGTTCCGAAAGTCTCAACATATGTGTCACCTTATCTTGACGAAACTCCTTGAGACGGCAGGAGTTATGTACCGCACGAAAGAGGTCTGCCACCATTGCCGAAGGACGCTCGACAACAAAATTATGGTGACGACACTCATCGCAGCTATGAGCGCTATGACAATCTACTGCGTGGATACTCGACAGATTGAGAATGATATTTTGCAGCTCCGACTCCGAAATGTAGAATACAACCTGCTCAAAACCATCCTCATCAGCCCGATGCTCGATATAGTGAACGCCTTGGTCAAGGAGGAACAACATTCCTGGATTAATCTTTGTACAGTGGTCGTTATGATGAACGATTTTTACACCTCGGAATACCATTCCGACAGCCAAGCGCGAGAGTCTAATCATCGTAACATCGGTACTCTGATTCTCTACAATTCTTACAATTTCTGGTTGTTCTACATTGTGCATTTTGATTGATGTTTAATTGATTTAGTGCAAATGTAAGTGATATACTCTATCACCACAACCTTTTATATCTATTGTAGTATAAATACGACTAAATGTACAAAAAAAGGCGTTGTCTGCTATTTGACAACGCCCCTAACATATTCCTACACTTTATCGCATAGAGACCGAGCCTGAGCCAATCAGATTACCATCGGTATAGATCTCGATAGTGTACTGACCCTCGGTAAAGCCGCTTCCGCGATAGTAGATACTAACATCTACATCCTCATTCTGATAATCGACCTCGCGAACTGCCGAGTAGCCGACATTCATACCCTGATACTCAAAGGTTGGCATACTCTCCGAGGTGAGCAGATAGCCATCCGGAGACTTGATGCACATATAGACCTTTCTATTACCCGGAGCTGCAAGCTCATTTGACGAAATGGCAAAATCTACACGCAGCGTAACTGCATTCTTTATTCTCGACACCACATTATCACGGGCATTGAGGGCTACCATAGTTATATCACGCGCGCGAAGCACTGCTCCCTGACGCACTCTGTTCTCAAGCTCCGAAGCCTTCTCCTCAGCAACATCTGCACGCAGGCGTGCGGTAGAGATCTCCTTACGATAGGTCACATTCTCGGCAACCAACTTCTTATTGAGATTATTGAGCGAGTCAATCTGCTTCAGGTAGTTACGCATAACACTGCGCAGAGTTCCAACCTCCTTCTCGTACTCCTTAATCTTGGCATAGTTCCAGCGACGCTCGCGCTTGAGCTGCTCCATCATCTCATTTGCCTCAACAAGCTTTGCTGCAATAGTGTCATTTGTAAACTTCAGACTATCATACTCGGTAATCAGGTGTGAAAGGTCACTCTGAATAGAGTCACGATCAACCCTCAGAAGCTCATAATCGCGCTGCTGCTGGCGATTTATGTTGAAGTATAGAGCCGAGATACCTGCCAGAATAACTGCAAGCAGGACAATCACTACTCGGTAACCTCGAATAGATTTCTTGACCGCGGCATCTGCCTCCGACTGATCATAGTCGTCATAACGGTCGTCTTCGTAATCGTAGTCGTACTTATTATTATCCATAACTCTTCAATTTGACTGCAAAGGTAGTCAATTTATTTGATTTTACTATCCAGTGGGTATTTTAATCCCTTAAAATCAGAAATATAGGCTCTGATACTGCCTATTCGTATAGGCGACTCAAGCAGTAGCGGGAACTTATTCTTGTCATCGGTAATCCATATAAAGAACTCCGAGCCATCTGTAAACGAGAAGCCCTCGCTTGTTCCGAGCGTACAGGCGAGCTTGATTGTTCTAAATCGACCCTTCTGCGGCACGCGACACACCTCACGCCCTAAGAGTCTGAATTTCAGTACCCTGATTGTATCCTCAAGCACCATTTCGAGATTATGTTGCTCACCCTCTTTGAGTGTTGATGCATCTATCGAGCGGAGGTTGAAGTATAGCGACACGGGGTCCATACTACGCTCTGTAAGCTGCATACTCTTTGTTCGCGGAGCATTCTGTCGGCTCTGCGCCCAAGTATGCACCTTAAGGCTGTCCCAATCGTAACGGTAGTGGCTGCGGAAGGTATAGTCACCCTCTCGAATATTGCTCTCAAAACGGGCAGTACGCTTTGTCAAGGTATCGACAAGGATGTCATATCTATCCTCAAGGTTGAAAAACCAGCGATACTCAGGCATAATCTTACCCAAACCCATAACGCGATAGACCGGCTTACCCTGCAATGTATCGAGAGTTGTCTGCACCGTGACTGTCGCCATCTCCGTATTTGGCACCAGCATAGCCTTATAAGCCACGCGGTAGTCTAATCGCTCGCCAACGCTATAGACCTGCGCTGAGAGTGGTAATATGGTGAGTGAAAACAGTATTATAAATAATCTTCTCATATAGTTATAACGAGCAATATCTGCTCCATATTACGATATTTTTGAAAAATCTATATCTTTCTCCGTCGAATAACGCGCCTTGAGCTCCCTGAGCGGATAGTGTTGCGGCTCTGAGAGAGATGAATCTATTGTAAGCAGACCGATAGCAGCCTGCTGTGCCACCTGAAGTATCTGATTGTCGAGAGCCGGATTGGCAATCTTAAGGCTTATCGCCTCGCCACTCTGTAGTGTGCCGTTGATATCTCCTGCGCCACGCAGTTGCAGGTCAAGCTCTGCAAGGCGGAAACCGTCTGTAGTTTCACACATAGCCTCAAGGCGTGTGCGCGACTCCTTCGACAGCTTCTCGTCAGACATCAGAATACAGTACGATTGGTTTGCACCACGACCTACACGCCCTCTGAGCTGATGGAGCTGCGCAAGACCAAAACGCTCTGCCGACTCTATGACCATTACCGTTGCATTAGGCACATCCACACCCACCTCTATTACAGATGTAGCCACAAGTATATCCGCCTCACCACACTTAAATTGGCGCATAGACTCCTCCTTATCCTCCGGCTTCATCTTGCCGTGGCAAGCCGACACACGATACTTTGGTAGCGGAAAATCCTGAACAATAGCTGCAAAGCCCTCTTCAAGGTTGGCATAATCTGCCTTCTCCGACTCCTTGATAAGCGGATAGACAATATAAATCTGCCGACCCTGCGCTATCTGCTCACGCATAAACCCAAAGAGGCGTAGGCGAGCCGAGTCGTAGTAGTGAACGGTCTTTATCGGCTGTCTGCCCGGAGGTAGTTGGTCGATAATAGATACATCGAGGTCACCATAGAGTGTCATTGCCAGCGTACGCGGAATAGGCGTTGCCGTCATAACAAGGATATGGGGTGGATTGTTATTTTTTGTCCATAGGCGCGCCCTCTGCTCAACTCCAAAGCGATGTTGCTCATCAATAACCACAAAGCCGAGGTTAGAAAACTGCACACGCTCCTCAAGCAGTGCGTGTGTACCGACAAGAATATCTATCTCCCCCGCAGAGAGGGCTGCAAGAGTCTCCCTGCGCTCCTTTGCCTTTGTTGTACCCGTAAGCACACCCACGCGCAGACCTATATCGCCCACCATCTTGACTATTGTAGCGTAGTGTTGCCTTGCAAGAATCTCGGTAGGAGCCATCATACACGCCTGATAACCATTATCTACGGCAAGTATCATCGAGAGCAGTGCCACAACGGTCTTTCCGCTACCCACATCTCCCTGCAAAAGGCGATTCATCTGGCAACCCGACACCGTATCTGTACGAATCTCCTTTATAACCCTCTTCTGCGCATCGGTAAGCGGAAATGGCAGACGAGAGTTGTAGAAGGTGTTGAAATAATTACCTACCTTGCCAAAGTGAAAACCCGCACGAGCCTCCGTTCTTGCCGAGCGGAGAGATTGGATATTGAGCTGAATACCAAACAGTTCGTCAAACTTAAGTCGATATTGCGCCTGTTTGAGCAGAACCTGCGACTGAGGGAAGTGAATATTATAGAGAGCCTCCTCAAGCGGCATAAGTCCATACCGTGTACGGAGATAGTCGGGCATATAGTCGTATATCTTACCCTTTGCTCCCTCCCAAATCTTGCCTATAATGTTATACATCCCCTTTGTGCCGAGGGCAGATGAGAGTTTCTCGGTTGTCGAATATATACCCTGCATCGGACACTTCTCCTTACGCGCCAAAGCCACCTCTATCGGCTCAACCTCGGGATGTACCATACTCAACTCACTGCGGAAGAATGTCGGGCGACCAAAAATCAGGTATTCACGACCAAGTTCAAACTTACTCTCTACCCACTTTATGCCACGAAACCATATAAGCTCTGCACGACCCGTATTGTCAGAAATATAGACGACAAATCGCTGATTACGACCCTCGCCAAAGAAGTTTTTACCCGTCACACGACCTCGAATTTGAATATAGCCACCCTGCGTATTTGCCTCATTCAGCTCGCCGATAGTGTATATCTTCGTGCGGTCGATATAACGGAACGGAAAGTGGTAGAGCATATCACGCACCGTACGCACACCAATCTCTTTTGACAGCAATTTTGCACGCACCTCTCCCACTCCGGAGATAAACTTTATATTATTATCTAAAAAGTCCACGATACAAAATTAATAAAAAATACCTATTTTTGTAGTCAGTAAAATGGTTTTGCTATGAATTTGACAAAATTTTCTCGTCGAGAGAGCATAGAAGTTACTATTGGCAGCACCAAAATAGGTGGTTCAAATCCTATTGCTGTGCAGTCTATGACCAATACCGCCACTGCCGATGTGGCAGCATCTGTGGCACAAATAGAGCGCATTGCCGATGTCGGTGCGCCCATTGTCCGCCTTACGGCACAGGGTCGCAAGGAGGGTGAAGCGTTTGCACAAATTATGCCTGCCCTACGCTCAGACGGATATAAGACTGCCATTGTTGCCGATATACACTTTGTGCCTGAGATTGCATCTATTGCTGCCGACTATGTGGATAAGGTGCGCATAAACCCCGGAAATTACCGCACAGAGGGTGGCGAGTTGGAGGCTCTGATTGAGAAGTGTCGCACCCGCGGAGTGGCTCTGCGCATAGGTGTCAATCACGGCTCGCTGGCAAGGGATATGGTCGATAAGTATGGCGATACACCACAAGGTATGGTTGCCTCGGCGATGTTGTTCCTCAGACGATGCCGTGCTGCCGAGTTTGACCAAGTTGTAGTGTCGATGAAGTCATCAAATACCCGCGTTATGGTCCACGCATATCGTCTGCTGGTCGAGGCTATGGACAGAGAGGGTATGCACTACCCTATCCACCTCGGAGTGACAGAGGCTGGTAACGGCATCGAGGGTCGTATTAAGAGTGCTGTGGGCATTGGCGCGCTGATGGCAGATGGTATTGGAGATACTATTCGTGTATCGCTCACAGAGGCTCCGGAGAATGAGATTCCTGTTGCAAAGCAGCTTGTGGAGTACTTTGCTTCTCGAAACGGAGAGTTCTCGGTTGCCTATCCGGAGCGTTACAGCCCGACAGAGTACCGCCGTCGTTCAAATGTTCAGACTCCGATAATTCATAGCGAAGTTACTGACGATTTTATAGTCATAGATAGTCTTTCTGACAACCCTACGGCAGAGTGGCGAGCAGCAATACTTAGCCTTGAGTGCGAAAAGCAGCCTGTCATTATTCGTCGTAAATACAACGATACTTCATTGGAGAGTGTCGCTATAAAGGCGGCTGCCGATATGGGTCAGCTGATGCTTGACGGGCTTGCTGACGGAGTGTGGGTAGATGCACCTAATCTAACAGAGGAGCAGATTACCAATATTGAGCTTAATATTCTCCAAGCATCGCGCGTAAGAATCTCACACACAGAGTATATAGCCTGTCCGAGCTGTGGTCGCACGCTCTACGACATCGAAGGTACACTTGCGCAAATCAAGGCAAAAACCTCACATCTCAAAGGGCTTAAAATCGGAGTTATGGGCTGTATTGTAAATGGTCCGGGCGAGATGGCAGATGCCGACTACGGATATGTTGGCGCAGCTGCGGGCAAAATTACGCTCTACAAGGGTCGTGAGGTTGTCTGTCGAAATATCCCGCAGGAGCAGGCTCTCGATCGTCTGATTGAGATTATCAAAGAGAATGGAGATTGGACAGAATGTTAATCCTACCGGCTACATATCTACCTAATATAGAGTATGTTTCGCGCCTCATCGCCGCGAAAGAGGAGTATATTATCGACTGCGGAGAGCACTATATAAAGCGTTCTGCACGCAACCGTGCGCGCATTATGACGGCAAATGGCGTGCTTGACCTCACCGTGCCCGTTGTCAATGCCAACCGCCCGCGTACCCCTATGAAATGTATGCAGATAGACTACTCAAAGCCGTGGCAACACCAACATTGGGTGGCAATCGAGTCGGCTTATCGCTCCTCGGCATATTTCGACTTTATCGCCGAGCGTTTGCGCCCATTCTATACCGAGCACTACACCTCTCTTGTCGATTTTAATTTGGCAATACTGAGAGTTCTGCTCGACTTTATGGGCTATACCGCCCCTCTGCACACGACAACGGAGTATGTCGTAGCAGCAGAGGGCGATATCGACCTGCGCCCAAAACATCGCGACAGCAACTTCACTACACCGCACTACTTCCAGCTCTTCTCCGACAGAATACCTTTTGCCGAGAATCTCTCCATCCTTGACCTTATAATGAGCGAGGGCAATTATGCCGCAGAGCTGATAAAAACAGAGTTAAAATAGGGTAAACGACAAATAGCACTGCCGATTGGGTGTGATTACGCGCTTAAGTGTCTTATTATAAGATATAATAAGAAAACTTATCTGACCTATGAAAAAAGTATATAAACAGCCTACTTTTGTAGCCGTATCAATAGCCATTGAGAGTGGTTATTCGGCATCTGTCACTGCCGGAATCGAAGATGCAGATATTCTTGATCAGGGCGAGTATTAATCCAACACTGCGGTAATTATGAAGAGTTTTTTGAGAGGTTTGTTGCTGTTTGCAGCAACTGCTTTTGTCGCTTGTCAGAAAGATAGCGAATTGGTTGAGTTTCAGCAGAAAGAGATACTCAACATCTCTGCCAATATTGGTGATACACGCTCGATGTTTGGCGAGCTGAGTGGCAACGAATATCCGTCACTTTGGAGTGGCAAGGAGACTATGAGTGCCCAACTTGTAAATGGTCGCAGTGGTTACAGCTCAAGTGCAGAGTGTGCGCTCAATGGTCAGGCTGGCACAACTGCCGAACTAAGTTTTGCCTTTGATGCACCACTCCCGCAGACGGGATTTCTATACATCTGCTCACCGGCAGAGAGCATCTCTATCGAGAATGAGACCTTCAAGGTCAATGTGCCTACTGTTCAGACCCCTGAGAACTACTCGGTAGATCCAAAGGCTCACATTCTGAAGGCAGAGGGCAGATATGAGGATATTAGCGAGCAGGGTGCTGTAACATTCGAACACGCTGTAAGTTACGGTCGAATGACTCTTACAAATTTGGTAACTACAGGCAACTCGATGATAGACTATGTAGAGCTTACTCTCGGTTCAAAGACCTACAAGCTCTATGCAAACAATGTTATTAACAAGGTCTTTTGGTTTGCCTGTGATGTCAATGGCTCACTAAACGGTATGACTATCACTGTTGTCGATAAGGGCAAGAGAAGATATGTCAAGACCACCTCAAAGAAGATTGAGTTCTATACAGGTACCATTTCGCAGTTTACGGTCAATATGGCAGATATTCTCGGCTCGGCGGAGTTAGATGTTAAGCCTATTCAAAAGGCAGATAACATTGTCGTTGCCCACCGCGGAGCAGTAAAGGAGTTTGGTGTTCCGGATAACTCTTTGGCGTCATTGCGCAAGGCTATCGGTCTTAACTGCTACGGCTCGGAGTGTGATATATATTGGACCAAAGACAACAATGTTATCGTGGCGCACGCCAACGGCGAGTGCAAAATCAACGGTCTCTATCCGTGGGAGAACACCGTAGCTCAGCTGCGCAGTGCCGGCAAACTCTCTAACGGAGAGAACCTGCCGACTCTGCAAGAGTATATCGAGGTGGCTGTAAAGGAGGGAAAATGTACAAAACTTGTCCTCGACATCAAATATATCGGTTATCCGACAACTCTATCAGAGAGTACTCGCGCCAGTTACTGCATCAACGCCTGCCGTCGTGCAATAGAGATTGCCCAATCGATGAAGGCGACAGAGTACATTGAGTTTATCTGCACAGGCTACGAGAGTGTTATGGTTAATGGCTGCGACAAACTCTGCGAAACTGCAAAAATTCCTATCGGCTGGATGGCAAATAGGTCAGCCTCAACATACAAGAGCAAGAGTAGCGGATACAGCTACGCATATCGCTGGGCAAACCTCTCGCTCGAGTATATGAACGACGGTATTCTATACGGCGACAACACCAAAGAGCAGGGCAGCCGCACAATCACAGAGTTTGTAAACAACGGCATCACCTTAAGTGTCTATAATGTCGATACCGAGGAGCAGATGACCTACTACATAAACAACGCAAGCAAACTCAAGTGCATCTGCACAAACTATCCGAGGAAACTGCTGACCAAAATGGGAAAGCTCTAAGAAAGAGTATCTAAATAACTATGTTATTTTGATATGTCACAGGTTTTTCATAACTTTGTGGCTATGAATCTAAATTTAGAAAATATAGAGCTGTTCAAGCAGCTGCTTGCTCAACCACAGAAGGTTGTAATCCTCTCTCATACAAACCCCGACGGCGATGCTATAGGCTCGTCGTTGGCTGTTGCAGAGGTGTTGCGCGGTCACGGTCATACGGTACACTGCATACTGCCAAACAAGTTCCCGTACTACCTCAAGTGGATGCCAAATACAGATGAACTGATTATCCACTCAAACGACAAGCTCGGCATTGCACAGAGTGTTATTGCTGCGGCGGATATTGTGATTTGTGCCGATATGAGTTCTCTGTCTCGCTTGGAGGCTCTGACCGAGACTATTGCGCAGAACACCACTGCAAAGCGTATTCTTATCGACCACCACCTCAACCCATCGAGTGAGTTTGACCTTGTATTCTCCTCTCCTGAGTCATCAAGCACCGCCTATTTGGTCTATGAGATTCTCAAGGCAGCCTATGGCAAGGAGGTCTTTAACCAAAATATCGCCACACTGCTCTATGTGGGTATGATTACCGATACGGGCAACTTTGCCTTCTCGACAATCAATCCGGAGCTGTTCCGCGCTGCGGCAGATCTGCTTGAGACAGGTATAGATGTTCCGACAATCTACAACAATGTCTATAACTCCTTTACAGAGGGTCGCGCAAGGCTCTTTGGCTATGTTATAAACCGCAAGATGAAGACTCTGCTCAAGGGTACGGTTGCCTATATGTCCCTTACAGAGGAGGAGATGCGCAAATTCTGGTTCCAGCAGGGAGATAGTGAGGGTTTTGTAAACTATCCGCTGTCTATAAAGAAGGTAAAAATGTCCGCAATGTTCTCTGAGCAGCAGGGGGGCTTTATCCGCGTATCGCTACGCAGCCACGGCTCGGTAGATGTAAATACATTTGCCCGTCGCTACTTCAATGGCGGTGGTCACCATAATGCAGCAGGCGGCAAGTCGTTTATGAATATGGAGGATACTATTGCCCACTATATTGCCGCAGTGGAGGAGTATCACAAAGAGGGGTTGGTTTAGTAATTTGAGTTATTATGTTCAAGACATATCTGCGACTGCTTAACTTCGCAAGTCCGATAAGCAAATACGCAGTGCCATATTTTTTTACAGCAGCACTGCACGCAATATTTAACACAGCGACCTACGCACTGATAATCCCTATTCTGAACACTATGTTCGATAAGGGATTTGCCTTTGTGCCGACATATCAGATGCCGGCTATTGTCTTTAAGGAGGAGGCTCTGACCGATTGGCTCAACTACCTCTACACAATGCTCTTTGGCACAGAGTTTACAATGACCCGCATACTTGCTCTGCTGGGTGGCGTGGTTATGACTGCAAATATGCTTTCAAACCTATTCCGCTACCTGAGTGCCTATACGGTGGAGTGTATGAGGACTACGACTCTACAGCGTATGCGCAACCAGATGTTTGACAACATTATCGGAATGAATGTCGGCTACTTTACCGAGCAGCGTAAGGGCGATATCATCTCTCGTATTACATCGGATGTTATGGCGGTGCAGTTCTGCATCACAAATACACTTCAGGTTGCCTTCCGTGAGCCATTCCTCATTATCGGCTACCTCGTGCTGATGCTCAATGTGTCGTGGGAGCTTGCTCTGTTTGCAGTCTTCTTCCTGCCTGTTGTCGGATTGCTTATCGGTGGTATTGTCAAGCGTCTGCGCCACCCTGCAAGTCGCGTACAGGAGCAGTTGGGAGATATGGTAAGTGTGCTTGATGAGTCTCTGTCGGGTATAAAGATTATCAAGACCTATACCGCATCGGAGTATATCCGCACGAAGTTCCATCAGATAAATGCCGAGTTGTCACGCCTTATGCTTTGGATGGCTCGTCGCCAGCAGCTCGCTTCGCCAATGAGTGAGTTTTTAGGCATTACAGCCGTAGCTGTTGTTTTGGTGTTTGGTGGCTCGCTTGTAACCAAGGGGTCAATGAGCGCAGCGGGCTTTATAGCCTTTATCGCCGCCTTCTCGCAGATTACGCGCCCTGTCCGCGCCTTTATCGACCAATTTGCAAATATCAATCAGGGTGTTGCTGCCGGAGAGCGTATCTTCGAGATTATCGACGCACGGAGCCAAATCGAGGATAGCAGTGATGCTGTCGAGTTTGACGGTCTTAAAGAGAAGATTGAATTCAAAAACATCTGCTTCTCGTATGATAGCAGCCGTGAAATTCTGCACAACATCAGCTTTACAATCGAGAAGGGTCAGACTGTGGCACTTGTCGGAGCCTCCGGAGGTGGAAAATCTACACTCAGCGAGCTGATGCCACGCTTCTATGACCCCGATAAGGGAGAGATTTTTATTGACGGTAAGAACATCAAGTCCTTCTCTCAAGACTCTCTGCGTAGGCGTATAAGCCTTGTTTCGCAGGAGACAATACTCTTTAACGATACTATCAAGAGCAATATCGCGCTGGGTAAGCAGGGGGCAACAGACAGCGAGATTACTGAGGCGGCAAAGATTGCCAATGCACACGATTTTATCGTAAACACAGCAGAGGGTTACAACACCAATATAGGCGACCGAGGTGCAAAGCTCTCCGGAGGTCAGCGTCAGCGTCTGAGTATCGCCCGTGCAGTGCTTAAGAATCCGGAGTTCCTGATTCTTGACGAAGCAACATCTGCTCTTGACACAGAGAGCGAGCAGCTCGTTCAGCAGGCTCTGACGCGAATGTTGCAGGGCAGAACATCGGTCGTTATTGCCCACCGTCTTTCGACTATTCACCACGCCGATAAGATTATCGTTATCGACGAGGGTCGCATAGCCGAGCAGGGTACTCACGATGAGCTAATTGCCCGTGGTGGTATATATGCAAAATTAATAGAGATGCAGAGTCTTAAATAGCAGACAGTTATGGATATTGCACAATCAAGACGAAAAGAGAATATTGCCGAATATATCCTCTACTTGTGGCAGATAGAAGATTTGCTGCGTGCGCTGCAATTCAGCCCCGAGGCTATATATTCGCAGTTTGTTGCACCGCGCAATCTGCCGGAGGAGCAGCAGAATATTATGCTGCTTTGGTATATGGATATTGTCGGCCTGCTTCGCGAGGAGGGCAAGGAGCAGAGCGGACACCTAAACCACACACTCCACCTTATCGCCGATATGCACAATCTGCACCTGCAACTTATGCAACTGCCCGTGGGCGCACACTATCGCACAACCGTAGCTCGATTAGAGCCTTATCTGCCGACCCTTCGTACAGTGTTAGGCAAGAACATCAGCGACACAGAGCTATGCTTCAGAGCCCTCTATGCCGCAATGCTCTACCGTATCAAGGGTGGCGAGAATAGCGCAATAGCCGATACGATTGAGTACATCTCACCCGTTATTGGCGAGCTCTCGGCTATCTACCATAAGGTTGAGCGTGGGGAGATAGACCTTTTCAAAGAGTAATAATTATAACAAAAACTATAGAAGATATGAAGAAATTTTACCTTTTCACACTCGTAGCGGCTATTTTTGCCGTATCTACAACTCAAGCACAAGTATCTGTCAGCGGAGCAACTCCAAAGGCTGAGGCTACATTCAAAGATCAAGTAAAGACCGAGCAGGTTAAGGCTGAGTACCAATCAAGCGAGTTTCAGAAGCGTGCCGAGCGTGCCGCAATTCGCAAAGATCGTAATACAATCGAGGTAAATGCCGGCATTACCGGTTCGCTTACAAACTTCAACAGCAAGTGGCAGACTGTAAATGGCTCGACAAACTCTATTACAGGTATTGCCAACTTCCTCTTTACGCACAACTACAAGAAGGGTGTTTTTAACCTCGACAACAAGGCTTCGGGAAAGCTTGGTGTGACAAGTAAGGCTAAGGAATGGACAAAGAGTCAGGATGAGTGGTTTATCTCTACCGCTCCGGCATATAAGATGACCGACCAGTGGAATCTTGGAGCAATTGCCTCACTGCGTTCACAGTTTGCAAACGGAATTAACGGCAAGAACCAGCGTGTTAGCCGTTTCTTTGCCCCTGCATACCTTAACATCTCTCTTGGTGTTACCTATGTATGCCCTAAGCCGCAGTTCCCTATCAAGGTCAATATCGCGCCTATCTCTATGAGTGCGACCTATGTGTATAGCGATACTATTATGCACCAATTCTTTGCAGATAAGTTCGGTGCAGATGCAGATTTTGCAAATCGCACTGCTATGAGTCCGGAGGATCAGCGTAAACCTTATGTTTATGGTCTGACTATTGCAGATGGTAACTCTCGATATGAGGGTGGTTCATCAGTACAGCTCGACTTTGATAGGTCTTTCGGTAAAAACAACTTTATCCGCTACCGAACAACATTCTACTCTTTCTACGGTTGGATTAACGAGATTAGCCAGCAGACTGGAAAGAATAAGGAGCTCAACATCGAGCATATTGCACCAAATGTGCGCTGGGAGCATACTATCGACATCAAGGCTACAAAGTACTTCTCGACACAGTTCTACTTCCAGATGTACTACAACAAGGCTCAGTGTGCATCACTCCAGACACAGATTGTTCTCGGCGTGGGTCTGAGCTATACATTTAAGAACAAATAATGAATATCATTAAAAAATATGCACTGCCTGTCCTTGTCCTGATATCCATCTTTTTTATAGGCTGGATATTCGGACAACGCCACGGCAGACAACTTACCGAGGGGCAGATAAACCTTATTCTCGGCTCACGGATGAATAGTAAGCTCAACCGTGCGGTGAGCTTTATCGGCAGTGAGTATATCGAGCAATTGAGTAGCGACTCATTGGCAGAACTTGCCATCCCCGCTATTATCAAGAAGCTCGACCCACACTCGTCATACATCCCTGCCAGCGAGTTTAAGCAGATTGAAGAGCCTCTGCAAGGTGAGTTTGACGGCATTGGTATTGTCTTTAATATGGCTACCGATACCGTTATCGTGCTCAATGTTGTACCATCGGGTCCGAGCCAAAAGGCGGGCATACTTGCCGGTGACCGTATCATTAAGGTCAATGACACCATTATTGCCGGACAGAAGATGCCGCAGCGCGATGTTATGAAGCGTCTGCGTGGTCCGCGCGGTTCTCAGGTCGAGCTGTCGCTCAAGCGTCAGGGTATAGACGAGCCTGTGTTGGTCACTGTCACACGCGATGCCATTCCGCTCAATAGCGTGGAGGCTACCGTGATGATGACCGAGAGTGTGGGTTTTATTCGCCTTTCGCAATTTGCTCGTACATCACACCGCGAGATTAAGAGTGCCATTGACACCCTGCGCAAACAGGGTATGAAGAGCCTTATTCTCGACCTTCGAGGCAACTCGGGCGGATTTCTTGACCAGGCAATACTTATTGCAAACGAGTTTCTGGAGCGTGGCAAGCTGATTGTCTATACCGAGGACCGCGATAAGAAGCAAATTCGCCAACATAGCGACGGCAGAGGTGGGGCAACAGACCTCGAAATAGCCGTACTTATAGACGAGAGCAGTGCATCTTCAAGCGAGATTTTAGCAGGAGCCTTGCAGGATAACGACCGCGGAACTATTATCGGTCGTCGCAGCTTCGGTAAGGGTCTTGTGCAGTCACAAATCCCGTTTGACGACGGCTCTGCAATGCGTATTACCGTTGCAAAGTACTTTACACCGACCGGTCGCTCGATACAGAAACCTTATACTGCGGGCGATGAAGAGGAGTATAATATGGATATTGCTAACCGCTATAAGCACAATGAGTTCTTCTCTGCCGACAGTATCCACTTTGCCGACTCACTGAAATTCGTAACGCCAAAAGGTAAGACGGTCTATGGTGGTGGCGGTATTATGCCCGATATTTTCATCCCGCTCGATACTACCAATATGAGCAAATACTACTTGGAGGTGTCAGGTAAAAATATCCTCTACCGCTACACTATCGAGTATGCCGACAGCCACCGTGCGGAGCTGAGCAAGGCAAAGAGCCTGAAAGATATTGAGGCTATGTTTGCAGCAGATAAGGGTATGTTTAACCGCTTTGTAAAATATGCCGCCAAGAACGATGTTGCTCCAAATTGGAGTCAGATTGAGACCTCCCGCAAGGTTATGGAGGCGCAGCTGAAGGCATACATCGCCCGCAACTCGGAGTTCGATAGCAGCGCATTCTACTACTTTATCCGCCCAATTGATAAAACACTGCTGACAGCAATAGAAACCCTTGAGAAAAATGATTAGAAAGATTATATGTATAGCCATACTGCTGGGTGCTTTTATTGCAACCCTCTTTGCAGCCCTGAATAGAGAGAATACCCACACTCTGCTACCTCTGCTAAAACCAAAAGAGGTTGTGCTACAACCTATGTCAGAACAGGACAGCGTCACCGTTGAACAACCTGACTCGATAGTTGTTGTTTTGGATAGCAAATAGTTTAAGAGGCGTATGCACACTGCATACGCCTCTTAAACTATTTGGCAAACCCACTCCCAAAAAATACCTTACAACTAATACCTATATTAAATCGGCTGCCGAGTACACGATTCAGATCAGGATAGTCGGTGAGGGTTTGCGGCTGATTATTACCGCTGTGAACGGTAATATACTGCGATAGGCTCCGATTATGGTATGTAGGGGTGATGTCGTAGAACGCATAGAGAGAGAACTCCATAAGGCGACCACCCAAACCGATAGCAAGTAGCCCCGAGAGTGAGGTTTTATTGACAATATCGCACTCATACTCTGTATAGCTGTCTATACCACTATCAAAGCTGCTACTATTATAGGCGATATTACCCGTCTTATAGGTTGCCTTGGTATTAAAATTATACAGCGCGCCAAGATTGGCAAACAGGGTATAGCCACTCGACTTTACATCTCTTAAGAAATTAACCCTTACATTACCACCCAAAGACCACTGGTTTACCGTAATCTCAGGCTTAAAGTCCAAATCATCCTCATCTTTAAGTGTGCTGGATTTATAGCCGTAGCGACCCGTGATAAAGAGGTTGAACAACTGGTCATAACGACCGATTCTTAAATCTATCGGCACGCCGAGGTTCATCTGCTTACCACCAAAGCCATATTCAAGACCGACAGCTACCTGAAAGATATTCTGCTGTTTGCTCTTCACTTTCTGCTTAGGTGTGGATACTGTCGCAGGCTTTGATGTTGTAGAGGTACTCTTCTTTGTCAGAGTACTCTTTACCGTGTGTACTACGCCCTCTTTAACCTCAACGGTCTCTGTCTCTGAGTTATAACCCTCCTTTGAGATAGTTATTTGTCTCTTGCCGACAAGTACATCTGACTTCATAAGCGGAGTTTTGCCGACCACTGTGCCGTCAATTGTAATTGTTGCGCCTATTGGAGAGCTTGTAATATCGACCACTCCGCAAATTGCCTTCAGTGGCTCGAAAGTACGGTCAATAGCAGCCGACGACTTAACAGAGAGTGTGTGAGTAGCCGTCCTGTAAGACTCCTTGCGGCACTCTACAATATGTTCGCCAATCTCAAGGCGTCCCTGCCACACTCCTGCCCCCTTTTTAACATTATCTACCCAAATCTCTGCGCCATCTTTTGTTCGCAGCGTAACCTCGCTAAAGTTAGGAACAAGCGTTACCTCTATATCGGTCTTTTTGCCGTCTGTGATAGTCACCGTGCGCTCCATAGAGTTGTACATAGACTTCACAATGCGCACATTATGCTCACCACTCTTCAAAATAATATCCTTTGACAGCGGCAACACCCCCCGCTGTGTATTATCTACATAGACCTGCGCACCATCAAACTCCTTATCTGCCTCTACGGCGAGGTATCCGAAAGCCGGCTCAAGATCCACTTCGAGGGTTATCTGCTCGCCTCGCATAACACCCTGCCCACTCTTTGTATGGAAGTTTTGGGCAGTGACGGTATATTGAAAAACCCCAGGTTGGATAAGCTTACTTGCGCCATCTGCGCTATTCTCAACAACAACACCATTAATCTCTACAAGTGCGCTCTTTGGTGTAGTTTTGATAATCAGATACTGAGGTTTTGATGCAGCCACATCTACATCGAGCTTAAAAAAGACATTCGACGACGAGACGACAATCTGCTCTCTATACTTAGTGCCGGCATAGTCTATTGTCAGTGTATGCTCTCCGGCAAGCATATCCTCAACAATCAGGTAGCCGTCAGCATTGGTTTTTCCCTTAAAAACATTACCGATATATACATCTGCATCGGCAACATTTGATGCTACGGTAATTGAATACTGCTGATTGAGCGATGCCTCGATATAGTACTCTTTATTGCCCTCAAGATTGAGTGTTACCTCGTTTGAATCTCCGAATTTATCGTGGTGAAGGTAGAAACGGCTATTGGGTTTTGCCGTCATCTCGATAATCAGACCATTATCATACTCTGCTGTCTTGCACTTTGTCAGCTCATTATTTGTTCGCAGGCGCACCTCTAACCCATCTATATCCTGCTTTGTCATTCGCTCAACACGCATCTTGATACGGGCGCAGGCGTGACGAGAGCTATCGAGATTGATAGGGTCGATATTGATTCCCGAGATAGCATCACTATTTACCGCCTTGAATGACGATATATCTATCCAAATAGCCTCTGTCATTTGCGCTGAAGCAACACAAACAGCAATAGAAGCCAACAGGGCTAAGCAAAGTCTTCTCATAAAGTGCTAATTTGCTGATATGCTACCCTCTGTTGATACTGTTCGCTCAATCATCTGCTCGGCATCGTAGGTCACATCGCGCTCCTGCTGCCATACACGCACACGAACAAGTGGATTGATATTATCTCTCATATCGATAGCAAGTGTCAGAATACCCTCATCGGCATAGTTGTTTGAGTAGTAGAGCTGGCGCACCTGAACAGCATAGATACCCTCCTTGGCATTATTACCCTTACAAACATTACACTCCTCAAAACGAATATTGACAAACTCCTTACTCAGAAAACTCTTCTGCAAGTTCTTAAGATATTCGCTCTTGCTGTACTGTGTATAGACAACCTTACCATTTTGGTCGATAAGTTCGGTCTTGTCGCTATACTTCTTATTTGACTGCTGCAACACCTTACCTACGATAATATATGCATCATCAGAAAAGACCTTCTGAATATAGCCCAAATCACGCAGACAGTAGGCTGTGCGATAATCCTCAAGGAAGGTGATAAGAGTGAGTCTGTCGTGGTCGTTCCACCTTGTTGCCATAATATGCTTCTCTGTAGAGGTAGAGAGCTTATAGGCAAGCGACTCAATCTTCTTTGTGTTCTTATTGATTCTGAACACCACATCCTCAACAAACGACTTATTACCCTTGAACTTGAGTTTTATAGGCATCTCACGACATATTACAAGGCTGTCAAGCTCGGCAAAGGTCCAATTTGGAGTGCGGGCGAGTGTAGGATTTCCCTCAGCCACAATTCGCTGATACTCCTCCCACGCATTGTCGGTAAAGTGTGGGCGGATATTGACTGCCGAGAGTGATGAGAACGATGATACAATATCTGTAAGGATATTTTGGTAAGGCTCGCTCTGATCAACCTCTTTTACCTCTGCATAGTCGCTTCTCACCTCCTTCAACTGCTCCGCAACAACTGAGTTTACCTTCTCGGAGTTACTATCAAACTCTGCTCTTGCCTTAACACCCTTTGGCTGTGAAACAACCTGCTTGATTCCCTCCTTAAACACCGGCAACTGAGGTATCAACACCGCCACAGATGGCTCTATCTGTCGTGCCAAATCCTCCATGACGCAGTCAATAGTGACATTAAAGGTCTCGGGAAGTTTCTTCATCTGAATAACACTTCGACCATCCTTCACACACTCGCCATCGACCGTTCCGCTACCGTCAAAGTAGCTGAATGTTATACTTGGCAGTGGCTCTGAGCCATATATAAAGTCCAAAAAGAGCTTGTAAGGATAGTTCTTATTGCTCTTATTCTCCTCAATACCGATTACTTTGACATCAATCTTACCAAGCGTCTCGCTAATCTTACTCTGAAGTGCCTGTCTTGCACCGATGCCATCGACAGTTATATCCTCCTTAGTGTAACTTGTCAGCAGAGCCGCTGCCCACGAGTAGTACTTGAGCATCTCCTCCGGCGAAGCTGCCGAGTATTGCGCCGCCTCAATATAGCTCTCAATCTTATTCTTGAGTTGCTCATCGCGTCGGTCCCAATTCTCACGAGTCATATAACGCAGCACAACCTTCTCCCCATTCTGATCAGGCAGAATGATGCGCGTTACATTCTCCATATAGATATTTGACACGCCAACAGAGGCTGCCGATGTCGAGACACTCGACTCTGCACTGCTACCTGTGCTGACATTCTTAATACTATTCTCCATAACCGTCGTCTGCACCATTGCATTCTGAGCCAATGTTCGCAGCGCACTTTGGTCTGCACTCTCTATATCACTGCCTGTGCCGATTGCCCACACATATCTCTCCATTTGGAAGTCGTCACGAATAGTCTTTGCCATTCGCAACTCTTCAGTAGTTGTGGTAAAAATCTGCGCAGATGCTGTCAGCGCACAAAACAGGGTAAAAATTGGGGTTAATAGTAGTCTCATAGCTTGAAAATCAGTAATATTCAACAAAGATAACTCTTATTTGCAATAAAACAAAAAAATGGCAAAGCGCACATTGCAACTTTGCCATTTTTCTTATCAGAGACCCCTAAAAAGTCAATTTAGCTCCGACAAATAGTGTTCGAGGCAGAGATGGACCATAGATATAACCTGCATCACGATCCGGACCCTGGTCAAAATCGCGCTGGTAAGAGTTAAATATATTCTTCACACCACCGTTTATCTGCAAACCGATAGTGCGATAGATACGGAAGTCGTAGCTCAGTTTAATACCCATATCTAAGAATGGATTGGTAAGCGTTGCCACATCCTTCTCTACCCAACCGGCAAAGTGCTGAACAAGCATACGACCGGTATATGTACCTGTAAGTGAGATGTCAAATCGACGCACCGGAGTTACAGTAGCCATCAGATATGCGTAGCTGTCCGGAGAGCGGAACATTCTTGTCTCTGCCGGCACACTCTCATCCTCACTCCACTTCTCAGGCTCCTTGTAGCGGCTCTTCTGGAGCGTTCCTCCTATCTGGAACTGCAACCACGGATTAAACATCAGACGAGCCTCAAGGTTGAGTCCCATAACCGTTGCACCCGAGCCGTTACGACGCTCAAGCACTGTTGCTGCGCCATCATCTGTCGTCTCGCCGGTATCCTCAAGTGTAAATACATCCTTCAGGATAGTGTAGAAGCCCTCAACCATCAGATTCCCCTGCACGCCGTTGTTGAATGTATGGTACATATCTGCCGACACGCTGAATGTATGGCTGCGCTCCTCCTTCAAATCGTCTGCAAGACGGATACGGGTACGCTCTCCACCAACGATAGTGATATGCAAGTCCTCATCAAACGCCTGTGGTGCGCGGAAACCTGATGAATAGACTGCGCGGATATTGATATTGTGTGTAGGATTGTAACGGAAGTTTACACGAGGTGAGAAGATAACATGGTCGATAAGGTTGTGCTTATCTGCACGACCACCAATCAGAAATCCCCAAGTCTCATTCTTCCACTCATTCTGAAGGTAAGCACTGTAGATATGTATAGTCTGATTTGTAGGTGTATAGCCCTCGCCTAACGGAGTATCCTCCATATTGTCGAGATTATACTCTGCACCCACGGTAAGCTCTGCCGGAAGGAACAAGAACTTTCTCATTCTGTACATATACTGCACACCACCAACAGCTGTAAAGCCGTGTGTATATCCATAGGCATTAGGGTCCATATAACTACCATAGTAGCTGTCGCGCTTAACATCCTGCGCAGAGGCATAGATGCTGTAACGGTGGCGAGTATCGGCAGTTGTACCCTCAAATGTGATACCTCCGCTATTGATAATATGGTCCGTCGTCTCGGCTACATATACCTGATGTGGCGGCAGGTTAAGTTGGTCACCACCGCGGCGATACTCCTTTGTGGCGTGGTACTCCAACGAGAGCTTGCTGTATTGGCTGGTCTTGATATATCCGCGAGCACCGATAGTCTGACCATCAATCTCTCCAAGCTCTACAAAGCCGTCGCCATTGTGGTCATAGCCTGTACGCTTACGATTCTGACCGTAAATCATCAAGCCTGCCTTCTGATTATCTGTAACAAGCGACGCATTGAATGTCGTATTATTATCCAATGAACCTGTACAGCCGATAGATGAGAGTGTATGAGTAAGGGCTCCGGAGTTATAGAGCGGCTCTTTTGTGATAATATTTACCGTACCACCGATAGCCGATGCTCCATAGAGAGCCGAACCACCACCACGAACAACCTCTATTCGCTCAATCATATTTGACGGCAGGTGCTCAAGACCATAAACACCCGCAAGAGCCGAAAATACAGGGCGAGAGTCGATAAGAATCTGTGAATAGTGACCATCAAGACCATTGAGGCGCACCTGATTAAAGCCACAATTCTGGCAGTTATTCTCCACACGAACTCCCGACTGGAAACTAAGACCCTCGGCTACGGTTGGAGCAGTTGTAACATCAAAAAGTCGCTGGTCGAGGACACTTACAAGCGATGGTGCCTCACGGCGGGTCGTTACATTTCGGTTTGCCGAAACGACTACTGCATCGAGCGACACCTGCTGCTCTGAGATAGCAAAATCTACCTCCAAAGGCTCGCCCGCGCTAACCTTTACAATCTTTGTTGCTGTGGTATATCCCAAAGCAGAGACCTCAATTGTAAACTCCTCATCCTCAGGGACATCGTTAAGAATATAGTGACCTGTCGAGTCGGTTGTTGTACCGATAGTTGTACCAACAACAGTTACATTTATATATGGTAGCATCTCGCCACTCTTTGCATCTGAGACATGACCGAAAACATGTGTTTCAAAGTCAGACTTCACTGCATACGCATTGCCGACAAATACAATTGCCGACAAAACAAGGAAAAATATCTTCTTCATTTTGTGATTTTTGTTGTTAATAATACTGAGTGTCTCTTTAAGAAACTTTTTTAGGTATTATAACAACACGGGAGGGGCACGGAGTGAGAAGAATCTGACAACACTCTTTGTGCGCAAAATCGGCTGAGCTATAGCAATTATAGTCAGCAGAATTGTATAAAATGCGAATGTTTGATAACTGTCAAAGAGGAATAGAAGGAGATTGAAATGACAAATCGGACAGTCGTCACTCATTCCGTTTGAGGCTGCGCTACGAGTAGTACGCAATGAGTCATAATAGCCCTCAGAGTGGGTGTGGAGTGCTTTTCCGGTATAGGCAACAACAACGGCAGCGAGCATTACCCACAGCCATAAATTGCGTATTTGCCTACTTAATTTCATCTCTAATGACGCGCAAAGGTATGAATAAAAATCAAGGAAAAAAAGATGTTCTCTTATTTTTTCATTTTTCACATTATTTATTATCTTTGCACTGTTTAATATGCTTATCACCATTATAGAGATACTGCTGCGCGGTTTTGCAGTTGGTTTGGCGGCTTCTATCACAGTCGGTCCGGTGGCTGTATTGTGCATACAGCGCACTCTGAGCAAGACCACTCGCGCCGGCATTATTTCAGGCTTAGGCGTGGCGTGTGCCGATACGCTTATGGCTATTATCGCCTACTTCTTCTTTGCCATTATGCAGGCACAGATTGAGAAGTACAGCCATATTCTGAGCATTGTAGGCGGTATTTTTGTCGTCATTGTAGGTGTTTATATCTTTTTTCAGAACCCTGTGCCGCAGATTAGACGCAATCGCGCCGGAAATACAACCCTGTGGAAAGATTTTGCCTCAATGTTCGGCTTTACAATAGCAAATTTTGTCGTAGTTGTGCCATACATCCTCGCCTTCTTTGCACTCTTTGGCGTGGGGACAGCTACCGAGAGCCGCGATGTGGCGTCGATGATGACAAGTGCGCTGATTATCCTCGGCTTCTTCTGCGGAGCCTGCACTTGGTGGACTGCGCTGACCTCTGTCATCAGCCTCTTCCGCCGACGCTTCCGCCCTCGACACATGCTCACTATAAACCATGTAGCCGGCATTGTAGTCAGCCTGCTGGGTATATATACAATCCTCTCTACCGTAATATCAATATCAAATGGAGCACAATAAGAAGAGAAAAATTGTCATTGCCATTGATGGTCACTCATCTTGTGGCAAGAGTACTTTTGCAAAAGCAATCGCAGCCCGTTTGGGCTATATTTTTATAGATACCGGAGCTATGTACCGCTCGGTAACTCTCTATGCTCTTGAGCATGGAGCAATCTGCAACGGCATTGTCAATGAAGATGCAGTTATCGCGCTGCTGGATGATATAACAATCACCTTCCGCTTCAACCCTATGCGCGGAGCGAGCGACATCTATGTCAATGGCGATCTTGTAGAGGGTAAAATCCGCACTATCGAGGTGAGCAACTTTGTCAGCGCAGTAAGCTCTATTGCTCAGGTGCGCGAGAAGTTGGTAGCGATGCAGCAGCAGATGGGAGCAAGCCGAGGTGTGGTTATGGATGGCAGGGATATTGGTACTGTTGTCTTTCCGGATGCCGAGCTGAAGATATTTATGACAGCCGAGCCAAAGGTGCGCGCCGAGCGTCGCTATGCCGAGCTTACAGCAAAGGGCGACAAGGTCTGCTTTGAGGAGATTTTGGAGAATGTCATCTCGCGTGACCACGCAGATATGAATCGCGCAATCTCTCCACTGCGACAGGCTGCCGATGCCATTGTTTTGGACAACAGCTATATGACTGTTGCAGAGCAGATGGAGTGGTTTGACGCGCAATACGAGAGGGTATTAAGCACTCTGTAATATGAAGGTTATCATTGACGATAAGTCGGGCTTCTGTGCCGGCGTAGTAAGGGCTATATCCGAAGCGGAGCGAGCTTTGGAACAGGGTGGTACGGTCTATTGCCTCGGCGATATTGTCCACAACCGCGTAGAGGTGCAGCGACTTGAGTCTTTGGGTCTGAAAACTATCGCTCACAGCCACTTGCAGAGCCTAAACGACTGTCGTGTTCTTATCAGAGCGCACGGTGAGCCGCCATCAACATACCGCCTTGCCGCAGAGCGAGGTGTAGAGGTTATAGATGCCACTTGTCCCGTTGTTGCAGCACTGCAACAGCGCGTAAAGCGAGCCTATGAGAAGATGCAGGGGTGTGGCGGCACAGTGGTTATCCTCGGCAAAAGGGGACACGCAGAGGTGGTCGGTCTGACCGGTCAGGTTGATGAAGATGCGGTAGTGGTTGAGAGTAAGAGCGACTTGGAGCAGATAGACTTCTCGCGCCCTATATACTTCCTATCGCAGACTACGCAGTCGGTCGCACTCTTTGAGAGCCTTTGTGCCGAGATGAGAGAGAGGTTGGCAGACGAGAGTATGCTCACGGTCGATGATACAATCTGTCGCCGAGTATCCTCACGAGAGGAGCATCTGCGACTCTTTGCCCGCAGCCACGATGTGATAATCTTTGTTTGTGGACGCAAGTCGAGCAACGGTAAGGTGCTTTTTGAGATTTGTAAAGAGGAGAATATTCGCTCATACAATATCGAGGAGGCGTCAGAGATTGATTCGCAGTGGTTTGATGGGGCTGAGAGTGTCGGCGTATGTGGAGCGACATCTACCCCGTCGTGGTTGATGAATAATGTAGCTAAAGAGATAGAAAAGTTATGAAAAGGTATTTATTGCGCAGTTTGAAATATTTTGTCACACTCTGCTTACTATTTGTGGCACTTGTTTGGCTAAAGATTACATACGAGAATCTACCGCTTACAATGGGTCAGATGATGCAGCTCTACTTCTCGGCGTGGAACGGCTGGGTTATGGCTGTTGTGATAGTGGTGATGAGTGCAACATATCCACTCTTTGGTTTTGTTACACGCAAGACCGACGGAGATATTACGGCTGACCGCCAGCAGATTGAGGCAGCAATGGCTACAACGGGTCTTGTGCTGAAGAGTGCAGACGATAATTGCCTTGTCTTTCGTGCAACCGGTTTGCAGCGATTGACACTGCTTTTTGAGGATGAAGTGACCGTTTGTCAGCAGGATGGAGAGCTTATCTTAAGCGGACACCGCAGAACTGTTGTCAGAGCGACTATTCGCCTTGAGGGATATTTGGTTAATAAGAGGAGAGATGAGTAAAAGGGGTATATACA
This sequence comes from Alistipes sp., assembly GCA_017474235.1. Lineage (GTDB taxonomy): Bacteria > Bacteroidota > Bacteroidia > Bacteroidales > Rikenellaceae > Alistipes. The sequence continues at coordinate 131,407 of JAFVIB010000004.1, read as the reverse complement.
CAGTTATCGGCTTGATAACTGTTGCGGCACTATCCGTTTTCGGCGCGAAGAACGACTTTGGGCTGGGACGCAATATGGAGATGATGATAAACCTTATGCGTACAGTGAGCACAGAGTATGTCGATAGCATCGATGCTGATAAGATTATGCAGTATGGAGCCGAGGGCATTATGCGAAACCTCGACCCCTATTGCGAGTATCTGTCAGAGGAGGAGATGAAGGATTTTCGCAGGCTTACAACCGGCAAGTATGGCGGTATAGGTGCGTTAATTCGTCAAGATAGCAACTATGTACGCATAGCAGAGCCATACAAAGGCTCTCCGGCAGACCTTGTAGGGCTGAAGATTGGCGATAAGATTGTAGCCATTGACGGTCACGATGCCAAAGGTATGAGCAGCGACAAGGTGAGCTCTCTTTTGCGTGGCGAGCCCAATACGACGGTAAAGGTCTCTGTGCAGCAGATTACGGACGACAAGGTGGTAAGTCACAAGATTCGCCGCCAAAGAATATCCATTCCGAGTGTCGGATTTGCAGACTATGTTGCCCCCGGGGTGGGATACATCCTCCACTCCGACTTTACCGATGACTGCTATACAGAGATGCGAGCAGCTATCGAGAAGTTACAGAGCAAAGGTAACCTCGAGAAGCTTATTCTCGACTACCGCACAAATGGAGGAGGAGTGCTTCAGAGTGCTGTAAAGGTACTCTCACTCTTTGTACCAAAGGGTACACAGGTTGTTGAGATGAAGGGTCGTGGCGAGGGCGAGACAAAGAGCTTTAAGACCGACATTGACCCTCTGCTGCCAAACATTCCGCTCGTGGTATTGATTGGCGAGAATAGTGCCTCGGCAGCAGAGATTGTCTCCGGAGCATTGCAGGACCTCGACAGAGCCGTAATTATGGGTAGCCGCAGTTTTGGTAAGGGTTTGGTACAATCGACCGTTCCGCTCGGCTTTGAGAGCTATGCAAAGATTACAACGGCAAAGTATTATATCCCGTCAGGTCGCTGTATTCAGGCTGTCCGCTACTCCGAGAAGGGTAAGGCGGAGAGTGTGCCGGACTCGCTTATTACCGAGTACCGAACAGCTGCCGGTCGTAAAGTCTATGATGGTGGCGGAATTGTACCTGACCGCAAGGTAGATGCACAATATGTAAGCACTTTTGCCGTCACACTCTACCTTATGGGTATAATCGACGATTTTGGTGATGACTACTACCGTCGCCACGCCGATATGACTATCGACCCACGCACATTTACCATTACAGACGATGACTATGCAGACTTTATGACCCTTGTCGAGAGTCGTGATGTGCCATACAAGTCAGAGTCTCGCCGTGCAGTGGAGAAGTTGCGCAAGTCATTAGAGAGTGAGCGTTACGATGACGACACTCTTGCAGCGGCAATGAAGAGTATCGAGAGCAGTTTGAAGGATGACAAGATGAGCAACCTTCAGACCTATAAGCAGGAGATTGTGCAGGCGATAAATGCCGATATTGTGCTGCGATACTGCTATGCCGAGGGTAGAACTGCCAATACACTAAGCTACGACAACGGCATCAAGGCTGCAATTGAGATGCTTGGCAACCCAACAGAGATGGCGCGAATATTAAAAGAGCAGGATACTGCGCGTAAGTAATGATGACCTTAAACAGAGTGCGTAAAGGGCTGACAAAGAGCGGTCGCATAATACTTCTTGTATTAGGCGCAGTGATTGTTGTTGCCTCTCTGTTTATTACATATCAGATGGCGGAGACCCTGAGTGTCAAAGAGCGACACGATGTTGAGCTATGGGCAGCGGCTATGGAGCGTGTGAATAGAGAGGCTATGGGCGACTATATGTCAGATCCGCTCGTCTCCTCTATTATCAACAATCGCAACAATATACCTTTTATTATAACAGATGAAAATCTGAGGGTCGTCTCCTACCACCTCATTCCGGAGAAGGTCATAAAAAACACCGATAAACTACATAGCACTCTCGACCGTATGGCGAGCCATAATGTGCCTATTATCGTCAGGTTTTGGTGGACAGCAGAGCATAACCATATAATCTTCTATGGTCGCAGTTCGACTTTGGTAATGCTCTACTTCTTCCCATTTGTGCAGATGATTGTCATTATCGCCTTTGTGATAATGCTCTTTGTAGCCTTCCGCTCATCAAAGCAGGATGAGCAAAACCGTGTGTGGATAGGTCTTGCCAAAGAGACGGCGCATCAGCTCGGTACTCCGACCTCCTCCCTGCTTGGCTGGATTGAGTATCTGCGTGACCAGAGTGTAGATCCGATGGCTATTGAGGAGATGGAGAAGGATTTAGCACACCTGCGAAAGATTGTTGACCGTTTCTCAAAAATCGGCTCCGATACACCACTTGAGATAGCCAATGTAAACGAGGTTGTGGGCGACTGTGTGATGTACTTCCGCAAGCGTATCCCTCGCAATGTGACTCTCGACTACAACGGTCTTGCAAGCGAGCCTGTGCAGGCAATGGTCAATCGTGCGCTGTTTGAGTGGGTGGTCGAAAATCTGCTCAAAAACTCTCTTGATGCCCTGCAAGGTCACGGCGCAATATCTGTAAAGATAGGAGCTACAGAGAGCAGCGTGACTATCGATGTGAGCGATACGGGCAAGGGTATTGCAAAGTCAAATTGGAAACGAATCTTCGAGCCGGGATATACAACCAAAACAAGAGGTTGGGGTCTTGGTCTATCCCTCTCTCGCCGTGTTGTGGAGGAGTATCATCGTGGAAAAATTGCCGTAACAGACTCTGTCATCGGTAAGGGAACAACTATTCGTATAACCCTTAAACGCGCCTTTGAGTAGTATGCAGTTACCCGTATTAGATCACAATACAACTGCCGACAAGGTCTTTGGCACAGCCTCTACGCTCGCTCAGAGTATCTCAGAGAGTGCAGATGCCGGTCGAGATATGCTCGGCGCGCCTTTTCAGATTACTGTATTTGTTATAGCCATTGTTTACCTGCTCTTTATAGTGCGCTATTGGGACTTTCTGCGATTTTTTATCATCAATGCAGCAGGATTTCATCAGCCAAATAGAGATAAAGCCCATATAAGCCCCGCCGAACAGAAGAATATAGAGGTTGTGATGATTATCCTCGGAGTGGTACTCTCGGCACTATGTGTTGTGAAGGTCTGCTGTGTGGCATATCCGGAGATACTCGGCAAAATAGGTGGCAGCGAGGCTGTATGGATTCTTGGCGGAGTGGTTACGGGGGCTTTAGGAGTGACTATTGCCCTGCAATATGGTTTTACACTGCTTGTCTCTGCAATATGCGAAAGGGGCGATATTGGTCGCGGACTGATTAGCTCAAAACTGATATATTTAGCGGTCGGTTTTGTTACAATTATACCGTTTGGAATACTCTTTTTACTCTCTCCAACTATCCCCGCAAAAGTCGGTTTTTATGGTATGGGAGTATGTATGCTCACAGCCCTAATACTCTTTGTCAAAGAGACTTTTTTGTTCTTTGTTTCTCAAAAAATTTCGATTTTGCATTGGATTTTGTATCTTTGCGCCCTGGAAATCTTCCCACTATCTCTCCTCTTAGCTCCAATTCTGCGTTGAGGAGGTGTTTGGAAGGGATTTTTGTGAATTATGGCAGAGATAAAACGAATTTTAGTGTCGCAGCCAAAACCTGCGATTATGGAAAAATCGCCCTTTTTTGAGCTGGCGAACAAGTATGAACTTGAGGTGGACTATCGTCCACTTATCGAGGTTCAGGGAGTCTCCCCAAAAGAGTTCCGCTCACAACGAGTGGATATTCTCGCACATACAGCGGTAATATTTACATCACGAACAACTATCGACAGCTTCTTCCGTATCTGTGAGGACGCTCGAATTACTGTTCCTGAGTCTATGAAGTACATCTGCTCAACAGAGGCTATCGCACTCTACCTGCAGAAGTATATCGTATATCGCAAGCGCAAAATCTCATTTGCCGACGGATCGTTTACCGGTATCGTAGAGCAGATTGTAAAACATAAGGAGGAGAAGATGTTGCTCGCCCTCAGTGAGCCACACAAACCAGAGATTCCTGAGGCACTCACTCGCCTGAAGATTAACCACACCCCTGTAATCTTGGCGCGTACCGTTGCCAGCGACATCCCTGCCGAGGAGTTGCAGAACTACGATATGCTGTTGCTCTACTCTCCGTGGGATGTGAAGGCTATCTGTGAGAAACTCCAACCGGAGCAGATGCCTGTTATCAGCACCTTTGGCGAAGGCACACTCCGCCTTGCAACAGAGAACCATCTGCCTGTAAAGGCTTCAGCGCCAACACCACAGGCTCCATCTCTTGCAAAGGCTGTAGATATTTATATCACAAATATCCGCGCCGGAAAGAAGGTTGAGACTGTTGAGTTTGAGGAGAACGAGCAGAATGAAGAGTTCCTTCGCACACAGCAGACAAAGCTGGCAAAGAGAAGTCGCACACGCAAAAAGTAGTATGAACACCCTGCCAAAGTCAGAGAGATTGCACTCATACGGTGCTATCCGCCATCTATTCACAGATGGTAAGAGTGGCTTTGTCTATCCGTTCAGATATATGTTCTATACAGAGGAGTCACCTCAGCCGGAGGTGGCTATCCTCTTCTCTACCCCCAAGAAGTTTCATAAGAGGGCAAACAAGCGTAACCTTATCCGCCGTCGTATGCGCGAGGCGTACAGACTCAATAAGGAGTCTCTGCACGCGGTTGTAGGCAATCGTAAGATAGAGTTTGCGATAGTCTATTCAAGCAAGACCATTCACGATTACAACACTATCGAAAATGGAGTCAAGAGAGTTCTTCAGCAGATTATCGACAATCTCTAAGCGCATCGCCATAGCCCCATTTGTCGGGCTTGTGCGCCTATACCAGCTCTGCATCTCGCCACTCACTCCGGCAGCTTGCCGATTTACCCCCACCTGCTCACAATATGCTGTCGAAGCTCTGAAAAAGCACGGTCTTATCAAGGGCGGTTGGCTGACTATCAAGCGAATAGCCCGTTGCCACCCCTGGGGCGGAAGCGGATACGACCCCGTACCGTAACTCGAAAGCTCCGCACTCGGCACTGAAAAAAGCGAAGGGCTGTACTTGTCGTACCGCCCTTTGCTGAGTGAAGTGTTAGCCGCAGCAAATGCTGCCTTTTCACAACAAAATCTTAGAGGTGGATTCTATACGGACAATACATCTGCACCCCACTACGCAACATATCACTCTTAAGTGTTTGGTAGTCGCTGCAAACCTCGTTTAGTTCGCTGCCAAGCATGATGCTACGCGCCTGAGTACCCATACTCTGAAGCAGAGCCATAAATGGGTCCATCTCGCCCATAATCTCCTCTACGCGGAAGTTCTCCTTAATACCAGCCTTATCAGCAGCAATGCCGATAGCCATCTTCAGACCACCGTTTGCATCTACAAGACCGTTGGCAAGAGCCTCTGTGCCACTCCAAACTCGACCCTCGGCAATATCCAGCACCTTACTAAGTTCAAGGTTACGACCTGCTGCAACCTTAGAGGTAAAGGTGTGATATACCTTATCAACCGAGCGGATAAGCAGTGAACGCTCCAAAGATGACGGCTCACGCAGTGTCATACCGAGAACGCCTGTGCCAAAGTCTGCCGAAGGATTTGTCTTGACGCCGTCGTTGGTAATACCGAGCTTGTTTTTAAGCATATCGCCACCCTCGAGCATCAGACCAAAGACGCCAATAGAGCCTGTCAGGGTCAGCTTATTTGCCACAATAGCATCTGCCGGACAAGAGATGTAGTAACCACCACTTGCTGCATAAGCACCCATAGATACAATTACAGGCTTCTGCTGACGAAGCAGCTCTATTTCACGCCAGATAATATCACTTGCAAGAGCGCTACCGCCCGGAGAGTTTACGCGCAATACAACTGCCTTGATAGTCTCATCCTTACGAGCCTTGGCGATGGTATTTGCCAGCGTTGTGCCGTAGATATTACCATCTATGCCGTCGCTATCGCCATCAACGATACCACCCTCGGCATATACAATACCAACCTTTGGAGCAGAGAGATTGCTCATATCTGCGCCAACAACGGTTGCATAGTCACCCAAAGAGATAAACTCAAAATCGCCCATAAAGTTGCGCTCAACACCCTTCTCGGCAAAAATCTCCTCCATCTGATCACGGTAGATAACGCCGTCTATCAGCTTATGCTCCAATGCCTGCTCAGGGAAGAGCATCGGCTCCTTATCGGCAATCTTATTGAGCTGCTCAACAGTGATACCTCGAGCCTCGGCAACAGTTGTGCAGATTGTATTCCACATACTCTCGCCCAAAGCCGACATCTGACGACGGTTTGCATCCGACATCTTATTGAGTATATATGGCTCAACGGCACTCTTATACTTACAAACTGTTGGACGGAACGCCTCTGCCTTAACGCCAAGGCGGTCTAATGCACCCTTATAGAAGAGGAGCGTAGAGCTGATACCCTTCCACTCAAAACCACCCTCTGGCTGAAGGTAAATCTTATCTGCCACAGATGCCAAATAGTAACCTGTCTGTGAGTAGTTGTCATTAAAAGCGAGGATAAACTTTCCGCTGCTCTTAAATGCCACTAACGCCTCACGCATCTCCTCCAAAGCAGCACCCGAAACACTTCCCGCACCTGTATAATTAATATATATACCCTTGATGCGCTCGTCTGATGCAGCCGCCTCGATAGCACGCAACACCTTAAGAAGTGGCAGTGTGCGCGTAGCCTGCATAGATGTAAAATCCATATTTGCAAATGGATTTATAGCCGGAGAATCGACAATATTGTCTGCCAAATCAATCTTCAAAATAGAGTTTGGCAATACAGCAACAGCCTTACCGCTACCCATAGAACCCGCTATCCCTAAAAAGGCAAAAAGCCAAAAGAGAAACGAGATAACACTACCTACAACAACAGCAAGCAGCGTCGCCCAAAAAACCTTAGAAAATTTCATAACCTCTGTTTTTTATAGTTTATACCACAAAAGTAATAAAAAAATGGAGATATGTACCATTTTATCGCAAATTAACTACAATTTTACTCAACCTTTCAGAGATTATTTTGCATAAACTAAGAAACTGTTGCTCTTTTTCGAAAAAAGTCCCTTTTTTTGGCAAAAAATAGTGTAAAATTGTTAACTTTGCGTAGGATAAAGTTAATAATTGTAAGCCGCTTTTGGATATTTTGACATAAAGTATTGATAATCAGATATATAACAATAATAACAACTATTAATTATGTACGGTAATTTCAAAGAGTTCCTTGAGCAGGAGCTGCAAGCAATCAAAGATGCCGGTCTTTATAAGACCGAGCGAGTAATTTGTTCTCCACAGCGTGCAGAGATTGAGGTGGCAGGTAAGCCTTGTCTGAACTTCTGCGCTAACAACTATCTCGGATTATCTGACAATCCGCGTCTGATAGAGGCTGCAAAGAGTGCAATGGATAGTCGTGGTTACGGAATGTCATCTGTTCGCTTTATCTGTGGCTGTCAGGATATTCACAAGCAGCTCGAGAAGGCTATTGCAGACTACTTCGGCACAGAGGATACTATTCTCTATGCAGCTTGTTTTGATGCAAACGGTGGTGTTTTTGAGCCACTCTTTACCGAGCAGGATGCCATTATCTCCGATTCACTCAACCACGCATCTATCATCGACGGTGTTCGTCTTTGCAAGGCTGTTCGTTACCGTTATGCAAATGCCGATATGGACTCCCTTGAGGATTGTCTGAAGCGTGCGCAGGCACAGCGTTTCAGAATCATCTGCACAGATGGTGTATTCTCGATGGATGGCAATGCTGCTCCACTCGACAAGATTTGCGAGCTTGCAAAGCAGTATAACGCCCTTGTTATGGTGGACGAGTGCCACTCTGCCGGCGTTTTGGGTGCAACAGGTCGCGGTATTACAGAGCTGTACAACCTGCGTGGCGAGGTCGATATTATCACAGGTACACTCGGCAAGGCGTTTGGTGGCGCAGTAGGTGGTTTTACAACAGGTCGCAAGGAGATTATCGATATGCTCCGCCAGCGTTCACGCCCATATCTGTTCTCAAACTCTCTGCCACCGGCAGTAGTAGGTGCAGGTATCGAGATGTTCAAGATGCTCGAGGAGAGCAATGAGCACCACGACCGTCTTGTTGCCAATGTAGAGTACTTCCGCAGCAAGATGATTGCAGCAGGTTTCGATATCAAGCCGACAGACTCTGCTATCTGTGCCGTTATGCTCTATGATGCAAAACTGTCACAGGACTTTGCAGCAGCATTGCAGCAGCGTGGCGTATTTGTAACAGGTTTCTACTACCCTGTTGTTCCAAAGGGCTTGGCTCGTATCCGTGTACAGGTATCGGCAGGTCACACTGTAGAGCAGTTGCAGCGTTGCATTGATGCCTTTATCGAGGTTGGCAAGGAGCTGAATGTATTGAAATAGACCACACATATTAAGTTTTAGGAGATGAGTAACAACAAAGTAACATTAGACGCAACAGACCGAAAGATTCTCAAGTTTTTGGTCAAGAATGCGCGAATGCCATATCTGGAGATTGCCCGCGAGTGCGGTATCTCCGGAGCAGCAATTCATCAGCGTATCAAGAAGTTGGAGGAGTCCGGAATTATTATGGGTAGCCGTATGATGGTAAATCCGAAGATGCTCGGCTTTGATGTCTGTGCATTTATCAGCATCCGCATTCAGGACCCTATTATGAGTCAGGCTGTTGCCGAGAAGATTAAGAGTATTCCGGAGGTTGTCGAGTGCCACTTTATAACAGGTACTTACAACGCTATGCTTAAGCTCTACTGTGTTGATAATGACCACCTTATGCGCACTATCTTTGATGGTATCCTACGCGTTCAGGGTATCTCTACAACACAGACCTATATCTCTCTGAGCGAGGCATTTCAGCGTGAGCCGCACATTGACTATCTCGATAAAATGTCGCACCGATGATTCGTCTGACAAAGGAGTTCTCGTTTGAGTCTGCCCACGCCCTATGGGGTTATGACGGCAAGTGTCGTGAAATTCACGGACACTCATACCGCCTTTTTGTAACTATCAAAGGGGAGCCTATATCTGATGAGCAGAATCCGAAGTTGGGAATGGTTATGGACTTTGGCGAGCTGAAGAGCATTGTTGCCCGAGAGATTACTGACCGCCTCGACCACTCCTTCGTTATGCGACGCACAGAGCAGGCTGAGGTTTTGGCTGAGGCTATGGGTAGCCAATTTACAAATGTTGTACTTGTAGATTATCAACCCACATGCGAAAATATGCTCATAGACTTTGCTGCACGACTCAAGGCGGCACTGCCAAAGGGCATAACACTACACTCACTGCGTCTGCACGAGACAGCAACCTCGTATGCAGAGTGGTACTGCGATGAAAACTGATAACCGATGAAAAAACTATTCCTCATAGACGCTTATGCGTTGATATTCAGGTACTACTACGCCTTTATGGGTCGCCCGATGCGCAACCGTGCGGGTATGAATACCTCTATTGTCTTTGGTTTTACAAAGTTTCTCAGAGATATTCAGAAGCGCGAAAAGCCCGACCTTCTCGGTGTTGCCTTTGACCCTGCCGGCGGCTCGTTCCGTCGAGAGTTATACCCTGACTACAAGGCAAATCGTCCGGCAACTCCGGAGGATATTATCGTCTCTGTGCCCTATGTCAAGCGTATTGTCGAGGCGATGTGTATCCCGATTTTAGAGGTTGAGGGTTACGAGGCTGATGATGTTATCGGAACACTCGCCTTTAAGGGTGCCGAAGCCGGCTATGAGGTATATATGGTCACTCCCGATAAGGATTACGGGCAGCTTGTAGGTAAAAATCGCAAGATTTACAAGCAGAAGGGTGACCAGATTGAGATTATCGACAGTGCAGCCATAAAGGAGAAGTACGGCATTGACGACCCGCTGCTTGTCCGCGACATTTTGGCTCTGTGGGGCGATGCTTCGGACAATATCCCCGGGGTGACGGGCATTGGCGAAAAGGGGGCAAGCAAACTTGTTCAGAAGTGGGGTACTGTTGAAAATATTATCGCCAACAGCGCAACTATCGGCGGTAAAGCCGGTGCAAATATCGCCGCTTCAACAGAGCAACTGCAACTCTCAAAGCGACTAACAACGATATGTCTTGATATACCTATCGAGTTTAACGAGGCTGACCTTACCGTCTGTTGCCCGAAGATAGATGCTCTCAAATCGCTCTTTACCGAGCTGGACTTCAAAGCCTTTCTGAATGATGTTCAGAATATGGCTCCCGTGGAGGAGAGTAATAGACCTCAACAAGAGGTGCAGACCCAGCTTGCAAATATGGCGCGTATGAAGGCGGGGGCTTCCAAGCGCAAAGCTATGGAGGGTCAAGGCTCACTCTTCGATATGTTCAACAACCCCGTGCAGAGCGTTGTAGAGGAGCCTGTGGCAGAGCAGAATAATGACAGTCCATTTGCCACTGTCAGCACCACGCCACACACATACACTGTTGTAAGCGACACTGCAACTCTTAAGAGCGTTGTTGAGCAGTGTATGGGTTATTCGACCATCTGTTTTGACCTTGAGACCTCGGGACTTGACATATTTACAAGCCGTATAGTAGGCATCTCGCTCGCCGTCGAGCCACACAAGGCGTGGTATATACCATTCACAGCAGGAGCAGACCGAAATACAATAGAGAGTAGCTATGCGGCGATACTCAAACCACTATTTGAGTGCGAGAAGATTATCAAGGTGGGTCAGAACATGAAGTTCGACATCCTCTTTATGCGCACTTTGGGCATTGAGGTAAAGGGCTTCAAGGGCGATACGATGCTGATGCACTATCTGCTCGACCCTGAGGCTCGTCACAATATGGATGCGCTATCGGAGAGGTATCTGAACTACTCCCCTATCCCTATTGAGGCTCTTATAGGCAAGGGTGTGCAACAGATAACAATGGATATGGTTGGCATTGAGCGCGTTGCAGAGTATGCAGCCGAGGATGCCGACATAACGCTGCAACTATACAACACCCTGCGTCCATTGGTCGAGAAGGAGCAGCTTTGGCAACTCTACTGCACTATCGAGGAGCCTATGATTGATGTGCTGGTGGATATGGAGTGGAATGGAGTGAAGATAGACAGCAATGCTCTGCACAACTACTCTGTAACCCTGAGCGCGCAGTTGGTAGCCCTTGAGAGCAAGATTCGTACAATGGCAGATGAGCCGACACTCAATGTAAACTCAGGTCGTCAGCTCGGCGAGATTCTCTTTGCAAAGATGCGTATTGCCGAGAAACCAAAGATGACAAAGACCAAGCAGTTCTGCACAGACGAGGAGTATTTGAAGGGCTTTGCAGCCGAGTATGAGATTGTGCGTACAATTCTCGAGTATCGCGGTGTAAAGAAGCTGCTATCTACATATATTGATGCCCTGCCACAGCTTGTAAATCCTGTAACGGGTCGCATACATACATCTTATAACCAAGCTGTTACAGCCACGGGACGACTGTCGTCATCAAACCCTAATTTACAAAATATTCCTATCCGAGATGCTATTGGTCGCCCTATTCGAAAGGCGTTTATTCCGTCACAACCCGACAGAGAGCTGCTCTCGGCAGACTATTCGCAGGTTGAGTTGCGACTTATGGCACATCTCAGCGGAGATGAGTCGTTATGCGAGGCTTTCCGCAATGGCGAGGATATTCACGCCGCAACGGCTGCCAAAATCTTCGGCAAGAGCATTGGCGAAGTGACAGCCGAGGAGCGTCGTCGCGCAAAGACTGCCAACTTCGGCATTATATACGGTATATCGCCATTTGGCTTGGCACAACGCCTCGACATTCCGCGCTCGGAGGCTAAAGCACTGATTGATGGTTACTTTGCCTCTTATCCGAAGGTAAAAGAGTATATGGACAGAACCGTCTCGGAGGCGCATCAATCAGGTTGTGTATCGACAATCTTCTCTCGTCGCCGATACCTTGACGGTATTGACTCAAACAACGCCAATACCCGCGCACTTGCAGAGCGAAATGCCATTAATGCCCCAATTCAGGGTAGTGCGGCAGATATTATGAAGATAGCAATGGTAGGCGTTGCCAAGGCATTTAAAGAGCATAAGTTGCGCTCACAGCTCATACTTCAGGTTCACGACGAAATTGTTGTAGATTTAGTTAAGTCGGAGCGTGAGGTGGTCGAGAATATTGTACGCAGCCAAATGGAGGGTGCTGCAAACCTCGCCATACCGTTGGTGGTAGATGTAGGTATTGGCAAAAATTGGCTTGAAGCACATTAATAAGAACCTAAAAACACCTTATATATGAAGCGATTTTTAATTATAATTATGGCAACGGTAGTTGCCGGTGCTGTAACGGCACAGACTGCCCGTGAGCTTATTATGGAGGATTCGAGTTATGCTCTTGGCGTATATCGCCTCTATCCGACACAGTTCAAGGAGCAGACCGCTGTACCGAAGGGCTATAAGCCTTTCTATATCAGCCACTATGGTCGTCACGGCTCTCGTTTTATTCTGCGAGATGAGAAGTTTGACAGAGTACTAAGACCTTTTGCCGATGCGGAGTACTTTGACAAACTCACCCCGTATGGCAAGGAGATTTATGCCCGACTTAAGGAGGCTACCAAAGATGCTTACGGTCGTGGTGGAGAGCTCTCGCCAAAGGGTCAGGAGCAACATCGACAGATTGCCTCACGAATGTACAAGAACTACAAGAGTATCTTTAAGAAGGCGGAGTATATCGACGCCAAGAGTACTATCGTGCCACGCGTATTGGTCAGCATGACTGCCTTTTGTGATGAGCTGATGCGCCAAAACAATAAGCTCGATATTCACTACGAGTGCGGCAAACCGTTCCAGAAGTGGCTCAACCCTTACTATAAGGATAATGACCCCCGTTTGGCGGCATATATCGACCTCTACCGCCATAATACCAACTGCGAGTGGATGCAGCAGTGGCGCAAATACCGCTACGAAAATGTGGATATATCACGCCTGCTACACTCTCTGTTCAAGGCTGACTATGTAAAGAGTATGCCTATGCCGCACGACTTTGTGTTCCACCTCTTCAAGACAGCAACCTCACTGCCTGGCACTCCGACAGAGGTTTCGATACTCGATGTCTTTACCAAGGAGGAGCTCTATGAGCAGTGGCGTCTTGTAAATGCAATATTCTACCACGAGAAGGGTCCTTCAGGCATTAAAGATGGTTTTCTGAATGGTGTCTCTACCCCTCTGTTAGAGAAGATTATCGAGGATGCCGAGCAGAAAGTTGCCGAGGGCAAGCCGGCTGTAACACTGCGCTTTGGTCACGACGGCAATATTATGGGACTGCTAAATACGATGCGTATCCCGGGCTGGTGTGAAGAGGTAGATAACTACGAAGATATTGAGAAGGTTTGGCAGGACTACAATATCCCTATGGGTTGTAACCTTCAGTGGATATTCTACCGCAACAAGAGGGGCGATGTTCTTGTCAAGATGCTTCTCAATGAGGAGGAGATAGCCTTCCCTGCTGCAATAAACGGTGATATGGCTCCATACTATCGTTGGGAGGATGTTCGCAACTACTACCGCGAACTTATCCCTCAGATGTATGAGATAGGTTGCTACAATAAACTCGAAAAATTACTTGATAAATAGCATCTATTATGAAGAAATGGTCTATTCTAATCGGACTTGTTGCAATTGTTGCCGTGGCAAATGCACAGAGTTACAACCAAAACGATGATGATGTAATAAGTTGTAACCACATCACAAATGCGGTACGCCGTATTATATCTATCCCGGATATTGATGGCTACAAGACTCTCAAGTGTGATTTTCATATGCATACCGTCTTTGCAGATGCACAGGTCTCTCCACTCGGTCGAGTACGCGAAGCGTGGGCAGACGGCTTGGATGTTATAGCAATGTCGGAGCATGTAGCTGTACACAAGAGTCCGGGTATTAAACTAAAAGACTACAATCTGCCAATCAAGCAGGCTGTAAACGAGGGTCAAAAGTGGGGTCTTACCGTTGTTCCGGCAGTGGAGATTACCCGCACTAAACCTTTTGGACACATGAACGCTCTATTTATCAAAGATCCGAATGTTTTTGAGGAAACCCGTTATAAGGTAGATGAGAATGGAAAATTGTTGCGCGACAAGGATGGTAACCGTATTCCAAACCCTACCGAGATGGAGGACTTTGAGAAGGCAGAGGCTCAAGGGGCATTTATGCTGTGGAACCACCCGGGCTGGCCTGACAATAAAGCAACGCTCTATCCGCTCCACAAAAAGCTCATTAAAGAGGGTCGTATTCATGCTGTAGAGCTATTCAATGGCTTTGAATGGTATCCGAAGGTGCTCGATTGGTTTGACGAGTACAAGCTGCCGATGATGGCAAACTCTGATATACACGAACTATCCAGCTTTGCCTATGGCAATCAGGTGCGCCCGATGACCCTTATCTTTGCTAAAGATAAATCACTCGAGTCGGTGCGAGAGGCTCTCTTTGCCGGTCGTATGGTTGCATTTTTTGACAACAAACTTGCCGGAGATGCAAAGTATCTCGAGCAGCTTGTTGCAGCCTCTCTACAAGTTGAGGTTTTGGATGAACACAAAGGGGTGCTGGTAGTTACAAACATCTCGGATATTGAGTTCAGCGTTCTGTTTGAGGAGCACGCTCTGCCGGTGATTATCCACCCACGCTCGGCAATCCGTTTAACTATCCCGAAGGGTACAACTTTGAATTTTGTAAATTGCTATATAGGACGAGAAACACTAAAAAAGGAGATTTGGTAGTATGTTAAGTATCGCTGAAAGACATAAGTACATCCTCGAGAAGCTCGAAAAGTTCGGCTTTATTCGCATTACAGATGTGGCAGAGGAGCTGGGTGTAACAAAGGTTACAATCCGTAAAGATGTAAATATTTTGGAGGGGAAGGGTCTGCTGTTTAAGGCTCACGGTAGCGCGCGCCTTGCAAACCCTCATATCGCAAACCGCGATTTGGTTACAAAGAGTACACTTAATCGTGAGGCAAAGACCCGCATTGCCGAGCGTGCAGCACAGATGATTGCTCAGGAGGACTCTATTATGATCTCTGCCGGCTCGACAACATACGCCCTCGCAGAGGCTATCCATGATATGTCGCCATCGCTGACTCTCAATGTAGTTACGCCATTCCTCAAAATTTCGGCTCTGCTAAATGAGGTGGAGACTATTTTTGTTGAGCAGCTCGGCGGTCGTGTATATAAGAAGTCATTTGCAACCCGTGGCGAGAGTGCTGCCGAGACTTTGGATACAATGGTCTGCTCAAAGTTCTTTATGGGCGTAGATGGTTTTGACCCCGACTTTGGAATTACAACCTCAACTATCGAGGAGGCTGTACTCTCTCGTAAAATGATGGCTGCCGCTTCAAAGGTTATCGTACTGACAGACTCTTCAAAGTTTAGTCGCCACGGCTTTGGTCGTGTATCTTCAATAGAGGAGATAGATGTTGTGATTACCGATAAGGGTATTGCTCCGGAGATGGTTAAGATTATCGAAGAGGCAGGAATTGAGCTAATAATCGTATAATTTATTGATATTATGGCAGATAATAAAATTGAATTTGAGATAGATCCGGCTATTGCACAGGGTCACTACTCTAACTTTGTTGTTATTGCACACTCTCCGAGTGAGGTTATACTCGACTTTGCATCTATCCTCCCGGGTATGGCAAAGGCAAAGGTCTCCGACCGTATTATCCTCACACCGGAGCACGCAAAGCGTCTGCTGCTCTCTCTGCAGGAGAACCTGCACAACTACGAGAGCAAGTTCGGACCGATAAACATCTCGCAGGGTGGTTTTAAGCCAATAGGACAAGCTTAAGAGCAAAAAGTAATGATGTAAAATAGGGAGCAAGATTGCTCCCTATTTTACATATTGTGTACAGCCTTAAAGTCCGCAACTACCTCATCATCAGTTACGCTGTCGATACCATAACCTACACTCATTGTCAGCGAGCGGTCTGACTCGTGGTCAGCATCGGTTATGCGCCTCAGAGCATTATGAGCCTGCTCGCCACTCGATATTGCAGCTGCAATATCCTCTGTTGATGGTATATGCCCCAACATCTTGGCAAGAGCCGCAAGTGCCCAACCGTGAGCAGCATTGTCATAGTTTTCGGCAAAGCTATGCAGTCTCTGCTCCAACTGCTCGATAGTCGAGAAGTTATCCAACTCCTGCTCAAGATATGACCTATCTATATATTGTCCGGCAATATCGACCCATTTATCAGACGATGTAGCCTCGCCACAACCGCAACCGAGCATTGCTCCAACTGCCGCCTCAACATACTGACGATACATCGCCACACCGCGCTCTGCCATACGACGCTTGATAATTGTGCTGTTATAGTGCAACTCGGCAGCATCTCCATCTCGCTCTAACAGAGTCTTGAGGGCATCTATACCCTTCATAGCCTTGTATGTAAGCAGTGGATTATACTCATTATAACTTATAATATCACGGCAAACAGACCTCTTATCACGCTGCTGCCACTTCTCAATATCGCGCACAGTTCCATAACTACGAAGCGCAAAGGCAGGAAGTAGATAGCTATTACCGCCGCTCTCTAACAGGTAGCTGAATGGCATATCGGATGTGTTATGGTGCTTTGTGTGGCGACCTATAACTACCGAAAACTCCCCATTATCTGCCGGTGACATAACATAGCCGTTACTGCCAAACTTACAGCCTCGACGATGTACCGCCTGATGAATAGCACCGCTCTTAAAGAGATGGTTACTCTGATTTGTACCACTGCCGGCATTAAAGAACGAGAATATACCTGCAATAAGCAGTGACGACTTATGGTGCGAGACTGTATATGGACCGGCGAAGATAGAGCACGCCTCGCCGTTCTCAAGATGCGATGATGCAAAAATGAGTGAGTCTATAGCCGTAAAACCATTTGACACAATAGCATTCTCGCCAACAAAACAACGCTCCAAAACTGCTCCACAGCCTATTTTTGAGTTCTCGACAGCGATAAAATCTTCTGCCTTGACATCAACACCTACCGTTGCACCATCAAGCAGCGTAGCGTTCTGAACAAGCGATGCACCCTCAATAGTGACACCCTTGCCGATATATGTTTCGCGGACAAACTTTGCCCCGACGACCGTACTCTGCTCGCCTACAACACCCATACTGCTACGACAAGCCTCTACGCGCTGTGCAATCTGAGCCTCAACGGCTGAAATAAGGCTTTGACGATGGCGATACATAGCAATAATATATGCCGTTTGCGCAGTAAGCTCCGAATATATCTTCACGGCTCGACCACCATTCTCATTTACCGCAGCAACCTCTACGCCATTACCAAATGTACTACTCTTTCGGCACTCCAACCTTACGGTCGATAGCACCTTTGCACCGCGACAGATGTGGTAGTTTGAGATTGTCGAGTCGGCAAGAGTAACTCCACCCTCCAACTCTACGCGCCCCTCAAAGCGGCAGTTACGAATATTCTGTGCAACAAAATCCTCTGCCACCCACACACTATCCCAACTCTCGGCACTATTTCCGGCAGCAATCAGGGTTGTAATCTCGCTATTTGTCAGATTTCTCATAAAAACCTCCTCTTTTAAGTAGTGCATCGGCATCCTTTACCGTATCTACAAGCCAACGATGCAGCGTTCTTATCTGCTCCGGCTCTGTCATTCTCCAATCCTCAACCTCTGTTCGCATACGCTCTGAGAGCATATAGACTATAATTGCCGCACATGCACTCACATTAAGACTCTCGACCATTCCGCACATAGGTATTCTCAGAAACTCATCAGCAGCAGCCATAACCTCATCGGAAATTCCGGTCTTCTCCGTACCCATAACTATCACAAACTTACCCTTTGTGACATCAAAACTCTCGGGAGTGCAACTCTGCTTGTGTGGTGTTGTAGCAACAATTCGATAACCCTCACTCTTAAGGTGGTTTAGTGCCGATGTTGTCGAAGAGTGATGATGAATATCAATCCACTTATCCGTTCCGCGCACAATATTGACATTTGGATTGAACTTGCATAGTGTCTGCACCGTATGCAACTCCTGCACTCCAAAAGCCTCACAATGGCGCACCAAAGCACTTGCATTCTGCGGATGGAACATATTCTCTGCCATAAGAGTCATATACTTCGTGCGGTTTTCGACGGCACGACGAAGTGTTGCCAGCCGCTCCGGAAGCATAAACTGCGCAAGGTAGTCGATTTGTGCCTGACACTGCTCTATGGTAAGACTATTTTCTGTATTTGTCATCATCATCAAGTATTTTCAAATAACTCTCATAGCGCGAATAGGAGATAACGCCATCCTTAACCGCCTCAACCACAGCACAACCCGGCTCGTGGGTGTGGGTGCAGTTATAGAAACGGCACTCGCCTGCTGTTGCAATCATCTCGGGGAAGTAGTGCCACAACTCCTTGTCGTCTATCTCTATCAAACCAAAGCCCTTAATGCCCGGAGTATCAATTATATAGCCACCATTACCTATCGGATACATGGTCGAGAAGGTGGTTGTGTGTTTGCCCTTATGAAAACTCTCCGAAATCTCGCCCGTACGAATATCGAGCGTAGGGTCTATCTTGCCGATAAGGGTCGATTTGCCAACACCCGAATTTCCCGACACAAGGGTAACCTTTCCGTCCAACATTGCCTTTACCCTATCAATGCCGATACCCTCGGTTGCAGATATATCTATAACCTCATAGCCGGCACTCTGATATGTCTGGTGGAACTCTGCCACTGCCTCCTCTGCACCCTCAAGGAGGTCAATTTTTGCCAACAGAATGGTCGCAGGAACTTTATAAGCCTCGCAAGTGACCAAAAATCTATCGACAAACTCAAGGGCAGTAACAGGCTCAACGAGCGTCACAACAATCATCGCCCTATCAATATTGGCGGCTATAATATGCGACTCTTTGGAGAGGTTTGATGCTCGGCGGATAATATAGTTACGGCGAGGAACAATATCATAGATAACCCACTCGCCATTTTGGTCACACTCGCAGCGCACAATATCGCCCACAACAACGGGGTTGGTCGAGCGAACACCCTTCAATCGCAACTTTCCACGAATACGGCACTTTATACGCTCGGCACCATTGAGTACCTCGTACCAACTACCTGTTGCTTGTATAACCAGACCCTCTATTGTCATTGCTCCTCGCTTGTAAATGTGTCAAACCAATCCAAAACCGTGCTCGATATTGCCGATACGGGTTTAAAGCACTTTGACTGCTCAAAGTGGTGCTTATCAACCCACCCTACAGCATCGTTCAAGTGGCTAACTGCAACGAATAGCACGCTGAGTATCAGCAGATATTTAACTGCAGCAAGCAGAATACCCAACAGAGTATCCACACCTCCTAATCCGAGTGCAGAGAATATCTTTGTAAGGAGCTTTGCCAAAATAGTCGCCACCACAGCTGCTGCAAAGAAGGTGATGATAAAGCCGACAATCTTGGAGTATGCCGGATCTATCTTAAACAGCGCACCAACCTCCTCGCCAAAGGCGATAGCCAAGACGATACCGCCAACAATACCCGCTAACGAGAATAGTTGTGAAATAAAACCTTTGCGCCATCCGTTAAAGATTGCAAAGAGCAGAATTATGATGGTAATAATGTCGAAAATGTTCATAATAATTGCGATTTAACAGCACGAAGTTAGTATTTTTTTCGACAAATTCCTACCTTTGTAGCAAATTAACACATTATGAAGAGATTTATCACTGCCATATTGGCATCATTGGTTATGATTTCAACCCTCTCTGCACGAGAGGTTTATATATTGAACAACTCTTGGAGATTCTTCTTTAAGGATGAAAATTCGAGCGATAACGCCCGCTTTGTCACTATCCCTCACACTTGGAATACCGATGCGCTGACCGAGGGTGGTGATCTGCATCAGACCACTGCAAACTATCGCCGCAGCCTATTTGTGCCGGCACAGTGGCAGAACAAGCGTCTCTTTTTGCGCTTTGGTGGGGTTATGAGCGTTGCCGATGTATTTGTAAATGGCAGCCATGTAGGCGAGCATCGCGGAGGTCGCACCGCCTTTACCGTCGAGATTACCAACAAGGTCTCTTTCGGAACTGAAAACAACCTGCTTGTCGAGGTAAGCAACGGTTTCCGCAGCGATATTCTTCCTACATCCACAGAGCAGAACCTCTATGGTGGAATATACAGAGATGTGGAGTTGATTGTCACCGAAAAGACAACCGTTTCTCCGCTCTACTACGGCACCGAGGGTATCATAGTACATCCCGCAAAGGTCTCGACAGAGAGTGTCGAGGGCAGCGTAGCAGTGTCGTTGCTCGGCAAGAGAGATGCTGTGTGCAATGTTACTCTTGATGTTGTCTCTCCGGATGGATATGTGGCAGTTACAAAGAGTGTCAAGGCAAAGATAGACGGCAAGTTGCTCAACATTCCGTTTATTGTCGATAATCCCGAGTTGTGGTCCACACAAAGACCGTCAATGTATCGTGTAGATGTTGTTGTCGGAGGCGATACAGTCTCTGTAAATACCGGCTTTAGAGATATAGAGATTACTCCGGAGCGTCTGCTCACTGTAAATGGTAAGCATGTGCCTGTAAGGGGTGTAAACCTATGTCACGATAACATCCGCACAGGAAATGCACTAACAGAGAGTGATTACGATGCCGACTTTGAGCGCATTGTTGAGTTGGGTGCAAATGCGATTCGCTCTGTTGAGGGTCCGCACTCTCAGTACCTCTATGACAAGTGTGACAGAGAGGGTGTTTTGGTGTGGATAGACTCTCCGCTCTGTCAATCTCCGTTCTTGAGCGATATTGCCTACTACTCCTCAAACGGTTTTGAGCAGAATGGTCGAGAGCAGCTCAAGGAGATTATCCTTCAGAATATTCACCACCCATCTGTGGCTATGTGGGGTATATTCTCACTGCTGCGTGGTCGTTCATCGGATTTGATGGGTTATGTCAAGGAGCTTAATAACTTGGCAAAGAGTACCGACCCGTCACGACCAACCGTTGCATGCAGTAATCAGGATGGCGATATAAACTTTATCACAGACCTTATTGTTTGGCAGCAGTCTGTAGGTTGGGACAAGGGTGCTATTGAAGATATAGAGCTGTGGCAGAGTGCTTTGCGCAGTAGCTGGGGACATCTCCGTCAGGCTGTCTGCTACGGCGAGGCTGGTACAAAGGGTCACTTTGACGAGAATCTTATCAGCCGCACAACCAGCCAGCATCGCATACCGGAGAGTTGGCAGACACGCTTCCACGAGGGTTATGTTTCGCTACTTGACAATACACTCTTCTGGGGTGTATGGCTCAACAATATGTTCGACTTTGGTGCAGTGCGCCACGGTGGCGGAGTGCGCAGATCGGGTCTTATCTCATTTGACCACAATCAGCGCAAGGATGCCTTCTATCTCTACAAGACTCTATGGAATAAATACGACCCTACACTCCACATTGTAGGTAAAAATCGTGAGATAAAGGCGCAAAACAGACAGGCTGTAAAGGTATATTGCTCACACGGCATACCCGAGCTTACTATCAATGGCGACAGCGTAGCTATGCACAATCGCGGACAGGGCATTTTTGTAACCGACTCCCTGATGTTGAGCGGTCACAACACCATTATCGCCACAACCCCACAGTTGCGCGACTCTACAACGCTTACAATAGGAAACTTCTTGCGCCGCAAGTAGATTAATTGCGAACTATGGTCAGCCTCTCCCACAACCAGCGTGGGATGAGTCGCCATACGACAACCAACAGGCGGAAACGCCAATCAAAGATTACTATACGGCGGCGGCGTCTTAACCCTCTGAGGATGTGGCGCGTAGCCTCATCAACACTCATCAGCATCGGATAGTGTTTGTTGGGATTAAGGATTGCTGTCTGCACAAACCCGGGGCGTATATCTGTAAAATCTACCGGAACACTCTTCATTCGGCAGTACTGCACAAGTGCTGTGATATATGTACTCTGCATACTCTTTGATGCAGAATATGCCGGAGCCGAACCGATGCCCGCAGTGCCGGCAACAGAGGTTACAACGGCTATATGCGCTCGGTTTTGAGGGGTATAGTATGGGGTCTGCTTGATATAGTTCACAAAGTGATCGACAATGCGCACCATACCCTCGCAGTTGGTCTTGACAATATCCAACTCCAACTTCTCGTCTAACATCGGATTTTGACCACCCTTGCCTGACACATACAAAAATAGGTCGGGCGCGCTTACCTCTGCTAACAGAGAGTCTAAAGCATTCACAGCCAATGGATTAGTGACATCAACCTGTGCTACCGCCACTCTCTCCGTACCATAATGCGCCCTCAAACTCTCCAACTGCTCAAGACGACGGGCTGCAACACCAACCTGCCAGCCCTGCTCTAACAGAGCCTCCGCAACACCTCGACCAAGACCCGACGAGGCTCCGATAATGATTGCTCTTTTCATAATCTACAAAAAAACTGTCGGCTGACGGATAACCTTCAGCTGACAGTGTGCTAATAGCCTATAAAATTACAAAAGTAGTTTATCAAGTCTGTTAAATATGCTCTCACGAAGTTCACGCAGCTTTGAGACCTTCTCGCGATTCTTGCGCTTAACAAATCTGCACGAGCCGACAAACTTCATAAACATACGCATATAGTTCCAACAGAGGACAAACATTACAGGGAATGCCACAAAGTAACCAAAAGCCCACCAGAAACCGGCAAAAATCCACAACAGAACAACCGGAATAACAAGGCATATAGGCACTGAGATAAAGACACTTACGCCGATATTGAATGAGCTGATGAACATTTCGTCCTTAATGAGTTTCTTGAGGAAAATCTTAGGGATGATAAACAGCAGTCCTGTAGGAATAATCGACACCAAGAAGAGTGGCAGGAGCAGTAACAGACCCAAACCTCTCAACATTGGAGCTGCAATACCCGGATTGTGGATAAAGAGCCAATCGCGGATACCAATCTCCTTCATTCCGGCAATCAGCTCGGCTGTATCCTGATATATCTTCTCCATCTGCTCCGGCTCACGCTCTGTAGCCTCACTGAGGGCTGTCACCAACTTCTGATCAGAGAGCAGGCGAGAAGGGAGATAACGAGGCTTAAATCCATTCTCGATAGCGTACTTGCGACCATAACCGTTGTCGCGCAAGTAGTCAATCTGCTCGTAGTGCTCCAAATCGTCAATATGGAGCATCATCTCCTGAATTACCGAGCGGACAATTTCGTTAATCTTAACCATAGTCTCACGAGGAGACTCCTTATACTGCTCATAGTACGGCTTGAGTGAGATAGGCTTGCCGAACTTGATAAGCATATCTGTTCGCGCGTGGAAGTAGTTGGAGTAGTGGTTACAAGATGGCAGAATCATCACATCCCTCTCAAAATTCATCTTCGAGGCTGCATCAAAAGCCATCTTGAGGTATGTCACCTTGAACACACCCAACCAACGCTTATCCTGATGACCGGCTTCCGGATAGAGCATAACAGTCTCTCCATTTGTAAGTGCCTCGCCGGCTGCATCTAATGTTACTTTGTTCTTCGCAACAGCAGCAATGCCTTCGTGGCTCATACGGTATGCCGGAAGCAGACCCATAGCGCGAAGAGCTTTATTGAATACCGGATTGTTGAAAACATTAGCACGAGCTAAGAAATTCATTCGTCTGTCAGTGAGCATCAAACAAACACACAATGGGTCGTTCAGGCAGTTCTGATGGTTAGATACAACCACCACCGGAGTACCATCTGCCGGCACATTTTCCAATCCAATAATATGCTCTTTGCGAAAATAGAGTCCCGAATTGACATACTGCAAATATGCTCTGAATGCCTTTAAAAACAGGGAGTGATCCCTCGGGGTTCTTTTCTTTTCCATAGTACAATATTTAAGGTTTCAATTTTCAAAAGTAGAAAAAATATTCTAAAACTCCGCATTTTGCACAATTTTTTCGCAAATAAATGTTAAAAAACGCCCTATTTATAGCTAAAATGGTTATCGCAACAATGTTCAATTTGGGTAAATATATACTCTTTTACGAAAAAACTTACAACTTTTTTCGTTTTCTATGGTTTTTTTCATATCTTTGTGCCAATTGGGAAAATAATGAACTTAAAAAATGCCGAAGTTGTATGACAGCGGTTGCGCAGAGCGTAAACCCTCTTGGCTGAAGATACGACTCCACAAGAGCGATGCTTTTGCGGAGGTTGATCGTATAGTAGCACAGCACGGTCTGCATACAATTTGTAGCAGCGGACGATGTCCGAACAAAGCTGAGTGTTGGAGCAGAAGGACTGCGACTTTTATGATTTTGGGCGATATATGCACCCGTAATTGTCGTTTCTGCGCCACCAAAACAGGACATCCGTTACCACCGGATTGTAACGAACCGGAGAAGGTTGCACAGAGCGTAGCCCTTATGAACCTTCGGCATGTTGTCGTAACTTCTGTTACACGCGACGATTTGTCTGACCACGGAGCAGCCCATTGGGCAGCAACTGTGGAGGCTATCAGGCAGAGTAGTCCTCAAGCAACAATTGAGCTCCTTATTTCCGATTTGGACGCAGTTCCGTCTCGACTCGATACGGTAATTGCCTCCAAGCCCGATATTATCGGGCACAACATCGAGACCGTCAGCCGTCTTACTCCGGCGTTGCGCTCAAAGGCTACTTATGAGAAGTCTTTGGCAACTTTGAGCTATTTGGCATCAAAGGGTGTTGTGGTTAAGAGCGGTCTTATGGTCGGACTTGGAGAGACTGTAGAGGAGGTTGTAGAGACTATGCACGACCTGCACAAGGCAGGCGTGAGAATCCTTACAATCGGGCAGTATCTTCAACCAACTGCGGAGCACTACCCCGTTGCTGAGTACATCACCCCGCAGATGTTTGAGGATTACAAGGCTAAAGCTCTACAAATCGGCTTTGATTTCTGTGCAAGCGCACCGCTTGTACGCTCATCCTACCTCGCTGACGAGGCTGCGAAAGCAACAATCAACCGCTAAAGTCCACAAAACTCGATGTTGTGACGCACTTAAAACAAGTGTCGTCTATGTGTGTATTGATAGGCTGAGACCTTATTGAGATATATGAAAGTCGGGTACAAGGATTTGGGCACAATGCCCTACAAAGATTGTTGGCAGCTGCAACAATCCCTCTTTGAGAGCCGCCTCGAGCAGAGAAGGCGTGGCGAGCAGGGGGAGGATTGCGGAACAATTCTTACTGTCGAACATACACCCGTTTATACACTCGGTAAGAGCGGTAAGCAGAGCAATATGCTTATCTCGCAAGCCTATCTTGAGAGTTTAGGTGCGGAATTTTTCCACATCGACCGAGGGGGAGATATTACCTTCCACGGTCCGGGGCAGATTGTTTGCTATCCTATTTTGGATATTGAGAAGTTAGGCATCGGTCTGCGCCGCTATATAGAGATTCTCGAGCAGGCTGTAATAGAGACTGTGGCACACTACGACATCAAGGCAGAGCGTCTTGAGGGTGCTACAGGAGTTTGGATTTGTGACAGAGGTGCGGATGGCACACCACAAAATTGGCGAAAGATTTGCGCCATAGGCGTCAGAGCATCTCACTTTGTGACAATGCACGGTTTGGCTCTCAATGTCTCGACAGACCTAAAGTGGTTTACAATGATAAACCCTTGCGGTTTTACAGACAAAGGTGTCACTTCAATCTCAAAAGAGATTGGAAAAGATGTTGATTTTGAGGAGGTTAAGCGACTACTTGTTCAAACCCTCACAAAACTTTTAACAAATGAATAATACAAAAAAATATATAAAACAGAACAATTATGCCTATAGACAAGCGTTGGGAGGTCAAGGCACAGGGTGATCCGGCAGCGGTTGCACAAATTGCAGCAAGCACCAACATCTCACCTGTACTTGCCAACCTATTAGTACAACGAGGCATAGACACAGTAGAAAAGGCAAAGAAGTTTTTTGACCCGCAACTTGCCGACCTTCACGACCCATTCCTGATGAAGGATATGGAGAGAGCGGTAAAGCGCGTAGAGCAGGCTGTCGAGCGTAACGAGCGCATTATGGTCTATGGAGACTATGATGTGGACGGAACAACAGCAGTGGCTTTAGTCTATAAATTCCTGCGCCAAATCGGGCATACAAACCTGATGTTCTACATCCCGGACCGCTATACCGAAGGTTACGGTATCTCGCGTAAGGGTATCGACATTGCAGCCAAGAAGGGCGTAAAGCTCGTTATTGCGCTTGATTGCGGAATAAAGGCTGTCGAAAAAGTGGACTATGCAAAGCAGAAAGGGGTAGATTTTATTATCTGCGACCACCATCTTCCGGCAGAGCAAATTCCGGCTGCCGTAGCTGTTCTCGACCCGAAGCGTACAGACTGCACCTATCCGTTTGATGAACTCTCCGGTTGCGGTGTAGGCTTTAAGCTGGTTCAAGCCTATGCACAGACACACAACATTCCGTTTGAGAAGATTGTATGGCTGCTAGACCTTCTTGTGGTAAGTATCGCCTCGGATATTGTTCCGCTGGTGGACGAAAACCGAATACTTGCACACTACGGTCTGCGCTGTTTGAACTCATATCCAAGTGAGGGTCTGCTCTCAATTATCAACATCTGCAAGCTCGACCGCTCGAACATCACTATCGACGACATCGTCTTTAAGATTGGTCCGAGAATTAACGCTGCAGGTCGTATGAGAATGGATGAGTACGACGAGAATGACACACCTTCAGGCGGATATGCAGCCGTAAAGCTACTTGTCGAGGGTGATGAGGCTGCTGCGACCAAGTTTGGCGGTGTGATTGACGGCTTCAACCAAGACCGAAAGAGTATCGACCGCTCGGTAACTCAAGAGGCACACGACTATATCGAGTCTCACCCTGAGCTGAAGAGCCGTAAAAGTACGGTGATATACAATCCGAAGTGGATGAAGGGCATTGTAGGTATTGTAGCCTCTCGCCTGATTGAGACATACTACCGTCCGACAGTCGTTCTGACACAGAGCAACGGCTTTGTAACAGGCTCAGCGCGCTCTATTCCGGGCTTTGACCTCTATCAGGCTGTGGAGTCTTGCTCGGATCTGCTTGAGAACTTCGGTGGACATATGTACGCTGCCGGTCTTACGATGCGTCCGGAGAATGTTGAGGAGTTTGCTCGTCGATTTAACGACTATGTGGAGGCAAATATCGACCCTAAGATTCTTGTACCACAAGTAGAGATTGACTCGATGTTGCTCTTCTCGGATATTACGCCGACATTCCACAGCGAGCTGAACCGTTTCCAACCATTTGGTCCGGGAAACAATGCTCCTGTATTTGCGACACAGTGTGTAATTAACGAAAAGGGTGATGCCAAACTCGTTGGTGCCGAGGCAGAACATCTGCGTATGGACCTTACACAGACACAGAAGCCAAATACGACAATTCAGTCTATTGCCTTCTCTCAGCCTACACACTATGAGTGGATTCGCTCGGGTCGTCCGATAGATGTCTGCTATCAGATAGTCGAGAACCACTATCGCGGCTCAGTAACTACACAGTTGCGAGTAAAGGATATCAAGCGCAATATGAATAAGTAAAATTGTATAAATTTTACAAAATGCGGGGCTAAAACCTCGCATTTTTTATTTTGGTATCAGATTGCTGTGTTAATTTTTTGTTAACTTTTGTCACAGAACTTCTTTTTCAGAAAAAACAGACTACCTTTGTAATAATTGAATATACTTAAGATTGAACAAACTTAAAATTATATGACAGAACTCTACATTGTAGTAGTGGTGATTCTCGCCATCCTTGCAGTATCAGGACTCTATGTGGGCGTTACAAATGACGCAGTGAACTTTCTAAACTCCGCAATCGGCTCTAAGGCAGCCAAGATGCGAACTATCCTTATCGTGGCATCTGTGGGTATTATTATCGGTGCGATGACCTCAAGTGGTATGATGGAGGTTGCTCGTAGCGGTATGTTCAACCCATCTCTCTTCACATTTAAGGAGGTTATGTTGCTCTATGTGGGTGTAATGATTGCCAATGTGGTGTTGCTCGACCTCTATAACAGCCTTGGTCTGCCTACATCGACAACAGTTTCGTTGATATTCTGTCTGTTGGGCTCGGCAGTAGCTGTGTCGCTATACAAGATAACAACAGACGAGGCTGTGACATTTGCTATGCTGGGTGAGTATATCAACACCTCAAGAGCAATGGGTATTGTCTCGGCAATTCTGCTCTCTGTTGTTTTGGCATTTATCTGCGGTACAATTGTGATGTACATCTCACGCGTGATATTCTCATTCCGCTATGTCAAGATGCTCCGCCGTGTAGGTGCTATTTGGTGCGGTGCATCACTTACATCAATTGTATATTTTGCACTCTTTAAGGGTCTTAAGAATGTACTTAGCCAGAGTGCATTTATTGGTTGGATTAATGACCATCTGCTTTTGGCTCTGCTTATCTGCTGGGTATTCTGTTCACTGCTGCTCTTCTTCTTGCAGCTCTTCAAGATTAACATTCTGCGTATAAATATCCTTGCAGGAACATTCGCCCTCGCTCTTGCCTTTGCAGGTAACGACTTGGTAAACTTTATCGGTGTACCTATCGCTGGTTTTGATGCTTTTGTAGAGGCAAAAACCGCTACCGGTATGGATGAAGGTCTGCTGATGACTTCCCTCGCACAACCTGAGCAGGCAAATGTACTGTATATCTTGGCTGCCGGAGTGATTATGGTGATTACTCTCTGGACATCAAGCAAATCTATGAATGTTTCAGAGACAGAGTTATCACTCTCTGCGCAGGGTGATGACGCTCAACCGCAGCACTCATCTTCACTCTTTTCTCGTACCCTTGTACGCGGAACAATCAATGTTGTACACTTCTTCGACCGCATAATGCCTAAGAGCAGCAAGGAGTTTGTAGAGAGCCGTTTTGAGTGGGCTGATATTGAACATAGTGGTGCCCCATACGATATGATTCGAGCAACTGTAAACCTTACAACAGCATCGCTGCTAATTGCTGTAGCAACATCTCTAAAGCTTCCGCTATCAACAACCTATGTATGTTTTATGGTGGCTATGGGTTCATCACTTGCCGACAGAGCGTGGGGTCGTGAGAGTGCCGTATATCGTATTACAGGTGTGATGACGGTAATTATGGGTTGGTTCGTGACCGCTATCGGAGGTTTCCTGATTGCCCTTGTTGTCGGTGCGCTGCTTATGTGGGGCGGATGGATTGCTTTCGGTCTGCTGTCAATGTTATGTATCTATATGCTTATACACAGCAACCTTAAGAGTTCTAAGAAGAGCGATGACAAGGATGCAAACAAGCTTCAGACAGTTAAACTCTCTGCCGAGGACTCGGTATCAGAGACCGTTATGTCGCTCGTGGAGAGCACAATCAAGAACTCTACCCGCATCTATAACCGTACGCTTATTGCTCTGATGAAGGAGAATCGCCGTGCGCTGAAGGATTTGATGGCTGAGGCTGGCTCGATGTACGACCATATTCACAACCTCAAGTACTCTATCGCCTCAACTCTCCGCCGTACATATGACAGCGATATGAACCTATCACTCTACTATGTACAGGTTGTCGATTATCTGAACGAGATGACAAAGTCTTTGGTACACATCACTCGCCCATCTTTCGACCATATCGACAACAACCACGAGGGTTTGACCCGCACACAGACAGAGGATTTGATTGGTGTAAATACCGATGTAGATGTTATCTACCAGCGTATTCTCTATATGCTCTCAAGTGGAGATTATAGCGATATTGACCATGTTCTTGATATGCGCGACCAGCTCTTTACCCGCATAGCCGAGCTGACAAAAATCGAGCTTGTACGCATCCACGAGGGCAAATCAAACTCAAAGTCGGGAATGTTGTACCTCAACATCCTTGCTGAGACCAAGACGATGGTTCTTCAGTCTCGTAACCTGCTCAAATCACAGCGATACTATATGGAGCAGGAGGGTCAGCCTATGCGTCGCCCTGTTGCGAGAATGTAATACACACCTTTTACCAATGATTAACGCCTGACTAATTAGTCGGGCGTTAATTGTTGATACATAGCGTAAAATAGTGTCTCTTTTTGGATTTTTTGCATAATATTATTATCTTTGTCCGAGTTATACACACGACTAAACAACACATTAATAAAATATGAAAAAAGTCCTTTCGCTAATCATTTGCGCGCTACTCTCTCTCAGCGTTGCTGTGGCTCAATCTATGACCGACAAGCAGGTGGTTGAGTATATTCAGTCAGCAATGGCTCAGGGCAAGAGTCAAAAACAGATTGCTACCGAACTTGCTGTCCGCGGTGTAAGCCGTGAGCAAGCAGCCCGTATTCAGCAGCAATATGGCTCTCAAAGCGGCTCTACAACAGGTACAGCTGCCGTTTCAAAAAACCGTTTGCGCCGTGCCACTGATGATCAGCAGGCAGTTGAACAGGGCGATGAGCAGCAGACACAGCAGAGCGCAGCAGCACAAGTAGCTCAGACCGTAGCTCAGCAAACTCCAACAATGGAGGGTCAGATGGAGATACTCCCACAGGGAGAATTTGCAGATGGCGAGATTGTGTTTACTGATGATAATACTATCCTTTATCAAGACGAGGAGTATCGCAAGGTAGAGCAGAAGCCTATCTTTGGTCGCGACATCTTCAACACAAAGAGTCTGACATTTGCGCCAAATCAGAACATCGCTACACCGGCAAACTATAAGCTCGGTCCGGGCGATGAGGTTATTATCGATATTTGGGGTGCAAATCAGACAACAATCTCTCAGGTTATCTCTCCGGATGGCTATATCAGTGTTGAGAACCTCGGTTTGGTGTCACTCAACAACATGAGCATTGCTGAGGCAGAGAAGTATCTCCGCAAGCGTCTTAGCGCAATATACGCAAGTGTAGATGATCAGGAAGAGGAGGTAAGACCGGCTTCACAAATCAAGGTTACACTTGGTCAGATTCGCACAATCAAGATTCATGTTATGGGCGAGGTTGTCAAGGCAGGAACATACTCCCTCTCCTCATTCTCAACTGCATTCTATGCACTCTATCACGCAGGCGGTGTCAGCAATCTTGGTAGTTTGCGTAATATCAGCGTTGTCCGAAACGGCAAAGAGGTTGCTGTTGTAGATGTCTATGACTTTATCTTGAAGGGTAAGAGCGATGGTAATATATCGTTGCAGGATGGCGATGCTATTATCGTGCCTCCATATCAATCTTTGGTTGAGGTTGCGGGTAATGTAAAGCGTCCTATGTTCTACGAGCTTAAGGATGGCGAGACTATCGACTCTCTGCTTGGCTATGCCGGTGATTTTACAGGTGATGCTTATCGCAAGAGCGTTACTGTAACCCGCAAGAATGGACGAGAGTATCAGATTCACACTATTGATGACAACCAATATCCATCATTCGCACTCGTAGATGGCGATAAGGTTGATGTGGGTCAGATGATTAACCGTTTTGAGAATCGTGTTGAAATTAAGGGCGCGGTTTATCGCGAGGGTCCATATCAGTTAAGCGACAACCTCAACACTGTATCCAAGTTGGTTGGCAAGGCTGAGGGTGTTATGGATGATGCATTCCTTGCGCATGCTGTTTTGCACCGTGAGCGTCCAGACCTCACACTTGAGATTATTCAGGTCGATTTGGGTAATATCCTCAACGGTTCAAAGCCTGATATTGAGCTTCAGAAGAACGATGTACTCTATGTTCCAAGTATTCACGACCTAAAGGATTTGGGAACTGTTTATGTCTTGGGTGAGGTTGCTCGTCCGGGCTCGTTCCCTTATGCCGAGAATGCGACTATTGAGGATATGATTATCCTTGCCGGAGGTCTGCTTGAGTCTGCATCTGCTGTTCGTGTAGATGTAAGTCGCCGACTTGTAGATAGAAAGAGCACAGAGGCTCAGGAGAGTATTGGCGAGCACTTCTCATTTGCTCTTAAGGATGGATTTATCGTTGATGGCGACAAGAGTTTTGTCCTTCAGCCTTATGATCAGATTTTTGTTCGCAGAAGCCCTGTTTACCACGAGCAGAGCAAGGTTACTGTAACGGGAGAGGTTCTCTATAGTGGACAGTACTCGCTTACCAAGAAGGCAGAGCGTCTGAGCGACCTTGTCTCAAGAGCCGGTGGCATTACACAGTTTGCATATCCAAAGGGTGCGCGACTTATCCGTCATATGAACGACGACGAGTTTGAGCGAGCTCGCAGCGTTGTCGATCTTGCAAGAAGAAATGTAAAAGACTCCATCGACATTCGCTCACTTAAGCTGACAAAGAAGTTCAGCATCGGTATCGACCTTGAGAAGGCTATTGCAAATCCGGGTTCTGACGCAGATGTTGTGCTCAGAGCGGATGACGAGCTGATTATTCCTGAGTTGAACAATACAGTCCGCATCAGTGGTTTTGTGATGTATCCAAATACCGTAAGTTTTGCCGACAACAAGACTATGAAGTACTATATCGAGCAAGCCGGAGGTTTCTCACAGCGGGCAAAGAGGAAAAAGACCTATGTTATCTATATGAATGGTCAGATTAAGCGAGGTCGCCTGAATAGTACCTCTCTTATAGAGCCGGGCTGCGAGATTGTTGTACCTATGAAGGAGAAGAATGCTGCCGCTCTGCAAAACATCCTCTCTATTGCAACAACAAGTGCATCTCTTGCTACAATGATTGCATCAATTGCTAACATTATAAAATAGCGGTTTAAAATGGCTACAGAAAACAATATACCAAAAGACCCTATCAATGTAGAGGAGGGTGAGATTGATATCATTGAACTGATAACAAAGTTGTGGGCAAAGCGTAAGTTTATCCTCAAAGTTGCCGGTATAGCAATGGTTTTGGGTGTGGTATTTGCCCTTACAACCCCTAAGTCATACACATCTACAGTTATCCTCGCGCCAGAGTCCTCAAAGGGTGGTGCGAGTAGCTCTCTCGCCAATGCCGCATCTATGCTTGGTCTTGGTAACATAAGCCTTGGTGGAGGCGATGTTGATGCTCTCAGAGTGACTCTCTATCCCGATATTGTCAGCTCAACTCCTTTTATAATTGATCTGATGGATACTCAGGTGCAGCCTCTGAAGAGCGAAGAGAGTTTGGAGCTGACAGAGTATCTGAAGACCAACAAAAAGACGCTGATAAGTAATATTATCTCTCTGCCGTTCAAGGCACTGGGTAAGATTATCTCACTCTTTAAGGCTGATGACGAGCAGGAGGCAAGCACCGAGATTAATCCGTTCCAGCTCACAAAGAAGCAGGCGGCAACGGTAAAAGCTTTGCGCAAGAGTGTAATTGCTAATGTAAACCAAAAGACGGGTGTTACAACCATTAATGTCACAATGCAGGACCCTAAGGTTGCGGCGATGATTGCAGACACTGTCATCGTAAAGCTTCAGCAGCATATTACCAAATATCGCACCTCAAAGGCTGAGGACGACTGCAAGTATTGGGAGGAGCTTTGCGCACAGCGACAGAAAGAGTACTACGATGCACAGAAGAGATATGCAGACTACTCTGATGCCAACCGTAATGTGGTACTACAGAGTGTGCTTAATGAGCGTGAGCGTCTCCAGAATGAGAAGACATTGGCTCTGCAACTCTATACAACCGTATCTACACAGTTGCAGATGGCTCGCGCAAAGGTTCAGGAGGCAAAGCCTGTGTTTGCTGTTGTTGAGCCGGCAACAATCCCTCGTAAAGCATCAAGCACAAGCCGATCTATGATGGTTATTATGTACACCTTTATTGGTGGAGTACTTGCAGCTGCATGGGTACTCTTTGGAGAGGATTTGTTGAAAAAGTTTAAGTCTTAGAGCATTAAACCAACAAAAAATACGACTCTGAAAACTCAGAGTCGTATTTTTTGTTTGGCTACCTCTACTAATAGCTCTTTGCAAAAAGTACACGGCAATGTGAAGGCTTACCGGTAAAGATACACTTACCCTCCTCCGGCTCGGCATCGATAGGGATACAGCGGATAGTAGCCTTTGTCGCATCCTTAATAGCCTGCTCGGTCTCCGGTGTGCCGTCCCAATGGGCTGAGATAAAGCCACCCTTATTGTTGAGCACCTCTACAAACTCATCCCAAGTATCGACCTTGGTAATCATAGAGTCACGGAATGAGAGAGCCTTCTGGAAGATGTTTGCCTGAATCTCATCGAGCAGAGCTGCAATATACTCTACAATACCCTCCTGCGATACAGTCTCCTTTGTCAGGGTATCACGACGAGCAACCTCAATTGTGCCATTCTGAAGGTCACGCTGACCAAGTGCAAGGCGTACAGGTACACCCTTGAGCTCATACTCTGCAAACTTAAATCCAGGACGGAGATTATCACGATCATCAACCTGCACACGAATACCGAGAGCTGCAAGACCATCAGCAATCTCATTCATCTTTGCTCGTGCCGCAGCAAGCTGCTCCTCGCCCTTATAGATAGGGACAATCACAACCTGAATAGGAGCCAACTTTGGAGGAAGTACAAGACCGTTATTGTCAGAGTGAGCCATAATAAGCGCACCCATAAGGCGTGTTGATACACCCCAAGAGGTTGCCCAAACATACTCCAACTTACCCTCACGGTTAGCATATTTAACATCGAATGCCTTTGCAAAGTTCTGACCCAAGAAGTGAGAAGTACCACTCTGCAAAGCCTTACCATCCTGCATCAGAGCCTCAATAGTAAGGGTATCCTCAGCACCGGCAAAACGCTCATTTGGAGACTTGTGACCTACAATTACAGGCAGACACATCCACTGCTCTGCAAACTGCTTATAGACCTTAATCATCTTTGTTGCCTCCTCAATAGCCTCCTCTTTGGTCTCGTGAGCTGTATGACCCTCCTGCCAAAGGAACTCGGCTGTACGAAGGAAGAGACGGGTACGCATCTCCCAACGAACAACATTTGCCCACTGATTACAGAGAATCGGAAGGTCACGATAAGATGTAATCCAATTCTTATATGTGTTCCAAATAATGGTCTCCGAAGTAGGACGAACAATCAGCTCCTCCTCTAATCGAGCATCAGGATCAACAACAACACCCTTACCCTCCGGATCATTCTTAAGACGGTAGTGTGTAACCACTGCACACTCCTTTGCAAAGCCCTCAACATGGCTTGCCTCGCGAGAGAAGAATGACTTAGGGATAAATAGTGGGAAGTATGCATTCTGATGACCGGTCTGCTTAAACATACCGTCAAGTACATCGCGCATCTTCTCCCAAATAGCGTAACCATAAGGCTTGATAACCATACAGCCACGAACAGCCGAATTCTCTGCAAGACCGGCTTTGACAACCAAATCGTTATACCACTGTGAGTAGTTCTCCTCAGACTTGGTCAAATCTTTCAATTCTACTGCCATATCTATTATATATTTTTATATTATCTCTTCTAAACGGCAAAGATACAACAGATTTCATAAATATTGTTCAATTCCAAAATATTTCTTAATTTTGGACAACTTAAACTGTTAAAACACCCCTTTATGAAGCGATTTTCACTCTTTTTAATCCTCTCTACCACTGTTTTTCAACTCTTTGCACAATCCTCGACTGATGTTGAGTCAAGTAGTGTGGTGATTAATTTTACAGCTATTATACTCTTTGTCGTTATCGCTGCACATATGGTTTATAAGACTTTTTTTGGAGATAACTTCAGAACAGACTATACTGCCGAGGAGTTTGATGCCGCTCGTAAGGAGGAGGGTCTGCCATCACTGACCAAAGAGGAGATTCGCGCTCTTGATGCACAGTTAGATGAGATTGACACCATTTGGGGCGAGATTGTAGATACAGCCGGCGATACGGTCTGCTATCCACACAAACACTCTGCCGTAAAACAGAGTATTGCCATTGTAGCAAAAGTGGTAGATGCAAAGCCGTCAAATAAGAGCCTTGTGGAGAAGATAAATACCATTAACGAGCTGCTCAACCACTCTCTTTCACGACAGTTCAACGGCTCAAAGGCGATAATTGCCATCGCTGTCATATTGGGAGTTGTTTTAGGTATATGCACCGATGCCCTGATTGTCGTTGCAACCTTTGTATTTACCATTGCACTCTACATCCTTGCCAGCCGCACTCCGAACTTTATGCTCATTGCCCAACTTGCAGAGGGCAGAGAGGCTCCAAAGAGCCTGCTGTCAAGAGTCATCCGCTCGCTCTTTATGGGTGTTGCCACAGCAAAGACCTACAAGCGAGAGAAGATAAACAGCGACGGAACGAAGACCACAAAGGTCGATCGTTCCGAAAAATGGATATCACTCCTCATTGCTGTTGTAGTATCACTGCTCCTTGCCGCAATACTACCGCTTGTCGCTGTCGTGAATTATGTTCGTAACTACCTGATTTACAGATAACCCCCCCCCAAAAAAAAGTGTACGAATACGGATTATTGTAATACTGATTATAGGACGCCCCCAATAGTTTTGCAAACAATATAACAAACTCCGACAGTCAATATAGCAAAACCTATTCAACCAAAGAAAAGCAGAGGAATGAAACTGTAATAACACTAGCAATCACTTGCTTAGGATTGCCATTTGTAATCTATTCTTCTTTAGTATCTTCAGCAGATTTCGCATTATTAGTATTAGCTTGCTGCTGATTCATCATTATCATATTTTGCACAACATTCGCTAAATTATGCTGTGCTTGAATATTTGTGAAAGACTCATAATCATAGAATAGATAATTATCCCACAATCCAATTTCAATTTCTCTAATTAGATCCTTTATTTTATTCGAATCAGCTCGTCCGTTTTGAGAAAAATATTCCGTGTTCGCTAATTGTGTTCTCAACACTAATATCGATTGAAGCTCTCCCGGAGTAAACTGTTTATACCAATCTACTGGATTCACAATCGTATTTGGTTTTTCTTTCTCAACCCAACTCTTTGCATGGACTTCCTCCACATATTTCTTACCTACATTTCTAACTGCATTAAGTCTAAGATTTGTAGTGAAATACGATTCAATATCAGTAAAGAAGAGTGTATCGCAATTACCTTTATCAACTTGAACAATCATTGCGACAATTTCATCCTTATCTATAGCAATATCCTTTAATCTTATGTTTTTAATATCAAAAGTATCTCTGGTTGGAGCTTCAAATGGAATTCCAAGTTTGTGCAATGCTACAACAATGGCTCTTTTTTCTGAGACATTCAGCTTTCTGTTAAATTCATTAGCAGAATCAGTATAATTCTTCTTTTGCTGAGCATATTCTTTGAAAATATCTAACGCTTTAACAGCCATTGAACGCACATTCTTAATTTTCTTCTCCTGTTTCCAGTGTAAGAAATAAGAACCGCCATAAGTACCGATTAAAGCACCTATAGCTCCACTTATAAGTGGCAACAACCAACTCCAAATATTATATGTTTCCTGTATAGCACCAGCTGTTTCCATAATTACAAATATTTATCAAGTATTGTTTGTTTCTCACTTGCTGCACTTTCTATCAAAGTGCGAGCTTTGGTAATCTCTAATTCTAATGCTTCTATCTGGGCTACGATGCGTTTTTGTTCATCAATGTTAGGCATTGGGATTTTGTACTTCATTATATCCTCCTTGTTGCCTCGTGGCATCTTAATACCCTTTTTACCTTCCATCACATAGTCAAAGAAGGCATCTCTACGAAGCATATAGAAGATATACTTAGGAAGATATTTATTCGCATCGGCAGACCTAAGCACGAGAACATCTTTCGAGCACCCACCATCTTTATCCGCAAACCAAATCTTCTTAAGATACGGACGAATATTTGATATTAATATATCCTCTGGCTTATATTCCGTGATAGATGATATATTTGCAACTCCCTCAAATGGAAGCACACCCAACTTGTTCTGAAGCATATTATCAGTTGTAATATATGTTTCAGACTCTATGTCGCTATACTTAATAGATTTAGTTGAAAATGGAGCAATAGCATTTAGCGTACTATCTGCAAAATTTAATGATGATAGCAAACTCTCTATATCACTTTCACACTTATCAATCCGCAACATAGAATCAGAAACTGACTTCTCAACCTTGCCAATTTCCTCTACAATCTGTTTCTGGATATCAATAGGAGGTACGGGAATATCCAAATCTTCATACCATTTTATAGGAACTCTTCTATGACCGCTTGTACCTGTCATATTTTGCTCCGCAAAATCTCTGACAACCTGTCGATTTAACAAATGAAATAGGTAGTCATTAATAACGACATCATTATTAGTTCTGAGCACATGAAATTCAGAACTACCCATTGCCAAACCGTTAGTTAGATTTCTAGCCAATGCGCACTTCCCATTTTCCATACAAGGCGTAATTTTGGCTATTATTATATCTTCATCTTGAAATAAAGTGTAGCTACCCTTTTTGAGTTGTTTAAGAGTCTTATCTTCCTTATACGTTATATATCCCTCATTGGAAACTGATGACATTTCAATAAATGAAACCGTATAAGAATCATCTAATGATGATAATTGGTCTTTCCCCGGATTTGTCTGACAAAATGAAGCAAGTCTATGTTTATCCCATTTAGTATTGATCTCTACTTTTTTTTTTGCCACCAAAGACAAATTCTTTTCAAAAGAATCTCTCTTGAAATTAAGCATATCAATCAATGGTATACGACTGATATGAGATTGCATCTCCTCTGCTATTGGCAAGGTGTAATCACCCTTGAAAGCCCTATACACATAAGTACTGGCTTTCTTTGGATTGTCATATCCATTAACATCAAAGAGTTTGGTACACTCATCAATGTTCTTGCCTTTTTGTATAGCGTGAATACCCTCATTCCCTCGGCGGTTAGAGAACTCATAACCCAAGAAACGCTTCTCAATATCTTTTTCTCCACTCTTGACGACAACAACCTTTTGAGGATATGCCAAAATAAAGTATAAAAGCTTTTCAGCCTCTATATTTAAGATAGCCTCATATAACTTGGCGTCACTCTTTGCAGAGATTTTCTTTTTATACTCTGCATATATTTCGTGTGCCTTAACCTTGTCATTGGGCGATTTCTGTAGCAATGTAACATAGTCTGCATAATCAAGACCCACCCAAACATGAGCTACATATTTTGAGGCAGGAGTTTCTATGCCATTAATAGTTACATCATTCAATGTGCGGAAGAATATATCAACAGCATTCTTTGTGTTGGCTGCAAAATAATTATCTCTACGGCGGAGGAATAGAACAACAGTATTTGTGTTGGTAGCCATAAAAGTATTGCTCCCCAACTCTGCTATTGCTACAATATCAAAGTATTGCAATATAATCTCACGAGCTTTTGTATAGATGCCCGAATTACTCAATATTGAACTTGGAAGAATAACGCCTGCAATACCTCCATCTTTAAGCAACTGCTTTGTACGCTCAATAAACAGACACTCTATTTCTGAGCTATTATCTGTCAAAGAGTTATACAATTCAAAATCTTGTTCTGTATAGTAGTCACGAGTTGTCTGACGGAATGATGAAACAGAATATGGAGGATTACTCAATACAATGTCGAACTGCTGATTGTCCTTTTGACCATCATTAGTCTGCTTGTGTAGTTTACCCTTGTATTCTTTGTTATTGCAAAAATTAGCAAGTCCATCACTGAGGATAACATTAGCCAAACCGTCACCGTGCAAATAGCAACCTACCTTACCAACTTTTACAAGTCGATAATCCTTTTCAATACCATACACATAATCTGTAGCCCAATCAAAATGGCAATTCTGCCAATTGATAAGGTGCTTTCTCGTCTCCTCAATATACTTAGAAGTATCACAATCGTTTATGATGTCCTGAATTTCGTGCATAAACTCTGTGATAAAGTGTCCGCTACCAGCTGCGTAGTCAATCATATATGGCAGAATCTCTCCATCCTTACGAGAGAGTTTCTCAGCCATAATAGAATCCAAAGGAAGACTCTTTATGATAAATTGTGCGATAGGTACAGGTGTGAAATACTGTCCAGCCTCTTGTTTAAGACCAGTAGTAAGTAACAATTCAAAGAAGTCTGACAGATACTGTTGTCTTTTGTTGTATCGGATTCTATATCCCTGAATTAACTCTACAACCTCTTTTACTACTTTCGCATTCTCTTCAAAAGAGGCACTATCGTATACTTCCTTAATCGCAAACTCGTTATTCTTTTCAAGACGGAGTTTGTTTACCTCCTTGCGCAGAAACTCTTTTGTTTCTGCTGTAAGACTTGCACACCGCTTGTTAAAATCATCGTCATTAAAGTCGCTAACAGTTCTATCTAAGAACTTCTTCATACCTTTGCTATAAAGGTCTGTTAAGCGAAGTTGGAAATCTATATGATTGTCTCGCCCTTCAAGCCACTGAAACTTTAATTCTTCACCCTCACCCGTAGTTGTTTCATCATATACCTTGCACAAGAAGAGTGTAAATATCTTATTGAAAGCATTGCCCTTATCTGATACTACATTATGACGCAGTATTTCAAGGAAACGGTTGAAGATAAAGCTTGAATCTTCTGCTTTAATTTCCTTTAACTGTTCCTTTGTTAACGCCTTGCTTTGGAAATTATATGGTTGCACCCAAGAATCAAAGATGCCGTTATCTTTGGTGAGCTTATTCCATTTCTCATAAATGTCCTTAACATCACCATTGCGATAATCATCTTCAATCTTGATAATCTCATTTACATATACAAACTTATTGCCTTTCAATTCTGATGCGTACAACATTAGCACATCAGCCTTGCTGCCAGATAATTGGAAATATGTGAATAGCTGACCACCATCCTTACGGATTCGCGCCAACTCCTTATTGTACTCCTTGCCAAGTGTCTTGCATTCGATAAGCATATATGGTGTTCCATCTTCGCGATTAACACAAATATCCAATCGCCCTGATGTGCCATGCCCAGATGGCCAAGTCTTTTCAAGAACTATGTTTTGAGGCTTATATCCCTTGGTAAGAAGTCTATCAACACACTCAAGCACCACAAAATTTTCGGGTTGTGAAAAATTCTGTGTAGTCTTGCTTTCGGCAGTAATGGCACTACCGTAGTTAATGCTCTGTGTTTCAAAGTCAATCTCTATGGCATAATCAACATAT
This sequence comes from Alistipes sp., assembly GCA_017474235.1. Classification (GTDB taxonomy): domain Bacteria; phylum Bacteroidota; class Bacteroidia; order Bacteroidales; family Rikenellaceae; genus Alistipes. The sequence continues at coordinate 90,316 of JAFVIB010000004.1, read as the reverse complement.
ATTTTATGATAAATGCCATTCGTTCCGTTTTTTGGAACAAATCCCAAAGCCGTAATATGTTTCTTAATATCCATAATGCCCCTATTTGATTGCAAAATTAATAAATTAATTAGAGATTGCCTTGTTTTTATTTGAATTTCTTGTGAAAATTTACATATCTCACCCCTGATTATCAGTAATTAGAAAGTTTACCTTGTATTACATGGATTAATACACTTCATTATAATATTGAATCCATGTTGCTAATCTGAGTTGGTTATCATAAAATTTAGTTTGCTCTATTGTCCATATGGCTTATGACATAGAAATGGGTATATATTCGTAACTACCTGATTTACAGATAACTATTCTGCCAATTTTGCAGATACATCATTAAGTCTGTTGTTTAACTCTGCAAGATACGACACCCAATCGTAGTCAGGGTTATTGATATCGAGAGTTTTAAGCAATGCAAGCTGCTCCTCAAGCGGTTGCAGAGCCTCTTTGCTCTGTGGATACTTCGCACGCAGAGTGCGCACCTTCTCCGAAAGCTCTATTCCGTCAATAAGTCGCTCAAAGCGGACAGATGAACGCGCGCCGGGATAGACTATAAATGTATCTCCCGAAGCCCAATAGCGGAATCGCGAATCATACACAGGATTGGCGTTCCAAGAGTTATATGCCCAACGCAACATTCCGTCGTAGTCATACGCAACAGCATATACGCCAAGCAGCTCTGCCTCAAATGGTTGTGAGTTTGTAAAGACATTAGGGAAGAGCGTGCTGCAACACACATAGTAGGTCGAAACATCCCCATTTGCACGACGCATAGCAATCTCCTCTGCCGTCATTGCCCCCTGCTTCTGACCCACGCAGACATCACGCATATTGGTATATCGCTTATACGAATTGTGGTTATCTGCAATGGCAAAGCCCAGCTCAGGTGCATACTTTTTAATCAGTCGTGCAGCCTCGTCCATATCCTCCGGTGCGCGCTCGTCAATAGCCATATTGGTTATATGCAACCAGCCCTTCTGACGAAGATGCTCCGCAAAATCGACAAGGAACGGAGCCCACATCTTCTCAAACTCCGCAGAGCCCGGAACGGCACTTACAGTACGATTTCGCTCACTCTTATCGGTACGCTTATCGTGATAGTCAAGGATACAATCGCCCCACGGAAGCATCGAGTAGCAGTTAATCTGCTTATCTATACCCAACGACATCATAAACTCCACCCACTTGTCAAACCTTGTGTAGTCGTACTCCCAAACATCGTTATCATATCGAGTCCAATATATCATCGGCTCGTAGTCGTCAAAACATTGATAACGCCACGGGTCACGGTTCAGTGTTGCTGTAATAACCTTCTGACCGGCATCTGCCAACATCGTCATCACCGGACGCATAGCCTCAAAATGTGCATCACTCCACATCTCAACACCCTCAACACGCGCAACAGCCGACGGATGCTGCCACAAGTCAAGATGATAGCTCCACTGTGCAGGCTCAGCAAGCTGCTGACCAATAACCTCAACCTCCAACGGAAGAGTTACCGAGCCTAAACCACCGTGCGAAACCTTAACCTTTGCCCTATACAGACCCGCAGGAGCATCCTGTGGAATATCGACAGTAATCCACACGGGACGAGTGGTGTTCTTATCAATATTGATAGATGTTATATTGTCGAGCATATCTGCCTGAAGAATCGGCTGATGACCATTTGTACGACCACACAGACACGATTTATCCCTCTTGTCACCAATCGTATATCTTACAAATCGAGCCTGAGCAATAGATGACGGCAGAGTTATATCCTGCCCCTTAAAATCCGAGATTTTGCACTCTACATCGCTCAGCCCTGCCGCAGTCCAAATCAGAAGCTGTGCCGACACCTTCTCTCCCTGCCATCCCCTTACCAAAGAACTCTCAAAGAGTGGCTGCGGAACAGTGCTGCGAGAATATACAAGGTCTGCACTACCCCATTGTACATTCAGACGGCTATCAACCTCGCCCCACGCAGCCGCCTGCTGAGCAGTGAGTGGTGTAGGGTCTGCTGCCTCTGTAAATGTGGTAGTCTGAGTGTCAGAACAGCCTGCAAATGTGGCTGTTACAAATAGCAAAAGTGGAAGGAAACTCTTTTTCATCGTTTTAAGGTTTGTTGTTTACACAAAGATAACCATATTTTGACAAAAAGAGCAAACTTGCTCAATTTTATGCACAAAACCCAACGGGATTGGCTACTGTGCAGACCAAAGGTCTGCTCCGTGTACGCCTTTCCCTACCGCTCGCCGCGGGGGCGCTTGCAAACTGCACTCGCAAGTAGCTACTAAAGTAGCTACTTTTGTTTTTTATACCTTCGACCTCAAACAAGGGATTGGCTACTGCGCAGACCAAAGGTCTGCTCCGTGTACGCCTTTCCCTACCGCTCGCCGCGGGGGCGCTTGCAAACTGCACTCGCAAGTAGCTACTGAAGTAGCTACTTTTGTTTTTTATACCTTCGACCTCAAACAAGGGATTGGCTACTGCGCAGACCAAAGGTCTGCTCCGTGTACGCCTTTCCCTACCGCTCGCCGCGGGGGCGCTTGCAAACTGCACTCGCAAGAAGCTACTGAAGTAGCTACTTTTGTTTTTTATACCCTTCGACCTCAAACAAGTTTGCGTCGAAGGGTATAAAAAACAAAAAGATGTCTTTCGACATCTTCTTGCTTCGTTCCGTTTGCGGAGAGGGAGGGATTCGAACCCTCGGAACAGTTGCCCGTTCACCGCATTTCGAGTGCGGCCCGATCGACCACTCCGGCACCTCTCCAAAGCGACTGCAAATGTATAAACTATTTGCTAAAGTTGTGTAAATTCACCCCTAAAAAAATTCACTTCACCCCCTATTTAGGGCATATAACCCGATTTATTATAGGGAAATAGTAGTTATTTATTATATTTGCATCAGAATAGGCACGATTTTTAGTTATTTATTCGTTAAACTAAAAAAGTTGGGATTATGAAAAGGTTTTTGATTATTATCAGTATGTCGGCTCTATTGAGCGGTTGCGCCGCTTTCCAGTCGGCAACTATTGGAGATGATTTATATACATCGCACAATCGTACAGAGATTGCAACTCGTCAAAAGGCGGCTGCCGAGGCTGCACGCGCAGAGGCAGAGGCGCGTCAGGCAGCTTGGGAGGCTAAGCTTGCCGAGGCAAAGGCATTAGCAGCCGAGAAGGAGCTGTTGGGTGTACAGTCTCTCGCATCTACGGCGACAACAAATCCGTATGATGCTGTACTTGCAGATGACTATCAGAGTGCATACGCTCGCAGATTGTACGGCTTTGCATCTCCATCATACAAGATGCCGTCGAGCTACTACACATATCGCTATACCGATGCTTACCAATATGCAACGGCATACGACCCTGCATTTTACAACATTATGGTCTCCGGTGATCAGGTGTGGGTAGAGCCTAAGTATATTACATCTATGTTTGGCAGTTGGGGTGCATCTGTAGTTATCCCTACATACAGCTGGTACTACGGTTGGACAAGACCTTCATACTCTTGGTGGTATGGCTACCCTCGTATGTCGTGGTATGATTGGAATTGGAGCTTTGGCTATGACCCATTCTGGTATTGGGGCTTTGGTTGGGGTGGCTACCCATATCATCCGGGATTTATACCGCCACATCACCACCATCACTACTATCCGCCACACTATGGCGGTGGTCACAAGCCTCATCGCCCATCAATAGCTCATCGTCCGAGCTATGGCAACTCACGCCCGGGCAGCAGACCGTCTTACCTCTCGGGGTACAATCCGAACACCCCACAGCAGGGCATAAGCAGTGGCAGAAACAACTACCGCGGCACAAGTGGTACGGTTACGGGCAGTGGCGAGTATCGCGGCTCATCAAACCGCTCCGGCTCACAGTATAGAAACGGAACAACGACACGCAACAACAGCTCTTACAATCAGCGAAATGACAATAGCTACCGTGGCTCCTCAAGCGTTGGTAGTTACTCAGGTGGCTACTCAAGAGGTGGAATCTCCTCAGGAGGCACACACGGTGGCGGTCAGAGTCGCAGATAGTTGGTACAAAAAATGTAGAGTTTTAAGAATACTGTTTGAATTTGTTTATGAAGAAGATATTTTTAACGCTATGTACAGCTTTGATGCTCTGTAGCGCAGCAAAAGGTGAGGCTTTTGATTCGGGAGGTCTTGTTATCGACCCGAGTACAATCACAGCCTTTGATATATTCAACAGCTCAACCACGCAGTTTTCGCTTGGCACAGCCCGCTCGGCAGCTATGGCGGGAGCGATGACCTCGTTGGGTGCAGATGCCTCGTCAATGAGCATCAACCCTGCCGGTATGGGTATGTATCGCAGCAATGAGATTGTATTTACCCCGATGATGACCTTCAGCCGCGCCAAGAGCAATGCCGCAGCCTTTGAGGGCAACAGCAAAAACCGCTTTGGCATAGGTAACTTCAGCATGGTTGCGAAGTTGCGCGAAAGTTCTACCGGTGTGACGGCTATAAATATGGGTATAGCATACAATCGCCTTGCCGACTTCAACTACAAGTACTCTTTTGCCACACAGGGCACAGCCGGCAGTTCATCTATTGCCGACATCTTTGCAGGGCAGTTGGCTGCGGGACAGATAACCTCAACACAGCTTAAGGGCAGCTACGATGGTGCGGGCTACTTTATGTGGGATAGATTTGACCCGACATATTGGGGTGCGATTTTGGGTTACAAGACCGGTCTGATAAATGATAGTAACGGTGGCTGGGGACGCGATATGATTGGCTCTGCAGCGGGTGTGGATGGCTACACGACCGTTGAGAGCAAAGGCTCTGCCGGTGAGTGGGTATGGTCGCTGGGTATGAACTTCGGCAGTAAGTTCTACCTCGGCTTTTCACTCGGCGCAGCAACAATCAATCGCGAGCGTCACATCTACTATGGCGAGGGGTATAGCTATACGGCAGACCCTGCTCTGAACTACCAAATGGAGCACTTCAACTACGACCAGGTGGCAAAGATGAAGGGTACGGGCGTAAACTTCAAGATTGGTGCGATATATCGCCCAATAGAGAGCCTGCGTATTGGTGTTGCATTCCACACTCCGACCTATTACTCTGTAACTTACTCCTATCAGGGCGGTATGACATCAGAGATAAAGGCTAATAACAATGTTGATGACTATAAGCTCGATAGCAACGGCTATATCAGACCTCCATTCTCAGAGGAGACCGTTGTGCTTGTAGATGACGGCGATTACAGCTGGAGCTACACCTCGCCGACAAGGCTGATGTTCGGCGTCTCTTATACCATTGCAAAGCAGCTTATCCTCTCGGTAGATTACGAGCGCGATTGGTATAACAGTATGCGCCTTAAGGACTCCCCATACGGCGCACTCTACAAAGGCTATATAAAAGATACTTTTAAGGGCTCTAACACTGTTCGTGCCGGCGCGGAGTGGCGTTTTATTCCACAGATGGCAGTGCGTATGGGATACGGATTGTGGAGCGGAGCCTTGACAGACAATACAGCTATCTACTCATCCCCTGTGACATACCGCACAGAGTATATGAGTGCCGGTTTTGGTGTTGCGCTGTCAAAGCACTTTACCATAGATGCCACATACCAATTCTGCAAGAATAATATGACCCCATATAAGACATTCTATGGCTACGACAGCAGCATAGATATCGCCTCGCCGACAATCAACACAACCCTCGAGCGACACAATCTGCTACTGTCACTTACGGTACATTTCTAACAAAAAAAACATCCCGTTTTGGGATGTTTTTTTTGTTACTCCTGATTCTTCTTGAGCCACTCTAATCGGCGTTGGTCGGGGAGGTGTTTGATAGAGAAGTGTTCGAAGGTTGCCTTAAAGCCGTTACCGTCGGGGCAGGCAGCCATCATACCGACCATAACAGGGGTGTTATCCTCAAGCCAGCAGTTGCGCATCATAGTATAATTGACATCGTCAAACGAGTAGAAAATCTCTACTGCATCGAGGCGGCGAACAGCCTTAATCCACACAAAATCCACAGGCTCTTGCAGCTCGATAACGCTCCAATCGCTTGTATGGTGGGTAACAACGGCACTAAGGTTATACTTGCCATCAACATACTCAATGCCGGTCTTGATATAGTTCTCTTTATCGATACGCAACATAAGACCCGCCTGATCAAAACGCACCTTATAATCGCCGGAAATCTTTACCTTGACCTCAAACTCACCACCACGAAGGGTGTAGAGAAATGGTGCATCATCGACCGTAAAACCATAGTGAGAGATACGCCAATAGTCGCTCTGCGGAGTAACATCCATAGTAAGACGACCACTCTTGATACTCCAACTCTCCGGCTCATTAAACCACTGCATATTCTCCAAGCTCTGCGCAGTCGTTGTCGCCGTGGCAACCAACAATAGTAGTGTTAAAAGTGTCTTTTTCATAGTAGTTTTATTTTGTAATCACAAATGTACAAAAAATAGCCATAACAGGCAAAGGATAAGCTATCTTTATAGTATTATATAAAAATATTATGTTGTTAAATATTAAAATTATGAAAATTTTGTACTATCTTTGTGTAGAAAATAGGTAAAACATATAAAAAAGATACTATTATGAAAAATTACTTCGATCTTAAAGGACAGGTTGCCGTAGTTACAGGCGCATCGACAGGCTTGGGTCTTCAGATGGCAAAGGCTTTTGCAAATCAGGGTGCTAATTTGGTATTGCTTGCACGCCGAATGAACCTTCTTGAGCAGAATGCAGCAGATATAAGTCGTGAATTTGGCGTTGAGGTACTCCCATTTGCCTGCGACATTACAGATACAGAGATGGTAAAGAGTGCCGTTAAAGCCACTATGGAGAGGTTTGGGCGTGTAGATATTCTTGTAAACAATGCCGGCACGGGTGCTGTTGCTCCGGCAGAGGAGATTACCGACGAGCAGTTTAAGCACGAGTTGGATATTGACCTGTTTGGCACATTTGTCTGCGCACGCGAGTTTGGCAAAGAGATGATTAAAGCCGGCTACGGCAGGGTCATCAATATTGCATCTATGTACGGTCTTGTGGGTAATATGATTGCCGGCAGCTCCCCTTATCACGCAGCAAAGGGCGGTGTGGTAAACCTTACCCGAGCATTAGCTGCCGAGTGGGGAAAGTATGGCATTACGGTAAACAGCATCTGCCCGGGCTACTTCTACACAGACCTTACCACGGCGACACTCGATAGCGACTACTTCCAAGCTATCGCAAAGCGCAGCATACCACTTGAGCGTTACGGACGCACAGGCGAGCTTGACACTTGCGCACTCTTCCTCGCCTCTCCAAGCAGCACCTATGTTAACGGTCAGAATATCGCTGTGGATGGTGGTTATACCTGCATATAACTCTTAAAAATGGATATATATTGGGGTGGTTTGATATAAATCACCCCAATTATTTGTTTTTTAGAATAATCTGCTTTAATTTTGTTTTGCGCAATTATATTGTACACAATCCAAATTATGAATGATAGACTAAAATTAGAGAATCAACTCTGCTTCCCTCTGTATGCTTGTGCCAAGGAGGTAATAAGGCGATATACACCACTTCTTGAGCCATTTGGGCTGACATATACCCAATATATCGCAATGATGGTGCTGTGGGAGCATCGTAGCATTACAATACGAGATATGGGGCGACTGCTATTCCTCGATTCCGGAACATTGACCCCGCTACTAAAGAAGATGGAAAAGAGCGGGTGGCTCACACGCTTAAGGCAGACAGAGGATGAGAGAGTTGTAGTTATCTCTCTAACCGAAAAGGGAGAGCAACTACAAGAGCAGCTCTCAGAAGTACCTATAAAGATGGCTCAATGTGTAAAACTTGAGCAACAGGAGGCTATGCAACTCTACGAACTACTCAACAAGATGATGACAACCTTTTAAAACAGATTATTATGGCAAATCACAAATGCGCAGAGTGCCCACTGAGGGCAAAACACGATGCAAAACCCAAATCGCTTGTTGGTCGTGTTTGGCGTTGGCACATCAACTTCTGCCCGGGATGGAAGGCTTACTTTGTATCTCTAACACCGGAAGAGCAGCAAAATATCAGAGATAGATACAACTTCACAAAGTATTAGGAGGCTGTATGAGAAGAGATAGCCTCTATTTGATTGCCGCTCTAATATGGGGGCTGCCCGGGGTAACTATATCCATAAAGGGCTTTACGGCATACGGGGATGTTCTGCCGGCTAAGTTGTGGTGGCTTATACCTCTATCGGTCGCCATTGCCACATCGTTTTTCTATATCTTCAGACGCGTTGTGGCTAAGTACTCTGTGCGCATATCTGAGATGTCTGACAAAGTGTCAGTTTGGGATACATTCCCCAAAAGCGGTTGGGCGTTGTTACTATTTATGATGGGGTTAGGTATGCTGTTGGGCAATATCCCCAATATCCCGTTAGAGTTTACCGCCTCGTTCTACTCCGGTCTTGGACCAATGCTTATTTTAGCAGCGATTAGATTTGTAATAAACAGAAACTCCGAATAGAAAACTATTCGGAGTTTATTATTTATGTCGTTACAATTAACGAACAATAGTATATGTTCCACTTGTATAGAGCTGCGACTCCTCGCCCGGAAGAGTTACGGTTGCTGTCGCGCCCTGAGGAATGGTAAACTCCCAAATCCACTGCTCGCCCTCATATCTCCAAGCACTCTTGATAAGACCCGCTGCGGAGTTATATTCAGCCTTAACATAACCCAAACGCTTATCAGGGATTGGAGCCATAACAATATGCTTAAAGCCCGGAGAGTCTATTGTGGACGATATTCCTGCAGCACACTCCCAAATCCACTCGCAAACGCAACCATAAGCGTAGTGGTTAAAGCTATTCATACCCTTTGGACCCATACCATTTTCAAGGGTATAGCTGTTCCAACGCTCCCAAATTGTAGTTGCACCATTATCTACAGAGTAGAGCCAGCTCGGATTCTTGCGCTGGAAGAGCAGTTCATAAGCAATATCTTCCATCCCATTCTCGGTAAGGGTGGACATAAGGATTGATGTTCCGAGGAATCCTGTCTGCAAGCAGTTGTCGTGCTCCTTGAAGTTCTGACGCAGGCGGGCAATCATATCCTCCTTCGCCTTACCCTCGACAACACCAGCCTTGAGAGCAAAGAGTGCCGGAGTCTGCATTGTGTTGAGAATAGCAGTCTTAAAAGTACCGTCAGCATTGAGGAACTTCGAGCGGATATAGCTCTTTGCATCGATATTCATCTTCAGATAAGGGGCGGCATCACGACCTGTTGCCACAGCCATATCTGCCATCATCGCAGCATCCATAGCCCAATAAGATGCACTCAAGAAGTTCCAATAGCCTACCGCCTCAGGGTTTAGTTGTCGCTTGCCACCAACCTCGACATACTGATTCTTACTATGGCTCTCAAGTGGCTCATAGCTCAACCAATCGGCATATTGGCTATCTCCATTCTCCTTCTTAAGGGTCTGGTGGTCATATTTTGTATCGTTCACATGGTTCATATAGAGATCCATCGACTCCCAATGCTCCTCTATAATCTGAGTATCGCCAAACTGTTTCCACACAATCCACGGAACTATAACACCTGCATCAGCCCAACCTAAACGCATATAAGATGTGCCATAGTGAGCCACAGGAGCAACACCCGGATAACCGCCGACCTCGCTCTGACTGTCGCGCATATCACGCATCCACTTATGCATAAACTTACGGGTATCGGCAAAGAATGAACCGGTCTCGGCAAACACCTGAGTATCGGCAGTCCAACCCATACGCTCATTGCGCTGTGGACAGTCGGTAGGTACAGAGAGGTAGTTTGAAACCTGACCCCAATAGGTGTTTGAGATAAGTTGGTTGATAAGCTCGTTGCCCGTCTCGATAGTGCCAATCTCCATCTGCTTGGTAATAGAGGTAACAGGGATAGACTTTATACTCTTAAAGACAACCTTATCTGTTGCTGTGACCGAGATATAACGGTAACCGTAGAATGTACAGTGAGGATAGTATGTAACATAGTCGTCATCGCTGCCGAAGGTGTACTTCAGCCTCATACCCACATCTGCTGTGCGTAGATTTGTACGGTGAACGCTACCCTCAGGACCATCCATACCGCGACTTTGTGCGCCATTGCCGTCATTAAGAATCTCTGCCGGCAGACAGGTCAGCGTTGTACCCTCAGCTGCTGTAAAGACAAAGTGTGGAATAGCAGCGCAGTTTTGACCAAAATCGACAACCAATGTCTCGCCCGGGTTGAGCGTTACCTTCTCGCCTGCATTGTACTTGCGTGTGATAACCACCTTACCAAACTCTGTGTCGGTAGCACCCTCAACCTCCTGCCAAATATATGTCTCCACAGGCAGCAGAGTGATGTCGTGGCGAAGATATATCTCAGCACCATCCGATGGCAGAATAACTCCCGAAAACTCCAAATTCTCCTCCGGTGCAGAGAGCTTTTCAGGGGTTTGGAAGCCCATCTTCTCGCGAGCATCATACTCCTCGCCATCAAAGATTGCAGCGTGCTTTACAGGACCTGCAATACCAGCCTTCCAACTCTCCAAATCTGTGCCGTAGAGCTTAGTAGAGCCATCTGCAAATGTAAGCTCCAGCACACCTCGGAATGCACACTTCTTACCAAACATACTATCTTTATAGCTCGAAGGTGTGATGATATAATCAGCCCACCAGCCCGGGGTAACTTGTGCCGAGAGGACATTTTCACCCCCTGCTGTGCAGTTAAACGCCTCGGTTATATCATAAGTAAACGAGCGTCGGGTCTTCTCTCGGTGGGTAAAGCCAGGCTTGAGGAACTCCTCGCCGACAGGCTTGCCATTGACATATATCTCATAGACACCCAATGCAGTAGTCATCCACTTTGCACGGGTCACAGTCTGCTCGTTGGTAACTGTTGTCAAAAACCAATTCGCACCGTCTGCTGCACGCTTTGAACTATTGTCCGTCACCACGGGTGCATCGACAACCGATATCCACTTGGAGAACTCCCAAGTACTATCATTCAACGCATCTGTGCGCACGCCAACGCGCTGTTCAACAGCCGAACAACCTGCCACAAAGAGCAGAACTGCTGCAAACACAAAACTTTTCAAACAAGAGATTTGTAGTTTCATAGTGATATTAATTTTAGGATAGTAATTTCTGCATCGAATATAATAATTTTTCTCCGATTGGCAAAATTTGACTCGCAAGACTTACCGACAGAGTTGTTATTTGTTAGCCATTAATAGAGATAAAAAGGAGTTTTTTTGCAAACAGCCTCCTATATATTGATGATTTTATTACCTTTGTAAAGAATTTGGGCAGAACTCGAAGGGCGCGGAGTGATAACCGTGGCAAAAAGAGTGGCACTACAAAAAGTAAAATAGAGATTATGCGTGTAGCAATTTATGGAGCAGGCTCGTTGGGAACAATTCTCGGAGCCTATATCAGCAGAGCAGGAGAGAAGATAGAGCTTATCAATCGTAACAAAGCTCATATCGAGGCGTTACAGACAAAGGGTGCGCAGGTTACGGGAACGGTAGAGTTCTGTCAGGAGGTGACTGCCTACACCCCTGCCGAGATGAGCGGGGTGTATGACATCATATTTTTGATGACCAAGCAGCAGCACAACGCCGAGGTTGTAGAGATGCTGAAGGGGTATCTTGCAGCAGATGGTGTGATTGTAACCTTCCAAAATGGACTTCCGGAGGTGCAGATAGCGCAAGCAATCGGAGAGGAGCGAGTATTAGGCTGTACGGTTGCGTGGGGAGCGACAATGAAGGGTCCCGGAGTGTGCGAACTTACGAGCAGTCCCGATGCATTATCATTCTCTCTCGGTGCAATATCGTCACACCGCAGCAGACACTTTGCAAGGGTTAAGGAGTTATTAGAGACAATGGGTACAGTAGATATTGAAGAGAACTTTATCGGCACCCGTTGGAGCAAGTTGCTGATAAATGCCTCATTCTCAGGTATGAGCGCAGTGCTGGGTTGTACCTTTGGGCAGGCGGCAAAACAGAGAGACTCTCGACGCATTGTGCAGGCACTTATCAAGGAGTGTATAGATGTATGCAAGGTCGGCGGTATTCGTATTGAACCTGTTCAGGGTAAGGATATTGTCAAGCTGCTCGACTACTCAAACCCTTTGAAAAAAGCCTTCTCCTTCTTTATTATCCCGATAGCTATTCGTAAACACGCCAAGCTCAGAGCGAGCATGCTCCAAGACCTCGAAAAGGGTAAACTTACAGAGGTAGATGCCATAAACGGAGCGGTCTCGGCTTTCGGCAGAAAGGTAGGCTGCCCAACCCCTATGAACGACCGTGTAGTTGAGATTATTCATCGCATAGAGCAAGGAGAGTTGCAACCAAGCTTTGACAATTTGCACTTTTTACAGTGATGAAAAAGTACATCATAATTGTAACAATGCTTTTTGCTGCATGCAGTGCGCCGAAGAGTACAGACCGCCTACTTGCCGAGGTGTGGCAGAGTGATCAACAGGTGCGCCGGCAGATTATAGAGCTCACAAAGGCTGTAACCACCGAGGGACGAACAGATTTGATAGATTCGCTCATTATGGTATGCGACCTGCAAGAGAGTGTCGATGCCCGCAATATCTCTATTATAGATAGTCTGCTGCAAGATGGAGTGCCAAACAGTCTCTCGAAAGAGTCTTACAAGACTATTTGGATAGTCATTGACCACTCGACACTCGAAAAGCAGCTCCTATACCTTCCAATCGTTGAGCAGATGGCTACAGGTGGTCTGATTGATAAGGATGAATATGCTACTCTGTTTGACCGCGTAGCTATGGGTCAGAAAAGACCGCAACGCTATGGTAGTCAGTCTGTTCAGTTCGGCAGACCGGAAGCTATGCAGCTCTATATCTATCCTGTCGAAAACTCTGAGAAGTTAGATTCGCTCCGAGCCTCTGTCGGGATGGAGCCTATTGCCGAATATCTCAAAGTGCTGACACAAACAACAGGTATTGAGGCACAATTTGACAGACAGATGACTATTGATTGTCTTGAAAAACTTCGAGATGGAGAGTAGAAGAGAGGTTAAAATACGACCAGCAAGGAGTAGTGATGCCGTGGCGATTGCTCGGGCTGTTGCAATGGCAATTGGCGACGAGGAGGCTCTGCGAGCATATTGTGGAGATAACTATCTCGATGTGCTGACAGAGGTCGCAGAACAGCGAGCGACTCAATATAGTTGGCAGTATGCTCTGATAGCAGAGGTTGATGGTATTACTGCGGGTGCGATTGTCGGATACGACGGGGCAAAACTCGCGCTGTTGCGAGAGGGTACTTTTGCCACTCTTCGCAAGCGCACGGGGCGAGTACCGCAGATTGCTGACGAGACTGAAGATGGCGAATACTATCTCGATTCGGTGGGTGTAGAGCCGCAATTTCGTGGCTTAGGTGTCGGGCGGGCATTGATTAGTGCCTTTTGTAGCAAGATATTTGCCGAGGGTTATAGTCGTGTCGGGTTGATAGTCGATTGTAACAATCCGCAAGCCGAGAAGTTATACTCTTCGCTTGGTTTCAAAAGGGTTGGCACGAGGGTATTTTTTGGTCATCAGATGTGGCACTTGCAGAAGGAATAAAAGAGAAGAGGCTGTCCCAAAAAGTTGTTGGACAGCCTCATTTTCTATCAGACAACATCTTGCTTAGTTAATAATTCCCTGAGAACTGTATCGAGAAAGAGCAAATCGGGCTCATCACAGATAACATAATCCATCAGTAGTTGTTCATTGTCAATAGTTAGTAAAGGGTCGATTTGCATCATAGGCATTATATTTTGTGAGTGTTCACATCTATAACGCCTATGAGCAATCATTTATTGCTAACAGAGTGAGATTTTTTTCTCCTGAATCATTTTGCGCATATTTATAAGCGCATAACGCATACGACCAAGTGCGGTATTGATACTCACGCCTGTCTGCTCGGCAATCTCCTTAAATGAGAGATCTGAGTAGTATCTGAGCATAACAACCTCGCGCTGCTCGTCAGGCAACAGCTCAACAAGTGCGCGAATATCGGCACTAATTTGGTCAGAGATGATATTATCCTCAACAGTCTTCTCGGAGTATCGCATAGTACCCAGAATATTATAGCCCGAGTTAGACTCATTGACGGAGTTATTACTCTTCTGTGAGCGGAAGTAGTCCAACGCCTTATTGTGCGCAATACGCATTATCCACGATGCAAACTTGCCGTTATCCACATAACGACCCTCGTCAATAACGCTCACAGCCTTGATAAAGGTCTCCTGCGCAATGTCGTCAGCCACATCGCTATCCTTGACCATCATACGAACATAGTCACGAACACGACGGTTATACTTACCTATCAGAGTGGAAATTGCACTCTTATTGCCCTGCAGATAAAGATTAAGCAACTCTCGATCGCTCAACATCTGTGCATTCATATTCTTCTCCTTTCTTCTAAATGTTCAGAGTAGAATTTTTCCTATAGGCAATAAGTGTTTTAAGAGTTTAACATTATTTTCAATAGCAAAGATATGAAAGTTTTTACGATTCTCCAAATCGAAGTTACCCCTTCAAACTCTGCAAAAATCGACCAAAACAAGGCAATAATCGTGCCGAAACTGCGTTGTAAGTGGCTTTTTGTATATTTTCATCACCCTGCTACTATGCGGTGAATCGACCATAATAGAGGGTGAAATGACACAATAAAATTTGTAAAGTATAGTTTACACTGCAAAAATCTGTCAATCTCCCTCCTCCAAAGAGAACATCTCCTCTACCGGCTTCTCAAATAGGCGCGCAACCTTCAGTGCTAAGACTGTTGAGGGGATAAATCGACCACTCTCTATGGCATTGACCGTCTGACGAGATACGCCAACAGCATCGGCAAGCTGCTGCTGGGTCATTCGCCTCTCTGCTCGAGCAACTCTGATACTATTCTTCATCTTCGCCCCCCTTATTTAGACGCCACAGCTTTACCTTAAATGTAATAAGGAAGATGAGCGGCAAGATAAACATATGATATATCAGAAACTCATAGAAGTTGTTACCATACAGACAGAGAACTGCCACGATAAGCAACAACGACGAGATATAGAGTGCTATAAGCAGTGAATCAAGGCGGATGGCAGATATCATCTCATCCTCATACTTCTCTCTTGAGCAAGAGGCAAAGATAAGACCCACGATAAGCCCTATAATAGTGATATTATTGAGAATTTGCGACTCAATCTCTCTGTAATTACCCGTAGCAGAGAAGAATCGACCAAACGCTATATCAGATCCACCCGTAAACATAATAAAAAGTCCAAGAAGTGTAAATGGCACCAAAATAGCCAAACCTATCTTACCAAAAATGTGCGGGAGGAGAAAACTTCTGCTTTTCATAACTTTAGGATTTGTTTTGTACAAAAATAGTGATTTTTTTGACAAATCCAAAGATTAAGCAACAAACTATCGACGAAAGCGGGCGTGTTATATCAGCAGATCACTCACCTTATATATTGCACACTGCACTTTAAAAAATTCAGAGGAGCAGTAAAGTGCCACCTGCACCCTCCATCTCTGTCGCTAACACGCCCCGCGTCCGCTTCGAGAGTCTGTCAAACACTTGTGATCATCAATCACAATGCAAATGTAAAGAATATTTTACATTTTAGCAAGAAAACACGACATTTTTTTGCAAAAAAAATTGCCAAGCATAAAACCTGGCAACTTCTCAATCAATTTATTGCAGGTTAATCGACACTATTATTAGGGCGAAGATAGATTACCCAACTCTCAAAATCGAAGATAATATCAAAATGGGCAAACAGCGCATTACCTACAAGACCATCGAAGCGGTTGTCAGCCATTGCCCCCTGCTTATTTTCTGAACAAGAGATTTGTACATCCTTGATAGTGTTGCCACCAATGCCAATTTGCTGTGCGCGCACATAACTCTCTGTGCGTGAGCCACCTACACCGCCAATTTCAATGGTTTTACGATGAGCATCGGCAAGGTGTCCGCCATCTCTCAAACGGTTAGTTGTTGCACTATTGAGAGATAACTCCTCGGGCATACCGGTATCCATAAGGAAGTTGCCACTAAGTGTATATCCGTCAGCAAATGTAACTGACAGCGGAACGATAATTCGGTCTCTATTATTGAGCCACTTGCACTGTATAGCAGCAAAACCCTCAGCAATAGTCTCCTCCGGCTTTAGAAAGCGAATATAACCATCGGTATAGTTGAACTCCACGCGCCTGCCCAGCATAAATGGCAGACCAAACAGACCATCTACACCATCGCCAACAATCTTTCGTAAGTCCATAACAATCGCCATCTGCTCACTATTTGAGACCTCGCCAACGCGATAGTTCCAACTACTTGCATCAAGAGTTGTCAGTTGAAAACCATTACCTGCCCCCGAGAGCATTGCTCGGCGCAAGTTCTTATTCTTGCCAAAGTTTGTTGCATAGAATGTAGAGTCCAATATAAGATTGCTACTTCCCGTGTCGAAAATCATTCGTGCAGGTATTGAATCCCTAAGCACCACATCGAAATATAGATGACGCTGATACTTCATCTCTATTGCGTCGGCTGGCAGTTGTGGCTTTACATCCTGTTGCTCTTTTTTCTGATTGGTATTTGAGCAAGCTGTGGCTAAACACAGTATTGCTGCAATAAGTTTAATAGAGTTTCTCATAGTACTACCCTTTATTTATAACTCTTTACCACAACGCCACCTACATTTTCCACCTTGGCATCATCCAAAACAAAGTTTACCGGCAGCATATACTTTACCTCTACCCTCTTACCATCTTTCACAAACGGTCTCCACGCAGGAGCCTTTGCAAGCACACGACGAACCTCTTTGGAAAAGAGTTCATTGTCGGATTTTACAATTTTTACATCTTTGACATTGCCATCTGTATCAATTGTAAGGGAAGCTATCACAGAGCCTGACAGACTCTGCTCTCGTGCTGCTGACGGATACTGAACATTCATCACAACCCAGCGATAGAAGTCTTGGTAATCGTTAATCTCAGTAACCTCTACCTCCACCTTGCTCTGCTGAACATCTTGAGCCACAGCCTCCTTTGTCGTTAGCGAAAATAGAGCAAAGAGAATACCCAATACCGGAATAACTGCCACCTTGCGTAGCAGAGCGTATCTGCCACTATTACCTTTAAGAATCATTTTAAGTCGTTTTTTGGTTAATGAATTATGAAGACCGTTGGCTATCTCCGGACTATAACCAAACAGGTGCTTTAACAGTGTGGCAACATAGAGATTGGCATCACAACCGCTGCCGATAACATCATTGTCTGCCTCAAATTCGTGAGCCTCAACAAGGCGGCGAGAGGCTATCCACACAAACGGATTCCACCAAAGCAAAGCCTTGAAAATCTCCATTACAACCCTCTCTACAGAGTGTTTATGTGCAATATGGCTACGCTCGTGCGCCACAATGGTCGGTAAATCTGTATCTGCTGTATTGTGACCTATGTATATTGTCTTAAAGAGTGAAAACGAGGCTATATTCTGCTGTGAGCGGACAATATTGACACCATCAAAAGTTGTCATCTGTCCAACTCGGCGTATATTGAGAATATTTACCATCTGCAACACTATACTACCCATACACAGAGCCACACCCACGCCATAGACAACCCAAATAAGAGCCATAAAGTTGAAGTCAAAAGATGTCACAGTACTCTGAACAACCTCTGTGCTTACTTCGCCAACTGCCACCTCGGTAAGTTGTGGCACCAAGGCAGCCTCCCACACAGGGATATTTATCATCGGTATCACCGCCGAAAGGAGAACAGAGAAGATGAGAAATAGTCGAGCAAAGAGAAAGTCCACCTTACGCTCTATAATCAGCGAGTAGAGAGCCGCCAAGACGCCACTACAAGCAATAACCTCAAGTATGTATATAACCACCGCGCGCATACTACTTACCCTTTATCTGTTCAACTATCTCAAGTATCTCATCCATCTCCACAACCGAAATATCCTCCTTCTTGCCAAAGAAAGAGACCATCTGCGAGAGTGAGCCGTTAAAATAGCTTGCAAGCAGACTCTTCGCCATACCTGAGGCATACTCCTCCTTCGCTACAACAGCGTAGTAACAAAATCCGCGACCCACTGCCCTATGTGCTACAAAACCCTTATTCTCCAAAATCTTGATAAAGGTCGCTACGGTTGTATATTTGGGTTTCGGCTCCTCCATATTCTCAATAATCTGAGCAACCGAAGCCTCGCCTAACTGCCAAATAATCTGCATCACCTCCTCCTCACCGCGTGTGAGAGTTTGTAAATCTTTGTTCATAATAGCTATCATCTAAAAGTTTAGTACAAAGTTATAACTAAAAATTTAGATGTACAAATATTTTCTACTAAAATTTTAGATAAAAAATAATTCCTCTAACAAGTTAGAGGAAGATTACAGCCACATACGCCAAAGTACTTTTTTGACAAAGAGCCCATATGGCGAGATGTTGAGGAATAGATGCGGATACTCTCTACAAGTCTGCCACCACAATTTGATGTATTGAGCAACAGAGCCATTATAGGATAGCAGCCACAAGGCGCGATTTTGGCGGCGGCGAGAGAGGAAGCGGTGCAAAGAGTTGTTATTATAATTCTCGTCAAACCATAGCATTATACTATCGAGAGAGTAGCAGAAGTCGAGCTGTTTCTGCCATTGTCGGCTATGGCTGACGCTTGTTGCAAGTACGCGATGTACAGCTGTAACACAATCTATGGCGGTTATCTTCTGCCGAGCCGAGAACCACAGCCACATCGGCAAATCATCGGTAAGCCACCCTTTGGTCTCGGGCTGCACCTCGGCGTAGTAACGCAAGATAAGGTCTCGACGAGCAACAACGGTACAATTTTCAGCCGTATTGAGCACCAACATCTCATTAAAAGTTGTATGCAGACGACCTGTCGGGTAGATAACACTACCATCGTCTGCACGACGCTCAGAGCGGGTATAGCACATCGTAGCACCGGTGCGCGTAAGCTCTACAATCTGTTTATGCAACTTATTTTCATCCGAAAACCAATCATCGCCATCGCACATAGCGACATACTCCCCTCGGCACGCCTCGATAGTTCGGCGATAGTTGGCGTGCATACCGACATTGGTTTGAGAGGTCACAACCCTAACGCGGTCGGGGTAGCGCGCCTCATAGTCTCGGCAGATAGCAAGGGTATTATCGGTGCTGCAATCCTCACCAATCACCACCTCAACACCAAAGTCGGTCTGCTGACATAGCACACTCTCTATCGCGTGAGCGATATACTTCTCGTGGTTATAGGTGGTCATACAGACCGATACAAGGGGCGTCATATCATAGTAAGTTTCGCGAGTTTGGCAAGCAGGGTCTTTGCTCCGAACTGCTCAAACTCTACAGTTAGTTTATGGTCGGTATTAAGAGCCTCAATAGCTGTTATTGTTCCATTTCCGAACTTCGGATGGCTGACGCGCTGACCAACACTATATGCACAAGGAGCCGTTGTAGCACTATTTGACGGCGTAGTGACAACACGCTTTAGTCGCTCAACATTATATGTCGGCTTTGGTTGCTCCGGCTGAGGCTTTGGTTGTGGCGCACTACGCCTCTGCTCTTGATGACGAACATCATACCTGCGACGCATAACCGTTACAGCATCCTCCGTCTGGTCGATATCAAGCTCTCGATTGCGGCGTGTACCCTTCAAGTCAAAATCGCTCTCAACATACCGAGAATCTATCTCGGCAAGGAAACGGCTCGGAGTAGAAAAGTTCATCTGACCCCAACGGAAGCGCATATCGGCACAAGTAAGTGTGGCAAGGCTCTTGGCGCGAGTAAGGGCAACATAGAAGAGTCGTCGCTCCTCCTCAAGCCCATCGGGGCTCTCCATAGCCATCATTGACGGGAAGAGATTCTCCTCACAGCCGACAATATAGACATACTTATACTCCAGACCCTTTGCAGAGTGGACGGTCATCAGTGTAACTTTATTATTACTCTCCGGGTCCTCATTATCCATATCTGTCATAAGCATCACGCCGGCAAGCCACTCCTCAACAGTCGGGCGGTCAAACTCTTCACGATCTCCGGCACGAATCTCAGCCTCAGTACGCTCTGAGAACTCCTGCATCGTATTGAGCAGCTCCTCGATATTATCGACTGCCGACTTCGCCTCCGGGCTATTCTGCATACGATAGAAGGTCAGCAGACCCGAGCGCGTAGCCACATCAAGACCAAAATCGTAGATACTCTTCGTCTCACGCTCAAGAGCAACAGTGCGGATAAACGAGACAAAGTCTGTCACCTTCTTGACAATACTCTTCTCAACACTATCAGCTGGATTTTGAGCCACAAGAGTATCTATCGCCTCCCACATAGAGCCGCCTTGAGACTTCGCTATGGCAGCAATACGCTCAACCGTTGTATCTCCGATACCACGAGCCGGGGTGTTGATAACACGCTTAAATGCCTCATCATCTTTAGGATTGATAATTAAGCGGATATAACCCAGCAAATCCTTAATCTCCTTATGCTCATAGAATGAGTTGCCTTTGTATATCTTATACGGAATACCCTTACGGCGCAGGGCATCCTCAAGGACAAGCGACTGATTATTTGTGCGATAGAGGATAGCCGCCTGCTGCCAATCATCTCCACCCTCACGAACTCTGTCACGAAGGTCTGTAACGACCAACTCTGCCTCCTCGCGGTCTGTGTATGCCTTGAAAATTCTAATCTTCTCACCCACTTCAGCAGCCGAGAAGCAGTGTTTTTTCATCTGGCGGGCATTATGGCTGATTACAGAGTTTGCCGCATCGACAATAGTCTGTGTTGAGCGATAGTTCTGCTCGAGCTTAAAGACCTGCGCCGTCGGATAGTCGCGCTGGAAGGAGAGGATATTCTCAATCTTCGCCCCGCGGAAAGAGTAGATACTCTGTGCATCATCGCCCACAACACATACGCGAGAGTGTTGCTGCGAGAGTCGGCGGACAATCAGATACTGTGCATAGTTTGTGTCCTGATACTCATCGACAAGGATATACTGAAACAGGTTTTGGTATGTAGCCAAAATATCGGGACGATCTCTAAGCAAGATGTTGGTCTGCAACAACAGATCATCAAAGTCCATCGCGTTATTATGCTTACAACGGCGACAATACTCTATATAGATATTTGCAAACTCAGGCATCTGACGGCTACGGTCATCGCCCGTAAGGGCTGCATTGGCAGCATAAGCACCCGGGGTTATAAGGCTGTTTTTAGCTGTTGATATACGCGAATGGACAACATTTGGCTTGTACTTATCATCGTCCAAATTGCGCTCCTTAACGATTGTTTTGATAAGGTTTCGAGAGTCCGTAGTCTCGTATATCGTAAACTCACGCTTATACCCTATCGCCTCGGCATTATCGCGCAAAATACGGGCAAAGATAGAGTGGAAAGTTCCCATCTGTATTCTTCGTGAAGCCCTACCCACCATAGCCTCAATACGCTCCTGCATCTCATTGGCAGCCTTCTTGGTAAAGGTTAGTGCCAATATATTATCAGGGCTTACACCCTGCTCGAGCATATAAGCTATGCGGGATGTAAGCACACGGGTTTTACCCGACCCCGCACCGGCAATAATCAGCGACGGGGTGTTATAGTTTATTACCGCCTCTCTTTGAGCCGGATTAAGACCTTCTAAAATAGTACTCATTACTCTCTTCTAAACTCTGAACAGGTTATGGCTGTCGCAATAGCAACATTGAGCGACTCCGAACCGCATCTATCAGCCGGATATGGCGGAATATAGAGGCGATGTGTAACACTTCTCTCACACTGCGGGCTGATACCCTGACCCTCATTACCCATAACAATAATGCCGTTTTGGCTCTTGTCTGTATGGTATATATTGTCGCCATCTAAGAATGTGCCGTAGATATTCACCCCTCTACCCTTCTGCTCCGCTAACCACTCCGGTAGCTCTGTGTAGTGTACCCTTACCCTTATTATAGCACCCATTGTTGCCTGAATAACCTTTGGATTAAAGGCATCGGCACAATCTGCCGAGCAGACAATATCTGTAATGCCAAACCAATCAGCAAGGCGGATAATCGTGCCCAAATTGCCGGGGTTTTGCACCCTGTCAAGGGCAAGGACAAGGTTGTGTGCTGCATCAACGGCAGATAGTTCATATTCAGGAATATCGACAACCGCCAAAGTACTATTCGGGCTCTTAAGTTGCGATATTCGCTCCATATCACGCTCGGCAATAACCTCTGCCTCTGCCCACAAAGGCTTTGTAGTGTATATCTTACGCACAGACAGATGGGATGTGCGAATCTCCGCAACGAGCTTCTCACCCTCTGCAATAAAAGCCCCCTGCTCTACCCTACCGCGCTTATCGGCAAGAGCCTTTATACTCTGTATCTGTGCTTTGGTTATCATAATGTATAGGTTTCGCCCTCCTCGGCAAGTTGTGTATTCTCAAAAATCTCTTTCGCCTCTGCCAGCAGTGCCTCCGGCGACTTATATCGTGATGAAAAGTGCCCGATAATAAGAGCTTTAGCCTCTGCTGCTACGGCTATTTGTGCCGCATCTGCCGCCGTTGAGTGACCTCGCTCCTTAGCGTCTCGCGCAAACTCTTTGGTATATGTCGCCTCGTGATAGAGCAAGTCCACACCTTTTATGCGCCTTGCAGCAACTGCCGAGCGAGATGTATCGGAGAGATAGGCATAACTCTTAGGTGTAAAAGGCAGATATGTAAGCTCACTATTCTCTATAACCGTTCCATCCTCAAGGGTTATATCCTCCCCCCGTTTAGCTGCAACAATCTGTGCGATGGAGAGAGAGTATTTCTCAATCTTGAACTTATGAACATTAAGCTCCGGAGACCTCTCCTTAAAGTGAAAACCGGCACACGGTATCTTATGACGCAGAGGAACACTCCACACCTCGACACTCTTATTCTCAAATATACAACAGTGTTTTGTCGTATCGACCTCTACCCACTCAACCTGATAAGGCAGATGTTCATCAAAATACTTGAGATGAAACTCCAGCATCTCATCAAAAGGTCGCGGTGCAAAGACCTTAAGAGGCATCTGACGACCACACAACCCCATTGTTGAGAGTAGTGGAAACAGCCCAAAAACATGGTCGCCGTGTAGATGAGAGATAAATACCGCCCTAAGTTTGAGCGGGTTTATCCCTCGACGGAACATCTGTTGCTGCGTACCCTCTCCGGCATCGACCAGATAGTACTGCTCATTGACATTTACTATCTGCGCCGAAGGGTGGCTGGTAACTGTCGGCTTTGCCGAAGCGCGACCCAAAACAGTTACCTTAATCATTATTTATGCGCCTGAAGAAAACGCTCTGCATCAAGTGCTGCAATACAACCTGAACCCGCTGCAACAATCGCCTGACGATAGTGTGGATCACAGACATCTCCTGCCGCAAAGATACCCTCACAAGAGGTCTTTGATGTGCCGGCAACAGTTACGATATATCCATTCTCGTCAAGGGCAAGCTTACCTGCAACAAGCTCTGTATTTGGGTGGTGACCAATAGCCAAGAAGAAGCCTGACAGCGGAATCTCGTACTCCTCGCCATCACTCTTACGCAGGCGAACACCCGTTACACCATCCTCATCGCCCAAAACCTCAGCTGTGTTATGCTCAAAAAGCACCTTGATATTAGGAGTGTTGAAAACTCGCTCCTGCATAGCCTTTGATGCACGCAAGAATGGCTTGCGAACAATAAGATAGACCTGACGACAGAGTGATGCTAAGTAGGTAGCCTCCTCACAAGCTGTATCTCCACCACCGACAACGGCTACATCCTGCTTACGGTAGAAAAATCCGTCACAAGTTGCACAAGCACTCACACCCATACCCTTAAACTTCTGCTCCGATGGCAGACCAAGATACTTTGCCGATGCACCAGTTGCGATAATAACAGTCTGAGCCTCAATAACATCGCCATTATCAACAGTAACCACAAATGGACGCTTTGTAGTGTCAATATTACCAACAATACCCGTGCGAACATCTGTACCAAAACGCACAGCCTGACGACGCAAATCATCCATCATAGCCGTTCCGGTAATACCCTCCGGATAACCCGGGAAGTTCTCAATCTCGGTTGTTGTTGTAAGCTGACCACCCGGCTCAATACCCTCATAAAGCACAGGAGCAAGCGATGCACGCGCTGCATAGATAGCGGCAGTGAAACCCGCAGGACCACTACCAATAATAAGACATTTTACACTTTCCATAGATATATTGTTTTTTGTTCTCTCTATTGAGGGCAAATTTAGTGATTTTTAATTGTTCAACCAACAATATAGAATAGTTTTTGCTTATGAAACTATTTGAAATAAGTATTTGACAATTTAAAAATTCATTGTATCTTTGTATCAACAAACAGAACTTTTTAAACTAATATCATAAAATTATGAAAGAACTAAAGGGATCACGCACAGAGCAGAATCTGTGGACAGCATTTGCAGGCGAGAGCCAGGCTCGTAATAAGTACACCTACTTTGCATCAAAGGCAAAGAAGGATGGTTATGTTCAGATTGCAAAACTCTTCGAGGAGACAGCAAACAACGAGAAGGAGCACGCAAAGATTTGGTTCAAGCTCCTCAATGGTATCAGTGACACTGCCGCTAACCTCAAGGCTGCTGCCGAGGGCGAGAACTACGAGTGGACAGATATGTACGCAAACTTCGCAAAGGAGGCTCGTGAGGAGGGCTTCTTGGAGATTGCTGCACTCTTTGAGGGCGTTGCAAAGATTGAGAAGGAGCACGAGGAGCGTTACCTCAAGCTGCTGGCTAATGTAGAGGGAGGTCTTGTATTCTCTCGCGAGGGCGATATGATTTGGCAGTGCTCAAATTGTGGTCACATCGTAGTAGGCAAGAAGGCTCCGGAGCTCTGCCCTATCTGCGCACACCCACAGGCTTACTTCGAGATTAAGGCTGAGAACTATTAATATACAAATACCCCGATTTTCAGGGATTGCTACAAGAGAGGTCAGAACAAAATTCTGACCTTTTTTGTTTTGTGGTGCAAATTAGAGACAAAAAACTCTGCTCCTTCCTTGTTCCATATTTTGTTGTCAAAAGTGCGTAGTTACAACGCTCGGCGCGATTGGAGGCGATGGGCTGTACTTGCGGTACTGCCCATTGAGGAGAAAAAGGTTAGCGGCAGTAGTTGTGCTATTTTCACGATAAAATACCGATTTGTGCTTAGAAGGGAGCAGATGCAACGCTCGATGAAAAATCCCAGCGATGGATAGTACAAATAGTACAGCCATTGCTGGGACTTTTTTATTAGCGGAAGCAGGTGCGCTCTTATAAGCGCAAATGCTCACAACAAAATTAGTAAAAAGTACCCTTCGGCGCAAATAACGGATACCCAAAATTAATGGACATATAGAGGTTATTACCATTTTTGAGTCCATATTTAGCGACGGAGAGGCTGACAGGTCCGACGATGGTGCGGTACATAATGGAGATATCAGCGATATACTGCCACTGGTCGGTAACGCCTGCCTCAGCGCGGCGGTACATTGCATAGAATGCGGTGCGCAGGTAGAGGTTATCCCACAAGCGGAATGTTGGAATAAGACCCGCGGCGACATATCTTGAGGAGTGGTAATCAGGCATATACATCATCTGCGAGTGGGTTGTAGGTGCATACTGCGGCAGGGAGACGCAGGTTGCACGCAAGTCCTCAAAGAGTGGGTGGTTTGTATATACACCCTCGATGCTATAACCGAAAGAGAACCAACGGGTATCGCTAAATGGCAGGTAGTGTTGCCATGATATTTTTGCACCAAGCCACTCTCTACGCTCGGAGAAGTAACGAATCAGACCATAATCGAACTCATCAATCCACTTATCGTGACCATTGACATATATACCCGAGAGATCAAGGCGGCTTCCACTAACCGGCGAGATAGGGTTGTCAAGGGTGCTACGGCGGAACTGCAAGCGTGAAGAGATAAAGCTAAAGCGTGTAGGGTGTTTATCCCCCTCAAAGAGATAGTAATTTTGACCACCGTTGAAGGTTGCCTGAAGGATAGAGCGGTTTGTTGTCGCCGTACCCACAGAGAACGAGCCAAAGTGCTCACGGTGTCGCTTGCGCAAGGTGTTATCCACACGAGAGAGGTTGCCGAAGTTTCCGTAGATTGTATTTCGTGCCGAGAAATAGTAATTCAGGTCAAAATATACAGGTCGGCGAGGAGAGAGGTAGAGATGTCCACCTATCTTGCCGGCATTATAAACAGGACCTAAATAGAGGTTTGCTCCGGCATCTACCGAAACACGACCGATATGCTCATAACGAAGCCCTACGCGCACTTGGTTATAGGCGGTAGAGGAGAGTGTTCCTCCGATAGTTCCGCGCAAAGACGGGTGTTTGCGGAGGGTTAAATGTGGTCTGAAGACATGCCACAGAGAGTCGTACTCAAACTGCGGGTACTCCATAGCAAAGTCACGCTGAGCAAGGAGTTTATAGACACCCTCTTTCAAGTCTGAGAATGTTTTGAGTGGTTCATTATCTCGCTTACGGGCTGACATAACAGCTCTTACATACTGCTCCTGTGGAGGTGTAAGACCTTCAAGAACCGGCTGGGTAATAGTCATCTCGGGAAGTGTTGCCAGATACTCCTCGCGGCGATCTGCCACAGCATCGGCACTACGACGCGCAGGAATCTTCTCAAGAATCTCATCCATTCGCGCCATAGTATCTTCATAACCCTGTGCAATAATCTCTTCTGCCTTATCGAACTCCAACATTCCGGCATCAACAACACGGTCGATAAAGATGTTTGTATCCTGCGGTATATCATAGTCGGTATGCGACATTATAAACATCATTGCCTGATCTATGACACTACTATTCTCGGTAACATCTTTATTTCCGCTTGTACACTTGACTCCGATAATGTGGTCCGGCTTATAGATATCAACCATCTGTCGCCACGGGAAGTTGTTGAACACGCCACCGTCATAGAGTAGCATATCCTTCTTTTTCAGCGGTTTAAAGACGAATGGTATAGACATAGAGGCTCGAATAGCCTCTCCCAAATCGCCATTACGAAAGACAACCTGCTTACGCGCATTCATATCTGCCGCCACGCAGAAAAATGGTACCATCAGGCGGTCAAAATCGCCACCCGCAGCAACCGAAGAGGGGCGGAATATCTCATTGAGTGCCAAGTCTATCTGTGCCGAAGAGATAAAATCGGTAGGAAGCTGCATCGAGCTTTGGTTTGGCTCAAGCGTGCTATTGACATTAAGGCTGTCTTTTGCCACATTAAAGCGGAGGACAAACAGAGGTGGCGGGGTATCCTGCTCACGGTAATAACTGTGATATTTCTTATCTATTCTGCCTGAAACCCAATTTTGAAGTTCGCCCGAAGTGGCAATATCTCGCATCTGCTCCGGAGTATAGCCGGCAGCATAAAGACCCGCAATAATCGAGCCCATAGATGTTCCGGCAACATAATCTATAGCGACATTATTCTCCTCCAAAGCCTGCAAAACGCCGATGTGGTACAGACCTTTTGCACCACCACCACTAAGCACAAGACCTACAGTCTGCGCCTCTACAAGAGCTGTAGAGAGCAGAGAGAGTATAAATATTAGGTATTTGCGTGGCATTTTGCTAATTTTTTTGTATTTTTGTCGCTTACTACACTAACCGACCGTAAAGGTACAGTTTTTTTGACAAAATACAAAAAGCAAAATATATGAATAACAAGATTAGCGAATTATTAAACAGAGTAGAACAGTTTTCTACTGACAATATCGCAGAGATTGAGGATTTCCGCGTCAAAATGGTCGGAAAAAAAGGTGAGCTTACTGCCCTTATGGAGGAGTTTAAGGGTGTTGCACCGGAGCTTAAGCGTGAGTATGGTCAGAAAATCAACGCCCTCAAGCAGGCTATACTATCAAAAATTGAGACTCTGCGCGAGGCTGCTGCATCAAAGGCTTCAGCGGATGTTAAGATTGAGGATATGAGCCGTCCGGGTAGTGCCGAGCAGCTCGGTTCTCGCCACCCTATCTCTATTGTAAAGAATGAGATTATCGAGATTTTCTCTCGCTTGGGCTATACCGTGGCTGATGGTCCTGAGATTGAGGATGACCACCATGTATTCTCTGCTCTTAATTTCCCACCGGAGCATCCGGCAAGAGATATGCAGGACACATTCTTCATTGAGAAGCAGTCGTCAGAGCCAAGTGAGAAGGATATTCTCCTACGCACCCACACCTCATCTATTCAGGTACGCACTATGGAGCGTCAAAAGCCGCCTATTCGCGTAATCTGCCCGGGTCGTGTGTTCCGTAACGAGGCTATATCATACCGCGCACACTGTATTTTCCACCAGATTGAGGGTCTT
Organism: Alistipes sp.; assembly: GCA_017474235.1. Taxonomy (GTDB): domain Bacteria; phylum Bacteroidota; class Bacteroidia; order Bacteroidales; family Rikenellaceae; genus Alistipes. The sequence continues at coordinate 61,913 of JAFVIB010000004.1, read as the reverse complement.
TATATCGACAAGAATGTATCTTTTGCAGACCTCAAGCAGTCACTGCTCTACTTTGCAAAGGAGCTCTTTGGTGAGAATACCCAGATTCGTATGCGTCCGTCTTACTTCCCATTTACAGAGCCATCTGCCGAGGTTGATGTATCTTGTAATCTCTGCGGCGGTAAGGGTTGTCCTGTCTGCAAGGGTACAGGTTGGTTAGAGATTTTGGGTTGTGGTATGGTTGATCCAAATGTATTGATTGCCAACAATATAGACCCTAATGAGTACTCGGGTTTTGCGTTTGGTATGGGAGTTGAGCGTATCGCAATGCTGAAGTTTGGTGTTAAGGACCTCCGTCTCTATTTTGAGAACGATGTTCGCTTCCTCCACCAATTTGACAGTGTACTATAATTTAGTGTGAAGAGGTTTGGTCTATACTTTGTCGCTGCAGCGATGCTCTTCTGTGGTGCTTTTGCCCCACAGCACACCGTTGCGCAGTGTAGTAAAGAGCTGACCTTATACACCAATGCCCTCAAGAGATATTTGATATATGGCGACACGGCGTCTGCTCGTCAGTTGGTAAATCAGGCTATTGAGTCCGACTCGACATACACGCCGGCAATATATCTATTATCCCGCATCGAGGATAGTGCCGAAAAGGCGTGGGTTGCTGCCGAGAAGGCTCTGCAAGCCGACAGTACAAACTTTCATCTGTTACAACACACTGCCGAGTTATCGCTCAATGCACATAAGTACGATAGTGCGAAGCGTCATCTTACAAACCTTGTGGCAGAGAGTCAAAATCCCGACCACTTCCGACTGCTTGCAATACTGCACAATCTCGGAAAGAATCGAAATGCCGCCATTGCTGTTCTCGATTCGGCAGAGGTTCGATTGGGTAAGATAGACTATCTGAACCGCGTCAGGCAACAGATATATCTCGATGGCGGGGAGAGTGAGAAGGCTATAATGAGTGCTTTGGAGGGTGTGGAAAATGCTCCGTATGAGCCTATAAACCACATAGCTCTTGCTGATGTATATGCAACAATCGGAGCAGATTCGCTTGCAGATGTGAGCTACAACAAGGCTATATCGTTAGATAATACAAATCCTACACCGTGGTTTGAGTATGCCGGATTTTTGGATAGCCGAAAGCGATATACAGAGATGTTGTTGGTGTGGCGAAACATTGTCGAGTTTGAGAAGGTTCCGCTGACATCAAAGTTGAGCATTGTTGAGAGTATAACCGCAAAGCGCGACTTCTACCGCAAGAATTTTCTACTTATCGAGCCGATAATCGTACGGATGTATGAACTATATCCGACAAACGATAGGGTAGCAGACCTCTATACAACACATCTTATTGCCGGAAATCGTGTAGAGGAGGCTTTGGAGATGATTAAGGGTGGTATTGCCGATAAAAAACCATCTCTCGAGGAGTTAAATCGAATTATTGAGATAGAGCACTATATAGGACGAAAAGACTCTGTTGAGGTTTATGTCAATCGCGGTATAGAACTCTATCCGTCACACGCCGACTTTTGGAGTCTTAAGGCATGGCTTGAGATGCAACGCAAGGATAATTTAGGGGCTATAAAAACCCTTAAAGCGGCTCTTGAGTATGCAGAAAATGAGGTTGCCCAGAGCTCTCTTTGGGGAAGCATTGGTGACCAATATTATGAGTTGGGAAAGGGTAGCAAATCGCAACAGTGTTACAAGAAAGCGATTGCTTTAGACCCTAAAAATGCAATGGCTCTGAACAACTACGCCTACCACCTCAGTGTAGATGGTAAAAACCTTGAGCAGGCTCTGCAAATGGCTAAAAAGGCAAACGAAATATCTCCAAATAATGCCACATATCTTGACACGCTGGCTTGGGTATATTACAAGCTCGGAGAGTATGAGGAGGCGAAGAGGGTTATGCAACAAGCGATGAGTTTTGACAAGGAGAAGTCGCCTGAATTGGCACTCCATTATGGCGATATTTTGGACGCTTTGGGTAGTACCTTTATGGCTCAAACCTACTGGAGAAAGGCTTTGGAGTGGGGTGCAGACGCCGATAAGGTTAATAGCCGTATAGAGAGCCAAAAGGCGCGCGAAGAGGCAAAAAGGGGGAGTAAATGAGAAAGATTTTAACAGCTATACTACTGACCTTGTTCACTCTGCCGACCCTGTATGCGCAGAGTGAGGATGCCCTACGCAAGACTATTGACAAGCTCGAGGCAAGCATCGAGAAGGAGGAGAAGGAGTTGGCAAAACTCAAGAAAAACAAATCCTCAAAGCAGAAACTTGTAAACTCCTTAGCTCGACAAATTGAGCAACGAAACTCTCTTATAGCCGCCCGTGATAAGCAAATCAAACAGCTCAACAAAGATATTACAGAGGCAGAAAAGAGGGTAGGGGAGTTGTCTGTTCATCTTGATTCCTTAGAGCATAGTTGCGCAGAGATGACAAAAGAGGCTTATCGTAACTATCGCAACCACAACACTTTAGTATATCTTTTCTCTTCTAAATCGGCATTAGACTTAGCTCATCGTATAGCCGATATGCGAAGTGCAACCCTCTTTAGAAAGGGGCAGATTGAGCAGATTACCACAACTCGCGATAATGTCCGCAAGGAGCGTGAAACTCTTACAAAAAAGCGTGAAGAGGTTGCGGTAGCCAAGAAAAAGCTCAACAACCAGCGCGCCAAGATGCGAGAAGAGCGAGATCTTGCTAAGGCGACTATTCGCCAAATGTCAAAAGAGGAGCAGAAGGTACAAGCCTCGATGGCAGAGCACGAAAAGCGTCTCAATAGTGCTATTGCAGAGTTGCGCAAAATAACCAAAGGAAACACCTCGGGAAGTGGTTTCAGCACCTCTACAAAGGGTCTCAGGCTACCTGTAACAGCCGGAAAAGTTGTAAGATACAACGCCAATACTGCCGAAATTGTAGGTAGCAAGGGAGCTAATGTAAATACGATATACGAAGGAAAAATTGTGCGTGTTTCGCGCAACAAAATCAACAACAAATACGATGTCTATGTTGCCCACGGAGAGTATATATCCTCATACGCAAACCTCTCAGATGTCTGCGTAAAACAGGGCGATACGGTAATTAAAAACCAGAAAATCGGAACTATTGCCTCAATGGTAAATCCATCAACTATGGCTGTGGAGTACAAAATACTGTTTGCTATACACTCTCCAAATCCAAAGGTTGTAATGAAGGCATCAAACCTCTTTAAAAAGTAATATGGATATAAACTATCACTGCCAAGAGTGTAACTATCGCCTTAAAGATAAAAGAGCTGTACGCCAATGGTTGCGCGCAGTGGCTCAAGAGGAGGGTGGATATGAGATAGGGGAGATAAATTATATCTTCTGCCCGTCTGATATTCACAGACAGATGAATATCGACTTTGTGGGTCACGACTACTTTACAGATATTATCACTTTTGACTACTCAGATCTGACTGAGGGCTACATTTCAGGGGATATATATATTGATTATCAAACTGTTGCAGATAATGCCAAAATATATGGCACAACAGCACAAAGAGAGATGAGAAGGGTTGTTGTTCACGGCGTGTTGCATCTCTGCGGACAAGGAGATAAAACACCTGAAACAGAGGCTGTTATGCATAGCAAAGAGGATAAGTATTTGGCAATGTTTGACGATAATTTTGCACCAAAAAAGTAGGGTAATATGATATATGATGTGATTGTGGTCGGTGGTGGTCACGCCGGATGTGAGGCGGCAAGTGCTGCTGCGAGATTGGGCTCAAAGACCCTTCTGCTCACAATGGATATGACCAAATTTGCATCTATGTCGTGCAATCCGGCTATTGGTGGTGTGGCTAAAGGTCAGATAGTCAGAGAGATAGATGCTCTTGGTGGTCTTACAGGTGTTATTACAGACCTCACAACGATACAATTCCGTATGCTCAACCGCTCAAAGGGTGCTGCTATGTGGTCACCAAGAGCGCAGTGTGACAAGAGCAGGTTTTCGGCAGAGTGGCGACACTGTTTAGAGAATACAAAGAACCTCTATATTTGGCAGGATTCTGTTGTAGATATACTCACAGTAGCCGAAGGGGAGAAACACCGTGTAACAGGCGTTAAAACGCAAATGGGGGTGGTTTTTGAGGCAAAGACGGTAATTCTTACAGCCGGAACATTCCTTTCGGGGCTTATGCACTGCGGAAGAGAGAGTGCAACCGGAGGCAGAGCGGGCGATGCAGCCTCGTTTGGTATTACCGAAAAATTAGCCTCTTTAGGCATTGAGGTTGGCAGAATGAAGACCGGAACACCGGCGCGACTTGATGCTCGAACAATCAACTTCGAGGCTTTAGAGCCACAATATGGAGATGAAAACCCTGCAAAGTTCTCCTTCTCGGACGAGACAAAGCCGGTAGAAAAACAGCTACCTTGTTTCCTTGTTTACACATCAAAAGAGGTACACGATACACTCAAAACAGGGTTTGAAGACTCGCCACTCTTTAATGGTACAATACAGGGTATCGGTCCGCGATATTGTCCAAGCATAGAGGATAAGTTACGCACCTTTGCAGACAAGGAGCAACATCAGTTATTCCTTGAGCCTGAGGGAGTTACAACAAATGAGTACTACCTTAACGGCTTCTCTTCTTCGCTTCCATACACCGTTCAAATGGAGGCTCTGCACAAGATTGTGGGGCTTGAAGATGTCCATATTTTTCGCCCGGGATATGCGATAGAGTATGACTATTTTCCACCAACACAACTCCTCCATACACTCGAAAGCAAGGTTGTCGAAAACCTCTACTTTGCCGGTCAGGTAAATGGCACAACAGGCTATGAAGAGGCGGCTGCGCAGGGTTTGATGGCGGGAATAAACGCACACAACCGAGTAGCTGGTAAAGAGGCGGTTGTTCTCAAGCGAGATGAGGCGTATATTGGAGTACTTATTGACGACCTTGTAACAAAGGGTGTCGATGAGCCATACAGAATGTTCACCTCAAGAGCCGAGTACCGAATACTGCTCAGACAAGACAATGCCGACCAACGACTCACTCCGCTTGGTTATAAATTGGGGCTGATTTCTGAGAAGAGGTATGAAAAATTCACCGAAAAATTATCTCTTCTAAATTCGCTTATTTCCTACACCCATCAACAGAGTGTAAAAATATCGGAAATTCAGAACTATTTAATTTCGCACAATTTATCGCCAATTTCGCAAGGAAAAAAGATTTTTGACTTGGCTTTGCGCAATGATATGACACTTTTTGCACTTATCGAAGAGTTACCAAAGCTCAAAAGGTTTGTCACACAAAACGGCATAACTCCGGAAATTATAGAAGAGGCAGAGATAGAAATTAAGTATAGTGGCTATATAGAGAGGGAGCGAGCTGTTGCAGAAAAGCTTCATAGATTAGAAAACATTGCAATTCCTGCATCGTTTGACTACTCACAAATGCAGTCATTAACTATCGAAGCTCGCCAAAAACTCGAAAAAATACGCCCGACAACTATTGCTCAGGCGTCAAGAATACCGGGAGTTTCTCCCGCAGATATCAATGTCTTGTTAATGAGGTTTGGAAGATAAAAAATGTTCCCCGTGGAACAATCACGGGGAACACTCATTATTCTACTAAGACAGTCCAACCAAATTTATCCTCCTTGCGACCATACTGAATGTCTTGCAGTGTGTTGTATAAATCCAACAATACAGGACCTGTTTCATCGCAATAGTGAATGTTTTTGCCGGTTTCTGGGTCGAAAACATTTCCAAGAGGGGTGATAATTGCACCTGTACCACAAGCTCCACACTCCTCAAAAGTTGGCAACTCTTCAAGGTCTATTGGTCGTTGCTCGACTATAAAACCCTTATCCTCAGCAAGTTGGCGAAGCGAAGAGTTTGTTATTGAGGGAAGAATTGACGGTGATTTTGGGGTAATATATCGACCATTCTTAATAGCTATAAAGTTTGCAGCACCACACTCCTCTATATATCTGTGGTGTACAGACTCTGTATATAACACCGCTTTATAGCCCAAATCGTGAGCCTCCTGACAAGAGAGCATACTCGATGCGTAGTTGCCACCAACCTTTACATCTCCTGTTCCAAGCGGCGCAGAGCGGTCTTGATTACGATTTATTATAGCATCAATAGGGAGGATACCCTCCTTAAAATATGGACCGGCAGGTGTTGCAAAGACACAAAAACCCGCCTCATTATAGGCTTTAACTGTCAGACAAGGCTTTGTTCCAAAGAGCACAGGGCGCACATAAAGAGCAGCACGAGACTCGTATGGAGGCAAAAAATCGATGTTTCGTCTTACAATATCTACACACGACTCAACAAACATATCCTCAGAGACCATTGGTAGGCACAACTTTTTTGCACCCGCAGCCATTCGCTGTGCGTGGGCGTGTGGACGAAAAAGTCTCACACGACCATCTACACCACGAAACGCCTTAAGCCCCTCAAAGGCTTGTAAGCCATAATTAAGACACGCGGACGACATATGAACCGGAATATATTCATCGGTCGTATATTGCGCCTCTCCCCAAGCTCCATTCTTGAAGTAGTAGCGCACATTCTCGCCGCCCGTAGGGTTGAAATCAAAACCTAACTCGTCCCAATTGAATTCCATTCTCACATTCAATTAAGTGTTCCACGGGGAACATTAACCAACCATAGAACCTGCCTTAACCGCCTCAGAAGGCTGTACAAGGCGTAATTTGCCCGTTGCGTCCTCTGCCATAAGAATCATTCCTTGTGAAAGAATACCCTTAAGCTCACGAGGCTGAAGATTAACAAGAACCAACACCTGCTGACCAACAAGCTCCTCAGGCGTGAAATGCTCGGCTATGCCGGAAACAATTGTACGCTGGTCTATACCTGTATCGACAGTGAGTTTAAGCAGTTTTTTAGTCTTTGCAACCTTTTCTGCTGCCAAAATTGTCGAAACACGAATATCCATCTTTTGAAAATCATCAAAAGTACACTCTTCCTTCTGTGGCTCTGCCTTGACCTCGGCAGCAGCATTAGCAGCCTTTGTTGCCTCCAACTTATCAAGCTGACGCTGGATAGTCTCGTCCTCGATCTTCTCGAAAAGAAGCGACGGAGTACCGATTGTGTGACCCTCTGCAACAAGTTCCATAGAGCCGAGAGAATCCCAACCAAATTTCTCAACAGCAAGCATTGACAAGATTTTTGCTGCTGAGAATGGCATAAACGGCTCAATAGCAGTAGCGATATTTGCTGTAATCTGAAGAGCTATGTACAAAATAGTCTTAACTCGCTCAGTATCAGTCTTTATCAGCTTCCATGGCTCCGAATCTGCAAGGTACTTATTACCAATTCTCGCGAAGTTCATAGCATCCTTAAGAGCCTCGCGGAAACGGTAGTTCTCTATATTGTTCTCAAGAGAAGCCTTGATTGTCGAAAGCTCTGCAATAGTCTGATTATCATACTCAGTCTTCTCTCCACAAGCAGGAACAACACCGCCGTAGTACTTCTGTGTCAGAACAAGCGCTCTATTGACAAAATTACCCAAAACAGCAACAAGCTCATTATTATTACGAGCCTGATAATCCTTCCAAGTAAAGTCGTTATCCTTAGTTTCCGGCGCATTTGCACAGAGAACATATCGAAGAACATCCTCCTTGCCCGGCATATCCTCAAGATACTCGTGCAACCAAACAGCCCAATTTCTTGAAGTAGAAATCTTATCGCCCTCAAGGTTAAGGAACTCGTTTGATGGAACATTCTCCGGCAAAATATACTCTCCATGTGCCTTAAGCATAGATGGGAATACTATACAGTGGAAAACGATATTATCTTTACCGATAAAGTGTACAAGCTTTGTATCTTCGCTCTTCCAATACTTCTCCCAATCAGGTGTAAGTTCCTTAGTAGCAGATATATAGCCAATCGGTGCATCAAACCAAACATAGAGTACCTTACCATCTGCACCCTCAACAGGAACAGGAATACCCCAATCCAAATCACGACTTACGGCTCTTGGCTGCAAACCACCGTCAAGCCAGCTCTTACACTGACCATATACATTGGTTTTCCACTCCTTATGACCCTCAAGAATCCACTCTCTGAGCATCTGCTCATAGTCGTTCAGCGGCAGATACCAGTGTGTAGTAGATTTTTTTACAGGAACACTTCCCGAAAGGGTTGAGTGCGGCTCGATAAGTTCATCCGGCGAAAGAGTAGAGCCACAAGACTCACACTGATCACCATAAGCACGCTCGTTACCACACTTTGGACAAGTACCTGTGATATAACGATCTGCAAGGAACATCTTTGCCTCCTCGTCATAATACTGCTCCGAGGTCTGCTCAACAAACTTACCTTCGTCATACAACTTACGGAAGAAGTCTGAAGCTGTAACAGTATGCATATCTGAAGAGGTGCGAGAATAGATGTCAAACTCTATACCCAAGCCCTTAAAAGCACTCTTAATAATCTCGTGATAGCGATCTACAACCTGCTGTGGGGTAATACCCTCCTTCTTAGCCTTGATTGTAATAGGCACACCGTGCTCATCGCTTCCGCAGACATGGATAACATCTCTACCGCGCAGACGCTGATAACGAGTATATATATCCGACGGAATATATACACCTGCAAGGTGACCAATATGTACCGGACCGTTGGCATACGGCAGTGCCGATGTTACCAAATATCTTTTAAAATCCTTAGCCATAAATACCTTATATTTAATTAATGCGACAAAGTTACTACTTTTTTTTCTATCTTTGTAGTGCTAAACTATATTAAAAATTTAATGGATAGAGAAATTAGAGCAATTCTTGCCACTATTACGCACCCTGAAGCGGGTGAAAATCTTGTTGATGGTGGTTTTATTGACAGCATAACAGCTACCGAAGAGAAGGTTACCGTAGCTCTTCGATTCCGCAAAAGCCGTGATCCGTTTGCTGTCAAGATAAAAAATCGTGTAGAGCAGACCCTTACAGAAAAATACCCTGAACGAGTAGTCACTGTCTTTATCAAAGAGGGAGAAAATAGTGCTGCGAAAAGAAACGAGCAGATTGAGGATATGCACAGACATACAACAACATCTTCAGTAGCTCGTGTTGTTGCTGTGGCATCCGGCAAGGGTGGTGTGGGTAAGAGTACCGTAACATCAAACCTCGCTACAGCTCTTGCCAAGATGGGTTATAAAGTGGGTGTTTTGGATGCCGACATTTATGGTCCTTCACAGGCAAAAATGTTCGGTGTAGAGGATTATCTTCCTGATGCTGTGCAGGTTGATGGACGCGATTATATCGTTCCTGCCGAAGTAGGAAATATCAAAATTATTTCGATAGCAATGTTTATCCGACCAACCGATGCACTGCTCTGGAGAGGTACTATGGCAAACAGCGCTCTCAGACAACTTATACACCAAACAGCGTGGGGAGAGTTGGACTATCTGCTTATCGATTTACCTCCGGGAACAGGTGATATACATTTGTCAATAATTTCTGAACTTAAGATAGATGGTGCGGTAATAGTATCTACTCCTCAGCAAGTTGCTGTGGCTGATGTTGTTAGGGGTGTTGAGATGTTCCGTAACCCTAATGTAAACATACCTGTACTTGGTGTAATAGAGAATATGGCGTGGTTTACTCCGGCAGAGTTACCAAACAATCGTTACTACATCTTCGGAGAGGGTGGTGCTGCTAAATATGCAGAGAGTGCAGGTGTTGATTTATTGGGTCAAATACCTATTATTCAAGCAGTTATGGAGGGTAGCGATAATGGAAAACCAGCTGCCGGAACATCTGCTGAAATTGGTGAATACTATAAACAATGTGGGTTAAAAATTGTTGAAAAGCTGATGAAAATATGTTGATTTTCTGTCAGTAAAAGTTGATAACTTTATCGGTAATGTCGAAGAGTTGAAAAGTGAAAAAGTTTTCAAAATTTACCAACATCTTTTACCACTTTTGTTAATTGGGATTGTTGATAAAAATAGCTGTTTATTTGTTGAAAACATCTATTAACATCTGTTGAAAACTTTTCTCTTAAGGCTCGCTCTCAGCAAGTTATAGAGACTGAAAAAAATAGTTGCTAAAAGATAGTAACATTAAAATTTTTCAGAAAAAGTTACCAACACTTTCAACAGCCTTTATTATTATTGTTTACTATATATTTTACTATATTTATTTATAATTAAGAATTTAAATAATAACAAAAATAGCAGCCCTATGGTTAATAATTCCGACGCGCTCATTCAGCGTATCGAGCAACTCAAAAAAGAGAAAGATGCCGTCATCCTTGCTCACTATTACACCACTCCTGAAGTACAATCTGTTGCAGACTTTTTGGGCGACTCACTCGCTCTATCTGTAAAGGCTAAAGAGATTAATTCTAAAATTATCCTCTTTGCCGGTGTTCACTTTATGGCGGAGACTGCAAAGGTACTCTCGCCAGATAAAAAAGTGCTCATTCCAAACCCTGAAGCAGGTTGCTCTTTGGCAGAGTCGTGCGATGCGATTGAATTTGCAGCCTTCAAGGCTCAATATCCAAACCATCTCGTCGTCTCTTATGTAAATACAACCGTAGGTGTTAAAGCTCTTACCGATATCTGCTGCACCTCTTCAAATGCCTTGCAGGTCGTTGAGAGTATCCCTGCTGAACAGCCTATCATCTTCGCTCCCGACCGTAACCTTGGCGGCTATATAAAGAAGATTACAGGTCGAGATAATATCGTTCTGTGGAATGGTGCCTGCCATGTCCACGAAGAGTTCTCTTTAGAGAAGATTTTAGAGCTTAAAAAAGAGCATCCTGAGGCAAAGGTCGTTGTACACCCTGAGTGTAAGGCTACAGTTGCTGCTGTTGCCGACTATGTAGGCTCAACCGCCGGCATTCTTGATTATTGCGGCAATTCTGAGGCTTCAGAGTTTATTGTGGTAACCGAGTCCGGTATCCTCTCTGAAATGCGCCGAAAATACCCTCAAAAGAGCTTTATTCCCGCTCCACCTATCGACTCTACCTGTGTATGCAATGAATGTCGCTATATGAAGATGGTCACCCTCGAAAATATCATCTCTTGCCTCGAAAACGAATCTCCAGAGATTGTTCTGGATGAAGATACTCGAAAAGCAGCAGAGAGATCTATTCTTAATATGATATCCATCTAATTTTGTTGTGATAACGCGGCTATCTACTGCCGCTACCCTAAAAATCAGCAATGGGCAGTACTTCAAGTACAGCCCATCGCTGTTTTTATAGGGCGAGCGTTGTATCTACCGCGTTCTGACAACAAGATGAGTGCAAGAAAGTATCAGAGTGCAAACTCTGACGATAAAATGGTGCAAACTATGAGCGGAGTGCAAATCCTGACGATAAAAAGGGTGCAAAGTGTGAGCATAGTGCTGTAGGGGAATTACCCGAGCGTTGGCTCATCTTTGATGACCCTTCACTGCTACGCCTCGGTAGTATTAGTCGCAGTGCAAGCACCTCAAAAGCCGAAAATGAAAATCTGTGAGCAAACTCCCGCTTTCAATTTTCGCCTTTTGCACCTACGGTGTGCGACTGCTGCTCCCCTCGGCTTAATCGCAGCGTTGTATTTGCACTATTTTGACGATAAAATGGTGCAAACTATGAGCGGAGTGCAAATCCTGATGATAAAATGGGTGCAATGAAATAAAAGAAGTGTTAATTTATTTTGTAGATTATTAATTTTTTAATATATTTGTGCAATGATGTATAAATAATAACAACGCAGATATGAAAGAGAGATGTATTTACGCCTTATTATATGAGGCTCCACAGATTGAATGTATAAAATTTGTTACTGAGCAAGGTTTTACAATATCGGGAAGTAATGGTTATGTTACAACCGATAGTTATGTTGAAGATGAAGGTGTATGGTAAAAATAAGAGATATGAAACAGAGATACTATCTATTTGTGCTACTCACATCTCTTTTTATGGCATGTGAGCATAGTGATACAAATTTTGAGGTTGGTACAGAGCAACCTATTGTAACCATTTCTGTTACAATTCAAAACGAGAATAGAAGTAGAAGTGAACTCGGCTTACCTACTACTGTAGATGGTAAGACCTCATATCCTGTACTATGGAGTGAAGGTGACCGTTTAGCGGTGATGCAGGGGGAGAAACTATTTGAGTTTACTTTAGACAGTACCACAGGAGATGGTAATGGTCTTTTTGTATGTACAAGTAGTAATGCTGTAGAATTTGATAGAGCTGCAGCAACAGAAGCCTTCTATCCTTATGAGTGGGTTACATTTTCAAATGGTGAATTTTGTTATACTGCCCCTTTAGAGCAGTCGTGGAAGTCGGGTAGTTTCGGTTTAGGAGCTGCTCCAATGGCAGGTTATCGGGCTGCCGGCAGTGATGAGACTCTGCAATTAAAAAATCTCTTTGGAGTATTTAAATTGCAACTAACCGGATCAAACGAACAGATTGTTTCTATTGAGCTGACGAGTAATCTTGCCATTAGCGGAGCCGGTAAGGTGTTATTTGATACAGATAGCAGCAACCACTCCCTTAAACTCTCAGGCTCCGGCGAGGCTGAAAAATATCTTCGTCTGAATTGTGGTACAGGTATTACTTTACAACAGACGCCTACAGAGTTCCTGCTTACACTCCCTGCGACAACATCTGATGAAGGATATCATCTGACGGTCATTATTACTGATAATGAGGGAAATAAGCGCATTGTGCGTACAAATGAGGCAAAGATTGTAGAGGCAGGTCGCATACTTAAGATGCCGGCAGTATGTTATACTCCTCAAAGTGATGAGTATATAGAGGTACAGGATGGTAAAAAGCTCTATTTTGGGCATGGTATTCAGGTAGGAGAGCAGGTTTGGGCACCTATTAATTGCGGCTATAAGCCTGCAAGTGCCACCTCAAAAGGACACCAATACGGTCGATATTTCCAGTGGGGTCGTAAGTATGGACAGGGATACTACGGTGATGGAGATCCTGATGAGCCGTGGGAAGATCCTCATAATGTAGAGATAGGACCTTTTTCTTTAGATATAGCTCAGAGCGAAGAGATGAGTAATACATATATATCTTACTTTTATGGAAAATACGATGGTTGGTTGAATGAAGAGGAGATAAACAATAATCTATGGACAAATGAAAAGACTGAATATGACCCTTGTCCGAGTGGTTGGCGTGTTGCTAGCGGGGGAGATATGACAAAACTCAGTGCAAATTCCTCAGATTGGACTTATCATCAAGCACAAAGAGGACGTTGGTTCTCAGGTGCAACATCTATAGAATCTGCGGGTACAGCTAAAGTTTTCCTTCCTGCTTGTGGTTGGGTAGATGGAGGATTTGAAAAGAGTCATTCTATGGAGTGGTGTCACTCTGTAGCTAATGCAAGAGATGAGTGGGGAGAGTATTGGACCGCAGATGCCGGAAAAACATTTCTATTTTATAAAGACAATGTGAATTTTTCTAGTAAACAACATGCACTTGGTCTTCCTGTGCGTTGTATAAAAGAATAAATACAAAAGCCGTAGAAAGTCTAAATTTCTACGGCTCTTTTATTTAGTGTTCTTAAATATCTTTATCGAGGCTATCTCTTTCCGCCACCGAAGGCATAGCCGAGGCTGATAACAAGGTGGTTATTAGCCTTTTCATAGAACTTATAGGCGGCTGTTATCCTTATATGTTGTGATAATTCGACACCGACTCGTGGCATTACGCAGAAGTTAAAGCCATATCTGCTACTATCCTTTGTAAGTGAACTCCACGCAACACCGGCTCCGGCACCAACAAAGAGTGATGCCAATCGCCCCTGAAAGAGGTTATAATCGGATGTGACAAGCAGATTTTGGCTATCAAAATTATAACTTTTTGCTGTATCGCCTATCTGCACGCCCCTCTTGAAGGTACACAACGAGAAGTAGAGACCCAAATCTACAGGAACTTTGCTGAAGTTGTATCTTACCTCTGCATTGACATCTACTCCGGCGCGTGTTTTTCCGAAGTGGCTGATATTATTGGCTGCCGTAGCAAGACCGACACCTAACTCTACCTCTACAGCCCCCACAGTGCGATTTTTTAGCCAACTTTGTGCCGAAGAGTTGATAGGTGAAAACAGCGCAAAAATGGCTATAAAAAGGATAAATTTTCTCATAATCTCTCTGTTTTATAAAGTAACGCAAAGATTATGTTCTATATTGTATGATTTAGAAACTGTTTCTTACTCTCTGGTATGCCAAATAATAGAGCCGCTATCGTCGTGTTCCGGTAGTGGTTTTGGGGTATAGTCTGAATATCCGAGAGCAATGGCGCACTCGAGCGACCAATCTGCCGGAATATCAATAAATGTGCGGATATACTCCTCTGCCTGCTCTCCCTCAGGATTATCTTTCAAGCGTGGTCTGCCGCCGATATGTACCCAACAAGAGGCAAGACCTGCATCTACAACAGCAAGCTGCAGAATAGTTGCACTAATGGCGCAATTCTCTCGCCAAAGGTCGGTCTTTGTAGTATCGGCAGCTACGATAATTGCCGCTGTGGCATCCTTCATAAACTCAGAGCCATAGTCGCGCATCTTTGCGAGCTTTTCAAGAGTTGGCTTATCATCTACGATAATAAAGCGAGTGGTTCGCATATTTCGTGATGAAGGAGCTGTAAGAGCTTGATTTACAATATTAAGCAAAATCTCTCTCGAAACCTCTGTTGGAGAGAATCGGCGTACTGAACGGCGTGTTTTGAGAACTTCTTTTAATTCCATAATCAAAAAAATTTATTCTTCACTATGCAAAAATAGTGAAAATTACTAACTTTGTGGTACTATGGAGAATAATTATAAATTTACAATTGCCCTTATTTATGATTTTGACGGTACTTTGGCTGCCGGAAATATGCAGGAGTATAACTTTATTCCGGCTATTGGAAAGAGTAATAAGGAGTTTTGGAGTGAGGCAAACGACCTTGCCGAGGAGCAGGATGCAGATCAGATTCTTACCTATATGGCTTTGATGATTCGTGAGGCACAGGCTAAGGGTATATCTCTGCGTCGTGAGGCTTTTCAGGAGTGTGGTCGTGATGTGAAGTTATATCCGGGGGTATTAGAGTGGTTTGACAGGGTGAATAGTTACGGTGCAGAGCGCGGAGTAAAGATTGTTCACTATATAAACTCTTCGGGTCTGAAGGAGATTATTGAGGGAACAGCTATTGCAGATCGTTTTCAGAAGATATATGCCTGCTCATTCCTCTATAATGTAGATGGTATTGCCTACTGGCCCGCAGTGGCGGTAAACTATACAAACAAGACACAGTTTATCTTCAAAATCAACAAGGGAGTAGAGAGTGTTTTCGACACCAAGCAGGTAAATAAGTATATGGAGGAGAAGTCTCGTCCTGTGCCATTCTCGCGTATGATATATGTGGGTGATGGAACGACAGATATTCCGTGTATGCGTCTTGTGAAGAACTTTGGTGGTCACTCTATAGCTGTCTATAATCCGAAGGATAAGAGCAAGAGGGCAGAGATGAACACCCTTATTCGTGATAATAGAGTAAACCATGTCTGTCCGGCAGATTATAGTGCCGGCTCAGAGATAGATACGGTAGTGAAGGCTGTTATAGATAAGTGTGTTGCCGATTACAATGTCGAGCAACTTGAGATAGCAAAGGTTTAGAAACTGTTTAAATAAATTTTAAACAGCCTCTTAATATAAATTATTAGGTTATGAAGAGACTCAGATTACTTTTATTTACGCTTCTTATAGTCGGCACTGTTTCGGCTCAACAGCGTACGGTAGAGCACAATCCGGAGGATAATACCGTAAAGATTACCCGCGTAATACCAAAGAGGGTAGATATGCACGATTTTCGTGTGGGTGTAGGTACAGGCTCTTTTGTGACAGGGTTGTTTTTGGATAGATTTCTGATGCCCGGAACAGAAGTAGATTACGAAAATAAGACCAGCGACCGTTTTGATCAAAATCTTGCACAAGCAGATACATATCTGACAGATGCCTACTTTACAGGTGTCTATTCGCTCAGTTATACATACCATTCGCGTCGTTGGTTTCAGTTTGGAGCAACGGCTACATTTGCAGCCGTTACGCAGTCGCGTCGTAATAGTATAGATAACAGCAAGATTGAGGATAGAAGCGATTATGCCGTCGCAGTAATGCCGACAGCTCGTTTTGTCTATCTCTATAGGGAGAAGGTGCAGCTCTATTCATCGGTCTCTTTAGGTGTTGTCTTTTCTGAAGAGGTGGTACCGTGGGTTGATTTTACACTTATCGGATGTACTTTTGGGCGCAAACTCTTTGGTTTTGCAGAGCTTGGTTGCGGTATAGGTGGTTTTGGTCGTATAGGCATCGGTTATCGTTTTGATGCAGCAAGAAAAGGTAAAAAGTAGGAGGAGTGGCTATGAAAAGATATATATTGGTTGCCATATTGGCTTTAATGACCCTTGTGGGGTGTAAAGTTGGCGAGGGAACAGAACGCGATCCGAATGGAAGCAAAAAGATGTTGTGGCACAGAGTCTATTCAAGCGTATATAGTGCCTATTATTACGGAAATTTTGCAGTCTATAGTGATATAGTGTTAAGCAACAACAAAGAGGCTTTAGAGGTTATGAAGGAGAGTTTCTTGTTGAGCGATAATTATAGTGTCAATGTGTTTGAAGATAAAGTTGTCTTGAGAGAGAATATCTCAACCTATACATACACAGAATATACAATCGAGACCAAAGGAAAAAGGCTCGAAGAGGGAGGAGTTTGGGTGTTATATTCCGAGAGATACACGACAAAAGGCAGCACTAAAAAGCTTGTAGGTACTTTTATCGGAAAAGAGGGCGAAAAGGGTGCATTTAGCTACAAACACACACAAAGTGATGCTGTTGTAAATTGCGATATGTCATATCTATATTCGAGCAATAACAGCATAGATGTTACTGTATCTTGTGCCGGCAAGGAGGATGGAAAGGGTTATGTTATCGACTTTGTGACAAACCTGCAAGCTCCGCTTATCTTCAAAAACGGAAAACTCTGTGAGGGAGAGATAGATATTACATATAAGGATTCCAGCAACAGTGTTATACACGCCTTTACGACAGAGGTTGTAGGTGCTGCATCCTCTCCATACAGAATAGATGATATTGTGATTTATAAATAGATGAGAAAGATTATTTTTGCCACCAATAATGCCCATAAACTCAGTGAGGTGCAGGCTGTTTTGGGCGAAGAGTTTACACTTGTGACACTCCGTGAGTGCGGTATTACTGAAGATATTCCTGAGACGGCAGATACTTTGGAGGAAAATGCACTCCAGAAGGCTCGATATGTCTTTGAGAAGACCGGAGCAGACTGTTTTGCCGACGATACGGGTTTAGAGGTGGATGCATTGAATGGTGCCCCGGGGGTTCACTCTGCCCGCTATGCGACAGATGGTCACGACTTTGCAGCCAACAACCGCCTGTTGCTTAAAAATCTTGAAGGCGTTACAGAGCGTACAGCCAGATTTAGAACGGTTATTGCCCTTATTTTGGGCGGCAAAGAGTACACTTTTGAGGGTCGCGTTGAGGGAACTATTGCAGAAGAGGAGTGTGGTGCCGAGGGCTTTGGTTATGACCCGCTTTTTGTACCTTCGGGAGAAATTATTACCTTTGCGCAGATGTCGGCAGAGGCTAAAAATGCAATATCGCACAGAGGTCGTGCTGTGGCAGAACTTGTAAAATTTTTGAAGAATGGAGAATTATAAGAGAGAGGATAAGTTTGATGAGGCAACGCTCGAAAAGCTCGCCTATCACTATAAAGAGGTTCTTAAGCTTTTGGGAGAGGACCCTGAGCGTGAAGGTCTTGTAAAGACACCGATGCGCGTTGCAAAGGCGTGGTCTTTTCTTACAAAGGGTTATAATGAGGACCCAATCGAGATTATCCGCTCGGCGATGTTTAATGAGGAGTATCGCCAGATGGTGCTTGTTAAAGATATTGAGATTTTCTCGGTTTGTGAGCACCATATGTTGCCTTTTATCGGAAAGGCTCATGTGGCATATATTCCAAATGGAAAGATTACCGGTCTGAGCAAGATTGCCCGCGTTGTAGAGTGTTTTGCTCGACGCCTTCAGGTGCAGGAGCGACTTACCGTTCAGATTCGAGACTCTATTCAGGAGGCTCTTAATCCGCTTGGTGTCGCTGTGGTTATCGAGGCTTCACATACCTGTATGCAGATGCGCGGTGTTGAGAAGCAGGACTCTGCAACCACAACATCTGCCTTTACCGGTATATTCCTCTCAGATCATCGTACTCGTGAGGAGTTTATGTCGCTTATATCTCACAAGTTACGGTAAAGATGTAATGAGTGTTCAAAAGTCTTTTGGACACTCATTTTTTTTGTTAATTAGTTTATTCCGAGCTGATACTTATAGTTGGCAATATCCTCCTTTGTGCCGATAGCCTTGCCCGTTACATCGCTAAGTTTTACGCAGCCATAGATTGGTTGGCGAGCGTTGATGCGGCACTCTTTGAGTTTCATTACGATATTCATCGGTTTAACGCCATCAATATCACAAGTGAGGTTTGTGCCGATGCCGAAAGTAACCTTTATACGACCGGCAAAGTACTCTTTAATTTCGGCGGCTGTCTCAAAGTCTAATCCATCAGAAAATACGATAGTTTTGCTCATCGGGTCGATACCGTATGACTCATATTTTTTGATAATTCTATCTCCGAACACTTTTGGGTCGCCGCTGTCGTGACGCACGCCATCGTATAGCTTTGCAAGTTTCATCGAAAAGTTTCTCAGAAAAGCATCAACGGTATAGGTGTCTGTTAGCACCGTGCCCAAATTGCCATCATAGACCTCAACCCATCGCTCCATAACCTCATAGTTTGCCTCTTTTGGAGTGTGTACGGCAGCCTGAAACATAAAGCACTCGTGTGCCATTGTGCCGATAGGTTTGATGTTATATTTCATTGCCAGCGAAACGGTAGATGTGCCGGTAAAGGTGGGGCAGTGAGACTTCATATAGTCGATAACCACCTCCTCCGAGAGGGTGCTGAAGCGGCGGCGCATACCAAAATCAGCAAAGTAGAGGTTGTGTTGTGTGGCTATGGCGACCTTCTTCTCCATTTTAGGTATCATCACAGCAGCAAGCTCCTCGCGGGTTTGGTAACCATCGCCAATATGCTGATGATAGAGTTGAGAGACAATGGCAAGAATAGGAATCTCGTAAAATGTAACCTTATACATCGCCTCAGAGACCTCAATGTGGAGATGGTGCTCATCATCAAGCCAAGTGACAATCTTATCAGGCTCAAAGCGGAAATAGCAGAGCCACTCCCAAAAGCACTGAGGAATATAGTGAATAGTTTTTACCGCCCACTCAAACTCGGATGGCTGCAAAGAGAGGTCTGCAAGTTTAGAGAACTCACGCTTCAGGGCTGTGACAAACTCTTCACTGTACTCGGTGTTGTTTCGGTCGTGAAAAGTAAATGTTCCCCACGCATTGGGATAATGCACCTGATAGTAGTAGGACATCGAAAATTTATAGAGGTCATTTTCGAGGATTGAACAGATTGTCATAGCTTTAACTGTTTATTTTACTTCAAATGTACATAAAAAATTTCGGTTTTTATCCCAGTAGAGCCAAAAACCCCAAAAATTGCCTATTTTTGTTGTATAAAATATTGGTAAGATGTTAGGGACTATTGTAAATACTTGCACAATCATAGTGGGTAGCATCATCGGAGCGGTGATGAACAGAGGAATAAAAGAGCGATATAAAGAGGCTCTATATACGGGTTTGGGTTTGGCTTGTCTCGGCATAGGTCTTAATGCTGTGATAAGCAACTTCGGAAAGAGCGAATACCCTGTGCTATTTATCGTTTCGATAGCGTTGGGTGGAGTTATCGGCACCGCCTTAGACCTTGATGGGCGTTTTGCCAAACTGATAAGCAGACGCACAGTAGATAGCAGTTCGCGCCTCTCTGACGGACTCTCTACGGCGATTTTGCTATACTGCATCGGTCCTCTTGCTATGCTCGGTCCGGTAATAAGCGCACTAAAGGGCGACAACACATTTCTATATACAAATGCAACGCTCGATTTGGTAACATCTGTTGTCTTTGCAAGCACATACGGAAAGTGGATGATACTCGCTGCGCCGGTACTCTTTTGCTGGCAGGGTCTGTTTTATGCGATAGCTAAGATTTCAAGCACCGCTATCAGCGAAGCACTTATGGCAGAGCTTCTGATTGTGGGTGGACTGATGATTGTCGCTTCGGGGCTCTCTTTGCTCAAACTCAAAGATTGCAAAACTTTGAACCTACTCCCCTCGCTGCTTATCCCTGTGTTGTGGTTTGTTATAAAGAGTATTTGCTGTTTATAGACTTTGCCAACGGAGATAATTGTTGGCACAATTTTGGAAATATCGGAGCAAATAAATCAAAAAATAGTCCGATATGAAGCAGAAGAAAAAAGTCTTAACAGCAGAGAATGGGCGACCTATTGCAGATAACCAAAACACACAGACCGCCGGCATACGGGGTCCTGTAACGCTGCAAGACCCTTGGTTTACAGAAAAACTTGCCCATTTTGATCGCGAAGTTATCCCCGAGCGTCGTATGCACGCTAAAGGGTCGGGTGCATACGGCACATTTACAGTTACACACGACATTACAGCCTACACTCGCGCCTCGATATTTGCCGAGATTGGCAAAAAAACCGACTGTTTTGTCCGTTTCTCGACCGTTGCGGGCGAGCGTGGTGCTGCCGATGCCGAGCGCGATATTCGCGGCTTTGCGATGAAATTCTACACCGACACGGGCAATTGGGATTTGGTAGGCAATAATACGCCTGTATTCTTCTTGCGAGACCCGCTCAAATTCCCCGACCTCAACCACGCCATCAAGCGCGACCCTCGAACAGGTATGCGCTCGGCAAATAGCAATTGGGATTTTTGGACACTATTACCCGAGGCTCTACATCAGGTAACAATTACTATGTCGCCACGAGGTATTCCCGCCTCTTTCCGCCATATGCACGGCTTTGGCAGCCACACATACAGCTTTATCAATGCCGACAACCGTCGTACTTGGGTAAAGTTTCATCTACGCACCTTGCAGGGTATTAAAAATATGACCGATGCCGAGGCGGAGGCTGTGATAGCCAAAGATAGAGAGTCGCATCAGCGCGACCTTTTTGAGGCTATTGAGCGAGGGGATTATCCTCGTTGGCTTATGCAGGTGCAGCTGATGACAGAGGAGCAGGCGAAAGAGTATCACATCAACCCTTTTGACCTTACAAAGGTGTGGTATCACGGCGATTTTCCACTGCACGATGTGGGCATTTTGGAGCTTAACCGCAACCCTGAAAATTTCTTTGCCGAGACCGAGCAGGCGGCTTTCAACCCGATGAACATCATCGACGGCATAGGTTTCTCGCCCGATAAGATGTTGCAGGGACGACTCTTCTCCTATGGCGACGCACAACGCTACCGTTTGGGTGTAAATCACCACTTAATACCGATAAACAAGCCGCGCTGTCCTTACCACTCATATCATCGCGACGGGCAGATGCGTACAGACGATAACGCAGGGCGCACAATTTCGTATGAGCCGAATAGTTACGGCGAGTGGCAGGATTCACCACAGCTCAAAGAGCCACCTTTGGCTGTTACGGGCGAGGTCTATAACTATGATGAGCGCGAACTCGATAGCGACTATTACACACAGCCGGGCAAATTGTGGCGACTGATGACAAGCGAAGATCAAAAGGCTACTTGTGAGAATACAGCTCGCGCTATGGGCGATGCAGAGATATTTATCAAGCAGCGTCATATCCGCAACTGCCACCGCGCCGACCCTGCATACGGTGAGGGTGTGGCAAAGGCTTTGGGTCTATCTCTTGCAGAAGCCCTTACAGCAGAAGATCCAGCACATCCATCGTGGGATTGGAGATAGAATAGGAAGGGGCTGTCATACTTTGACAGCCCCACTGTTTTACACTTTATTTTAGTTTTTTGCCGTCATAGAAGGCTTTGCCGACAACCTCGCCAAGTTCAATGTAGTGGTGGTTTATTGGGTCGTATGTTATCGGGTGCAATTTGTGGTAATCAATCTTGCCGTCGGTAAGGATTTTATCGTCGGCGCTAACCCCTACAATACGACCTACAAGGTAGTTGCTATCCTCGTCATACGACACAAACTCACACTCTAAAGTCATCGGGAGCTGCTCGATAATCGGAGCGTTTACCATCTCTGAGCGCACCGCCGTAAAACCTGCTTTGGCGAACTTATCCGGTTCGTTGTTGCCCGACACAATTCCCACATAGTCACACGCCGCGAGTTGCTCAACGGTTGCTATACTCACTGTAAAAGCCTGTGTGGCGAGGATGTTTTTAGTGGTTTTATGTCCCTCTGAAATGCAAATTCCGATATGGTTATCGGTAAATATTCCACCCCAAGCGGCATTCATCGCATTTGCTTTTCCGCTCTCATCATACGCCGTAACAATCAGCACCGGCATAGGGTAGAGCCAACTCTTTGAACCAAAATTCTTACGCATAACTATCTCTTAAATTTATATCTCATCCAAACCGTCTCGCCCATCTGTTTGACACTCTGAAGGTACAGTTGTGTTGCGGGGCGATTTTTATCGGTAATACCATCAAAGACGGCTGCCATACCTCCTCTGCCGTCAATTCCCGGGGCAACCATAAAGCTAACCTCATCAAGCAGCTCCGCCTCCAAAAAAGCACCGTTGATGTGTCCACCACCGGTAACAGCCAATCGTTCAACACCAAACTTCTCGGCAAGCAGCTCCATAGCACGCGCAAGATTGATGCCGTTTTTGCCCGTCGCAATCCAAGAGATACCCTGCTCTGTAAGTCGGTCGTGGTAGGCTTTTGGACACTGCTCATCTGTGATAATAAGCAGAGCCTGACCATCAAACTCACTCTCTCCCCATTGGAGTATTCCGTGAGTATCAACACCCACACAATAGGCTGCTGCCTTACGGGCTATATGGAACGCCTCACAGCCGATTGGTGTGGTATCTGCTGCAATAAAAGGCTCTGCAAGGGCATAGTGCATCTGCATTGTCACACGCCCCATCAACATCGACGGGCAGGCGAGCGACTCCAACGCCTCATAATACTCGTTTCCACCCTCAATCTGCTCGGTCATATCGCAATCTATGCGACCATCTACCGAGGCAATCATATGGCAAATAATGTAAGGTCTCATATAGTCTGTAATTCAAAGTTATCTCTTTCTGTTTTTTTGTGCGGGAAGATTGATGAGAGTCGTCTTAACAATCTCTGCCAAATAGTCCCTATCATCAACATCGGTAATAAAAAAGTACTCCTTTGCTCCGTCATACGGTGGACGCATCACAACTTCGCGCAACATCTGCTTTACCGGCTCTGTTGGCTTGATAAACAGAGAGTTATCGCAGATAAGACCAACCACCACGCCGTTGCAATAGAGACAGTAGTCGCCCATCATCTTCCGCGCTGTAATCTCCCCCGCGCCGGCACTCTGCTCCACTATATATTGCACAAAATCTTCGCTGCAAGCCATAGTTTCCAATTATTCTACCCCAAAGTTACGCATAATCCCGAAACAAAAATAGAAAAAGCCGAGACTTTTTCTACATGCAAGTAAATATTACACAATATCTACAACTCAGATTTAGGCTTGTCTATTAACTCGAACTTGCCGGGGGATATGTAAGTGTAGGTGAGCATAGGTTATAAAACTAATGACGATAGTACTTCAATATAGGATATAAAATTGTATTTCTAATAGTTATTATAGGGCTTTTTAACTCTATTCTATGTAACCATGTTTCTATTGCTTTAACTGTTATTATTCCCCATATTTGCTCTTTGTCAACACTTTCAGCCACCCTATTTATAGCCTTGAAAATAATTCTATAGATACATTGATGTCTTCTTTTGGAATTTGTAGTTTTTGCCCATAAATCTTCTTGAGCTTCAAGATCATACTTTGTTATGACGATATATCCGTGCGGGCCTACCTTCTTATAAAGTGTTTTTATAAATTTTCTGTGTGACGGATGCAATAACCAAATCATATAACATACTCCTTATATTTGTATTCTTTCACAATCTTCCCAATATGTTGGTACATATAACTTCGAATAACAATACAAGAAAACAGGATTCTCTCTTACTAATTGTAGAGCAGTGTATATTGAGTTTCTAATTATTGGATTAAGTTCCTTCATCTGCTCATCTGAAAGATATTTGTAATGAAAATCTTCCATTTGATTTCTTACAACACTTGCAATAGCCTTTGCCAATAAATTATCATCTTCAAGCATTTCATCTGCCGCAATAGATGCTTCATTAAAAGCATCAATCAACTCTTTATCTCCGTATTTCATATGTCCCATAATCTATAATCCCATACCAATTTTTTTCAAGACATTCTTGTCGATTGGAGTACTCTCTATATCAGCTTTTACTAATCTTATAATCATTGTATCTGATGCAAATACATAATACACTTTACCATCAGAATCGTATCTCTCTTTGATTATGTAAAATGAGCGTAACAACTGAAAGAACTCTTCCCAATATTTTAGTTCATATTCTTTAATAAAGGAGCCTGTTGGATGTAATATATATCCTTTTTCATCATTAGAAGATATTGTTTTCTCAAAGTTACACGATAATTGAAGATTAAATGGTTTGTTTGCCTTTTGTGCCCATTGAAGGAGAAATCTAATTTTATTTTGTGGGACATAATCTTTTTGCCACTCTTTGTAAAAAGATATCATTTTGGATAGTGTTCCTCTCGCAATTTGCACACCATTTCTAGAACAATACACATCAGGATTTATTGCATACATTTCATCTAAGTCGTGCAAAATATCTGTAAAAGTCAATCCTTCCATCCATTTCGCTAGTACATATTTACCAACCACAGATTCCTTCATCCAATTTTCCCTTGCTGCTACCCTCATTCTGCAGCTAACCGCCCTTGCCGCAGTAGTATCTGTATTTCTTACCCAAGTTTCACCTCTGGCTTTTTTAGCGTCAAGTGCAGCTTTTGTTAGCTCCGCAATTCTTGTTCGTCTTTTACCATCTACATCGTGTATTTTGGCATGGCATATTCCACAAAGAGGAACAGTCTTTGAGCCTCCTAATGATGCAGGTACAATATGATGCCTCTCTGTGGCAGGTGCACCACATTCAAAGCATACATTGGGATCAATATAGGTTACTTCAATGTAAGTTCTTGACATAGGATTAAGTTTTCACAAAGTTAAACATAATTTCAATACAAAGAGTAGAGAATCATCAAAAATCCTCCTCGTAATCATCGTAGTCGTATGACGAATCATAGTCGCAAGTGTTGTCGTGCGAGGTGTTGTCCAAGTCATCATCGAACAACTCCTCATAAATCCACGCTGCAAGCAGCCAATCCCAAAGTGACATTAGAATCTATTTTTAATTTTATTAAATGTGTTATTCCATTGCTGCCAAAACTTGTTTCGGACTCTTTGTGGCTCTTTTCGGCATATTTTTGTCTGTGCTATTTGATAATAGCCCGCTATTCCCTGCATAAAACAAACCAAATTCTACTCGAAAATAGCTCACAAATAATCTCGAAATAAAATTAAACATAGATTCCAAAACAAATTTAAGGGTTACTTTGCGACAAAGTAACCCTGAGTTTTTGACAACTTCTGACAATTGCCAAACAAAAATAGAAAAAGCCGAAACTTTTTCTCTCTGTACTATCTATGCAAATTTTCCGTCTATCTCTCGCTGTAAGATGTCAAGGAATTTTGCAGCGTGGGCACCATCCATTTGGGTATGGTGGAATTGGAACGACACACTTAGCGTAGTCTTAAACAATCCTCGCTTGTACTTGCCCCAAATCATAAACGGATTATTGAAAATACCGCTATACATACCCACCACTCCATCTATCTCGTACTGCGCCAAGGCCGAAGTGCCGATAACCATACTCTCAGCCGAGAGGTCGTGGTCGGTGCAACTCTCCGCCACCTGCTGTGTAAGGCGCAGATAGTCGCTGCCAAATTGCGCCAAATCCTCGCTGTAAGGCAGGTCGCACGAACTCACCTCGCCCGCCGAGTTGGCAACAATGGTGTTTACGGCGATGGTGTCGTACTGCATCAACTTGTCGCCGATGGGCAACAGATAAAACTCCTTGACTTGCGAGGCGGCACGACCAATGCAGTAGCACATCAACATATTGAATTTCAGCCCTCGCTTGCGGCTAATTCTCACAAGGCGCGATACATCGAGCGTCTTGAAAAATGTAACCATCGGATTGGGTGCCTGCATCCACATCTCAAAGGCGTATGCACGGGTTGTTTCTTGGGGATTTATCTCTCTCATAGCTGTAAATTTTTGATAAAGGGTCGCAAAGGTAATAATTTCTTTGCAAAGTCCGCAATAAGAGTCAGCAACTTTGTTCTCGTTTATGATTAGGTACACGATGTATGCTATGTCAAGGTTAAGATTTTTTCAAAATAATAACTGAATGGGGTTATTTCAAGAATAATTTTTGAAAAATAACCACTATCTGCAACTATTTGGCAGATAGTCCATATTATCTTTGTAGCAGAAAAGAGAAACAAACTATGATTGCAAATCCAGTTAAACGCTATTTTTGGTTAGTCGATACCATCTATCGACACGCGCCCATTTCATTCAAAGAGATAGCCCAGCGTTGGGAGCAGAGCAGCCTTTACGACCAGAAGAAGTTGGCAATTCGCACCTTTCACAACCACCGCGAGGCGATTGAGGAGTTGTTTCACATTCGCATTGTGTGTGATGAGCGCACGAATAAATATTATATCGCAGAACAAGGCGAGCTGGCGAAAAACGGGCTTTCGTCGTGGTTGCTCAATACCTTCTCGATAAGCAATATCCTCACCGAATCACAGTCGCTCGGTAGTCGTGTGCAGGTTGAGGAGATACCCTCGGCACAACATTATTTGACCGAGTTTCTGGCGGCAATGCGCGAAAATAGGTGCGTCAAGATTGTCTATCAACCTTTTGTGGCAGAGGCTCCGTTTGAATTGGTATTGCAACCTTTGTTTGTCAAATTATATGATCGTCGTTGGTATCTCTACGCCAATAAGCCGAGCGATGAGAAAATCAAACTCTACGCACTCGATCGTATGCACGCTGTCAAAGTACAGGAGGAGCGGTTTGTGTTGCCGGCTAATTTCGACCCTAAAACATATACCCGCAACGCCTTTGGCGTGGCGATTTACGACGAAATACCACCCTGCACGATTCGTATCCGAGTTTGTGCCGGACTTGCTGCCTACCTGCGGACATTGCCCCTACATCATTCGCAGCGTGAGGTTGAGACAACCAACCGTTATGCCGACTTTGAGTATTTTGTTGCACCAACGCAGGAGTTTTATCTCAAACTAATGTCATATGGTTGGCAAGTTGAAGTTCTTTCGCCCGAGCGAGTGAGAACCTCAATGTATTGGCGAATTATGAAAGCAGCCGTAATTTATGACAAAACCTTACGCTATGAAGACGACAAATAATGATTACAATACCCGATCGGTACGCATTGTCGATTTTGAGGTGACACATAAGGAGGAGTCGCTCGTTACCCTGCGTGGTAAATATGGCGTGGAGATGACCACCAACGAAAAGTGCTTGTTTGAAGATGGGCGCGCTGTTGATGTCGGAGCATTATATTGTACCCTTGCCGACTATCATTGGTGGCTTGCAGAGGCTTGGCGGTGGCACTTCGAGAAGGAGCGCAAGCGATTGGTTGAACTCTACGCTGACCATGTGCCGCTCTATGTGTGGGCTGGAGATTATACGCTCGCTAATGAGGATTTGCGCAATGCCCTTGTGCCGTTTGATATTTGGGGTGTGGATGATCTGCGTATCGGGCAGGTAATGGAGGCGTGGAACTATGGGCTGACAGCAAAGTGTCCGCATTGTGGCGACGAGGGCAAGATCTATCACTTTTGCGGTGTGCCAACCTCGGGAGCAGGTAACTATTCGCTCTTCTGCCCCGACTGCGGCAATTTCAGTGAGCATATCAAAGGGAGTGAGTTTAATCGCTTTCGCAAGGCTGTACTAACAGCTCAACAAAACCATCCCGCCACTATTCCCTCACGCGAAGCGTTGAATATGGAAGCGTATATAGAGCGTATATTGAGATAAAAAGATTTGGAAGAGTAAATCTTTTTGAGTAAATTTGCGTAAATTTGAATATGGATGAGTATATTAAAGAGATTTTAATGTAAAAACAGATAAAGATATGAAAACAATTACTGAGGTTATTAACGACACTTTGTGTGAGTTGCACACGATGAAGGAATCCAATAACGATAGCTCGTTTTGCTTTCCTCGCTATGCTAATGGAAAATTGAGAATAAGCGAGCAGGAGTTGCGTATATGTTTAATCAAAAATTTGTATCAGGCTCACTATAAAAGGATAACTGTTGAAACACCCACAAAATATGCATATAGTTTCAAGGGTGGAGTGAAATGTAAGAAAAAAGAGGAGGATATTGATATTCAACAGAATAATGAGGACTGCAAATACCTTTCGGCTCGTCTTGATTTAACGCTTTTGAAGGAAGACAACGCCTCGTTCGATACGATTTTTGAGCTCAAGGCCCATTCTGGGACAACAGATGATGCTTTGTATAGAGATTTTGTAAAACTTACAACAGAAGAGGCCGATAAGCGATTCTTCATTATGATTATAGATGGCAATCAAGAAGGTCATCGAGGTAAAGATGGAGCAATAGCCAGTATTGGAAAGAAGCTTATAAGTTGTTTTAAGGAGAATTCTACGGAGACTAAAATAAATAAATCCATTTTGTCGTGGTGTATATTCTATGATATTGATAAGAACGAAGATATCACAAAGAAAATTGAAGATTATATAAATAAGAATGACAAAAAGTGATATGACCCTAACCATCCATAGGGGTACCCACGAGATTGGAGGCAGTTGTGTCGAGTTGCACACCGCCGAGGCGAAGATTTTAATCGATTTCGGCTTGCCGCTCGACTACGAGAAGCGTACACCCGAAGAGCAGGAGCAAATTCGACGCACCGCCACCGAGTGGTGCAAGGGTGTCGATGCACTCTTTTTGAGCCACGCCCACGCCGACCACTATGGGCTTTTTGACTTGCTTCCTAATGACACACCTGTCTATGCCACCGAGGATACCTTTGCAATGCTTGCACTCGATGGTATTCTCGGCAAAGACCCGACTACGCACCTCAAAAAGTGCCCGATGCGGGGGTATCAACCCTACGAAATTAGTGGACTGACCATAACCGCCTACCCGATAGACCACTCGGCATACGGAGCGTGTGCTCTTCTATTTGAAGCAGAGGGTAAGCGAGTGCTGTATAGTGGCGATGTGCGTCTGCACGGTGTGAAAGGTAAGTTATATAAACAGCTGCCTCGCGAGGTCGATTATCTGCTTTTGGAGGGTACAAATATCGCAAGAGAACAACATAATCCTACCGAGCAAGATGTTGAGAACGAATTTATCAAAACCTTTGACGATGCACCTTATGCTCTCAATTTGGTGTGGTGCTCATCGAAAAATATCGACCGCATTTGCGCATTGTTCCGCGCATGCCGACGCCGTGGTAAAACGCTTGTAATTGATCCCTATACGGCAAATGTGCTGGCTGCAGTGTCTAAATTAAACCCCAAAATCCCGTCGGCAACCACCACCGAGCAGATAAAGGTCTATTTTCCGCCACGATTAACAACCCGCCTCACGGAGCGCGACCAAAGGCAGTATATCTACTCGCTCAACCCGCGCGAAAACAAGATAACTTATACTGAAATATCTACCACGCCCGAGCGTTATGTGATGCTGGTGCGCCCCTCGGTGGTGGAGTTTCTGCAAAAGATTGATGCTCCGCAAATTCGGTTTATCAAATCCATTTGGAGTGGTTATTGGGATGATCCAAACACCGAGCGTTTTCGTCATTGGGTAGAGGCTAATTGCGAGCAGTTACCCGATATTCACTCGAGCGGACACGCCGATATTACCTCTCTGCAACGCATTGTCAAGTTCGTGCAGCCCAAACATCTTGTGCCTATCCACACCGATTCGCCCAATCGTTTTGCCGAGCTGTTTCCTGATAGCAGTATTATCTCTTCAAACGACAATAAAGAAATGAATATTTAACCATATCGACCGCTAATATGTGGTCCTAAATAACCTGTTTTGCTACAAAAACAAAAAAAGTCTCAGAAAACTCTGAGACTTGATTTTGAGCGGAAAACGAGCCACGAGCCCGCATTCGCGGGCATCTCTCGCGAACTATTTTTACACCCCCTAACCCCCTGACAGGGGGCAACTTGGGATCGCTCGTGGCGAATCTCGTTTTCTGCTCCAAGCGAAGCCTCCCTTATCAAAGGGAGGTTTGGAGGGATTGTCTATATGGTCGCGGACTCTTCCGCGAAACGCACAAAAAAAGCGATAATCTTTCGATTATCGCTGTGCGTTGAGCGGAAAACGAGACTCGAACTCGCGACCCCAACCTTGGCAAGGTTGTGCTCTACCAACTGAGCTATTTCCGCATTGTAGATTCCGCTCCGGAAATGCAACCATTTTCCTGATTGCGAGTGCAAAGATAGAGCAAATATTTTTTCTGTGCAAACTTTTTGAGCAAAATTTTTAATATTTTTTAACAAGGAGATATGTAAAAATTTGCAAATAATTGATAATCCGTTAGTTACTTATGGATAATTCTTTGGAGTGATTGGTTGTTAAGTTTCGCATTTGGGGTTTTTCTGAAGTACTCAAGGAGCTGGTCGGTAACCAAAATGGGGTGGATTGTATGGTTTTTACCGCTAATAGAGGGGTATTTTTTACCGATATAGTCCGAGAAGGCGACGCGGTAAGGCACACCTTCGCGGAGGCGTGGGAAGCGTACATCTATAGCCTCGCCGTTGTCATCCACGACAATATCATACGGAGTGGTACAGAAGAGGTCGATGCGGTGTGACTCTTTAGGATTGTTTGTGTCGTTAAACTTGGCAATAATCATCTTGCGCAGTTGTGCTGCGGTCATTGTGATTGTGTGAATCTGTGAGGCAAATGGCTCTAAATTGTAGATTGTAGCGAGTTTTATATCGCCGGCAGGGTGGTCAGAGAGTCGCACTCCGCCGTAGTGATAGAAGCCTATTTGGGAATCAGTACCGTTGGCAACAGCCTCTGCCATAAGGTTTGCAAAGCCGATATGTGTTACCGGAGTGGCAAGTGAGCCGACCTTTGCACCGAGTACAGGGTCGCTCTCAATCTCATCTATAAGTGCGAGGGTTGTGCTATCTTGCGCATAGTCGGCAAGGGGGATATTTCGGTAGTCGATAGAGGCGATTTTATTACCCTTCAGGCGTACGGTTGTGGCTCCGATATACTTCAATTTTCTACCTGTCTGACCGATGACGGTGTTGCCGACAAGGGTATCGACAACATTATGGGTATGACCACTGATGATAATGTCGCAACAGTTGTGTTTAGAGGCGAACTCCATATCCATATCATCGCCCATATGCGACAGCAGTAGGCGAATGTCGGCACTCTCGCAACCCTTGAAAGCCTCCTCGGCAGCGAGGAACGGGTTACTGAACGATAGCCCCTCAAAGACCTCGTTACTGCCGTCGGGGTGTCCGTTGTCGAAGTTTGTGACAACGCCTGCAATAGCAACGCGAATACCATTTGGAGTCTTAAGCGTAACCATCGGCTGGGGAGTTGTCATATCCTCACGATGACTCTGCATATTGGCGCACAAAATAGGGAATGAGGCGCAATCGATAGAGCCCTGCAAGAGTGCTGCGCCCATATCGAACTCGTGGTTGCCGAGTGTAGCGGCGTTGTAGCCGGCGTGGTTCATCAGCTCGATTATTGGCAGTCGCCCCTCGGCAAGGTCGATAAAGGCATTTCCGGTCCAACGGTCGCCGGCATCGACAAGCAGCGTAGCCACACTATCGCGGCAGCTATTTACTGCGGTGACCAATGAGGCGAAGTTGTCGATTGTGGCGTGCATATCGTTAGTCGAGAGGATGACAAGTTCACGCTCTCGGATAGTTGTGCGATAGAACAGTACTCCTGCAAGAAGGAGAATGGCGACGATAAGAGATAGTATTCTTTTCATTTTTGTTCGTTTTATAGTGACAAAGGTATAAAAATTTTGAAAGTCTTGAAGGATTTTGTAACTTTACTGAACAAAATTGTAACGCTATGGATAACAGAATCAGAGTCTATTGTGAGAATACGGCGTCATATATTGATGTGGCGATGGGTACCTCTTTGTTGGGTTTATTGGCAGAATTAGAGATTGAGAATAGCGAAAAATACCTTGCTGCTTATGTGAATAATCGCCTTAAGGAGCTGAACTATCGCGTATATACCCCAATATCTATTCGGTTTATAGATATTACACACTTTGAGGGGCATAGAGTCTATCAGCGTACGGTAACATTTATTCTTCAGGCGGCAATGGCACAACTATACCCTGACAATCAGTTCCATATACGCCACTCGTTAGGCTCGGGAGTCTATTGCGAGGCTGCGGGTAAGGAGTTGTTCAGCAGTGAAGAGTGCCGTGAGATTGAGGCTGCGGCGAGAGCTATTGTTGCGGGAAATAGCACTATACAACGCCGCAAGGAGCAGACAGTGGATATTGTAGAGAAGTTTGAAAAGGCGGGTTATCCCGATAAGGCGAAGCTGCTCTCCTCGCGTCCGAGGTTGTACAACAATATCTACTATATGGGTCAGAATATAGGCTACTTTTTTGGTCCGTTAGCCCCATCGAGCGGTTATGCCGACAGGTTTGACATATATCCATACAAGGAGGGCTTTGTGGTGGCGATGCCAGATAGAGTAAATCCTGCAAAGATGGGCAGAATACCGAAGGCAGAGAAGATGGGTGGGCTGTTTCATCAGTTCCACGAGTGGATGGATATTGTCGGAGTGCCGACAGTCGGGGAGCTTAACAGCCGAATATTGCAGGGCGATACGAGCGAATTGATAAAGATAGCCGAGGCTGTGCATAGTCGTCAGTTCTCAAATATTGCCGACAAGATATATCAGGCACACGACGAGCGTGGTGTGAAGGTGGTGCTTATTTCGGGTCCTTCGTCGAGCGGGAAGACAACATCGGCAAAGCGAATAGGTATCCAACTGCGAGTTTTGGGCTTGCAGCCTGTGCTTATCTCGTTGGATGACTATTTTGTAAACCGAGAGGATACTCCGAAGGATGAAAATGGCGATTATGACTATGAGGCACTCGAGGCACTCGACTTGGTGCGCCTTAATGATGACCTTTGCCGACTTATTGCGGGCGAGAGTGTCGAGATTCCGCGCTACGACTTTATTACAGGTACTCGCAAGTGGCACGAGCATCCGCTGCAACTTACAGAGCGTTCTATACTTATTATGGAGGGTATTCACGGTCTTAATCCGAAACTCACGCCGGCACTGCCTGATGATATCAAGTTTAAGATATACCTCTCTTGCTTTACCTCTGTGGCTATGGATAATATCACGCGCATACATACGACAGACAACCGCCTGTTGCGCCGTATAACCCGTGACTATCGTACCAGAGGTAATAATGGCTACGACACAATTGCCCGTTGGCAGTCGGTACGCCGTGGTGAGGATAAACATATATTCCCTTATCAGGAGAATGCAGATGTGATGGTAAATACATCGCTATTCTACGAGTTGGGTGTGTTGCGTCCGATAGTTGAGCCGATACTCAGAGAGATTCCTGATACCGTGCCGGAGTATGGCGAGGCAAGCCGTCTGCTGCACTTCCTCGACAACTTTGTTCCTGTGCCGACCGATGAAATTCCTCTTGACTCTGTGCTGCGAGAGTTTGTCGGGGGCAGTAGTTTTAAGTATTAGGAGTTTTACCCCTTTAACTCCCTCTTGAAGTCGGAGATTGTAATGCCGGTGTTGGTCTTGAAGAATCGGCATAGGTTTCCGCTGCCCGAAAAGTTGAGTTGCTCGGCTATCTGCTTTACCGATAGGTCGGTTGTGCGGAGCAGCTGCTTGATTGTGGAGATTGCCGAGCGGTCGATAAACTCTTTTGCCGTAAAGCTCGTACCATCGGCAACGATGGCTGATAGATATTTCGGAGTGATACATAGTCGCTCGGCAAAATATGCCACCTCGCGCTTGTCGGGGTTGACAGATACGGTATTTACAAACTCATCGAGCAGTCGGCGACGATGCTTTGGCTCTGAGGTGTTTATGCGGAAGTTGCGCACTATGCGGTTAAGAATCTCCATAAACATAGAGCGGAGCATGGCGAGCATAATCTCATAGCGACAGATATTGTCGTGGTCGGCAAGCTTTGATGCCAAAATCTTCAAATACTCCATACGGTTTGAGTACTCGTCATTATCGGTAAGATTATATACCGGAAAGTCGGCAATATGGCTGAAGAATGTCGAGGGGAAGTTGTATAGAGCCTCATCCATTGTCTGCATATCGAAGCTCACCCACGAGGAGGAGAAACCTTCCGAGGCGTTAGAGAGAGAGTATATATCGCCCGGGAAGGCAATAATTATATCTCTTGCGCGCAGATTGTATTTTGTGTGAAAATACTCAAATTCCGCACTGCCGCCGTGGCAGATAAGTATAAAACCCTCGCGAATATCGGCAGTCGGCAGTTCGGGAGATATGCCCTGCTCATACATAGATACCTTGATGCCCAACTCCTTTCGCTGAGCAAAAGGGACCTCCATTAAATCTCGCTGAATGTTCACAATTTCCATACTCTATTCCGATTTTGACAACAAAAATAGCGAAAAAGGCGAAAAAATGAAAATTTTCATAAAAATGGCTGTTACATATTTTGAACATAATTCTGACTCTTGCTGTCGAAAAATTAGGTTAAAGTAGCGGTATATATCATCCTTTAGGGGGGGTATGGATAATATTTAAGTAGAATAAAAGATTTATGCAATAGGGACATCTAAATCTAAAAGCGGATAAAAACGCTTGTTTGTTGAGTTGCAATACTTTACAAAAAAAAGTGTTATAACTTTTTTTATATTTTTTTGCACAAATGAAAAAATATAACTACTTTCGTGGTTGAAAACGGTAGTTCTTAAGTAGTGCGCACTGTGAGAACTACGATTTTCTGAACCGCAAAATATATATTTTTTATGAAAATGACGAACAATTTATGTTCCACTTCCTGCTCGTCTTATTCAGAATTGCCCGAGCCGGGGTTTTATTTATGTTCCATTAAAGCCGGCGAAACTTTTGTCTTAGAATCAGGTGAGACAAATCATCTGTTATTTACCAGAAGCGGTAGTTTTACAATCTCATCTATTGAGAGAAACGGTTATCAAGTTAATGCTTCCAGCGTTATCTTCTGCTCTCGTATGCATAGCTACACTATTGTTGCAGAGCAGAATGTCGAGTTGCTCATAGCTCGTTTTGTAGTAGGCAATGTTACAGCTGAGGGGGAGACTTATCGCTCTATTGGTGCAGAGATGGCATCTATCTCTTATGAGTTCGCAGCTCTTCCTATGGTTGATATTATGGATGGATTTGTCCGCTCTGTGGTCCTCTTCTTGGAGAATAATATCAATGTCAAGGCTATCCATCGTGCGAAGTTGGAGGAGATGTTTGTAATATTCAGACACTTCTACTCTCGTCAGGACTACTTGCGACTCTTCTACAGTTTGTTTAATAACAACATATCTTTCAGAATGTTGGTTATCAACAACGCTCCAAATGCCCGCAATGTAGAGGCTCTTGCCCGAATGTGCGGACACAGCTTGTCTCATTTTAAGTTGCTCTTTAGTCAGCACTTCGACACAACTCCGTATGTATGGATGCAGCAGCACCGTGCTGTTGAGATTAGTGCGCTATTGGGCGATATATCAATCTCGCTTAAGAGTATCATCAAGAAGTATGGCTTTACCAGCCACGGACACTTCTCGCTCTTCTGCCGCAAATTCTTAGGAGATACTCCTCGAGCTTTGCGCCGTCGTAGCCATCTGCTTACATCTCCGGTAACCATTGAGGATGTCAAGAGGAATATGGAGCGCGCCCAAGCCTCTATGATTAAAAAGGCTGCTGAGAATGTTGGTACAGCACCTCGACGCAGAGGAAGACCTCGTAAAGATGAGGTAAGGTAAATAAGAAGTTGTCTAAAAGAAGAGGCTGTCGCAACAAAGTTGTTGGACAGCCTCTTTGCCGTATTTATAGTATCTTCTTTACCAATCCAAATAGCTTATAAGGCATATACCTGAAAGGTAGGTCTATCCAAGTCGGTGTTGTCACAACGGAGCGACGATGTGAAAAGACATTAAACGACTCTCTGCCGTGATATGACGACATACCAGAGTTGCCAACTCCGCCAAATGGCATATTCTCATTGGCAATGTGCATTATAGTATCGTTTACGCAGGCTCCACCAGAGGAGGTGTGGTGCAGAATGTACTTTGCACTATCGTTGTCGCCAAAGTAGTAGAGGGCAAGCGGCTTCTCTCTCTCTGTAACAAACTTTACAGCCTCATCAAGCTCTGTGAAGGTGACAATCGGGAAGATAGGTCCGAAAATCTCCTCCTGCATAATCGGGCTTTGCGGATCTGCCTCATCAATAATTGTCGGCGAGATATATCTCTCATTGCGGTCGTAATCTCCGCCAAAAATAATCTTTGCACCCTCCAAATATCCCACAAGGCGGTCAAAGGCGCGCTCATTGACTATCCTGACAAAGTGTTTTGCCTGCTTTGGATTCTCGCCGAGCAGTGATTTGAACTCACGCGACAGAGCATCTACTAATCTATCCTTTACAGAGGTGTGTACAAGCAGGTAGTCGGGCGCAATACAGGTCTGACCGGCATTAAGGCTCTTGCCCCACGCTATACGGCGGGCAACGGTAGCAATATTGGCACTACTATCTACAATGCAAGGGCTCTTACCTCCCAACTCGAGAACTACCGGCGTGAGATTCTTTGCCGCAGCACTCATAACCTTGCGACCAAGTGACGGACTGCCGGTAAAGAATATAATGTCATACCTTTGTTCAAGTAGGGCAGTGTTTACATCTCTATTGCCTTGAACAACAGCGATATACTCTTGCGCAAAAGTCTCGGCAATCATCTGCTCTATTACCGTTGAGACGGTCGGCACATACGGCGAAGGCTTGAGCAGAGCTGTACAACCTGCCGAGATAGCACCCACGAGCGGATTGAGAAGCAGCTGAACGGGGTAGTTCCACGGAGCGATGATAAGCGAACATCCGAGGGGCTCACTTATAATCTTACTTCGCGAAGGAAACATCTTGAGCGGCGTTGGGCGATGCTCGGGTGCTGACCACTCTTTAAGGTGCGAGATGTGGTTGTCTATCTCACCCAAAACAATGCTCAGCTCGGTCAGATAACCCTCCTCGTAGCTCTTGTGCAAATCTGTCCACAGCGCATCTGCAAGTGGTTTTTCCCACTTCATAATAGCAGACTTAAGTGCCCGAAGAGCCGAAAGGCGGAACTTGATGTCGAGAGTATTGCCACCACGAAAATATGCTCTTTGTGATGCAACAATAGTCTCAATTCTCTCTGTTGAGGTGTTTTCGATAGCCATTATTTTCTTCCTGTAAAGTTATCCATTGTATGATATATTCCAAATACCTGACCAAAGAGCCAATCAAAGAGCCTTGATGGCAACAATCCCTGCATCAGTCGGATAAAGTGGTGCGGGCATGGAATCCATCGCATAAGCACCTTAAAGTTGTTGTTGTGCTCTATTGCCCTTATAATCTGCTTTGCCGCATAGTGGGGCTTGAGCAGTGGGAGAATAGGCGAGCGCACACCGTCAAACATCCCCGTTGTAATGTAATATGGGGCAATAGTAGTAACCCTTACACGGCTCCTCTTCTCCTGTAACTCAATTCTTATAGAGTCCGACCAACCGATAGCCGCCCACTTACTTGCCGCATAGATGCTCATCTTTGGATTGGCAATCATACCGCCGGCAGAGGCTATGGTGCATATATGACCACTGTTGCGAGCCACCATATCGGGTAGAAATTGCAGCGTAACCAACATCGGCGCAATAGCATTAATGTTCATTGTGCGGTATATCTCGTCGGTTGTACACTTGTCGAAGGTCTTGTTGGAGGTTATGATGCCGGCACAGTTGATAAGAATGTCTATATCGCCGACCTCCCTCTTTACCGCGGCATAACCTTGGGCAACCATCTCTTTGTCTGACACATCAACCCGATAGCCTACAGCCCTGCCTTTTTTAGCAAATTCGGCAAGGGTGTTGTCGATATTTGCCTGATTAATATCCCAAATTACTACAGCTTCAGCCCCCTTTTCAAGAGCCATTGCTCCCATAATTCTGCCGATTCCCGACGCTCCGCCGGAAATAAGCACTCTTTTGCCATTAAACTTTCCCATAACACACTTTTTTCACACTCACAGTTGAATGCAAAGAGTTTTTTAGTATTTTTGTACAGCAAAGATAGAGCAATTTTATGAAAAGTCAAAACGATATTCTTCGCCGACAGTTCCTGTCGCATGTAGGGCAGACATCCCCTGCTCCGCAGTTAATTACGGTCGATAGAGCCGAGGGCGTCTTCTTCTATACTCCGGAAGCAAAGCGTTATTATGACCTTATATCGGGCGTGTCGGTCAGCAATGTCGGTCACGCAAATCCTGCTGTTGTTGAGGCTGTGTGCCGTCAGGCGCGGGATTATATGCACATAATGGTCTATGGCGAGATGGTTGAGCGTCCGCAGGTTGAGTATGCAACACTTATTGCCTCTCTGCTGCCAGACCCTCTGAATAGTGTCTATTTCCTTAACTCGGGTGCTGAGGCAGTCGAGGGCGCGTTGAAGTTGGCAAAGCGATATACCGGCAGAACGGAGATGATATCTATGCGCCGAGCATACCACGGCTCTACGCATGGGGCGATGAGTATGATGGGCTTTCCGGAGGGGGAGGAGTGGAAAAGTGCCTTTAGACCACTTTTGCCCGATTGTAAAGCTATCGACTATAATCAGTTCGAGCAGCTGCAACAGATAACCGAGCGTACTGCTTGTGTTCTTTGTGAGCCCGTGCAGGGCGAGGCGGGTGTGCGTACCCCTGTAGAGGGCTATCTGCAGGCTCTGCGTGAGAGGTGCAGTGAGGTGGGGGCTCTGCTGATTTTCGATGAGATACAGACGGGTATGGGTCGTAGTGGAGAGATGTTCGCAATGAAAAAGTATGGCGTTACACCCGACATCGTCTGCCTTGCCAAAGCTTTTGGTGGCGGTATGCCGTTGGGTGCTTTTGTCTCGTCAAATGAGATTATGAACTCTTTGCAGTCAAATCCTGTATTGGGTCATATTACAACCTTTGGCGGACATCCTGTATGCTGTGCCGCCGGTCTTGCCGCTGCTAAATATCTGATAGATAATAACATTGTCGAGTCTGTCGAGAAGAAAGGTGCTCTCTATCAGCGTCTTTTGGAGAGCCATCCGCAGGTTGTCGAAATTCGTCGTAGCGGACTGCTGCTGGCTGTCGAGTTGGGCAGTAGCGAGAAGTTGTATAAGATTATGGATATGTTTATCGAGAGGGGTATTCTGAGTGATTGGTTCCTCTATTGCGATACGGCATTCCGCATCTCTCCGCCTCTGACAATTACCGAGGAGGAGATTGCGGGTAGTGTAGATATTATTTTGGAGTGCTTAAACAGCTTGTAACTATGGCAGATAACTATTTAGGAAAGAAGATGGAGGACTTCCTCTCCGGTAAAACAGCAGCTCCAAAGCGTGTAATGAACCTTGCAAAACTCGTGGCAAAAAACCGCAGTTATAGAGGTTATGACAACTCGTTTGTAGTGCGTGCCGACCAGCTGCGCCGCATTATGGAGGTCGTTCCAATGTGCCCATCGGCAAAAAATCAGCAAGTTCTCCGCCTGCGTGCCGTACTCTCTGATGAGGCAGATAAGGTCCTGCCACATATCCGCCTCGGAGGTGCTCTGCGCGAGCTGAAACTACCGCTCCCCGGCACAGAGCCGCGCGCATTTATCGTCATCTGCTCGACCGTTGCCGAAGATAAATATGTCAATATGGATATCGGCATCATCGCACAAACCATGCTGCTTCAAGCCACCGAAATAGGTCTTAACGGCATCTGCATCGGGGCTTTCGATCACGCCGCCGTGCAACAATCTCTAAACCTGCCTTATCAACCCCTGCTCATCCTCGCTATCGGCAAGGGCTCCGAGAGTATCAAACTCGTCTCAATCTCCGAAAGCGATTCGCATAATTATTATCGTCAAGATGGAGTACACATTGTGCCGAAGTTATCATTGCCAGATATTCTCTTGTGATTTTGTTGTGAAAAGGCAGTATTTGCTGCCGCTAGCTAAAACTCCGACAAAGGGCAGTACCACAAGTACAGCCCTTCGTCGTTTTTTTACCCGAGCGTTGCAACTACTACCTTTTGACAACAAAATGGAGATTTTATCGTGAAAATAGCACAACTACAGCCGCTACCTCATTCTCGTCAATGGGAAATACAGAAGTATGTCCCATCGCCTCGAATATCGGCGAGCGTTGTATTTGCACTATTTTGACGATAAAATGGTGCAAACTATGAGCGGAGTACAATCTCTAACTCCGTCAAGTACCACAAATCAGAAGGCAAGCCGAGGCTTGCGTTTTTTGTTTGTTTGCTCTGTGGGCTTGCACACAAAGAGCAAAACAAACAAAAAAACACGCTACTCAATCGAG
The DNA here is from genome assembly GCA_017474235.1 of Alistipes sp. Classification (GTDB taxonomy): domain Bacteria; phylum Bacteroidota; class Bacteroidia; order Bacteroidales; family Rikenellaceae; genus Alistipes. The sequence continues at coordinate 21,217 of JAFVIB010000004.1, read as the reverse complement.
TAGCGTGTCTTCTGATAAGTGGGAGTTGACGGATTCGAACCGCCGACCCTCTGCTTGTAAGGCAGATGCTCTGAACCAGCTGAGCTAAACTCCCCTGCTTTTTGCGACTGCAAAGATAGGAAGTTTTTATCAAAATCCAAAACTTTTCTATCTTTTAGAAGAAATTCCTGCTTTTTTATTGTAGTTGGAGATATTTTGACTAAATTTGTGCAATTGGTTGATTATTTTTGGGATTATGGGAAAAAAGGCAGAGCGTTTAGCTCTTATTAAGCGCATTATTACAGATGAGAAGATTGGCTCCCAAGAGGAGCTGATAAAGAGTTTGGCAGTCAAGGGTATTAGAGCAACTCAGAGTACGCTGTCAAGAGACTTTAAGGAGATTAATATATCTAAGATGCCTCATCCTGAGAAGGGTTATGTATATGTGTTGGCAGAGCATATTGCACCGCATCAGGAGTTGGGCACATCTAATTTGGGGGATGCCATTTTGGGTGTTAAGTTCTCCGGGAATATGGGTGTGATTATCACAAAGTCAGGCTATGCAAATGCGATAGCGGTGATTGTTGATGGTCGTAAGTCTTCAGAGATTCTCGGCACGGTAGCCGGTGACAATACTATTATAATGGTATTGCGCGAGGGTGCTACTCACAGTGCGGTGGTAAATATGCTGCGCGAGGCTTTCCCGACTTTGGGAAATTTGTAAAAAACTATTTTGCCTGCCGCGAGCAGGCTTTTTTATTGATACTATGAGTGCTGCAATAATTATCGCAACGATTGTTGGCTACATTGCCATACTGTTTACAGTCGCCTACATCTCGGGCAGGAGGGCTGATAATGAGGGATTTTTTGTTGGAAATCGTTCATCGAGTTGGTGGATGGTTATGTTGGCTATGGTTGGTGCGGCGATGTCGGGTGTTACCTTTGTCTCGGTGCCCGGGATGGTTGCAGCAAGTGGCTTCTCCTACTTCCAGATGGCGTTGGGCTTTATGACGGGCTATTTTGTCATCGCCTTTGTGCTTATTCCGCTCTTTTATAGAATGAAGTTGGTCTCTATCTATGGTTATTTGGAGGAGCGTTTGGGTATGGGTGCATATAAGACGGGTGCGTGGTTTTTCTTTATCTCGAAGTTACTCGGCGCATCGGTAAGGTTATATATTATATGTGTTGTGTTGCAACTTCTGCTCTTTGAGCCGTATGGGATTCCGTTTTGGCTCAATGCGGCAGTGACGGTGTTGCTGGTGTTGTTATATACATTTCAGGGCGGAGTGAAGTCGCTCATTTGGACGGATACGCTCAAGACGGTATGTCTGATACTGAGTATTGCGCTGTCGATATGGTTTGTATTGGAGCGACTTGATATATCATTCTCGGAGATGGTTGCAACGGTAAAGAGCAGCGAAAGCAGTCAGATATTCTTCTTTGATGATATTAACGACCGCAGATACTTCTTCAAGCAGTTCCTTGCAGGTCTGTTTTCTGTAATTGCGATGACGGGTCTTGACCAAGATATGATGCAGCGCAGTTTGGCGTGCAAAAACTACCGTGATTCGCAGAAGAATTTGGTTGTTTCGTCAATCCTTCAGACTCTAATAATCTTTATACTGCTTGTGTTGGGTGTAATCCTCTACACCTTTGCCGAGCGTATGGGTATAGTGCTACCGGAGGGGTCGGATAATATGTTCCCTACGGTTGCCACCTCGCCGACAATGCCTATAATTGTGGGTGTGCTGTTTATTCTCGGTCTTGTATCCTCGACCTACTCGGCAGCAGGCTCGGCTCTGACTGCCCTGACAACATCTTTTACGGTGGATGTGCTTGGTGGGACAAAGCGTTTTGAGGAGCAGCGACTGACGGCGGTGCGCAAAAGTGTGCATATAGGTATGGCGGTGGCGATGTTTGTAGTGATATGTACGCTGCATCATCTGGGTAGCTCGAATGTTATCGATGCCGTATATACATTGGCAAGTTACACTTACGGACCGATTTTGGGTCTGTTTGCCTTCGGAATATTGACAAAGTGGAGAGTGAGAGGCAAGTATGTCGGCATTGTGGCTGTTGTAGCACCTATATTGTGCTTTATACTTCAGCAGAACTCCGAGCGTTGGTTTGGGGGATATAAGTTCAGCTACGAGCTGCTGATAGTTAATGCCTTGATAACATTTATAGGGCTTATGTTGCTCATTAAAAGAGAGAGAAGATGATTGTTATAGCTGATGGTGGCTCGACGAAGTGTGATTGGGCTGTTGTAGATACCACAAATGCAACTATCGTAAAGCGAATAGTTACAGAGGGTATAAATCCCTTTATGCGCACACAAGACCAAATAGAGACTATCATCGCTCAAGGTGTTGTACCGCAGGTGTCGGAGTACGACATAGAGCGCGTATATCTCTTTGGCGCAGGTGTTACGCCTGAGAAGAGCGTGGTGTTGTCAGAGGTGCTTGCTTCGGCTTTTTGTGGCGCGGAGGTCTATGCGGCGAGTGATATGGAGGGTGCTGTAAAGGGTACTGTTGCAGATGGCGACGGTATTGTAGCAATTCTGGGAACAGGCTCAAACTCTGCTTGTTATAAGAATGGAGTGCAGACCGATAAGGTTGCTGCCCTTGGTTATATTCTCGGTGATGAGGGTAGTGGGGCAGTGATAGGAAGAACTCTTGTGAGCGATATATTCAAGGGTGTGGCACCAAAGCATATTGTTCAAGCCTTTGAAGAGGAGTATTCGCTCTCGGAAGCGGATATTTTGGAGAGGGTATATCGTCAGCCGCAAGCAAATAGGTTCTTGGCTTCATTTACGAAGTTTCTCTCTCCGCGTTTGGATGATAGTTATGTTAGGGGGCTGGTTGAGCAGTGTTTTGAGCAGTTTGTAAATCGTAATCTGCTGCAATATCCACTGCGAAAGCTCTACTGCGTAGGCTCTGTTGCCTATTGGTTTGAGGATATATTGCGCCGAGTGGTTGAGCGTGCCGGCTTTGAGCTTGTTATGGTGGCACAATCTCCAATTGAGGGGCTTGCAAGGTACTATTCCGGCTGTGTGCAGAGCGTAGAGGGTCAGAAGGGAGATAATTTTAGAAAGTTTACAGAGGAGCCGTCATACTATGACAATCTGCAAGAGATGAGTGTTGAGCAGTCTCTGCAAGCGATAAATAGAGAGGATCACCGTGTTGCAGATGCCGTTCAGAGGGCTCTGCCGGCAGTTAGAGAGCTTGTCGAACAGCTTATACCGAGATTAAAACAAGGTGGAAGGCTCTTCTATATGGGTGCGGGGACGAGTGGTCGTCTTGGCGTGCTGGATGCTTCGGAAGTTCCGCCAACATTCGGTATGCCACCAACGGTAATTATCGGCATTATAGCGGGTGGCGATAAGGCTCTCAGAACACCTGTTGAGGGGGCTGAAGATAATACAGAGCAGGGTTGGCTCGACCTTGAGAAGTTTAATCCTACACCCCTTGATACGGTTGTGGGTATAGCTGCCTCGGGAACGACACCTTATGTTGTGGGGGTGCTGCGCAAAGCTCGTCAGAATGGGTTGCTTACAGCGTCTATAGCATCAAACTATAACTCTCCGGCAGCGGCTGAGGCTGATATTGCCATTGAGACGGTTGTCGGTTCGGAGTTTGTGACGGGAAGTTCGAGGATGAAGTCGGGAACGGCTCAGAAGTTGGTCTGCAATATGATTACTACGACGGCTATGATAGGCATTGGTCGCGTTAAGGGTAACAAGATGGTCAATATGCAGCTGTCGAATAAAAAACTTGTCGATCGAGGTACCCGAATGATTGTTGAGCTGCTCGGACTTGGTTATGAGCAGGCAAAAAATCTGCTACTACTCCACGGCTCTGTTCAAAAGGCTGTGGATGCAGTAGCAGATAGTAATAAGACTACTTGTCAAGGGTAATCTCTACGGTCGGGTGTTGCTCGTCTGCGTGCCACATATTATCAACTGTAAACTTTGGCAACTCTCCGCCTGTAAATGTAAATCGTAGAGTTGAAAATGGCTTGAGGTGGTATATTGAGCCCCCGCGATGTAGGATAAATGGCACAGAACAGTTGTTTGTAAGGCAGTAAGTGCGCTCATCCTTCTTCTTATTTTCGGCTACGATACGACAGAGGAGAGCCTCGTTGATAAAGGCTGTGAGCAGTTGCTCGCTACCCATAAGGTTGTTTGCCGTATAACCAATTGTGCGACCGGCTTTGAGAGCCTCTTTGATATCATTCTCACTGCAACTCTTTGCCAAGATAAAGGTCATTGTGCGGAAGAAATCCTTATCAGCACCCCATATATGCGCAGTCGGTGTGTGAGCATCGGTATTTGCCGCCATAAAAAGACCCTTCTCAAGGCAACGGCTGATTGTCGCAGGATAGAGTGTGGTGCTGTTTACAATCTCTATACCATCTATCCAACCCTCATTATATGCGCGGGCCTGCTCTACACCCTCGATAGCGGTTGTGTTGCGGGTATATCCCGGGTGGTTGTGCATTATCAGTCCACCCTGCTCCTTGACTCTGCGGAATGACTCGAACAAATCTGCGTGGCAAACAGCATTTATATCCTTCAAAAAGAGGGCGTTGAACTCGCCAATAGTCTCTGTATCTCGCCAAATCTCGGTACCACGAATAACCATAATAGGTAGTTTTTCGCGCTCGGCATAGTATATCGCCTCGTCATAGGCGGCATTGAGATTGGCAAGGACAGGGGTACTCTTGTCGGTCTTGTTGGCGATGCCTGCGTGCTCATACTTAAACGGCTTGCTGCTCTTATTATATGGCTCAAGCACCTTAAGCATAAACTTCTCATAGGTGCGAATCTCGAGGTGGTCGGTAATAGCTACAATATCCAATCCGTCATACCACGCCTCACGCACACGCTGTCGTGGAGTTACATCGCCATCTGAGTAGATGGTATGGGTGTGCAGGTCGGCTTTGTAGAGGTTGTAGCCGTCAATTGTCGGGAGGATTATCTCGCGACGGTCACTTGGCTTATTGAAAAAGCGGATAGCAGCCTCTCGGTTTTGGGTTGTGTAGAACTGCGCATTGGCTAAAAAAATTGTGAGCATCAGCACTATCAAAGACAATAATCTTCTCATAGCCACAAAGGTTTATATTAAACAACCCCAAAAACCAAAAGGCTTTCGGGGTTGCGGTGGTTAGTATGTGTGTTAGTTAGCCTTCTTGCGTGATCTCTTTGCTGCAAGAGCCTTCTCTACCTCAATCTGGAAGTCTGAGAGGACATTCATATAGTTCATAAATGCCTCATAAGATGAACCGTAAGGGTTGAAGTATGAGTGAACATCGCCATCAGAGAGCCACTTTGTTGCCATATAGTAGAAGTGGTCTGAGGTCTGCATAAAGTTCCAAACATAGTTAAAGTCGTCGCTCTTAAGGCTGCGAACCTTATCCTTAAGCTCGTAAATCTTTGCAAATGCCTCATTCTGAAGGTCGTTACCAAGCCAAGCGGTAATATCGCGCTCCTCGTCTGCCCAAGACATTGCGTGAGGGCAGTGCATAACTGCTACAGGCTGGTGCTCGGCTGCTGTCTCAGAGACAGTGGCAAACTTAAGGTCGCCACGACCAAGAACAGCCTTTGGCAGAGCCTTAACAAAGTCGAAGATGCCGGTAGATGCCTTCTGATGCTCGCCGAAGGTCTCGTAGTCCATAAAGAGGTTTACTACCTCGCCATCTGCCTCGCTGAGCCAAGATGCATACTTGTCGGCTGTGAGCGGATACTCATCCCAACCCTGATTTGAGAAGCGGAATGCAATATCATCAGAGAGCTTATAGTTGCGCAGCAGTACGCGGATGCTCTGATCAGCTGCACCTGCATATACATAGTCAGGAGACTTCCAACCCAAGATGTGCTTTGCACCCTCTGCAAGGATAGTCTTGAAACCAAGCTCGCCAACCATTGCACCAATCTCGTCTGAGTAGATCAACTCTGTATTGCGGAATGCCTTTGGCTTAACACCAAACTCCTTCTTGAGCATTGCCTGATGAGCCTTTACCTGCTCAGTAAAGTCCTCCTTGCTTGAAAGAGCTGCCAAAGAGTGTGAGTAGGTCTCGCAGAGAAGCTCAACGCAACCGGTCTTTACAAGCTCACGGAATGAGTCAAGAACCTCCGGTGCATAGAGTTTAAACTGCTCAACAACAGTACCTGTAAGAGAGAATGACACGCGGAATGCGCCCTTATTCTCCTTAATGAGTTTGAGAAGCAGTGAGTTCATTGGAAGATAGCACTCACGAGCAATCTTCTGCATAATGGCACGATTTGTAAGATCGTCCAGATAGTTGTGGTCCTTGCCGATGTTGAAGAAACGGTAGGTCTTCAGACGCCAAGGCTGATGTACCTGAAAATACAAGCAAACTGTTTTCATATCTTTTGTGTTTATTTATTTCTTATTATTTACAATCGGCAATAGCCTCCTCATAGACCTTCTTAATCTTTGCAGCGGCATCGTTCCATTTAAGCGAGATAACCTCCTCAAGACCCTTCTCGGCAAACATCTTCGAGAGGGCAGGGTAGTTTACAAGACCATAGATTGCATCTGCCATAGCATCTACATCCCAATAGTCAACCTTGATTGCATAGTCAAGCACCTCGGCAACACCACTCTGCTTTGAGATAATCACCGGAACATTCGAGCGCATAGCCTCAAGCGGAGCAATTCCGAATGGCTCAGATACCGACGGCATCACAAAGACATCAGAGAGCTGGAACATCTTATCTACATCTGCACCACGAAGGAAGCCGGTAAAGTGGAAGCGGTCTGCAATACCAAGGCGTGCAACACGACGAATAACATGATTCATCATATCACCCGAACCTGCCATAACAAATCGTACATTAGGGCAACGCTTAAGTACCTTTGCAGCAGCCTCGACAAAGTAGTCAGGACCCTTTTGGAAGGTAATTCGACCCAAGAATGTTACAACCTTATCCTCTACACCGCGCTCGGGCCAAGCCTCGCCCTTATCGGTAAAGCGTACAGCATTATGCACTGCAACAACTCTCTCGGCAGGTACGCCATAGCGGTTGATAATGATATTACGAGTAAGATTTGACACTGCAATTACGCGGTCGGCAGCGTGCATACCTGCGCGCTCGATAGCGTAGGTCTGAGTGTTGATATTCTCGCCCGAGCGGTCAAACTCGGTAGCGTGCATATGTACAACTAACGGCTTGCCTGACACGCGCTTTGCTGCAATACCGGCAAAGTATGTCAGCCAGTCGTGGGCGTGGATAACATCAAACTCGCCGGCGTGGTCTTTTGCCACCTGTGCTGCTACAATTGCATAACGAGCAATCTCCTCAAGCAGATTAGCTCCATACTTTCCGGAGAAGGTGTATCGCTGGCTCCAAACATCTTTTGTCTCCCAACGCTTCTCTCCGGTCTTGACAAACTCATCGTGATAAGTCTCATAATCCTCCGGAGAGAGGTAAGGTACAAGGTTAGAGTCGATATGAATAAACGACATCTTCTCGATAATATCCGCAGAGTCTGAATCTACATTGCCAAAGACTGTCTCTACATCGCTGGCATTGACAATATTGACAAAACGCTCATCCTCATCGCCACTGGCGTGCGGCATAACGAAAGTTACATCTACGCCGTTACGCGCCAATCCTCGCGTCATTCCGTAGCAAGCAGTTCCCAATCCTCCGGCAATATGGGGCGGAAACTCCCATCCAAACATTAAAACTCTCATTGTACCTATTTTTTACTTGTTTTTTACATCTTTTTTAGCATTGCGCTTTGCTGCGCGAACAGCCTTTGCCTCCTGCTTCTCAATAAGCTGCTGGATATAGAGCAGTGCGCCTACACTCCAAGCCTGTGATACTGCGCCGCGTGGTGCAAATGGAGGGTTGGCATCGTAATACTCGGCAACTGAACCAATGCAGTAGGTCTGAATATTGTCATCATAAGCCTCGTACATATCCTTTGCCTTTGAGAGGAACTTCTCGCCCTGAAGAGCAAAAGCACACTCAAAGTAGAACATCAGAGGCCATACCCATACTGCACCATTCTTGCTGGCTGCCTCCTGCTCGATAGGGTTCTCCTTATATGTCGATTCGAAGCGTGAATCCTCAGGTGAAAGTGAACGCAGACCAAGTGGTGTAAGCAGGTGCTGGCGAACAGTGAGCAGAATATTTACAATCTGCTCCTCGCTAACCATTGTGTATGGCAGACCGCAAGCAATAACCTGATTACAACGAACAGACTTATCTGCACCACGCAAATCTACATAATCTGCAAGATAACCCTCCTCTGCAAGGTAGAAGCACTCGATAAATGACTGCTTTGTCTGCTTTGGAAGGTTCTTCCACTCTGCAACAAACTCCTTATCGCCGCACTTCTTTGCAAGCTCAAGGGCATAGCATACTGCATTATACCACAGCGCATTAATCTCGACAGTATAACCTGCACGAGGAGTCTGTGGTGTGCCGTTCATAACAGAGTTCATCCAAGTAAGTGCATAACCCTCACGAGCCGCCCAAATAAGACCGTTGCTGTGGAGAGCCACGCAGCCACCGAAGAAGCCCTTGCGATATGCACTCAAGATGCTCTTCATAACCTCGCCATACTTCTCCCATACGCTCTTTGCGCCGATATGAGACTCAAGCTGCTGGAGTGTCCAGAAGAACCACAGTGGCGCATCTGCTGCAACCTCGGCAGAGGCTGAGCCTGCAAAGTCGCCATTGTGCATATCTGCAACCATAGTATCGAGAACTGCCATACAGTCCTCCTTATAGCCCTGCTCAAGGGTAAGACCCGGGAGCGCGATGAATGTTGAACGACCATCGACACCGTACCAAGGGTAGCCGGCAACAACCTCTGTTCTATCACCCGGACGACGGATGATAAATTGGCGTGCAGAGTGGTGCAGACAGCTACGGAAGTCAATCTTATGTGTACGGCGAGCGATAGAGGTGTTGAAGTACTCAACAATATCCTCTGCTGAAGCCATCTCATCAACAGATGCCGAGAAGATAATGCTCTCACCCTTCTCGATATCCATCTCAAAGTAACCTGTTGTAAGCAGATCCTCATAACCCTCATAGCCACGCTCAATCTCCTTCTGATACTCAAAGTCGTAGTACCAATCCGGTGCAGCGATAAACTTCGCGCTATCCTTGCTCAGCTGCATGTGCAACCAAGGGAAACCGTCATAGAGGCGGTTTTTCACACCATTCTTTACTGGATAAGAACGCACATTGGCATCCATATTTGCCTTAGAGAGCGAGTGCTTGTTTCTGAAGGCGAGGAATGGACGCAGACGCAGAGTGGTCTTTGAGTGTGCATCTACAAGAGTGTAACGAATCATCAGATGGGTACGCTTGTGAATCCAAAGCAACTCCTTCTTCAGAATCACACCGCCCACACGATATGTGATTGTTGGGCAAGGGGTGTACTCAAAATCTGTGATGTACTTGTGACCTCTTGGCTCATAGACACCGCGGAAGCGATGCAAAGCCAAGTTAAACGACTGGTCGTGCTGCACGATAGTCTCATCAAGCGAGGAGAGCAAAACATAGGTCTGGTCGGTTGAGTCGATAGGGGCAACAATCAGTCCGTGATACTTGCGAGTATTACAACCTACAATAGTGGTGCTCATATAGCCGCCACGACGGTCGGTTGCAAGCATTTCGCGCTGAAGCGAATACTCCAAGTTTCCAAGTTCCCGTTTGTCAAATGTTAATCCCGGCATAATATTTTTTAGTAAGATTTTACAAGATGTAATCAAAGATACGAATTTTTTATTAAACTCGCACTCTTTTTTGCGATTTTTTTATCAAAGAAAGCGGTTTGAGCGTAAAATTAACACCCAAACCACTTTTTTTACTATAAATTAGTCTATTATGACCAACTTGGTAGCTACCTTTTAGGTATTGTTTGGCAACAAAAGCCAATCAATGCCTAAGCCCACTTAACCAGGGCGAAATCCATACGATGTGCAAGCTTATCGTTCTTAGGGAAGATACGGATTGCTATATCGAAGATACCGGTCTTGCGAGGGGTATATTCGAGGGTATAGACTACCTTATTGCCATCAACCTTGCTCTGAGTAAAGGCGAGTGAGTAATCAACATTTGCTGCCTGGTTGCCCACAACAGGTTTTGCCACTACAAGCTCTACGCCGATATCCTCAGGGTTGAGGTTTGCAATGTCGAGAGATACCTCAAAGCGGTATGACTCTCCAACAAAGAGTGCCTCCTTCTCTACGCGTACGCGCTCTACATCGAGAATCTGAACGCTATCCCAAGCCGCTGAAACCTTACGCTTCCAAGCTGCAAGCTCACGAGCAAGGATGTAGTTATTCTCAACCATTGCACTCTTACGCTCTGCAAGCTGATTATAGAAACGCTCCTCGTAGTCGGTAAGCATACGGTTTGTTGTAAAGTTGGATGCAATATCTGCAACACAGCTCTTGATTGCTGTACACCACTCGGTAGGGATACCCTTCTCATCGCGAGCATAATACATAGGTACAATCTGCTCCTCGATAGTTGTGTAGATCATCTCGGCATCAAGGTCGTTCTGGTAGCTCTGGTCGGTAAAGGTGCGCTCCATAGGAAGCATCCAACCTGCACCCTCCTTGTAGCCCTCAACCCACCAACCGTCGAGAACTGAGAACTGCATTACACCATTCATTACACACTTCTCGCCTGATGTTCCAGATGCCTCGAGTGGACGAGTTGGTGTGTTGAGCCATACATCAACGCCCTGAACCATACGACGAGCAAGCTCCATATCGTAGTTCTGCAAGAAGATAATCTTACCTACAAACTCAGGCATAAGTGATACCTCAACAATGCGCTTGATAAGGTCCTGACCCGGCTTATCGTTAGGGTGAGCCTTTCCGGCGAAGATAAACTGTACAGGGTGCTCAGGGTTGTTTACAATCTTTGACAGACGCTCAAGGTTTGTAAAGAGCAGGTGCGCACGCTTATAAGTTGCAAAGCGGCGTGCAAAACCGATTGTCAGAATCTCCGGCTTGATACCCTCTGATACCTGTACAAGTTGGCGTGGAGAGTCAAAACGAACCTGTGATGGGTCGGTATAACGACGCTTGATAGTCTTGATAAGGCGGTTCTTGAGGAACATACGCTCCTTCCAAAGCTCCTCATTAGAGATATTCTTCATCTTCTGCCATGCAGGGATGTCGTACTGGTGACCCTCGAAGCCCTCCGGGAAGTACTTCGCATAGAGACGACGCATATTTGATGCTGTCCATGTCGGATAGTGTACACCGTTGGTTACATAGCCGATGTGGAGCTCATTCTTGAAGTAGCCTGGCCACATATTGCCCAAAATATCCTTTGATACCTCGCCGTGGAGCCAAGATACACCGTTTACCTCCTGTGAAAGGTTGCAAGCCAAAACTGACATTGAGAACTTCTCGTTCACATCGTTTGGATTTACCTTACCCAAGTTGATGAACTGATCCCAAGTGATGCCCAACACATCAGGGTAGTGTGACATATACTGACGAATCATAGACTCAGGGAAGGCGTCGTGACCTGCCGGTACAGGGGTGTGGGTTGTAAAGAGCGATGAGCTGCGAACAACCTCCAAAGCCTCAGAGAATGAGAGCTTCTGACGACCGATAAAGTTACGGATACGCTCAAGACCGATAAAGGCTGCGTGACCCTCGTTGCAGTGATATACATCCTGCTTGATACCCATCTTATTGAGGGCGCGGATACCACCGACACCCAAGAGCAGCTCCTGCTTGAGTCGGTTCTCCCAATCGCCACCATAGAGGTAGTGGGTTACCTGACGATCCTCCTCGAGGTTTGCCTCATAGTCTGTATCGAGCAGGTAGAGTGCTGTACGACCTACCATACAACGCCATACGCGAGCGTAGAGTGTACGACCCGGGAAGGCTACCTGAACTGTTACCCAGCTGCCATCCTCATCACGAACAGGAGAGATTGGGAGCTTGAAGAAGTTCTGTGGCTCATATACAGCCTCCTGAGAACCCTGTGCAGACAGACGCTGTGTGAAGTATCCGTAGCGGTACAAAAGACCTACGGCTACCATCGGTACATTCTTATCTGAAGCCTCCTTGAGGTAGTCTCCTGCAAGGATACCAAGACCACCTGAGTAGATCTTCAGAGTGTGGTGCAGACCGTACTCCATAGAGAAGTATGCAATCTTCGGAGTCTCACTCTTTGGAGCCTCGTTCATATACTCCTGGAACTGCGCATACACCTCGCCGAGCTTTGTCAAAAACTCCTTATCCTGCTCAAGCTCTGCAAGACGCTCAAGAGAGAACTTGTCGAGCAGTGCGATAGGGTTGCGATTTACCTCTACCCACAAATCCTTGTCGATATACTCAAACAGATCGCGTGCGCCGAGAGTCCAGCTCCACCAAAGGTTACGAGAGAGCTCCTCGAGTGGACGAAGAACCTCCGGAAGAGACTTCTCGACCATTACACGCTGCCAAGCCGGACGCTCTGCAAAGAGCTGCTGGCGTACGAAGTTAATCTGCTCAGTCTTTGAACCACCATCACCAAGCACAGCGCGGTTTGTACGAGCTACACAGCTCTCGATAGCAACCTGATATGCCTTCTGATAGTGTCTGAAGAGGTTCTTCCACAGAGCCAACTTTGATACCTCGAATGCTGATGCACGAAGCTCTGCAACCTCCTCCTCAAGGCGTGATGCAAACTGCTGGATGGTCAGTGCAATCTCTGCCGCTGCCTGTGAACTGTTTGTATCGTTACGCTCGATAACGGTGATACCGTCGTGGTTCTCAAGACCTGCTGCCCAAACACCAAAGCCTGCAAGGGTTGTGGTAATAGTTGGTACAGAGAAGGCGATAGACTCAAGTGGAGTATAGCCCCATGGCTCATAGTATGATGCAAATACGGTAAGGTCCATACCTACGAGCAACTCGTAGTAGTTCTTGTTGAAGATACCGTCATTCTGATTGAGGTATGTAGGAACGAAGATTACCTTAACCTTTGAATCTGCAGCATCAAGACCGTACTCTGCAATAGCCTTTGCAACCTGATCCCAAGCCAAGTTGTCAAGGTAGTGAGTTGAGTGGCGATACTGTGAAGCATCAATAGCGTTATTGTTATCCTTAAGGAAAGCCTGAAGGTCTGTGCGTGCGCCGTGGTTTGCTGCTGGAACGGTTACATAAGCCAAAATCTCACGCTCTACATTTGACTGTGAAAGACGCTTGAGTGACTCAAAGAATACATCAAGACCCTTGTTGTGGAACTCATAGCGACCACTTGTACCAACTATGAGCGGCTCGGTTGTGAATGTGCAGCCAAGGCAAGCCTCAGCAACGGTAATCATAGCCTTACGAGCCTCTGCACGCTTTGCGTTGTACTCTGCACCTGTCCAAACAAAGTCGTTCTCAAAACCGTTTGGAGTGACAACATCAACCTCCTTGTCGAGCAGATGCTTACACTCGCGAGCAGTAATGTCGCTCACTGTAAGGAAAGCATCGTGGAACTGCGCACCCATCTTCTCGATAGAGTGCTTTGCAGTTACATTGAACTGACGAGCAAGGTCATCGGCATTGAACTTTGCAAGGTTGCCATAGAGCGGCAGATTATTGCCGGCAATGCAACGACCCATAACTGTTGCGTGGGTTGTCATCACTGTTGCAACATAAGGTGAGTGCTGACGCAGGTAGAGACCACCTGAGCAGCTCATCCACTCGTGGAAGTGGGCAACAACCTTATCTGTTGTCGCTGCAATATTCTCTACATACGATGCGATAACCTGACCGGCAATATGACCGAAGAGTACAGGCTCAACATAATCCCACTGACCTGAGAGAGAATCTACATTGTAGTTATCCCAAAGGCTCTTCAGAATATCATCCTTCTGAGAGAAGTGGGTGGTAAAGTCGATAAGGATAGCAATAGGAGAGCCTACAATCTTCCAGCGACCGATACGAACACGGATGCCAGCGTTGTAGAGCTGCTGACGCCAAGCGCGGAAGAGGGTAGCATCCTCCTCAAACTCGCGATTGCCGTTGTCCTGCGAAAAGTCAGGACCGATGACGATATACTTATCGCCCAACATCTTTGTTGCAGTAAGTGCCTTAGTTGCCACCACCGTATGGATGCCGCCAACCTTGTTGCACACCTCCCAGCTCACCTCAAAGAGAGTGTCGGGAGTAAACTTTTTTTCACTCATAATTATCTGATATTTTGTATCTTCTCAAAATTTTTCCGGCGCAAAGATAGTACTTTACATTTAATTTTGAAAGTTTTATTAAAAAATTTTAAAAATTTTACCTATATTATATATTATTCTCCACTTTTAGCAGAACAATTCTTCGATAACAGCATCTGAAACAAGGAAGTGTTCAGGCGGCACAGAGAGCCTATTGTCCTGTTGTACCAACCATCCGTTATCCAAGAATGGGCGTGCTACTCGCAATACGCGCTCTGCCTCGCTCTCAGACCAGCGTGAGGCTATTGTAGAGAGGTCTATACCCTCTATTCGGCGCAGGCTAACCATTATATACTCATTCAGAGTGTCGGTTGTCGAGAGCCTTTCACTGCCATAGACAACCCCCTGACAATACTCCTCAACCTTTTGGTCACACCAACGGCGGACATCGCCCGAAAAGGAGTGTGCGCCCGTGCCTATGCCGAGATATTGGCTACCTGTCCAATATGAGGAGTTGTGGCGTGAGCGATAGCCGTTTTTAGCAAAATTGCTCACCTCATAATGCTCATATCCGGCAGCTGTAAGTCGCTGATGGACAGTCATAAACTCCTCTTCGCTGCACTGCTCGCTGACGGTAGAGATTCTTCCCTTTGCAAGCATTCTGCCAAAGCGGGTAGATGGCTCAATGGTTAGGTGGTATGCCGAGATGTGCTCTACATCAAGGTCCAAAACAGCATTGAGCGTATTATTAAGGCTCTCAGCCCCGAAACCATCCACTCCGAAGATAATATCGACCGAGATGTTATCAAAACCGGCTCTGCGAAGTCTGTGAACAGCCTCTATTGCCCCCTCGGCGTTATGTCGGCGACCCATAAAGCGCAGGCAGTTGTCGTCAAAAGACTGTATGCCCATAGAGACTCTGTTTACAGATGTTTGGGCAAGGGCTGCTGCGTAACTATCGGTAATATCGTCAGGATTGACCTCAACGGTAATCTCCTCGACAGCACTGCAATCAAATAGCTGTCGGGCGTGTTCGATAAAACGCTCAAGTTCAGAGGGGTGAAGCAGAGATGGCGTACCTCCGCCAAAGTATATTGTTCGGATAGTTCTGTCTGTCAAAAAACCGTGCTGCTCGTCCAACTCGCGGTGCATAGCCTCAACAACATTTGGGAGTAGTTGCACCTTCACACTGCGCAAAAAGTCGCAATAACCACAGAGTCGCTTACAAAATGGTATGTGAAAATACAAAGCAGCCATAGTACAAAAGTAGCCATTTTTGGGTAGTTTACAAAATGGAAAAGTTTTTTTACGGTGAATAGTTAAATTTCTGCTATGGTTGGGTGCTAAATAGCGTTGAAAAGAGTCTTTGTCACTGCTATTTAGGGGATTTACTCGGCAATTTGACGCATTATCTGTTTATGATGGATTTAAAATGGTAAAAAAAGTAAAAAAATATCTGTTATTTTTTTCACAATTCAAAAATTAGCAATATCTTTGCATCGGGAAAGAAGGGTCTTTTGTGAAAGATTTGCTTTCCGACGGTTTAGACAGAAATAAAAGAGGTTAAATCATTAAATATTAAACAACTATGGCTTTTAAGAAAGAAGATTTATTGAAGTACGGCATTAGCGGTGTAACCGAGGTTGTGTACAATCCATCTTACGAGGTTCTCTTCGAGGAGGAGACTAAGGAGTCTCTTACAGGTTTTGACAAGGGTCAGGAGACTGAGCTTGGCGCTGTAAATGTAATGACAGGTGTTTATACCGGTCGTTCTCCTAAGGACAAGTTTATCGTAATGGATGAGAACTCTAAGAACACTGTATGGTGGACTTCTGAGGAGTACAAGAACGATAACAAGCCTTGTTCAGAGGAGTCTTGGGCTGCTCTTAAGGCTATCGCTCAGAAGGAGCTCTCTGGCAAGCGTCTGTTTGTTGTAGATGGTTTCTGCGGTGCTAACGAGGATACTCGTATGGCTGTACGATTCATCATGGAGGTTGCTTGGCAGGCTCACTTCGTTAAGAATATGTTTATCCGCCCAACTGAGGCTGAGTTGGAGAACTTCGAGCCTGATTTCGTAGTTTACAACGCCTCTAAGGCTAAGGTTGAGAACTATCAGGAGCTTGGTCTGAACTCTGAGACTGCTGTAGTATTCAACATCACTTCTCGTGAGCAGGTTATCATCAACACTTGGTATGGTGGTGAGATGAAGAAGGGTATGTTCTCTATGATGAACTACTACCTGCCACTCAAGGGCATCGCTTCTATGCACTGCTCTGCAAACACTAACGAGAAGGGCGAGACTGCTATCTTCTTCGGTCTCTCTGGTACAGGTAAGACTACCCTCTCTACAGATCCAAAGCGTCAGCTGATTGGTGATGACGAGCACGGTTGGGATGACAACGGTATCTTCAACTTCGAGGGTGGTTGCTATGCAAAGGTTATTAAGCTCGACAAGGAGTCTGAGCCAGATATCTACAACGCTATCCGTCGCAACGCTCTGCTCGAGAATGTAACTGTTGATGCTGAGGGTAAGATTGATTTCAACGATAAGAGCGTTACCGAGAATACTCGTGTATCTTATCCAATCGACCACATTGAGAATATTGTTCGCCCTAAGTCTGCAGCTCCTGCAGCGAAGAATGTTATCTTCCTCTCTGCTGATGCATTCGGCGTACTTCCTCCAGTATCTATCCTTACCCCTGAGCAGACTAAGTACTACTTCCTCTCAGGCTTTACTGCAAAGCTCGCAGGTACTGAGCGTGGTATCACTGAGCCAACTCCAACATTCTCTGCTTGCTTCGGTCAGGCATTCCTTGAGCTTCACCCAACAAAGTATGCTGAGGAGCTTGTAAAGCGTATGGAGAAGAGCGGTGCTAAGGCATACCTCGTAAACACAGGTTGGAATGGTACAGGTAAGCGTATCTCTATCCGCGATACTCGTGGTATTATTGACGCTATCCTTGACGGTGCTATCCTTACTGCTCCTACAAAGACTATCCCTGTATTCAACTTCGAGGTTCCTACAGCTCTTCCAGGTGTAGATCCTGCAATCCTCGACCCTCGCGACACTTACGCAGATGCTAAGGAGTGGGAGGTTAAGGCTGCTGACCTTGCTGGTCGTTTCATCAAGAACTTCGGCAAGTACACCACAAACGAGGCTGGTAAGGCTCTTGTAGCTGCAGGTCCGGTTTTGGAGTAATTTTGTAGCAAATATGTGTCGCTGTGACACATAACCAATATCCCCGAATGGATTGCTTGCCATTCGGGGATTTTTTTATTACCTTTGCGCAGTGTAATACATTTAGCTATGAAAAGCGATTTTTTGGTAATCGGTTCAGGTTCGGCAGGTCTCAGCTTCGCTCTTAAAGCTGCTGAGGTAGGTACGGTAACTATTGTGACAAAGGGCGAACTTGTAGAGTGTAACACCAACTATGCGCAGGGCGGTATCTGCTCTGTGACATATCTCCCCGACACTTTTGAGAAGCACATTGAGGATACGCTGATTTGCGGCGCAGGAAAGTGCGACCTTAAGGCTGTGGAGACGGTGGTGCGCAATGCTCCGCAGGCAGCTAAAGACCTTATCGAGTGGGGTACACGCTTTGATAAGACCAAGGAGGGTCTGTTTGACCTGCATCGTGAGGGCGGACACTCGGAACATCGTATTCTTCATCATGAGGATTTGACAGGAGCCGAGATTGAGCGTGCGCTGATTGAGAGCGTGAAGGCTCATCCAAACATTACAATTCTTGAGCACCATTTCGCTATTGACCTGCTCACGCAGCACCATTTGGGCGAGATTGTCACCCGACACACAAGGGGTCTTGCCTGCTTTGGAGCCTATATCCTCGATACGGATACCGACGAGATAAAGACTATGTTGGCAAAGTTTACCATTGTGGCTGCCGGTGGTTGTGGAAATATCTATAACACAACAACAAACCCGACAGTAGCAACAGGTGACGGTATTGCAATGTGTCATCGCGCCAAGGCGATTACCAAGAATATGCAGTATATACAGTTCCACCCGACAGCTCTCTACCACCCGGGCGAGCGTCCGTCATTCCTCATTACCGAGGCGATGAGAGGCTATGGAGCGATACTTAAACTCCAAAATGGCAAGGAGTTTATGGATAAGTATCATCCGATGAAGTCGCTTGCTCCGCGAGATGTTGTGGCTCGCTCGATAGACCACGAGTTGAAGATTCGAGGCGAGGAGTTTGTATATCTCGATGTTACCCATATGCCGGCAGAGCAGACTCGCACGCACTTCCCGAATATATATGAGAAGTGTCTGTCGATTGGTATAGATATTACAAAGCAGATGATTCCTGTATGTCCGGCTGCTCACTACTGCTGTGGTGGTGTGGTTGTAGATGGCAATGGCGAGTCGTCTATTCGTCGCCTTTATGTCCTTGGCGAGAGCTCTTGCACGGGTCTGCACGGCGCAAATCGTCTTGCTTCAAACTCTCTTACCGAAGCTGTTGTATATGCCGATTTGGCTGCAAAACATACAGCGAAGTTGATTAATAAGGTCGATTTTCAGGAGGGTATTCCGGATTGGGATTTCGAGGGCACTGCTGAGGCGGAGGAGATGGTACTTGTGCTGCAAAATCGCCGAGAGTTGCAGACTATAATGTCTAACTATGTCGGCATTGTCCGTTCAAATCTGCGTCTTGAGCGCGCAATGAAGCGTCTTGCTATTATCTGGCAGGAGACAGAGGAACTTTATAACCGTACAAAGCCGTGCCGCGAGCTATGTGAACTGCGTAATATGACTGCTGTGGCTTATCTGACAATCAAGCAGGCGCGAGAGTGTCACGAGTCGGTAGGTCTGCACTATACAATAGATTACCCACCGCAGAAGTAACGATAGAAATACCATTTACATAATTTATAGAATATACCTTTGATGGCTTTACAAGAGGAGATTACAAGAAGAAGAACATTTGCAGTTATTGCGCACCCCGATGCCGGAAAGACCACACTGACAGAGAAACTGTTGCTCTTTGGTGGTGCTATCCACATCGCGGGAGCTGTAAAGAGTAATAAAATCAAGAAGGGTGCAACATCCGACTTTATGGAGATTGAGCGACAGAGAGGTATCTCTGTGGCAACATCCGTAATGGGCTTTGAGTATAAGGGTGTTAAAATCAATATCCTCGATACCCCGGGTCACGAAGATTTTGCAGAGGATACATATCGTACACTGACAGCCGTAGATGCAGTAATCATTGTTATCGACGGCGCAAAGGGTGTGGAGTCGCAGACTCGAAAGCTGATGAATGTCTGCCGTATGCGAAGCACCCCTGTTATGGTCTATATCAATAAGCTCGACCGCCCGTGCAAAGACCCGTTTGAGTTGCTTGATGAGGTAGAAAACGAGTTGCAGATTCGTGTTCGTCCACTCTCGTTCCCAATCTCAAGTGGTCCTACTTTTAAGGGCGTATATAACCTCTATGAGCATAATATCAACCTCTTTACATCCGATGAGCGACAGACTGCTGATGCTTCGACAGTGCAGTTTGACGACATCTCATCACCGGAACTGGACAAACTTATCACAGAGCGTTATGCAAATCAACTCCGTGAGGATGTAGAGCTTGTTGAGGGTGTATATGAGGAGTTTGACCGCGAACAATACCTTGCCGGTCGCCTTGCTCCGGTATTCTTCGGCTCGGCAATCAATAACTTCGGTGTGCGTGAACTGTTGGAGTGTTTTATCCGCATCGCTCCATCCCCACGCCCTGCAACAACGCAGACCCGCCTCGTAGAGCCAAATGAGGAGAAACTTACAGGCTTTATCTTCAAGATTCACGCCAATATGGACCCGAACCACCGCGACCGTATCGCCTTTATGAAGATATGCTCCGGTACCTTCGAGCGAAATAAAAACTACCTCCATGTGCCAAGCGGAAAGAGTATGAAGTTCTCATCTCCTACCGCATTTATGGCGGAGAAAAAGTCCGTTATCGACTTCGCATACCCGGGAGATATCGTCGGTCTGCACGATACCGGTAACTTCAAAATCGGCGATACATTTACCGAGGGAGAGAAACTGAAATTTACAGGTATCCCGTCATTCTCGCCCGAGATGTTCCGATATATCGAAAATGCCGATCCTATGAAGTTCAAGCAGCTCGCAAAGGGTATCGACCAACTTATGGACGAGGGTGTGGCACAGCTATTTGTCTCCTCCCTCAATGGTCGTAAGATTATCGGTACCGTAGGCGCACTTCAGTTTGAGGTTATCGAGTATCGCCTTGAGCATGAGTACGGTGCAAAGTGCCGCTGGGAGCCAATCTCAATACATAAAGCCTGCTGGATCGAGAGCGATAATGCTGAACAACTCGCAGACTTCAAGCGTCGTAAACATACCAATATGGCACTCGATAAACACGGACGCGATGTCTTCCTCGCCGATACCAGCTATGCACTCGCTTTGGCGCAGGAGAAGTTTCCGGAGATTAGATTTCATTTTACTTCCGAATTCTAATTTTTGTTGTGATAACGCGGCATTTGCGCTTATAAGGGCGCACCTGCTGCCGCTAATAAAAAAGTCCCAGCAATGGCTGTACGCATAAGTACTATCCATCGCTGGGATTTTTCATCGAGCGTGGCATCTGCACCCTTCTAAGCACAAATGAGTGCAAGACAGAGACAGAGTACAAATTCTGACAACAAAATGAGTGCAAGAAAGTATCAGAGTGCAAACTCTGACAACAAAATGGGTGCAAGCTATAATCGGAGTTTAGCGTAATTAGTGGTAGATAGCGAAAATATTGATAGCAACATAGCTGCTAATTTGCACCTCGGAGCATAGGAGGTCAGATTTCTCTGCCCTCCTATGCGACCAAGTCCCCCTTTGTCAAAGGGGGATTTAGGGGGAATGTAAATATTTTATAATATATTATCGGCGAATTGTTTTTCGGTTTTCAGAATCTCCGTAGGAGATGATAAAAAATAGTGCTGACTGCAAGTTTATTTGCAAAGTCAAGCACTATTTTTATCAACAGCAGTGCTGTCTGAAAACCGCTACGATTGCCTGCTTTTTCTCGAAAAAGCGGGCAGTACTGCGTAGC
>JAFVIB010000040.1 GCA_017474235.1 Alistipes sp. | reverse complement strand
GTTTTTAAGTACCGCCTGTTAGCGAGATTGATGAAGATTGAGGCTTGACCCCAATCTTCATCGACCTACGGGCTTTGCCCTCCGGTTGCGGCGGTCAAAAATCTTCTCTTGCAACTTAAGGAGTACAGGGATCGGCGACCGCAGGGAGCCAATCCCTCTCACAACGGTTTTCAAGTACCGCCTGTTGGCGAGATTGTAGGCTGAATAAAAAGTCTATTTTGTCGTTATATTCGCGCTCAAAATGCTCATTTACGCCGAGTAAACTGCGCTTTTTCGCGCTTCGCAAGCCTAAAACCACATCTTTTTATTCAACCTCCTACCTGCGGGCGTTGCCCTCCGGTTGCGGCGGTCTTGAAAATCAAACTTTCTATTTTATGGAGTATGTATAAAAGATATAGCCTGCTAATATTTTAGCAGGCTATATATTCTACAATAGGTACTCTACTTGCGTTGCAGAGCCTCGGAGATGTTAATCATAAAGTCGCCCATGCGCTCTATTTCGGAGATGATATCGAGGTAATAGACGCTGTTTTGGTACTCAGAGTCATTGCTCTCGATGCGCAGAATCTCCTCCTCGCGAAGGGTGTTGCGCATATCGTTAATCTCAATCTCGCAATCGACAGCACGGCGAAGCTCCTCCGGTCCGTTATTGTTGTTCTGGAGGTTGTCAATCATAATCTTATAGCCGTTATCGACAAGGTTGAGCATAGTATCAATCTTCTCAATGTCGCGCTCAGAGAATTTCTTATTGTGGATATTGCGGCGTGAAAGAATACGGCTGATGCTCTCGCCTGAGTCGCCGAGGCTTTCGAGCTCGCCGATAATCTTATACATCGCCTTTACTTGCTGGCGGGTATCCTCGCTGATGCTCTCTTGTGGCAGAGCATTGAGGAATGTTGCAATTTCGTACTCTATACGGTCGGCAATCTCCTCATACTTTACCAACTTCTTGCGGAAAGTCTCAAACTCCTCCTCTTTTTGTGCGCGGATAGCTGAGCGGATATATCCAAGACCGTTGTGGTTAATCTGTGCAAAATGGATAATCTCCTTTCGAGCCTCCTCCAATGCAAGCTCGGCAGTACCCATAGGACCGGCGTTGATAAACTTAAGGCGGACGGTCTGCTCTTCATCCTCCGGCTTGCTCTTGATAGCCCAAGTTACGAACTTGACAATCAGAGGTATAAACCAAATAAGGATACAGGTGTTGAATGTGTTGAAGAGTGTATGGAGCATAGATACGCCATAGAGTGCTGCTGTTGACTCTACAGAGCCGGCAGCGATAGTTGATGAGTAGTCGATAAGGGTAGGGTCTGGGTAGCCCAGCCATGTGATGATTGTACCAACTAACGAGAGGAATGGGCGGAAGAGAGCAAGTGCCCAGACAACACCAAATAGATTGAAGAATGTATGCGCAAGAGCGGCACGGCGTGCATTCGGATTACCGACAGCTGCTGCGATATTGGCTGTAATTGTAGTTCCGACATTCTCTCCAAGTACCATAGCTGCTGCCATTTCGAATGGAATCCAACCCATACTCATCATGATAAGTGTCAGAGCCATTGTTGCACTCGATGACTGGAGAATAAGTGTCAGTACAGTACCAAAGACAAGGAAGATAAGCACAGAGCCGAAACCATAACCGGTCCACTGTTGGATAAATGAGAGAATCTCAGGAGTCTCGTTCAAATTGGGTACTGAATTTTTCATCAGCGACAGACCGAGGAAGAGGAGCGAGAATCCGATAATAAACTCGCTGATATTCTTATACTTCTCGCTCTTTGCGATGCTCATTAGAAAGCCCACAGCCATCAGTGGCACTGCAAAAATAGAGATGTCTGCCTTAAAGCCGAGCAGTGCTACGAGCCATGCGGTAACTGTTGTACCGATGTTTGCACCCATAATCACACCGATAGCCTGATTAAGCGTCAGCAGTGAGGCGTTTACAAAGCCGACAACCATAACGGTTGTTGCACTTGAAGATTGAATAATTGAGGTAATGGTCAGACCTGTCATCACACCTTTGAAAGGGCTGGAGGTCATTGCTCCAAGAAGGTTGCGCATACGATTACCTGCGGTCTTCTGAAGTCCGGAGCTCATCATATTCATTCCGTAGAGGAACATTCCAAGAGCTCCAAGCAGGGTTAAAAGTTGTAAAAACATATTATTATAAGGTTTGTGTTGATATTAAGTATATATTGTATGCAACAAAGGCTGTAAACATCACTCCACCCTCTGCGCGAGAGATTTTCTTATTCATACTCATCAGAAGCAGTAGCACAGCTGCGCCAATCATCACCGTATAATCGACAAAAGTGATGCCACCGCCCGAGAGTGGTGTAATCTGTGAACTGAGTCCGAGAATAAATGTTATGTTGAAGATGTTTGAGCCTACAATGTTACCCAAAGCAAGGTCGGTATTGCGTTTTGCAGCGGCAGCGACAGAGGCTGCAAGCTCCGGCATAGATGTTCCGCAGGCGATGAGTGTGATTGAGATAAAAGCCTCATTTACACCCCACTCGGTAGCGATATTGACGGCACTATCAACAAAGAAGTGACAGCCTGTGATAAGCACTGCAAGTCCGCCGATAGTACGAAGAATGGCGATAGATAGCTTCTGTGGTCTCTCCTCCTCTGCTGATGTGGTAATACCCTTCTTGCGGTCACGGACAAAGCTGATATAGATAAATGCCGCAAAGAACAGCAGCAGTATTGCTCCGTCTATACGGTCGATAATAACATCATTGCCATTGAAGAAGTTGAATGCAAGTAGTGTCGCAAGTATCGAAACACCGATGCAGAGTGGCAGCTCAAAGCGGATATTGTCGCGCTTGACTGCTACGGGATATATCAGTGCCGTAACACCGAGAATGCCGAGAATGTTAAATATATTTGAGCCTACAACATTGCCAATGGCTACATCGACATTGCCCTTAAAGGCTCCTATGCAGCTGACAATCAGCTCCGGAAAAGATGTTCCGATACCTACAATTATAGCTCCGATTACAAAGTCGGATATTCCAAATATGCGTGCAATGGCAGCCGAACCGCTTACCAAATTATCTGCACCAAACACCACTGCCAATAGGGCAACGGCGAGTATAATATATTCCATTATTGTCTTATATGTGAAGAACTGTGTTATACATCTGTTTTTAGGTTGGCTTGAACAGAATGGTATTAAATACGAATATTCCTTAATCGGTATATAAGACTCAGTGTCGAACATAGATAGTTCTGATTGTTGTAATATTCTGATATATAGATGCTTATATTCTTTGGCTGAGATTGCTCTGTCAGAGCGGCAATCTTGCAATGCTTGTGCTGCGACACTACGCGACGCGCCATAGGTACAGAAGAGCTTTGGCGCGAGGTGTTGATATACATCGATGAAGATGGATAGCTCTCAGTGAGCTCCGCAACGGAGGTGTATGTTATTGCAGATGACTCTCTTAACTCTTCAGAATGGCTATCCGATAGAGCTACTGCGCAGATAAAGGCAATGATGAGTATTGAGAGTATTCGTTTCATATCTCGATGCAAAGGTAGCAAAAACAATGAAAAAAGAGAAGCCAATACAGATATTTAACTTTTTATTAACACAGAGATTAACAATTAATCATATAAATATCGATTAATTTATCTAAAAAATTTGTTTAATACAAAAAAAGAGTTATCTTTGTGGTGGTAAATATGATATACAGATAAAATTATAAGATAAAACACTAATCCTATGAAATTACCTTGTCCTCCATCTTGCCCATCAGCAAAGAAGCCTTTTGCTGGTTTTTATGAAAAGAGTTATACTGCCGGCTCGACATTTGTTATTGAGCCGGGAGATGTAAACCATTTGGTATTTGTACTCTCTGGAAGTTGTGTAGTAGATTCTGAGGAGTGTGATAAGTATAGTGTTGTAGCCGGAAATCTCTTCTTCTGTTACCACTGCGGACACTATAATATTGAAGCTGCGGAGGATTTGACAGTTGTTGTGGCATACTTCTCTCGCCCGGGTGCAGCGTGTGACATAGCTTCGCTGATGCAGTATGTAAAAGAGAATAAAGACTTTAAGTATCAGTTTGAGGCAGTTCCAATCAGTGAGCAACTTGCAGAGCTTATTGTGCTGTTGCGTCGCTATATGAATGACGGTGTCGGCTGTGCTCATATGCACGAGTCGTTTATAGAGTTACTCTTTATTACTTTCCGCTTCTATTACGATGTTGAGGTGCTGGCAAATCTGCTCTTCAACCTCTTTGACCATACCGTATCATTCCGCACTATGGTTGAGGGCAATAGAGTTAAGGCTCGTAATCTGAACCACCTTGCAGAGCTCTGTGGTTACGACATTAATACCTTCAATGTGATTTTCCGTCGTCACTATCCGGGCTATACTCCGGGCGTGTGGATGCACATACAGCGTAAGGATGAAATTCTTGCCGATTTGGTAGAGACTGATGCTCCGATATACTACATCTCAAAGAAGTACGGCTTCTCCTCTTCAAGCCACCTTGGAGAGTACTGTAAGAAGTATTTGGGCGATACTCCGACAAAGCTCCGCAATAAGTTCCGTAAGGAGAAAGAGTAGTTGATAGAGTATAATAAAGATGTGCCGACTATAAAATTTATTATAGTCGGCACATCTTGTATTATGTTGATAATAAGGCGTTTAGGGAGGGGTAGTCCGAAGGTATTTAATTAATAGGTTGTATATTTCTTTGAAGTTTGCGGAATTTTACCTATTTTTATCGCGTGAGAATGTGCGGTTAGGATTGTCAGGTTAAATTTCTGAGTGTATATGAGATCAAAATACTATATCCTACTCTTGTTTGGACTCCTTGTACAGTTTGGTGCAAAGGGTCAAAATGATGTTGCCATAAAGAGCAATATTTTGTATGACCTTACAGCTACGATAAGTGCCGGTATTGAGGTCGGTTTGGCTCCTCGATGGAGTCTTGATGTATCGGGTAATTTCAATGCGTGGACTATGAAAAACGACAAGCGTTGGAAGCACTACCTTGT
The DNA here is from genome assembly GCA_017474235.1 of Alistipes sp. GTDB lineage: Bacteria > Bacteroidota > Bacteroidia > Bacteroidales > Rikenellaceae > Alistipes. The sequence goes on along the minus strand of JAFVIB010000040.1, from coordinate 30,971 downwards.
GCAGCCGGAGGTGCGCTATTGGCTCTGCGACAGATTTATGGGTCACTTCTTGGCTCTCCATCTGCACGGCGGTCAGTATAACTTTGGCGGTATCAAGAACAGCATCAACTTCTTGGGTACAAATCTCTCAAACCTTACCACTCATAGGTATCAGGGTTGGTTTGCCGGTGCGGGTATAGGTTATGGTTACGCCTTTGTGCTGGGTCGCCATTGGAATCTTGAGCTTGAGGCGGGTGTCGGTTATGCCTATACGGTGTTTGACGAGTTCGAGTGTGCCGGTTGCGGTCGTAAGGTTAATACCGATTTGAATCACCACTATTTTGGTCCAACAAAGTTGGCTGTTAATTTTGTCTATCTCTTCTAAAAAGTGTGACTATGAGACGAATTGTATTTACACTCTTTGCCCTCGCTACTTATTTTATGGCTCTTGCCGATGTTGAGGGTGCTAAGGTCGATAATATCCGCTTGGAGCGCAATGGAAACTATATGGTGGTTGAGATGGATGTCGATTTGAGCCAGCTGAAGGTTAAGTCAAATCGCGCAGTACTTCTTACTCCTGCAATGGTCAATGGTCAGGACTCGCTAAACTTCGCGTCAGTGGGTCTGTATGGTCGTCAGCGTTACTTCTACTATGTGCGTGATGGTAAGAGTACTATCACGGGTAAGAGTGAGCGCAGCTTCCGCCCTAAGAATAGACCCGACACGGTGGTCTATCACTCTATTCTCCCTTATCAGGAGTGGATGGAGGGTGCAAAGTTGGTCTTTAATCGCTCGGTATATGGTTGCTGTAATACAAAGCTCGGAAGTACGGGCGAGGAGCTGCTCGGCAGCTACTTTACACCTGTTGTCGAGACCGTTACGGAGAAGATTGTCTATAATCCAACCTTCGTCTATCTTAAGCCACAGGCAGAGGGGGTAAAGCACCGCGAAGTTAGCGGTCAGGCGTTTGTCGATTTCCCTGTAAATCAGACAGTGATTGCACCTGACTATCGTAATAATGCCGTTGAGTTGCAGAAGATTATCTCTACTATTGACAATGTTAAGGATAATAGCGATGTGACTATTACCGCCCTGACAGTCAAGGGTTACGCATCTCCGGAGGGTAGCTATAAGCACAACAGCTACTTGGCGCAGAAGCGTACAGAGGCGCTTGTAAATTATGTTCAGAGCCTTGAACACTTTGAGGATGGTATTATTTCGACCTCTTATGAGGCGGAGGATTGGGAGTCGCTGCGTCGCTATGTTGTGCAGTCAAATCTTAAGAATAGAGAGTCGATACTCGCAATTATCGATAGCCCGCAGGAGCCTGATGTAAAGGATAGGGCAATTCGTGCAAGCTATCCGGAGGATTATCAGTTCTTGCTCAAGTTTGTCTATCCGACACTGCGCCACTCTGACTATAAGGTGGAATATACAGTAAGAAGTTATAGCAATATTGAGGATATTAAGCAGGTTATGGCTACCGCTCCGCAGAATTTGAGCCTTGAGGAGTTATACCTTGTGGCAAATAGCTACGAGCCGGGTAGCGATGAGCATCACGAGGTCTTTGAGATTGCTGTGCGAATGTTCCCTAATGACGAGATTGCAAACCTTAATGCTGCCAATTCGGCTATGCAGAAGAGAGATATGACAGCTGCCGAGAGGTATCTTAATCGTGCGGGCGACTCGTCAGAGGCTGTCTATGCCCGCGGTGCTTATGCAGCCCTTATGGAGGACTATCAGAGGGCAAAAACTCTCTTTAAGATTGCCGAGCGCGAGGGCGTGGCACAGGCGAGTGTAGCACTTGTGGAGCTTGAACCATTTTTGACAAAATAATCAAACAATTAATATTTTTTAACTAAACAAAACATTACAATTATGAAAACTTCAAGAATTTTGTTGAGCCTTTTGGCTTTGGCAACTATTGTGGGTTGTTCAGAAGGCAATGACGAGAATCAGGTGGTCAATCCTAATGAGGGTGATGTATCTTACTTGGCTGTAAAGCTCAAGGCTGCCGGTGATCTCTCTCGTGCAGAAGACTCTGACTTTGAAGAGGGTAGCGACGCTGAGAATGCTGTTGAGAATGCAGTATTCTTCTTCTTTGACGCTGACGGCAACCCTGCAAATGTAATTAAGCCTTTAACAGGACCAAATGTAAACTACTACTCAACAGAACTGACATTTACTACGGAGAGTTCAGATGCCAATATTGAGGAGGTAGCAGATCCTGTTGTTGTGATTAGCGGTTATAAGGAGGCTGTTCCGACACAGATGTTTACCATTCTGAACTACACTTATGACGGAGCACCGCTCACACTGAATCAGGTGAGAGGTTTGCAGAGTGATATCAAGAGTACAAGCGGCAAGTTTGTGATGGCTACATCTGTATATGCAGAGGATAGCGAGGATGTAGTTACCTCGACAATCTCGGGTGTTAATGTGGCAAATTCAGAGTCAGCAGCTTCGGCATCACCTGTAGTTGTGCATGTAGAGCGTTTGGCTTCAAAGGTTACACTTACAGTTGCTGAGCCAGATGGTTTTGACCTCGCGGCTCAGGCAGCAGAGAAGGATGTAAAGGTAAAGGTTCTCAATTGGGGCTTGGTATCAACTCAGGATAAGACAAAAATTGTTAAGGATATTGAGCCTACTTGGACTGATGGTGCTATCGGCTTTGCTTGGAATGACCCTACCCACTATCGTTCTTATTGGGCTACTTCTGTTAATGATTGGGGTCCAGATTTCAATAAATTTAAGTTGAATGAAATGCTCTCTGAACCTGCCGACTCTGAGTATTGTGGCGAGAATACATATGCAGTAGCTGCTGACCGTACAAAGGTTGTAGTTATCGCACAGTTGCAGGACAAGAGTACAAGCGCTTCTGTAGAGTTGGCAAAGTGGCTTGGTGTTCAGTATGCAGGCGAGGATGCTCTGCTTCAGGCTGTTGCAGGTACCCTTGCAAGCACAATCTTCAGCGGTGTAGATGATGGTGTAGGTGGTACGACATACACTTCAATTAGCAAAGATGATATTAAGTGTGTTGCAACAGCGGGTTACACTGTTACATTTGCCCCTTCAGCTGCTGGTGCTACTAAGGTTTGGTCCAGCAAGAGTGGTGCTACCTATACTACGATAAACATTGCAACAGAGCTTGCAAAGATTGCCCCTGCTCAGGTTTATAAGAATGGTAAGACATACTACACAGTAGATGTAAGACACTTGGCTCCAGAAGGCTCAGGTAATGATGGCGAGTTTGGTGTTGTTCGTAACCACAGCTATAAGATTAAAATTACCAACATTGTGGGCTTCGGTACTCCTATCTACAATATGGAGCAGGAGATTGTAAATCCGGAGGATCCTGCAGATCACGAGTCTTACATTGCATCAGAGGTTAAGATTTTGGCTTGGCGACTTGTTAATCAGAATGCTGTTTTGGGAGAGTAAAACCCAACCTTAAGCAGTGGGGGTGGGATATCTCCCACTGCTTCCTAAGATTTATGCACCGCAGTAGGGTGCAGAGATGGATGAGATTGAAGATATTTGTTCAAATTAAATTGTGAAGTGATGAACATCGCTGCTTATATGGCAAAAATCAGAGTGACGGCAGTTGTCTTTATGGCATCTGCACTGATGGCGTGCGGAGTGATATACGATCAGCAGGGCGACTGCTCGGTAAAGTACAGAATAGAGTTCAAGTATGACCGAAATATGGAGTTCGCAGATGCTTTTGAGGCAAAAGTTCCGTCAGTGGCACTCTATGTCTTTGATAGCCAATCAGTGTTGGTGCATCAGCAGGTTGCGCCAGCCGCAGAGTTGCAGGATGCCGGCAATGCAATGGTTATAGAGCTCGAGCCGGATAGCTATACGCTCTTGGCGTGGTGCGGTGTCGATGGTAGTAGCTTTACAGTGCCGACAGCCGTTGAGGGTCAGACAACACTCAGCCAGATGCAGTGTACTATGGCGCGTAAGAGTAGCGGTGCGGGGGCGTATGTAGATAGTGATTTGAGTGCCCTATATCACGGTATGATGACTCTTGACTATACCGATGTTGCAGGCGTGCATACGGAGGTTATGTCGCTGACAAAGAATACAAATAACTTCAGAATAATATTGCAGCAGACCTCCTCAAAGGGCGAAGTGGAGGCTGTAGATAGTTCAGAGTTGGAATTTACTATTGTTGATAGTAACGGTAAGATGGATTATGACAACTCTCTGCTTGAGGATGAGCAGATAGAGTATCGCCCGTGGTCTATAGTGACAGGTAATGTCGATGTAGATACGCAGTCGGCAGCTGTGCGTGCAAGCGATGTGCAGGTGACTGTTGCCGAGCTTACTACGGCGCGACTGATGACAGATAGCCGTCCGTTGTTAGTCGTGACAAATAGAAGTAACGGTAAAAAGGTACTTTCTGTGCCTATTGTAGATTATGCGCTGCTTGTTAAGGGTAACTACAATAAGGCGATGGATGATCAGGAGTATCTCGACCGTCAGGATGAGTATAATATGACCTTCTTTATCCACGATGGAGAGTGGGTTTCAAGTCAGATTATAATCAACTCGTGGAGAGTGGTAATTGATAATAAGGAGTTATAGAGGTGTTTAGGTCGATGGCATATATCTTTATGGGGCTGGTGGCAATGATTTTTGCCGCCTGTGGTGCTATTGACGAAAATCAGATGCAGGGTGACGGTAGAGAGCATCGAATAGCCTTTACACTCTCACTCTCAAAGAGTGGTACTCGTACAACTTGGGGTAGTGATGACTACACAAAGGAGAGTGGCGACGATTTTGAGAATAAGATAGATATGCAGAGCCTGCGTGTGGTTGTGCATAATGCCGATAACTCAATAGTCGGGGAGGTTAAAGACCTCTATACTTGGGTAGATGGCGGAACAACAACCCGCATTGTCGGCGATATATCACATCTGACTCTTACAGCAGGGGGCGTTTATAAGATAATGGTCTATGCAAATTGTCCAGAGGGTAATGCGGCAGACAATCCGAGCTTTGAATATACCGTAGTATCGGATGGTTTGGGTGCAATTCCGATGTGGGGTGTGGAGCAGGTTACACTTGATCTGTCGGCTCAGCAGGATATAGGCGATATAGAGCTGCTGCGCGCTATGGCAAAGGTCGAGGTGGTGCTGTCGGACGAGATGACAGACTATAAGCTGAGTGGTGTCTCGGCAAATGTTATAAACAGGTATGGCTACTGCCTGCCGAGCGGTTGGGGTAGTGTAGCAAGTACGGCAGAGCTTGTGCGTGACAACTCTATGAATGAGTACCGCTCAATGCGTCAGCCGTCGGGTGGTGTGCTGTTCCGCAAGGTCTCTGACCGCAAGTATATACTCTACATTCCGGAGTATATGAATACCGACCCGCTCACTCTGCCAACAACACTCTCGGTTGCGCTTACAGATAGTTCCGACAACCTATTGACCTTTGCTGATGCACTGCAATTCGGGCAGTATAGTGGCGGACGATTTGTTGAGGGTAGTATGTATAATATTGTCCGTAATACTATCTATCGCTACAATATCGTAGGTCTTGCGGGTGGACTGATGATAGACTATACGGTTGCCGATTGGGAGTTTGATGACGAAAATACTTGGGATTATGGCTCGTTGGCATACCCGACATACCATAACCCTGTATTGCCGGATGATATATATGACGACGGTACAAATATTCCTGAAGACCCTCATATTGTAACCGAGCCGACAATGGTGTATAACAATGGCGACAATGAGGCAGGCGCATTCTCGATATGGTTCTATATGTCGGGTCCTGTGGGTCAGATATGGACACCCACATTTGATGCTTCGACAAGTAACTACGAGTGTGTGGTATATAAAAATGGCGTAAAGCTGACCGATGAAAATCAATATATTGCCGACCCGACAGCGTGGTATAATATAAAGGTCTATCCGAAGAATAACGAGGGAGCAGGCAATACAATAGATTTCGGTATCACATATAAGGCAAGCTGGATGCACGAGGGAACAGACCTCTATCTGTTTATAAACGGTAAGGCTGATGCAATTGCTTGGCCCAATAGCGGTACTGACCCGAAGATTATAAAGATTAGACACATAGATTAATATAGGGTTGTAAATGAGATTTTGGAGATACATACTGCTCAATTTGCTTGTAGCTGCAATGGTTATAGGCTGTAATATTGAGCCGCTACCGGAGATTGATAGAGCCTCCGGCAGGGTAGGTATTGCAATTAACTCTGCACACCTTATCACAAGAGCAACAGAGCTGCATACGGCTGTCGAATCGGCGGTAGCTTATGTAGATGTGCTTATATTTGACAGCACAACCGAAAATCTGTTCCACTATGAGCGAATAGCGGCTTCGGGTGCGTCAAATGGCACTCTGTTCCTCCAAAAGTCACGCGAAGATTTTGATGTCGGGGCAGAATACTATGTCTATCTTGTGGCAAATAGTACGCTTGATAGCAGCCAATTTGAGGGTTGTACAGATATTAACGGTTTCAAGATGCTTGCGCAGGTAGATGAGCGTATCCATATGACGGGCGATACCTCTGTGCCGGAGGCTCCTGACTACTTTTTGATGTACGGTCAGGCTTATGTGCCTGATGCGCTTGTCAAGAGTGACCCTGTGGTGATTAATGATGGCAATGCAGCCAATGATACAGAGCTTGAGTGTACTCTTGAGCGTGCAGCTTGTAAGGTTGTCGTATCGTTCAAGAAGGGCGATAATGTGCAGTTTGTAAGAAACTATCACGCAGGATACTACTTCCGAAATATGCCGTATAATACTCATATTTCGCCTGATTATCAGTATGATGCGATGTTGCGTACCCCTGATAAGAGTGCTAATGCGCAGTTCTTCTATTGGACAGAGGTCGATTCTCAATATACCGAGGTGACGGCTGCGGGTTACTTCTATAGTCACGACCGAGGAACAGAGTCATTCTTTGAGCGCGGAACATCGTTGGTTGTAAATATACCAATCTCTTACACAGAGAATGGTGTTACAACGGTCTATGAGAATAGCTACTATCAGTTGCAGCTCAGTAAGAGTGGAAAGTTTGAGCGTAACCACCTCTATAAGGTCTCGGCAGTGATTAATGCCCCGGGTGCGGAGGAGGTGTCAAAGCCGACAGAGTTGCCTGATTTGGTATATTCGGAGATTGAGTGGAGCGAGAAGGTTATCGATGTGGGTGGAGATACAAATATTAAGTATCTGAATGTCAATACAACCGAGGTGGATATGCATAATGTTGATGCAGATGACTCTTCGCTTTCGTTCTCGTCATCCGATCCGGTATCTGTTGAGATATCTGATGTCTATTGTATCGATAAGTTCGGACAGGTATCCGATATTGCAGACCCTGCGCAGTATGGCATCAGTGCAACACCACTCGGAGAGCTGGCGGGAAGAGTCGATATTAGAAGTCAGGTGCCGACAAATAACACAACTCGATATATTAAACTGATTGTATATCAGGATGATAACGGTAATGGTAGGTATGACAGTGGAGAGTTGTTTGAGAATGTTACGGTGCGTCAGCATCCGGTAATCTATGTTGTCAATCAGCAGAGTTGGTACTCATATCGTGAGGACTTTGACTGTACTTACGAGCGTGAGGGTAGTGGTTATGCGACACTCGCGCTCAAGACATCGGGTGGCTCTTGGACAGGAGCATACGAGTATAGAAAGGCTACTCGAGGTTGGTTTGGAGTTAATGTAAACAGAGGTTTCTGGAGTTCGAAGAGTGTCGAGAGAGAGAATAGTGACGGCTCGTCAGATATCTACTACTATCAGTGGTATAATGGCTCTCGCAGTACAACCTCTGCCGAGAGTGATGGTAATGCCCGAATGTATCAAATTAGGGTCACTGCAAGCTCTAAGGACTATGCGATTGGTCGCCCGCGCCTTGATGAGAATCAGGTTACGGATAGCGGAGCGGATAATGCAAAGCTTGTCTCGCCATCATTTATGATTGCGTCACGCCTCGGATTTTTCAACACGAGCAGCCTCGGTAGTTCGGTGGTAAAGAATAATGAGAGCCGCAATAAGATTTTTGCCGACCACTGCCGCGAGTATGTCGAGGTGTTTAAGGATGATAATGGTAATAAGGTAGAGTATAAGGATTGGCGACTGCCGACAGAGCAGGAACTTAAGATTATTATGAACTTGCAGGGCTATAAAAATACAAATGCCGACGCTATCGACTACCTGCTCAATGCAGTGTTCTATGAGAGCGCGAGTGGCGCAGTATTTAACGATAAGAATGGTGACGGCGTAAACTCAGCAACGGGTTATAGCGGTACGAGCTACTCTGTACGATGTGTGCGAGACGCCTATTAGAGATAGAGGGAGATTATGAGGAGATTTATCCATATATTAGTGGTTGCTGTAGTTGCAATATTGACCGGCTCTTGTTCTCAGAGTGGCGATATTGAGCGTTTGGAGAGCATCCCGTCGGGATTTGTTAAGGTGAGCTTCAGAGCTACTCCGGAGGGCTTTGATAGGGTGGATGTGCGCTCTGTCGATCCCGATGGATTGGATATTCACACGATGGATCTGTTCTGCTTTAGTAACTACGGTCTCTTTATCACAACTATCAATGCTACGCTATCTACCACAGCCTCTACAGCTGGTACTTTTGAGGCTATTATTCCGGAGGAGACCCATCGAATACACTTTGTAGCCAACCATAATGCCAATCTGTTTGATGAGGCTGCTTTTCGTGGTAAGAGTGAGGCTGAGGTTATGGCGGCTATGGAGGGTGCGTCGAGTATGATGATATATTGGGCGCGTTTTGTTAAGGATGAGAGTGTTGATAAGACGATAGATAAGCAGTTGCAGGAGATTGAGGGCGGAATAAAGCTGCTCCGTAACCACGCAAAGGTCTCTATTGCCAATTGGACAACCGAATATCTGAATGTTACGGGTTTTGTGACCACAAATCGTCAGGCATTTGGAACGGTCTGCCCATATAGTGAGGAGGAGGGCTTTGTGTGGCCCGGAACAACGCCTTATGTAACGCTGCCGGAGAATAGGTCTCTGCTCTCGGATATTACAGATGTGGATACAGCAAAGGAGGACTATATATTTGAGAGTAAGAACGATAGCGAGCATCCTGTGTCGGTAATTATTCGTGGCTCTGTGCCCGGCTCGACAGAGCAGCTGTACTACCGAATTGTGCTTATTGATGAGGATGGCGATAGAATATTGGTGCGCCGAAATTTCTCTTATGTCATCAATATAGTAGGTGTGCTGACATACGGTCAAAAGACCTTTGCCGAGGCTCTTACTGCTCCGGCAACAAATAATGTATGGGTATCTATCGACCCGTGGGTAGATGCTGTTGCAGATGATAAATATAGTCTTAGTGTTCATCAGACGCATATCATCCTACCGGAGAGTGCTGCCGGAACAGAGATTGATATTACATATACAATCACTCCTCGTAATGGCGCAGCTATGGAGGATGCAGATATCGTGTGGACAGGCGAAAATACAGTTGCTAACCACACCTTTGCTTCGCGCTCGTTTAACTCTTCGACGGGTGATGGGTCGGTAAAATTGCAGTTGCTGCCGATGGGCGATAATATCCGTCGAGAGGGTACTCTGCTTATAAAGAAGGGTCGCTTGCAGCGAATGGTAGATATTATAGTGCTTAAAAATCAGTCATTTACCCCATCGTGGGTGGGTACTCAGATTTTCGGAGGCGAGACAGGTCAGTTTGTTACTCTTAAGTTTACCATTCCGCAGAGTTGTCCGGAGGAGCTGTTCCCATTTGATGTGTTGGTCTCTGTAAATAGCCTTGATATTCGAGCCTCCTCGGGAATGAGTCTGCCTGTGATTATAAAGGGAGATAGCGGATATGGTGCTGATAATGAGTATGGATATAAGTATGTCTATACGGTTGAGAAACCTGGTCCGCAGCGAATATATTTCCATACAATTCTTACTCACGACCAAGGCGAAGAGCAGACTATTACAATCGAGGCTGACTTCTTTAAGACCCTTACAAAGGTCTATCAGTTTACAGAGCGTCAGTATGCAATCACTCTTGAGGGTTTAAGTAGGTATAATAAGGTAACAGACGAGGGTGGTATTGGTGGAGATGGAGACGAAGAACATCTGTCAAATGATGAGGATGTGCTATATCGTCTTGTGCCGCAGAAGCGTAATGCTCCGATAACATTCGACATTAAGCTGATTAATAAGCAGGATAATACGGCGATCAATGCCGGCGAGGATGACGAGTTTATGGTCTATTCCAAGAGTTTGGAGTTTTACGACCACGGACACGAAGACCACGATGCTCTGTTTTACCCTGTAAGTGAGCAGTATTGGTCGCAATCGACAAATGGTCGAGTATTTATGTTTATGCTCAAAAATCCTACGGCAAATACAGGCGAGGATGTTGGTAAATACACTATTCATCTCAAGACCAATACCGCTGTAAGTGAGGATATTGTCCGTTTGGCATCAAATCAGAACAAGAGTTATTCGGCTCTGCCATTACAGGCGGGTCAGACAACTCCGGAGGCATATACAGGTAATACATACCGTTCAGTGATTTTTGAACTTACAAACTACCACCCATTCCGCTTTGCTGCACAGGTTGGCGGAGAGGGCGAGTATGAGAGTGGTCAAAGCGAGATAGCAGAGAGTGTGAGCGAACTTGTTTGGACATATGTGCCGGATCAAAATATAGAGATATCGTTTGATGTAACATCATTTAAGGGTCGTGACGGATTGAGTGTCGATCCGTTTGGCGAGCCATTTGAGATATATATCAATGCTCCGATGCTTTCACTTGATAGTGAGCGACTTGCAAGTTGTAACCTAAATGCCGATAAGATTAAAGAGGTCTCTGAGGGTCTGTTTGTCTATACGGTTGATGCCGATAGAGACGCCGAGCGTGCTTTTGGCTCGGGTGTGGTGCTGAATGAAGATACGACAGATGGCGCAAATCAGAGCGGCGAGCGTAAACGAATACCGTTTGTAACAAAATCTATCACAAGTGCAGGTACTATCACAATATCTTCAAATAGGGATAAGGTCGTATTCTATGATAAGCAGTTTAGGGTACGCAATGAGCTTATTGCAGGTACTATAAAGTATCAGGATGACGAGTTGGGTAGTAACCTTAGAAATGCAACGGCGTATGACTTTGTCTCATTCGCCCGCACAGCAGACGGAGTTCGTATTGGTCGAATAAATGTTGGTGCTGATGGTCAATATACACTCAACTTGCGTAGTGAGTACCACTTCAATTGGTACACCGATGAGATTGTCTTTAACCATATCGACGATAGCGGTAATGTATATCAAGTAAAATTAGCCAGTCTTGCAGAGCTATACGCCAATCGAGATGTGGTGCTGACGAAACGATAGTTTGTATCCTCTTTATTTTGAACTTTGAAATGCTTTTATTATCTTTGTGGAATGACATTTGTCACATTGAATAATAAAATACCTTATGAGAGATAAGATACAAAATTTCGGTCGCGCACTGAGCGCAATGGTTATGCCCAATATCGGCGCATTTATTGCTTGGGGTCTTATAACTGCACTATTTATCCCTACAGGATGGTTTCCGAATGAGCATTTGGCAAAGCTCGTCTCGCCGATGCTTACCTATATGCTGCCACTGTTGATTGGTTATACTGCCGGTCATAATGTTGCGGGTGTGCGTGGAGGTGTTATCGGAGCTATCGCTACTGCGGGCGTTATTGTAGGTACAGATGTGCCGATGTTTATCGGTGCAATGATTATGGGTCCGCTTGCTGCGTGGCTGATTAAGAAGTTTGATAAGGCTGTCGAGGGTAAGATTCGTGCCGGCTTTGAGATGCTTGTAAATAACTTCTCACTCGGTATTTTGGGTATGTTACTCGCCATTGTGGGCTATCTGAGTGTGGGTGGAGCTATTTCGTGGGTTACAGAGCTCTTCGAGTCGGGTATTGTCTATCTGAAGGACCACAATATGCTGCCGTTGGTATCTATCTTTATCGAGCCGGCAAAGGTTATGTTCCTTAATAATGCTATCAACCACGGTATTCTCACTCCGCTCGGAACAGTTCAGGTTAAGGAGTTCGGCGAGTCGATAATCTTCTTCCTTGAGTCAAATCCGGGTCCGGGCTTCGGTATGCTTATGGCGTATTGGATTTTTGGTAAGGGCGCAGCAAAGAGTTCAGCACCGGGAGCTGTTCTGATACAGTTTATCGGTGGTATTCACGAGATTTACTACCCTTATGTCCTCTCAAGACCGCTGCTGATTATCCCGATGATATTGGGTGCATCTTCAAGTATCCTCTTCTTGACACTCGTTGGAGCAGGTCTTGTAGGTCCTATCTCGCCGGGTAGTATTATCTCGGTGATTCTTATGGCTCCAAAGGGTAAAACGCTGCTTCTTGTAGGTGCGGTGCTTATTGCTGCCACAGTTACCTTCCTCACTTCGGCTCTTATTATTCGCCGCAGTGCAAAGTCTGATGATACCCTGCCTGAAAACCGCTTTAAGCCTAAGTATAAGGTTGATGCCGAGCGAGCTGCAAAGGTTGCGGCTGTAAAGCATATTGTCTTTTCGTGTGATGCGGGTATGGGTAGCAGTGCATTGGGCGCAACTCGTTTCCGCAAGCGCATAGAGCCGCTGGGTCTTAATCTGAAGGTTGATAATTCGTCTGTAAACTCTATTCCGGCAGATGCAGATATTGTTGTATGTCAGGAGGGTCTTGCTACACGCGCACAGGGTAATGCCCCATCTGTTAGAGTTGTCGCAATCAAGAACTTCTTGGAGGACCCTGCACTTGATGCTCTCTTTGATGAACTTGCATCTCGTAAAGATGCCTCTCCGGAGCTTGCAGAGGTTGAGAGTAATAGTAGTAAGAAGTCGGGTGTCCTTGTACTCTCGTCTATAAAGGTCGGTGCATCGGCTGCCGATAAGTGGGAGGCTATTGCCGAGGCTGGTTCACTACTTGTCAAGGGCGGCTATGTGGCTATGGACTATGTGGATGCAATGGTCGAGCGCGAGAAGCTCACAACGACATATTTAGGTATGGGTATTGCCATTCCTCACGGAACGCAGAGTGCCAAGCGAGAGGTGCACCGTACGGGTATCAGCGTTGTACAGTACCCTGAGGGTGTCGATTTTGATGGCGAGAAGGCATATCTTGTTATCGGCATTGCCGGCGTTGGTGATGAGCATCTTGAGCTGTTGGCACGCGTAAGCGAGGCGTTGGATGATGAACAGGTACTTGAGCGACTCAAATCGACTAATGATCCGATGGATATATATAATGTATTAAACGCATAACAGAAAAATACTAAAATATGGTAACAGAAAAGGTAATATTGACCGCTCCAAACGGTATGCACGCGCGTCCGGCTACAGAGCTTGTAAAGTTGGCAAAGTCGCTTGACGGTAAGGTGACACTTGCCACAGCTGTAAAGAGTGTTAGCGCAACAAGTATGTTGGGCGTGCTCTCTCTCGGACTTAAATCGGGAACGGAGGTCACAGTTACAGCCGATGGCGGAAGTGAGCAGGCAAATGTGAGTGCCGTAGTTGAGTTTATTGCAAATATTACAGAGTAATGAAGACTCTTCAAACATCGGTCGTAGCCTCTGCGGCTCTTGCTATGGGCAGAGCCTTTGTAGTCTCTCGTGCTGTGGATAGCGTAGCGCATATCAAGGGCACGGAAGAGGAGGAACAAGAGCTATTTACCAATGCTTTGTCAGTAAGTAGGGCGCAGATAGAGAGCCTTGCTACTGATAGCGACATCTTTGCGGCGCACCTTGAGATGATTGATGACGATATGCTGTCGGAGAGTGTGCTGTCAAAGATTGCAGAGGGTGAAAGTGCTTGTGAAGCAACTGCTGCGGCAGCCGAACAGATGGTGGCGATGTTTGAGGCGATAGATGATGAGTATTTAGCAGCCCGCGCTGCCGATATAAAGGATATTTTTGCCCGTATATCGGCAAATCTGTCGGGTGGGGTACAAAACCCGTTTGAAGGGGTAGAGCAGGGTGATATTGTGGTGGCAGAGGAGATTTACCCATCAGATATGGCACTGCTTGATTTGTCAAAGATAGGCGGTTTTGTCACTGCACAGGGTAGTGCAACCAGCCACTTTTCGATTATTGCGCGCAACCACTCTCTTGCGGCAGTTGTCGGTCTTGGCGAGCAGGTCGGACAGATTAATTCGGGCGATACACTCATTGTAGATGGCTATCAGGCTGTGGTCGTTGTCGAGCCTGATGAGACTACTGTAAACAGCTATCTTAACCGTAAACTTCAAGAGCAAAATCTGCATAACGAGCAGCAGGCTGTAGCGGCAATGGCTGTAAGCTATCGCGGTCAGAGTGTAACCGTTACTGCAAATGCCGGTAGCGTGGAGGAGGTTGAGAGGGCTATTGCAGCGGGTGCAGACGGCATAGGTCTGTTCCGTAGTGAGTTTATCTATATGCAGAGCAACAGCGAGCCGACCGAGGAGGAGCAGTATAGAGTATATAGTGCTGCAGTGCGTGCTTGTCAGGGCAAGCCTCTTACAATTCGCACGCTCGACATTGGTGGCGATAAGGAGGTGCCATATTTGGGGCTGCCGAAGGAGGAGAATCCGTTTTTGGGTTGGCGTGCTATCCGCATCTCACTCGATTGCAAGGAGATGTTCTGCCGACAGCTCAGAGCTATCCTTCGCGCAAGTGCCGAGGGCGATGTGAGGGTTATGTTCCCGATGATTGTCGATGTTGCGGAGTTGGAAACTGCCAAATCACTGCTTGAAGAGTGTAAAGAGCAACTTAAGGCAGAGGGCGTTGCCTATGACGAGAATATCAAGGTGGGCGTGATGATAGAGACCCCCGCAGCGGTACTTATTGCCGAGCAGTTGGCAGAGCGTTGCGACTTTTTCAGTATCGGTACAAATGACCTTGTGCAGTATATTATGGCGGCAGATAGGGCAAATGTCAAGGTGGCGCACCTCTATAATCCATACTCGGATGCCGTTGTGCGTGCGCTGACTATGATTATCACGGCAGCCAATAGCGCAGGTATAGAGTGCAGTATGTGTGGCGAGTTGGCATCAGATAGTAATGCTACTGAGATGCTAATCTCTGCACGCCTTCGAAAGTTTAGTGTCAATATCGGAGCTATAGCATCTGTAAAATACACAATATCAAAACTATAACTAAACTAAAATGAAAAACAGAGTATCTCAAAAGTTCGTTGAACTTTATGGCGAGGGGGCTACTCTCTACACCTCCCCGGGTCGAATAAACCTTATTGGAGAGCATACTGATTATAATGGTGGATTTGTCTTTCCGGGAGCAGTAGATAAGGGTATTGTTGCCGCTATTCTCCTCAATGGTACAGATAAGGTGCGCGCCTTTGCCCTTGACCTGAACGAGTCGGCAGAGTTCGGTCTCAATGAGCAGGATAAGCCTGCACAGAGCTGGGCTTGCTATATCTTCGGTGTCTGCCGTGAGATTATAAAGCGAGGCGGTGTTATCGGTGGCTTCGATACTGTTTTTGCGGGCGATGTGCCACTCGGCGCAGGTATGAGCTCGTCAGCAGCTCTCGAGAGTACCTTTGCCTTTGCTCTTAATCAACTCTATAACCTTGGTATTGAGAAGTTTGAGCTTGCTCGTATAGGTCAGAGTACAGAGCATAACTACTGCGGTGTAAAGTGCGGTATTATGGACCAATTTGCCTCTGTTCACGGCAAGGCTGGTCATCTTATGCGCCTTGATTGCCGCTCTATGGAGTATTCGTACTTCCCGTTTGACCCTACCAAGCATGGCTATCGCCTTATGCTTGTAAACTCTTGCGTTAAGCACGAACTTGTCGGCTCTCCTTATAATGACCGCCGTGCCTCTTGCGAGCGCGTGGCAGCAGTCTTGGGTCAGGAGTTCTTGCGCGGTGCAACTATGGAGCAGTTAGAGAGCATCAAAGACCAAATCTCTGAGGAGGACTACCTCCGTGCGCGTTATGTCATTGGCGAGGAGCAGCGCGTGCTCGATGTTTGCGATGCATTGGAGAGAGATGATTATCAGACCGTTGGCGAGCGTATGTATCAGACCCATTGGGGGATGTCACGCGACTATGAGGTAAGTTGCGAGGAGCTTGATTTCCTTGTAACTATTGCCGAGCAGTGTGGCGTCACCGGCTCACGCATTATGGGTGGCGGCTTCGGTGGTTGCACCATCAACCTCGTTAAGGAGGAACTCTACGATAACTTCGTCAAGACCGTTACCGAGCAGTTTGCAGAGAAGTATGGTCACAAGCCTGAGATATATCCGGTTGTGATATCTGACGGCTCTCGAATTTTGTTGTGATAGTACTGCATTTGCGGCACATCCCTCAAATCCCCGAATGGGAAATACGCTTAGTATGTCCCATCCGGGGATTTTTCACGATGCACCACAACTACAGCACTCTGACAACAAAATGATTTTATCGTGAAAAGTCAGCATTTGCGGCATATCCCTCAAATCTCCGAATAGGAAATACGCTTAGTATGTTCCATCCGGGGGTTTTATTGTCAAATACAGCATTGGTCGTATTTACTCTGCCCACGCGTGGCGATAGCCATCTATTCTCTGCCAAGCTCCACGGGTGAAGTCCGGAATTGCTACCGGCATTGAGCCGTGTGTGATAGAGAGTGCGCTCAGCTCGATAGGGCAGCACCACTCTGCAAGGTCATAGACATCCATATCAAGAGGCAGACCATTGCGAAGGCAATATACAAGGCGGTAGTCCATAATATAGTCCATACCTCCGTGACCGCCGACCTTTGCTGCCATAACCTCGGTATGGGCTGTTACAGGGTGCTTATACTGCTCCATAAGTTTGTTGAAGGTCTGCTGATCTACCATACGGTGGCTATCGAGATTCTCGATATCGACCTCGCCAACAGTCTGCTCGCCGAGCAGAAAACCTGCTGACGGGTACTTTGTAGCATATCCCGTAGTGCCGACAAGGGCATAGTCGCGCGAATATGGGCGAGGGGTCATAACATTATGGTGGAGCTGGATAACCTTGCCAAGTTCGGTCTGTATAAGAGTGGTGGTCTGGTCGCTATTTGCAAACTCGCCACAGCTCTCGCCGAACATCTTCTGCCAATACTTATCGCCCGACACAGACCTTGTACTCATAGCCACAAGGGTCTTCATACGGTCGCCACGATGGATATTAAGCACCTGACAGATAGGACCGATGCCGTGTGTAGGATATACATCGCCAATATGTGTTCGGTTATACTCCAATCTCCAATTGTTGTAGTATTGATCCCAATACTCGGATAGGCAGTGGATATAGGCACCCTCAGTATGGAGAATCTCGCCAAACAGACCCTGCTGAGCCATATTGAGAGCTGTCATCTCAAAGCGGTCATAGACACAATTTTCAAGCTGTATGCAGTGCTTGCGGGTGCGCTCGGAGGTATCTATCAGTGCCCAAATCTCCTCCATAGTCATTGCCGCCGGAACCTCTATTGCCACATGCTTGCCACACTCCATAGCGTAGAGAGCCATCTGCGCGTGGTTTTTCCAGTCGGTCATAATATAGACAATATCTATATCCTCACGCTCACAAAGCTCTCGCCACGCCTCCTCGCTGCCTGTATATACATCAGCTGGCTTGCGACCTGCATTAGCGATGTGGTTTTGACTCTTGATAATACCCTCCTCGTTGAGGTCGCAGAGTGCAACAATCTCAGTACCCTCAATTTGGCACCAACGGCGCACAGCACCCGGTCCACGCATACCAAGACCGATAAAACCTACACGAACACTCTCTAACGGCTCTGCTGCAAAGGCAAGCATATCTTGCTGACCCTCTGCTCGCTCCGGAGTGTTACAAACTATTGTACCATCAATGATTTGATAGCTGTTATCACTGCTGCAACTACCCAAAAAGAGGGCTGCAAGCACTACTAAAAGTATAAATTTTCTCTCCATAGAACAAAGATACAAAATTATATTAGAAGTTATTCTATTTGACGGATAAAATGGTTGTAAAGAGGATTATCTTTTTGTCGGGCATTAGAAGAGAGACTGATAATTTGCTATCTTCAAAATTTTTACTATCTTTGCAGTGACGCACACGCATAAATTATGTAATGATAGTAACTTATTGCGCTGTTTTTGTGCTACTTGTTGTAGCCTACCTTTTGGGTTCGATACCGAGTGCCGTCTGGATTGGCAGGCACTACTACGGTGTTGATGTTCGTGAGCACGGTAGTAAAAATGCAGGTGCAACCAATATGCTGCGTGTATTGGGTTTAAGAGCCGCTTTACCCGTTTTTGCAATAGATTTTATGAAGGGTTTTGTGGCGGTTACGCTTATGGGCATCATGCGCTTTGATGCAGATATATCTTCGGCGTGGGTTATCAATCTTAAGATTTTCACTGTGGTTTTTGCTGTGTTGGGTCATATATTCCCTATTTTCGCTTCGTTTAGGGGCGGAAAGGGTGTCTCGACGCTTATAGGAGCCATTACGGGTATTCAGCCACACATCGCGCTGCTCTGTTTTGCAGTGTGGTTGGTGGTATTTGTTTTTACCCATTATGTGTCGCTTTCGTCTATTGTTGCGGGGTGCTGTTTCCCGATTTTTGTCGCTATATTTTCTGTTGTTACATACAATCGAAGTGGAGAGGTATCGCTGCTGTTTATAATCTTCTCGGTAGCGGTGGCTCTGCTGTTGTTGTGGACACATAGGTCTAATATTGCGCGACTTAAGGCGGGCAGTGAATCGAAAACATATATTTGGAAGAAGAGATAGAATAAACACCTTATTTATATATTGTAATTTATGTTAGAACAGAACTTAATTAAGATGTATGAGCGTTCATTTCGTGAAAATCGCGAGATGAGTGCTGTGACAGACTATTTTACAGGCGAGACCTACTCTTACTACGGTTTTGCGAAGGAGATAGCCAAGTTGCACATTATGTTTGACGAAGCCGGTATTAAACCAAAGGATAAAATCGCGCTTGTCGGTAGAAATACTCCTCGTTGGTGTGTAGTATATATCGCTACAATGACTTATGGTGCTGTTATTGTACCTATTCTTCAGGACTTTACTCCAAATGATATTACACATATTGTAAACCATTCTGAGTCTCGACTCTTGTTCTTGACCGATAGCTATTGGGATGGTCTTGATGAGGAGCAGATGCCAAATGTTGAGGCTGTAATGTCGCTTACTGATTACCATGTAATCTTTGAGCGTGGTGGCGATAAGATGACAAAGTGCATCGATCAGATGACAGAGAACTACCGTAAGCGTTATCCAAAGGGCTTTACAGTTGATGATATCAAGTATGCAGATGTGCCAAACGACCAGCTTATCCTGCTCAACTACACTTCGGGCACAACGGGTTACTCAAAGGGTGTGATGCTGACTGTAAACAATCTTACAGGAAATGTCTATTGTATCGCAAATATTGCAGATAAACACGGGGATTTATTCTTCCACAAGGGCGGTCGTACACTTGCGTTCCTGCCTCTTGCACACGCCTTTGGTTGTACTGTAGATTTTCTTACTCCGCTTGCAGTAGGTGGTCATATTAATCTGCTGGGTCGTATCCCTACGCCGAAGATTCTCATCAGTGCAATTCAGAAGGTACAACCGGAGTTAATATGTGCCGTACCGATGATTTTGGAGAAGGTCTATCGTAAGCAGATTATGCCTCTGCTTGAGAAGGGTCCACTTAGTATTGCAATGAAGCTTCCTCTTGTAAATGAGGTTGTATTTGCGCAGATTAAGAAGAAGTTGCTCGAGTCGTTTGGTGGTAACTTGCGTCTCTTTGTTATCGGTGGCGCTCCGATGAATAAGGAGACAGAGTCGTTCCTTATGAAGATTCACTTCCCATTCACTGTTGGTTATGGTATGACAGAGTGCGGTCCGCTTATCTCTGTTACAGAGCATTTTGATGAGTTTAAACCGTCGTCTTGTGGTCGTTATCTGAAACAGATGATAGATGTACGCATCGATTCGTCAGATCCACAGCATATTGCAGGTGAAATTTTGGTACGCGGAGAGCATGTTATGCTTGGTTACTACAAGAATGAGAGGGATACAAAGAATGCTATCGATGCAGATGGCTGGCTCCATACAGGCGATATGGGTACAATAGACCCTGATGGTACACTCTACATCCGTGGTCGTTGCAAGACAATGATTCTTACAGGTAGTGGTCAGAATATCTATCCGGAGGAGATTGAGGATAAGCTCAATAATATGCCACTTGTGCTTGAGTCGCTTGTTTTGGAGAATGACGGCAAGCTCTACGGTCTTGTAGTGCCTGATTTCGAGACCTGCGAGAAGGAGAATATCGATAAGACAGCTTTGGAGGAGATGATGAAGGAGAATCTGAAGAACCTCAATGCGCAGCTTGCTGCATACGAGCGACTCGTTTCGATATCTATCTATCCATCAGAGTTCGAGAAGACACCAAAGAAGAGTATCAAGCGATACCTCTACAATGTATCTAAGTTGGGTATAAATTAATTTGTGATAGGGGCGTAGAGATGCGCCCCTTTTTGAAGTTATAGAGATATGAAGCGCAAAGTGCCACTTATCCGTAAACAGACCATTGGCGAGAATTTCCTCTACGCCCTTGTCTTTATTGCGGTATATCTGATTCCTATTCTCAACTCATTTTTGATGGCTGAGGAGAATGTGGATTTCTATAATAAGGTATTTCTTGCGTGGAGCATTATCACTCCATACCTTGCGCTTTTTCTCTTCAATAACTATATATTAATCCCATTTTTGCTCAACCGAGGGCGTATATTGTGGTATGTTATCACAGCCTTTACAGTTACTACTGTAGCCTTTGCTCTTATAGAGAGCCTTGAGCAGTATCATGTCATATCTGACGGAACTACGGGCTTAGGTGTGCTGCCACATCAGGCAACGCTTGCCGATCTTGCGTGGTATTGGAATATTGTGCTGTGTGTCTTTATGTTCGCAGCCAATATCGGAATCAAGAAGTTCTATGAGTCTATGCAGAAGGATGAGGATAATGCCCGCCTTGCTCGAGAGAGCGTTGAGGCGGAGATGTACTACCTTAAGTATCAGATAAATCCTCACTTTTTGATGAATACGCTCAATAATATCCACGCACTGATAGATATTGATGCCGATAGTGCCAAAAGAGGTATTGTCGAGCTGTCGGGGATGATGCGCCATGTGGTCTATGAATCTACAGCAGAGCGAATACCGCTCAGTAAAGATGTTGAGTTTTTGCAGAACTATATCGAGCTGATGCGTATTCGTTACTGTCAGGATATAGAGATTAAATTCAACTATCCTAATCCTATGCCATTGACACTGACCGTTCCGCCGCTGGTGCTGATTGTCTTTGTCGAGAATGCATTTAAACACGGCATTGCCCGTAAAAAACACTCCTATATCCATATCGATATCGCTATTGAAGACGACTCTGTTGTTGCCCGTTTTGAGAACTCACTTTTCCAAAATAGCAGCAGCAAAGGCGGTGGTGTAGGTCTTGATAATGTCTCTCGCCGATTGGAGCATATATACGGCGATAGATATACGCTCGATATTGTAAAGAGTAGTGATAGCTATTGTGTAACCCTTAAAGTGCCTATTGAAAATGAGTAGTATCAGCTGTATCGTTATAGATGACGAGCCTTTGGCTGTCCGACAGATGGAGAGCTATATCTCTCGTGTGCCGTTTTTGAATCGCTTGGCGAGCTTTGATAGCGCACTTGAGGCGCGTCAGTGGCTGCAAGAGGGAAACTCTACAGAGCTTATCTTTGTGGATATCAATATGCCGGAGCTTAGCGGTATAGATTTCGTGCGTGAACTTGGTAACCATCCTATGGTCATCTTTACCACAGCCTACTCGGAGTATGCTGTTGAGGGCTTTAAGCTCGATGCTATCGATTACCTGCTCAAGCCATTCAGCTTTGATATTTTTGAGCGTTCTGCCCGTAAAGCGCAATCTATTATGGAGTTGTTGCGCCTGCGTGATGGTGGGGTACAACAGCTGCCGGAGAGTGAGCAGAGTACTGAGCGAGAGTGTATCAGCATCCGTGCCGACCATAAGACATCGCTTGTGCGCTATGCAAATATTATCTATCTTGAGAGTGCAGGAGAGTATGTCAGACTCCACCTTGTTGATGGCACAAAACTCGTTACATTCTTCCGCCTGAAGAATATGGAGAGCGCACTGCCGTCAGATAAGTTTGTGCGTGTGCATCGCTCGTTTATTGTCAATATAGACCATATTACGGGCTATACTAAGGGTCGCGTCTTTATGACAGGCGACGACTATGTCCCTATCGGCGAGAACTACCGTGAGAGCTTTGCTGCTATTGTCGATAAGATAGGATAAATAAAAAACCGTTGCAGGATTGCAACGGTTTTTATTGATATTTGTCGAGTTAGATTAGTTCTCTGTCTTGAATGTTACGCCATAAGTGCCAAGAACTCCGTGACCATCATTTGTAATATTGCCATAGAGCTTTGCAAGGTCTGAACAATCGTCAGCAGTAACTGCTGTGCCATTGAGTGTAGAACCACTCAAAACATAGTTTGTAGAGGCATCACCGATAGTCGAAATTGCACCATCATTTGCAGCTGTATTACTACCGCAGAAGATACCTTTGTAAGCACCGGTAGTAGTAATGTTAATCTTAATGGTATTGCCATTCCAGCTCTGTGCAGTATTACCGTGTCCACCAACCAAGCCACCACAAGGGGCTGTTGCACCACCTGTAATAGTACACTTTGCAGTACAGTTTGTGATATTAGCCTGTCCGAAACCTACAATACCACCTATACCGTCTGATGTAGATGATGTAGCGGTCAGATTACCGGTATTTGTACAGCGTAAGATAGTACCTCCGACATTTGCACTAATACCACCTGCACGCCACTGCGCTGCCGGAATAATATTGATATTACCACTATTCTCGGAATCCTTAACGGTAGCCTTTGACGAAGCCTGACCTACGATACCTCCAGCATAACTGTTATTTGAAGATACATGACCTGCTTCAACGGTTACACTGCCTGAGTTGCTACACTCGTCAATTGTAAGAGAAGCTGCTCCGTATCCGCAAACTGCACCGAAATAGTTCTGAGGCTTGATTGTGCTTACTGCAGTTGATTTAAATGAGAGAGGTGCATTGTTAGTACACTTCGAGATAGTGACACTGTTTTGGTATGTACGAGCGACAACACCTCCAAGATAGTGAACCTTCATGCCTGCGCCAAATGTAGCCTTACCGTAGTTGTGGCAATTCTCAATATCGTTGTGTGCAAGACCAATAACACCTCCGGCATGGAATGAGCTACCATTAGCACCTCTCATAGTACAATTCAGGTCAAGCTCGCCATAGTTGTAACAACCTGATATCTCATCGCCCAATGCAAGAGCATTACCCACCTGAGCAACAACACCTCCAACGCAAGGGTCTCCAACTCGACCAACAAATTGTGTAGTAGTACCACCACCAGCTGCAAAAGTACCGGTTACTGTAACTTTACCGCGGTTGATACAGTCGGTAACAGAGAATGTACAAGCTGCAACAACACCTCCAACGGCTGTACGAGTAATAGCAGTGTCACTGTCAGTATTATTGACACAGAGATATGAAACATTACCCTCGTTCACACAATTTACCAGGTCGCCATCTACATAACCTGCAATACCACCGATGTTGGCATAAGTGCCATTGCCTGTATTGGCGCGTGAGCAAGAGACATCACCTGTATTAAGGCAGTTGATAATAATACCCTTATCACTATCAGCTGCAAGGCTGTCCCAAGCAACACTTGATGTAGCACCCAAGACACCACCTACATAGTAGCTTATACCTGCAACACCCTGTTTGGTTGAGAAGGTAATGTTACCGTTATTGACACAGTTGCCTACAAGAGTCTCGCCGGCTTTGTACCAACCGTAACCAACAACACCGCCTGCGATTAGGTTGCCTGCGGTCCAATCGATATTGGTAATAGAGATATTGCCATTGTTTACGCAGTTCTCAACACTCTTGTATGAGCGTGCAACAATAGCACCGATAGTGGTTGATGCGCCAATAGCAACAGCATCAAAAGATACGCTTACATTTGCGGTAATACCCGAAACTATACCATTATTCTTTGTAACCAATAGAGCCTGATCGCCTGTAGCAGGAGTCCACGTACAAGAACTGTCAAATACGATATTCTTGATTGTACCCTTGTTGTCAGCAAAGAGAGCAGAGGATGTAGTCCAATTCTTCAGTGCATAGCCCTGACCATTGAATACACCTGCAAAAGCGGCATCTCCAGTGCTTGCGCTGCAAGTAAGGGTAACACCGGTAAGGTCAATATCGTTACCCAAAACAACTTCGCCATTTGCGTTTACCCAAACGGCATAGTCTCCTGCATCAACAGCAGTGAGGAATGCCTGCAACTCGGTAGCATCGTTAATCTCAACATCCTCTGTAGAGCTTGCTGAGTAAGCTAACGATGGGAGTGTGTAGAGTTGTGCGCGCTCGATAGTAACACCGTCGGTCTTACCGATAGTCTTAGTCATAGAACGATTGTTCTTGTCGAGAATCTTTACGATAAATCCGTCTGCATACTTGCCGGCAGGAACTGCTACTACAACATTGGCAACACCACCGGTAGCCTTAACGCCCATAACGCGGATAATGCTATTACCTGCAACTGGAGTGATGGCTGCTGTATCGTAATCAACCTCAAATGTACCTGAGATAGCCTCAGATGCAGCGGCTGATACATATACTGCCTCTACATCGGCAGCAGAAGTGATGTTGATTTTAAGGTAGCCATATACATTCTTGAGGCTAACTTTGGTCTCGCCCTCTGCAGCATGCTTAGCATAGCCAACCAAAATTGATGAATTCTCAGCAAATGAACCCTCTACGAAGGTCTGAACATCAGAAATGGTATAAATATTCTTTCCAGTAGAGTTAGTGTCAAGAAGTGTAGCAGGGTAGAATAGTGAGTAGTCGTCGGCAGCGGCAACACCCTCGAAATAGGCGCTGTTCTGACCTACATAGGCAGCAGGAATAGCTGTAGCAACACCATTGATGGCTACCTTGTCGCCCTCGCTCCAAAGAATAGGATAGAGACCATCTTTAATCTCGCCAAGATATGTACGAGTTTGGTCTAATGATACAGAGATAGATGTTGTAAGAGTAGGGTTTACACCCTCGGTTGTGTCATTTGTACAACCAGCGGTAAGCAGTGCTAATGCCAAACCGCAAATAACTGAAAACTTTTTCATTTTTCTCTTTTTTTTGGTTTAACATGCAGCAATTAGTCCCAAACCAAAGTGTCATCAGGTTCAAGACTCTCAATAAATTCTACAGAAGTGGAGAAACCACTCTCAGTCACAAAGGACTCAATTTCGATGGTAGGAGCTGAATAAATTCCCCCCCCTGTGCGACGAAAATTTTGTTCATAATAGATTAATTTAAAGTTAATTAAGGATTAGGTATGTTTTTTATATCTTTAGGATTCACTCTGTTATGATATAGTAGATAATTTTTCGTAAAGTTATGTCTATTTATTCAAATATGCAATAAATTTACAAAAAAATAAAAATATAGGTGATAATGCTTTTTAGTAGATAATCTTCGGAAAAGCCTTTAGAATTTTATAATCTGCCTCGGTACGCTCTACACAGAGGTGCTGATGCCCGTTTGTCAGAATTATATACTTTGCACCAAGCACGGTATTGTAGCGGACAGCTTGAGCCAAGACACTCTTATCTATCTTTACCTCCGGGGCTTTACACTCGACAAGAATCTCCGGCTTAATATTGCGATTAAAGACGACAATATCTGCTCGTTGCGCCGTACCGTTGATATTTACCGCATACTCCTGAGCTATAGAGTGGGGCATTGCTCCGCAGTGCGAAATCAGAAAAGCGATAGCATACCTTCTCACCCTCTCCTCGGGGGTAAGTAGCAGATATTTTCCACGCAGCGGGTCCCAAACAAACTCGTCGCCATTGACAACCTTTATTTGGAGCTCTGTGGCAGGAAAATTGATTTGTGTGGTTGTAGCCATCGTTTTTTGTAAAGAAGTTTGTATCTTTGTGGCAAAGATAGTAATTTTATGAAGATAATCCTACTTATTGCGGCTATATTAACTTGTCTATCAACATCAGCTCAGAGCCTTGCAGAGCCTTTTTATCGTACCGAGCCACCTCGCTTAGAGGTTGTGCCATACGGTAGAGCCTCTGATGCTGTTACGGGCGAGCCGTCACGCTCAAATTATGTTGCCAAGCTTGCTCCATGGAGCGTTTCGGAGGATGGTCGCGAGTATAGCAGCTCTTTTGCTGTGCCTGTTTGGTGGCTTAATCGTCAAGTCATTCTCCGCGTGGCGCACACAACTTCGGCATACGAGGTGCTTGTAGATAGTAACCGCGTAGGTTTCGCAGCGTCGGGTGCAGCCCCTGTAGAGTTTAACCTTACAAAGGTCGCTAAGGAGGGGCGGCATACACTAACAATTCGCCTTGTTGATGCCGAACAAAACCGTGTCAATAGCCTCTTTCGCGAGGGTGCTAAACCGGCTGTGGAGGGTGTGTCGGTGGTTTGCCAGCCGTCAATTCGTATCAGAGATATAGATTGTTCGACAACTATCAACGACCTCGGCGAGGGTATTGCAGAGTTTGACCTTGTTGTTAAGTGCGATGCTCTCAATCCAAAGCGTAGCCGCATAGGTTATACCCTCTATCTGAACGACACAACAGTCCTTACCCGTGGTTATCGCGATATAGCCCTCGATATGCGCCGTGAGGATACAGTCCGCTTTATGGCTCGCGTGCCACAAACAGCACTTTGGAGTTGCGATAATCCACATCTGCTCACTCTCGATATTGAGAGCCGTATGGATAATCGCGTGGCAGAGTGTATCAGACATAAACTCGGTGTCCGCGCTGCCGATGTTGCCGATAGTAAGTTCTATCTGAATTATAAACCTCTGACGCTGCATCTTGCCGATTATGATAGCTCAAAGAGCGTTGAGGAGCAGATTACGGCAGGGGTAAATGGTCTTGTTGTGCCGATGGATTATGCCACCGAGAGCCTGCTGAGCGAGTGCGATAATCGCGGAGTGTTGGTCTTTGTCCTTACCGCTATAGATACCATTCCGCTGGGCGAAAATATCCGCCGTGGCGGCAACCCGAGCAATGATCCGTTTTGGCTCGATACATACCTCTCGTTTAACCGCGCAACATACTATACCACACACCACCATCCGTGCGTTGTGGGCTACGCTCTTGCTGCGGGAAAGACTACGGGTATAAATGTCTATGAGAGCTACCTGATGCTTAAAAATATAGAGCCACGCCTGCCAATTATCTACGAAGGCGCAGGTGGCGAGTGGTGCAGTGATAGTGTAGAGATTCGTTAAATCGCTGATTTATTGTCAGTTGGCACGATAAGATAAAATTTTTATAAATTTTTTCACAAAAAAGTTTGCACAGAATGTTTTTTTGCCCTATCTTTGCACTCGCAATCAGGTAATAAAGCCGATGCAAATGCCTCTTTAGCTCAGTTGGTAGAGCACGACACTCTTAATGTTGGGGTCCAGGGTTCGAGCCCCTGAGGGGGTACAGAAAGGAAGACGAGAGTCTTCCTTTTTTGTTTTGGGGCAGATGCACGCGGTGCGTGTAATGAATAGATTGATGATAGGTCCGCGCACAAGTTCGCACCTATCATCACTCTACTCATATTCTGCTGTTGCAGAACAACATCTGCCCCAAAACAATCTACCCCGTTAGTGGACTCGAATTTAGGGAGGGTTACCTCGGTCGTACTCCCGCACCGCCACAAGTGGCGACTGCGACACTCCCTCGGTGAGGTTGCAAGCAACCTTCGAGCCCCTGAGGGGGTACTGAAAAGGAAGATCGAAAGGTCTTCCTTTTTTTTGTGCACCTTCAGGGAGCGAGAACCCTGGAGTCGCCTCCCTTTCAGGGAGGTCGGGAGGGTGTAAACGAAACGAGCACACGACTGCGCATCTGCAAGTAGCGCAGTCGAGCCCCTGAGGGGGTACGAAGGACGGAAATCACAACGATTTCCGTCCTTTTTTTGTATTAATACGCTTGGTTTGGTGGCGTTCTGTGGCGGAATTGGGTAAAAACAAACCCCTCCGCAACATTTGTTGAACCTATGCTGAACCAAAAGAAAAATTGCGTGAACCAAATTTTGTATGTTTTGTAAGTTGCTATATTTTTTATAAATTTGTGCGGAGTATGGGAACTGAGATCAATATGGAAGACTGGAAGCAATCTGATATCAATGTAGATAGTTTGTGGATTATTCCAGAGAGAGCAAAAGGCGGTAAGCATAAGAATGTTTACCATGGTAATTTTGTGCCTCAAATTCCCAATCAACTCATTAGAAGATATACAGATCCAGGCGATGCAGTTTTAGAACTTTTTTCGGGTAGTGGAACAACCCTATTCGAGTGTGAGAGTTTGCAAAGAGATTACATCGGATTTGATATCAATGAACAGATTATTGAGTATGTTAATGAGAAGATGCAAGGCTGCACAACCATTAACTATGCAATCAAGAATGTAGATGTTACCAATTCGGCAGAGTTTTCGATGAGTATTGAGAATTGGTTGAAGCTTCAGAATAGGGAATCTGTAGATTTTATGATTGCACATCCACCATATTTGGATATTGTAAAATTTACTAATGACAATAGGGATTTATCAAATATACCAGATGTTGATTTGTTCATAGAGAAATTGACTAGTGCCATTTCAACAGGCTTTCAGTATCTGAAAAAGAAGGGTTATTTTGCAATAGTTGCTGGGGATATTTATAAGAAAAGCGAAGTTGTTCCTTTGGCATTTATGATAATGAATGCTGTTCGACAAACTCTCAAAGTGAAGATGAAAGGAGTAATTGTGAAGAATATCGAAGGTAACCGCGGGAAACTTGGCGCACAAGATATTTGGAAATATCGTGCATTGAAAAGTGACTATTTTTTGTTTAAGCACGAGTATATATTCGTATTCAAAAAACTTTAATATATGACGAAGACCGAATTATTTATCAAACTTGCCAACCCAAGCGAAAATGGCGAAAGTCGATGGGTGTATGCAACAGAATTTGTTGGAGAGTATGCGGATTTGCAGTTAGGTAATGGTGGTAGTTGGTGCCGTGCCAGTTCGTCTTTGGCTAAGAAATATATTGTTGAGTTCGATAAATCTATAACCAAAGGCAACTCGATTGATGCGGTAAGATTAACCGGTTTAAGGAAAGAAGAAACCTTTAATCAAAATATTCGTCAGGATATTAGAGATTACTATAAAGGTGAGCGCTGTGTAATGCTCGGTGTTCGTGGTTTTTCGGAAAATACAAAAATCGAAATTGACCACAAAGATGGTAGAAAAGAGGATTGGCGTGTTTCTAATCCTGCAACACAATTGTTAGAGGATTTTCAGCCACTATGTAAAGCTGCCAACGATGTAAAGCGTCAGATTTGCAAGGAATGCAAATTGACAAATAAAAGATGGAATGCTCAAAATATAAAAGGCAATCCATATCCGTTTTACGAAGGAGATGATAATTACACTGAGGCTTTGGGCTGTGTAGGTTGCTATCAATATGATCCGGTAGCATATAGAAAAAGTTGTGTCGCGAGAGTTTCAAAAGAAGCATCGGAGCATACTGCAGAGTATATAATGAATAAGTTGTACCCACAAGAATAAGGATAAGATATTATGACAACCCATGTTTTTATAGTAAACGAGCAGAGTTTCAAGGTGCATTTGGAATATATGTTTGTTGGTACAGGGGCTAAAGATAAGGATGTAGATTTTAATGGAGTTACAAACTCTAATTTAAATCCTCAAGCGGAGAACGGATTGATCTCTATGATGTCAGACTTTAGTCGCGTGAGGATAGGAGATTGTGTGTTGTTTTATGTCCAAGCCTCAGGGAAGAAAGAGGGTAAATTCTATGGAATATATCAGATTAATAGTACTCCTTTTCTTGAGCATTCTGGGAATAATCAATATCTACGCGCTTCGTTAGGTAAGAATTTGACATTTAGAGCCTTGATAAAGCCGTACAAAGTATATGCGGAAGGTGTTACAGAGTGGGAAGCCCTTGATGAAATTAAAGGTATTAATGCCCCTAATCAAATGCTGTGGAGCCTAATATATAGGAAATTGAAAGGTAATAGAGGCAATACTATGATAACAATATATGAGGCAGAGCGTCTATTCAACCTAATTAAAACAAAGAATAATAATAGCATAATATTAGGCAATAGTTATTCATATGATAACAATAAACAGGTTGCATTAAATGTTCCTCAAAAAAAATATGCTGGAAATACACAGAGCCACTTTAATATCTTACCTAGATTAATATATAAGAAACAAAATAAAAAGGCATTTGAGGCACATCTACAAATGTTTATTGTTCAAAATATTTGTAGTCACCATTCTTTAGATAATGCTCTCAAAATTAATCCTAAGACTTTTGAATGGCTTGGGAATGAAGTTTCTTGTGGAGTAGGAATGCAGCGAATCGACGTAATGTTTTCTCAAAAAAACGATGATATTGATAGAGAAATTGTCCCAATAGAGCTAAAGGCGACATCGGCAAATATTGACAATGTGAGACAATTGTCGCGATATATTGACTGGATAGAACAATATTATATTTCCAATAGACCGAGCACTATTCGACCAGTATTAATATGCAAAGCTTCAAAGCTTCGAAATGCGACAAAACAGGCTTTTCATAATTTTAACGCACAAGCCAATGGAAGATATTTGCCCTTAGAGTACATAGAATATACAGACAATGGACAGATGTTAACTTTTACAAAAACACAATACTAAATTATGAACTATATTGGTTCTAAATACTCACTGCTTGATTTTATAGACCACACGATAAAAAGCGTTGTTGGCGAAGATATGTCGCATCTTGTATTTTGCGATTTATTTGCTGGCACAGGTATAGTTGGTCGCCATTTTAAGAC
>JAFVIB010000039.1 GCA_017474235.1 Alistipes sp. | reverse complement strand
GGCAAAGCCTTGTCCCATACCAGTCAGTTCGTCATCCTGGCTGCTATTGGCTGCGTATGTAAATATAGCACCTATTTTGATATCTGGTTTAAGCGACTTGAATATCTTGTAGTATTTCAGCAGCATCGGAACAGACTGAATGGCAAACAACGCATTGAAGTCGCCATCAAAAGTCGACTTTTTGTAGTTGTTGAGAATGAACTGCGCAATCTCGGTCATTCGACTCTCCGCCTCCAAATCGACATCGCTCTGTCCCTCATAGTACTCAACAAGGAAGCCGAGGACATTCTCGTCTGCGATAGCATCCTTAATCATATATTTGTGCAGGCACTCACCAAATACCTCTGCCGTAGTATGCTCTTGTTTTGCATTCTCGGCAAAAATAGGAGTACCCGTAAAACCAAATATCTGCAGGTTTTTGAAGAAGCCTACGATGTTCTTGTGGCAATCTCCGAAGTGGCTTCGGTGGCACTCATCAAAGATCATCACAACCTTCTTGTCGCGCACCTCCTGCAGATGCTTATTATAGTAGTCGCGTGTTACTGCGCAATTCAGTTTCTGGATAGTTGTAATGATAATCTTTGAGTTGCCGCTCAACCGCTTTATCAACTCATAGGTATTATCCGTATTATCAACTGCGCCAGGCTCGAATGCTTCATACTCCGACTGCGTTTGCGTATCAAGATCGTGGCGATCCACAACAAACATTACCTTATCAATACCATCAATCTCCGAAACAAGTTGAGCAGCCTTGAATGATGTCAATGTTTTACCCGCACCAGTGGTGTGCCATACATAGCCATTCTTGTTTGTGTTCTCTACACGATTAATAATCTCCTCGACTGCATAATATTGATATGGGCGAAGCACCATCAACGACTTCTCACCCTCGTGGAGGACGATATATTTGCTGATAATCTTGCCAAGCGTACACTTGTCAAAGAAGAAGTTGGCAAACATATTGAGGTCGTTGAATGCATTATTACCCTTGTCAGTCCAATTGAATGTGAACTTGTATCCGCCATTCGGATTATTGGCAAAGTAGCGGGTATTGACACCGTTAGAAATTACAAATATCTGAATGTAGTCAAACAAGCCGTGAAACGATGTCTTGTGGTATCGCTGGACTTGGTTGTATGCCTGCTTCAGCTCCACGCCTCGCTTCTTTAATTCGATTTGTACGAGTGGCAAGCCGTTGATGAGGATAGTGACATCGTAGCGACACTTCTTGCGACCTTCAACGGTTATCTGATTGGCAACTTGAAACTCGTTCTGACACCACTTCTTTGTATTAAGGAACTCTACCCAGATATTCTTTCCGTCATCTGTTTGTAGCGTATACAGATCACGGAGTTTCTTGGCTTTTTCAAAGCGAGTGCCTCCCTCCAAGTGTAACAAAATGCGGTCGAACTCAGCTTCTGTAAATTCCGTGCGACCATTAAGCTCCAACTCTCTACGGTTGTGCTTCTCCAATTGGCGTTTGAAGTTCTCACGGAGATTCTCCTCCTCCTTGATTACAACACGCTCGTAACTATTCTCGACAAGAGTTCTAATTAGACCCTCTTCCAATGCTGCTTCACTCTGGGTAGTCATAGTATCAATAATTTGCCACAAAGGTATTCTGGTGTTTTGACAATTTCTGACAATCGCATAAAATTGTGCAAGAAACCTATATCGTACAAAGTTAAGAATTTTCTAATTCGCAGAGGTTGTTTTTCTCTAAAAAGTGTAGTCCTCGAATGAAAAATCTTCGATTTTCTTGCTTTTTGACAGATATATGTCAAAGGGAACATCCAATGCACTGCCCCTATGAACGCCTGCCCAGACGCACTCATCTGCCCAATCAGCGATTGTCCAATTGCGGTGTTGGGATGTCCACCAGCCCTGGCGAACAGAGTTACTAATGCTCACAATCAGCATACGCCCTTCGGCAATAGGCTGCTCGAATTGTTGTGGCACTCGCTTATAGACAGAACGCCCCAGCGCAAGGATAACGGGGTGCTTGCGTTCTAGTAAAACATTGAGGACTTCTTTTTCGAGGGGAGAGTGAAAACCGCTAATGACGACTTTATCTGTATGGCAAATCATCTCTGCCCAGCGAAGGGCTCTTTGAGCGGCATCATCGGGAGTCTCGCGTGAGGCGAAGAATGCGACCAGCGTCTGGTCGAGGAGTTGTTCGTTGCCTAGATAGCTGTCCATAAAAAAGCGCAGGTTGCTGCACTAACTTATTCCGAACTCAGGACCTTCGCTGCCCATTAGGAAGAATAAGCAGCACAGACAGCCCACGCCAGATGTATATATAACATCAACCACGCCAAGCGTAGCTGATGCGGATACATCAACGGGGATGTCTTGTGCCGAATCCTTCTTCCTAATAATGAAGTTGCGAAGTTCTGAGTTCAGAAGAAGACGCATAAAACATCTTAAATATGTGTGCAATGGCACATAAGCACCAATGCGACTACAAAGATATTGAAAGTTTTTTTATTGACACCACAATTTCACAAAAAGTTACACTTCGATGTAATAAAGTTGCTAGTGACATAAATTGTCAAAAAATCCGTTTTTCTTTATACTCTTTTCTGTTGCGAAGTTTGAGTTATGAGTTCAAGTATTCAGATACGATCTCCGACTCATTTACCTCCGTTCTGCCCGTCTGTTTTCGGTCGGGCTACCTCTTTACATCCACTTAAAATCATTGTTCACTCCTTCTTGATATCGCTTGAAACGGAGCAATAGAAATTCTTTTACAAATCGCGACCTAGTCGCCTATATAACGACTTTAACGATATGAATGAAATATTAGAATGTCGCTTCATGCGAATATTGCTGCGTGGTAAAAAGCACGACTATGACCCCGACTATCTACTAGCCGCATATATCGATTTTCGCTCTGTACTCCTGGGCGTATCTGATGGGGATATGCATTACAAAGACAAGTTTCGAACTCTTAAATCCACCTACGAGATTCTCGACCTGCGAGTTCAGAGTACGCAGTTTATCAATGAACGAGGCAGTCACACACAAACCTACGCTTCACTCGCCCTGAAACAGATGTTGGTAGAACTAGAACTACTCGAAAAACAGCTACAATATCCCACGCTGTTCCCCGCCACAAAAGTAGCAGGAACTAGACGAGAATCACCTCTTTATTGGAATACTGAAAAGCACTCTAAAACGGCTCTTATAAGTTTACTCACGGCTCTTGATGCTGTAGGCGCATGCACTGACAGCAAAGGCAATCGTTCTCCTTTTATCTCCATTGTCCAGGAGTTTGAGCATCTCTTTAATACAACCATTCCCAACGCCTACGCTAGGAGGGATGAGCTGCTTGGTCGAGGCGAGTCGCGTGTCCGTTTTATACGCGAACTGCTGCGCTCACTAGGCGCAGAGTAACGAATTGTAAACGCCTCATTATCAATGCTCCTCATTTTTATTTGTTAGGTAGTGCCTAAGGTAGTACCTAACTTTTTGTTTTGCCACTTCGGAACTTTGCAGCCAGAAAGCAAAACCGAACGAGTATGAGCAAAAATCAATCAAAACAGCGACATCTTGAGATCGAGATTCGCAGACTTCG
Source organism: Alistipes sp. (assembly GCA_017474235.1). Classification (GTDB taxonomy): domain Bacteria; phylum Bacteroidota; class Bacteroidia; order Bacteroidales; family Rikenellaceae; genus Alistipes. The sequence continues at coordinate 3,922 of JAFVIB010000039.1, read as the reverse complement.
CAGGGATGTCGAGGAGTTGGCAAAGCTGAACGATATCGGCTTTGACAAAGTATATCTAACCAAAGATGCTGCCTCAAAAAGCATCGGAATCTCCAAGCGTACAATCGAACGATGGCAAGCCAACGGTTACATCCGTAGGGTCGTGCTGGGAGGTCGTGTCTTCTTCTCCAAGCGCGAGGTGTTGCGCGTTGCCCAGCTCTACAACTATGGCATAGGCGAACTGATGGATGGAGCAGACTTCATTCCCTACACAGCGAACAGCCGAATTCTGACCGAAGACCTCAAAGTAACCTTGTCGTAATGAACTACCTAGCAGAAATACGGTTGTTTTATGAATGGCTCGAAACGCACCATCTCACGCCATCCTCCATATCGTTGTGGCATGCGCTTATGTACACTGCAAACAGAGCTGGATGGGCGGAGCGCATAACCATCCCCATATCTCTTCTCGAAAGTCGTACCCAGATGACTCGCTCGACCATTTATCGATCGCGTGAGCAGCTGGCGGATCGAGGTCTGGTGGAGATAGAGATGCGCGGTAGTTCGCAGAGCGCGATTTACACTCTACGCTCGCTTGAAGGTATTGTTGTGTCGCAATATGCGTCCCAATCTGTGTCCCAAAATGAAACGCAAAGTGGGACACAGCAGGGAAGTGGAGTGCCTGCCGCGTCTCAAAATGAAACACAAAATGGGAACATATATAAACTAGACAGACCTATATACGATTCTTTAGAATCTAGTGGTAAAAGTAAATCAAAAAGAGAAAAACCCGCAAAAGAGAAAAAGTTTGTGCTGGAGGAGTGGGCAAAGCTTCAAGAGAGCCCTTGGCGTGAACTGATGCTCATCTGGTTTGAGTACAAGCGAACGCGCAAAGAGTCCTACCGCAGTGAAATCGGAGCAAAGAAGTGTCTGTCAATGCTCAAGAATCTATCGGGCGGGAATGCCGAGGTTGCTCAAAGGATTGTCGATCAATCAATGGCTAACAATTGGGCGGGGCTGTTCGCTCTGAAAGATGCCCCACCACCTCGTGGTCAACCACCAGGGCGACAGCATGGTCAGCGTGTGGGGCAAATCATCCAAAGCGATGATGAGCAGAAACGCCAACGCTACATCGAACGATTAAGAAATGCAGGTAAAAAGTAAACAAATAAAAACAAAATACTATGGCTATTAAACTATCACAACTTATTGGACAGATGCTGCACGAGGGCAACCTCCACCGCAGAGAGCGTTGGTGCTGGTCGTGGGGCGATAGAGAGTTCTGCACACAACTCTTTCAGCAGATATTCAAGGATGTAGATCACACTTTCGACATCTACCACCACCTCCCAGAGTATGACGAAATAATCGATTGGATGACCAACACAGACGACAAAGGTTTGATGCTTATGGGCGACTGCGGTCGAGGTAAGAGTGTCATCCTAAACTATGTGCTTCCCGTATTGTTCCGCATAAAGAATCGAGTTTTGCTCCCCGTACACGCGCAGGATATGGGCAAGATGATGCCAATACCTCCGCAGGCTCAAGGTGCAACATCTCGCACTTACCTCGACCATCTCCTCTCATCGGGATTCCCCGTAATTGATGAGCTCGGTGTAGAGCCGATGATGAACGACTATGGAGAGAAGAGCGAAGGCTTCAACCAGGTGCTCAACGCAGCGGAACGCTACCATCGACCAGTGTTCATCTCCACGAATCTCTCGCCAGAACAGATATATGAGCGTTATGGCGACCGCACAATGGATCGTTTAACCCACCTCTGCCGCACGATACACTTTGCGGGAGAGAGCTTGAGAAAATAGGAGGACAGCAATGAAACCGATAACAAGCATTCAGATTGTATCGCTATGCTACTCGTATGAGCAAAGCCGCTTCGAGATTATTGTACCGCCATCAGAGGTTGCGCCACAAGGTTTCCGTCTTCTTGCCACGCAGATGGATCGTCAGGATGCCGAGACCTTCATCGACCGCATGCACCGCAAGTATGTTCGAGGGCGTAAGACGGGGCGTTATCCAACCCTCTCCATCCTCAAGTTGGAGCTAGAGCTTTTCGTGAGGTTGAAAAATTACAGAAGGAAGCTGGTATGAGTGAGTATAGAGTGATATTCAAACTCGCCAACAGCAAGCGGAAGTACGCAACTCATAATGGCAAGGTACTACTTTGGGATGATGAGGACATAAGAGCTCTTAAACTCAATCTCATCAAGTACGAAACATTCGCCATCACGAGCGACTATCAACACTTCGCTTTCTCGGCTTATGAGTTGGCGGAGAGATTCCCGAAAGCAAAAATAATCCGAATAAAGGGGTTTCGTGTGGAGTCAGCAGATGAGCCTCTTGACCCAAAAGTTATTCTGTGATATGCCTAAACTGAAACGCACAACGCCTCGTCCCTGGTTGCCTCAGCGAAAACCCTTCGAGGGCTACCGCCACCACAACACCGAGTTCTACCAGAGCACACCCTGGCGAAAGCTCCGAGCCTTAAAGCTGGAGCAGGAGCCTATGTGCGAGGAGTGTCTTAAAGCGGGTCGTTTGACCCCCGCCCAGATGGTTGACCACATTGTCCCCATCAACAAGGGCGGAGCGAGTCTCGACATTGAAAATCTCCAATCTCTCTGCAACGCCTGCCACGCTCGTAAGAGCGCAAAGGATAAATAGATGTCTAACTAAAAATACAACGCTTATGATGTAAAACGATCGGTGGTGTGCCAGTGGTTCGCAACATACAAATCTTTCCACAAAAGTTTTCTTATCAACGAATCATTAATCAAAAACAACACAAAGTATGGATGGGATTGATTGGCTGAAAGTCGTGGTACACCACCCACTTTTTTATGACACGCTATGAGAACAACACTAACTATAAACCAGATTGTAGAGGAGTGGATTCTGTCACTCGACTGCCTGCCTTCAACCAAGGAGGATTATAGGCGCAAGATACGCTTGTGGTTTTCGTGGTTATCGCGTCAGCAGATCGAGCCACGCTCCCCCAGCCGAGGAGATATACTTCGCTACAAAGAGTTCCTGCAGGTGCAGATGAAGAGTGCTTACACATACTTCTCCTACCTCACGGTTGTTCGGCTGTTCTATCGCTATTGTCATGAGCGAGGCTACTACGATGACATCGGCAGTGGAATTAGAACACACCTGCGACAGCGAATGCACCGCAAGAATCCGCTGACAGCATTCCAGGCGCAACGCCTGGTGGAGTCAATACCTACAACCACTATCGTAGGCAAGCGCGACAAGTTGCTGGTATCTATGATGCTAATGCTGGGGCTGCGTACATGTGAGATTGAGAGAATAAACATCTGCGACTTTGGATTGGTGGACAACATTCCCACACTCCGCATTCAGCGCAAAGGACATCTGGACAAACTCGCTATCCTGGCATTGCCGCAGAAGATTGTGGAGTTGTTCGAGGACTACATTGCAGAGCGTAACTTCCATGAGGACGATCCTCTCTTCATCAATCACAGCCGAGGCAGAGTCCCCACAAGACTTGCCAAGCAGACAATCTCACACATTGTCAAGAAGCAGCTGCGGATGATAGGCATAGACGACCCAAAGATCACCGCGCACTCTCTCCGCCACACCTGCGGCAGCCTACTCGTTGAGCAGGGAGTTGACATAGAAGTCATCAAAGAGTTGCTCGGTCATACTAGCACTGCTACAACCAGAATCTATATTGATATGGCAATGAAGCGAAGACTTCTGGAGGATAACCCCAGCAATGTTGTGGCGGACATTATTGGCGAAAAGCACTAAAAAACAGAGCCATCAAATGATGGTTTAATGAAGGTATGATTAATTGAATGTTAGACGATTTGAAATTCAGAGAGTTGCAAAGTGGCGAAAATCGACCAGCAACGCCCGTAACTCTTTGATAATGGGTAAGCGATAAGGCTCAATTAACAGCACG
>JAFVIB010000038.1 GCA_017474235.1 Alistipes sp. | reverse complement strand
TCTTATCTCTTCTAACTCTACTAAATCATTGTAGAGGCGTGTGTACATTTGCTTGGATATTTCTCAATAGGACTACTCTCGTGTTGTGTTGATTACATAACTATCATGTTGTTTCCTATTGTTTTAGAACGACTACGACCCATACCGGAATCCGTGGATGGTGTAAGTTTATTTTTGTAGCACCCGCGATTGCTGCGGTTTATGTTCTTTTGCGGCTTTCATATGGCTGATGTTTTATTCCGGATTATAATAGCCACCATCGTCGCCAATTTGTACAGTACCGCCGTTGCCGTCGCTGACCCATACGCCGCCGAAAGCGTCATACTTATAAATACTGCCATCATTTCCTCTACCGAAAGCATAACCCTGAGACTCATTAACGGCGGATAATATATCCGCCGTGACGGGGAAATGGCGGGCTGCTTATACCTCACACCGCATCACTGCGATGTGAGGCTGGCGTGTTTTTGAGTATGTTAATACTCTTGCCGAGCACTTATAACTCCCGCTCGGCTTGGGAGGTTAGCGAGCAGGAGAGGCATCACCCTCTTCCTGCCCTGATATAGTTCTTTACTGCAAATCCTTTACAAGGCGAACTGAACAACCGTTGGAACGAGAAAATTTGGACTGTGGAAATAGATCCATATAATCGAAAAACATATAGTAAGCTTTTTCACTGTCCATCTCCGTACTTGACCAATAATAGGCAAGATAGCGAACAACATTCATTTTCGTTCCCTGGCGAAAACCATTCGCAGGAAGAAACAAGGCCCCTGCCTTCTCCATCTCAGACCATTGTTCCGCTGAAAAAGACTGGAAATGTGAATAATCATCATCCCATCCTTGTTGACCAGATTTAAAGGTAAGCCCTGTAGGAGTTTCCCAATTATCTGGTAAAACTACCATACCATTCACACCTTTTACCTGAGCTATGCCATATAATAAATCGGCATTCGTACGAGTTATAAACAAATATATCCACTCATCCTTTGACAAGGTGCGCCATGTATTGGGGGCATTATCGCCAATTTGATTTGTACCCCAATCAACAAAAATACCTGAATAATCATTATGATCTTCCGAAGTACTTACTCCAAATGTAGCAACACCTGTATTTCCGCTCCAACCAAACGAATCTATCCAGCCATTGTAAGTAGAAGATATGCTAGAGTTGGTTTCACCTATAAAATCGGTTTGACTTTCCGCAAAACGCCACTCGTTATTAACGGGGTGATACTGCAAATTACCGGGAGAGAAAATAACATATTTCTCTGCAGATACAGAAAAGTACTTTAATATCGCATCCAATGCATAACTCACACACTCCTCCGTGGCGCTGGAGAAGGAGTGACTTCCAATTTCTATATTGGCAGCATTCACACTTACCGTTGCCCCCACAGCGAAAGTACCATAGAGGTAGGCATTGCCATTTTCATCAGTGGTAAGGGTGTATGCCGCTGTTGCTACCTCGGTCGCTCCTGCCGGAGTGAAGTCTGTCGTGGTAACAGTCAGCGTTTGGTTTGCCAATCCAGCTATACGCAGACGGCTGTAGGTGCGAGTGACATCTTTGAAGGAAATACTTACATTAAGACCGTCAACAGTCGTTTTTGCAGGGATGTACTCTGCCATACCATACAGTTTGCCGCTGGCAAGACCGATGCTTCCGTCTGACTTTATCTCGCAGTCGGGTGCATATAGGGCAAGGACCCCAGTAATGTCAGAGCTGGCAAGAACTTTATCATTAAGAGTCCACACTCCTGATAAGTATTCAAGTGTGTAGCCCTGTTTCTTGCCGCTCTCGAATGATATGGACAAAAGCAGTTTGTCACCTTCCTCCCACGCTGTCTTACCGACATCTTGAGTGCCGATAACACGGGTGTCGGGGCTTTCACCAAAAGCAGGGAAATCGCTTACTACGAATTGCAGATTACCATTACCGGCAGGCTGCAACATCTCATCCAATTCGTTGCTGCACGATGCTGTCGCTACCAGGGCAACAGCCATCAGTATGTATTGAAATATCTTTCGCATAATTCTTATTCTGTATGTTTTCAGATTCTTCGTTTCACTCAGAATGACAAAAAGAGATTACTTTAAGTCTTCTTCATCGCTCCATCCATCTCCAAACGGGCTGTCAAAATCGCTCGTTGATATTTGCTCGATAGTCACCTTGTCCTTACCCACTTTCACGCTGACAGTATAGTGGATGCCGCTGGACAGCACCTCGGTATCGTAGATAGTCTCGGCATTATCCAATAAGGCGGTAAGGGTAAAGAGGCGACCGCTGTCTGTCGTGATGCGTAGAGCAAGAGACTCTGCCTCGTTCGGCAAAGCATAACCACAGTATGCGGAGCCTTTGCCATACAAGGCGATGT
>JAFVIB010000003.1 GCA_017474235.1 Alistipes sp. | reverse complement strand
CAACGAAAGTGCTATGCCCTCGATTGCAGTCGGCAGACCATACTCATCGAGCAAGGCACAGCCCGTGTTCCCTGAGGATGAATCGACAGGGCCATTCAAGATATACTTTAATGAGCATGTGGCGCAGTCATCACTCAAAGTCGTGAAGACCGACCCGAAGTTTTTGGCCGTTACAGGCAAGGCTATGGGCACGGATGAGAAATTCTTTGAGGTAACAATTCGCCTAAATCCCGAATACGACCCTGGAACACCGGGCAGCAAGCAGTATCAGACGGTAAATGCTACCCAGATATCGAAGAAGTCGCATAAGGTTACGGGTAACACAACAGCATCAGGGGCTGAGACCAAAAACAAGGTAGACCTATCGACCTATACAGTCGTTTCGTATATGTCGCCACATATCGGCATCACCTCAGATGAACTTGTCGAGGAGACAACGGAATACTTCCGTAACTACAACCTGAACGGCATTACGGGAAGTCTCACAATATTTGGCGATTTTGGGCTTCCACCTGCGGTACAGGTTGAACTCATCGACCACCGCAACCCCTCGAAGAATGGAGTCTATCTCGTGGAAGAGGTAACAACAAACTTTGGGGTTGGCGGGTATCGTCAGCAACTTTCGATACCGTATAAAATCAAGAAGTAGAAAAAAAACCTATTCTCTAATAAAATTATGTCTGCAGATAAGTCAAACCAATTAGTCATTCGTGAGGCGATTCGCAAGATTGCGTTGGGTCGCAGTATGGAGCGTGTCAATATGGCGCCGGGCGGTATGTCGGGCGTGGGTACTGCCCGTATGATTCACGGTTATGTTGCAAAGGTTCACGATGACCCTGCGGACTCGGAGTTCAAGGAGTATGGTGGCACTGTTGATGTGGGCGAATATCCCGATGAAACAGCCTCCACAGAGCCTATAATCCATAAGGGTGTTTTGCTCTCAGCTGCCACAAACAATGAGGGCGGATTTCTGATTGTGCCGACACTATTTTCCGATGTTACCATCTTTATGGATGCAGCAACGAAGTATGCCTACATCGTAAACTTCTCGCACGTCAATATCATCAATCTTACGGCTCACACCGAGACAACTATCGGTGTTACAGAGACCGAAGAATTGGACCCTGATAGCGACTCTTCACCAGATTATGATGAGTTGGAGCCTACGGGAAATGAGACATCGACAAAGTACACTGCGACTACCGTTACCACCTCTGTTAAGAACGATAAGGATAAGGAGGCTACAGTTGTAATGGATGCGGAGACTATTACTCAAACAGTCGATAAATCAGAGGTTAAGCAGACGGCAGATAAAGTTGTTCAGAAGGTCAATTCTACCACGATTGCCCTTGCTGACAATAAGGTAACTCTTGGCGATGAGAACGCCACCGAGCCTCTTGTCTTGGGTAATGAACTTGCGCAGTTGATGCTTGACTTTATGACCGAGTGCAGTAAGATTATGACACCAACGCTGATGGGTACGATGACACCTGTGAACTTTCCGAACTTTATCTCACTCTCGTCCAAGATTCAGAAATTTCTCTCTAAAACCAGCTTTACGAAGTAATGAGCGTACAACTACATCCCGATATAGAGCAGCTTGATAGGTCGAGTCTTTGTTACTCGATCTACTCGCAGTTGTACCATAACTTCTTCAATGCCCAACAGAAGAAGGATGCCGAGCATCCCTACGGTGTTGAAGAGGGAGACGAGACAAGTGTACGCCTCAAGAACACCGCCTACGGATTTGCCTCTGCCATTGCCGGTGCTGTTACGGGCGAAGGTGGTGAGTCAGGCGGCGGTCTGCTTATCGACTACCTCAAGAAGACGGGCGGAGATATGACGGGTATCTTCCGTGCCAACTATGGTTTTGAGGCTGGTGTTGCCAATACCAGAATCCTTGAAACCTACTCGGAAGATATTACCGATGCAGAGGGCGTTGTCTCGGCTATCGAGTGCGGTATAAAGATTACGGGCAACATCAAACTCGGAGGCGATGCCCTCTATCTTGGTGGTAGAAACATACTACGCTACGACCCATATAAGGCCACCGCAACGATAGATGCATCGAACATCGACCTCCTTAGTAGCTCTGTACACTCCACAGGAGAATGGACCATTGGAGATAAGGAGAGCGGAATCTTCATCTCGCCAACATCATTGCAGGTGGGTGGCAAAGATGTCTATCATAAGGGCAATGCCAACCTTGCAACCGTTGATTGGACAATGCAGAACGGAACAATTAACAAAGATCTAACCGTTCAAGGAGCAACAACGCTTGGTGGCGCATTGTCAGCGAAGTATGGCGTTCAGTTGGGTGATAAGGGCAATACGCTACTTTCGTTCTCGGGCGAAGATGTTGCACTCAGTGGTTATCTCTCGTTCCTGGATGGCTTCGGTGTTCGCATTGCAGGCAAATCGGTACTCACTCGTGAGGGTGAGAGTATCCGCTTGGGTAGTATAGGCGGCGATTTGCTTTTGGGCAGCGATGACACTCCCAAGATTCGTCTATTCTCGGGCATATCGGATATAGATGGCGATTGCCTGATGCTCTCGCCATACGGCAAGGCTTGTTTTCCAGGCTCGCTCATCGTAAGGCATAACTATGGTGCAGACCTTCTTTCATCATATCGTGTAGATAGCAACGATGAGGGAATTATTATCCATAAGAACCTACGCTTTGGCTCGGCTGATGGCATACTTATCAGAGGCGATAAAGAGCATATCTCACTATCATCTGATGTAGTCTATGAGAAAGATGGCGTGCAGACTATCGTTCCTCACAAGACATCATTCAAGCATCGGATTTCCACCAGCAAGTATGCTCCGCAGAACAGATACAGCGAAACTTTCATTGTCAGTACAGATGCTGACTTTGTGGCAGCAAATGTTCCTATCGAGGCGGTTGGACATATAGGAATTGATGGATCTTACACCCGTTTGACTGATGGTGTCCTATACTTAACAGAGGCTCTACGCTTGCAGGCTGTGAGTGATGGCATCAAGCACTATGGCAACAGTTACTTTGGCGGGATACTCTCCTCGGAGTTCTTCTCGGCAGGCTTCGCCGGCAGTGGCTGGGCGATACAGTCAAACCGTACTACAGGCAATGTAACAGCCACCTTTGATGAGGTTGTTGCCCGCAAGAAGTTCAGAGCCTACGAGTTTGAGGTAAAGAAACTCTCGGCGACAAATGGCTCGCTCTGGATTAGCGATAGTTGCTCGGGCGACAGCGTAGAGAAAATAGCATAACAATGGCGGTATATAACTACTCTAAATATAAGATTCGCATAGACTCCGACTCGCAGAAGACGCAAGGTCTGCAGGTCGGAGATGTTGTGCGTCGTCAGTATGCCGAGCGTAACCAAAGCATATACTCGCTTATGGTTGTTGTGGAGACGGGTATTGATGCCATTGATGGCAAGGAGTCGCCATACTTTATCGGTGCTCTGCTCTATGGCGATGAGCCCAAGAGTGGCGAGCTGCTCGACTTTGTTCGCATCACAAGCCTTACGAACAATGACCGCAGCGGAGCGATGTACCTCACCGCCTCGGATAGTGATGCTCCCTATATGGATATCATTGACGGTATAGCAACAGAGCGCTCTCTATGCTATCCGACAATGGCAGGAGGCACTATCGATATTCCCAACAAGGCGAAGTATGCCGTTTATGGAGAAGCCTCCACGGAGTACCGCAGTGAGGACAACGAGGCAAACCGCATAGTCCGCATTACGGGCTGTGGCTCCTACGGCATAAAGCAGACCTTGGAAGAGTCTGTTGCTCATCCGGAGAGGTTATTGGTATCGTTCAAGGTGCGTGCAGCCCAGAAGGTAGAGGCTGCAATCTCATTTGGTTATACCAATGGAGAAAAGATTGATGCCGAAGATACCATCTCACTATCTACCGAGTGGGAGTACAAACTGTGGGTGCTCACTATTGAGTATCCCAAGCAGTATAGTCGCAGTCTGACGATAGACCTTACCAATGCCGGGGAATGGTGCGAGGTGGCTGACCTCAATGTCATCAGGCTCTCATCTGTCGCAGTCTTTACTGATGCAACAAAGGCTCGTGTAGGTAAGGTGTCGGGCGTTATTGACCCTGTGTTCGGAGTATTGGAGGGCTATGGAGCATACTTCCAAAATCTCTATGCCACACGCAATGTCAATATCGCAGGAACCCTTACCGCAGGCGATGAGAATGGTTTCGGAGCAACTTTCTATGTGGGCAAGATTCATAAGAATGTACTTCTGGATAGCCTCTCTTGTGGCTTTGCAGGGGCTAATGATGTTACAGCATCTTCACCGGTTGGTATTGGCAAGTGTGTACGCCTAACAGCCGATAGTTACATTCAGGCCCAAAGTGCAGATTGGAGGAATGAGCGTATAGGCAGTTACTACTGTTTCTCTGTATGGATCTATGCCGAAGAGGTTGGCTCTGTGCGATTCTATCAAGATGAACACCTGATTGGAGATATTATCATAGACCAGGCGGAGCGATGGCTGCGACATAAGGTATCATTCCTGGTACGCCAATCCGATGCACCTAATATGAGCCTTGGCATATCGTCAGAGGTTCCGCTTATCGTAACTGCTCCGCAGTTGGAGGCAGGCAAGCAGCCGACACCTTATCAGGCAACAGATGGCACACTTAACTATACCGAGGAGTATGGTGCATGGTTTAACAGAGGTGGCGTGGGTGGCACGATGCAAAATCCTCTGCTGAGGTTCAACGATGACGGCTCTATATCCTCGCGTGATGGCTCTTTTGTTATCAATCAGGATGGTACTGGACACTTTGCTTCGGGGCGTTTCAAGTGGTCAAAGGATACCATTGAGCTGCGTGATGTTACCATTCGCTGGAAAGACCTCGATGAGGAGGCGCAGGAACAACTAAAACCTCGCTCGGTATCACTTACTGGCGGCACGACATTTCATTATGCCAATGCTCTTACAGGTGAGTGTGAACCACAAAGCATCTCTATCATTGCCACAGAATATAACTTCGAACCCGAATCACGCCGATGGGAATACCTTGCTGCAGATGGTGCTTGGAGAGATGCAAATAATAACTCCTCGCTTTTCGAGTTGCCCGCCAATTATCACGGTTGGGAGGGGCGTGATGTGCTTACTCTGCGATACACAGCAACGCTAAATGACGAAGAATTTACAGCGACTCACACCATTTTCAAACTTTATGATGGCGAACCATCCTATACTGTATATGTAGAATCGAAGAATGGCACGACATTCCGCAACGGCATAGTCTCGACAACGCTTGTGGCGAGAGTTTACCGAGGTGGCGAAGAGATTACCACTCTTATCCCAGAGGGTAACTTCCTTTGGCGAAGAACAAGCAAGGATACCGCCTCGGATGAGATTTGGAACTCGGCAAACCACTACGGCAAGGAACTGGAGATTACCGAAGAGGATGTGTGGTACAAAGCCGTCTTCGACTGTGAAGTAGAGATATCAACAACATTAGAATAACGAACTATGGCAGTCAAAGTAGCAAGAGGTCAGGTCACGATCATCGACCAGAACGATGCAGTAACCCTGCAAGCATTCATCGGCTCATCGCAGCCTCTAACACAGGTATACAACAAAGATACAAATGCCTATGCTCCCTCGTGGGCAGCATCGCCGTATCTCATTCTTACACCTTCGCTCTTTGTGAGTGGCAAGGGCTCTACCGACCAGATTACATCGGTGGGTAATGCTGCATCACTTACAGCAGGTGTCAAGAGCGGCTCGGCAAAGTGGTATAAGAACGGAACGGCAATCACTTCGGGTCAGGATAGTTGTACGATTGGTGCAGCATCGGCAAAGTATGCTCTTACCATCAAGGCAAACCATATGACCGTATCGGCACCGCAGGTACGCTATACCTTTGAGGCAACTTACATCGATGCAAACGGCTTGGAGATTCCTTTCCGTGCCGAGATTCAGTTTACACAGCACCTGAACGCCGGTGCGATGATTGCTGCCGTGGCATACGCTCCTGATGGTATCGTATTTAAGAATGACGAAGTGGCAACACTTAAAGCTCACTGCGACCTCTGGCGTGGTGCAACTATTGATACCGACAATGTTACCTATGCTTGGGGTATCAAGGATTCGGCTGTATTTGCCAACGCTACATTGAGTGCAGCGGCGAACTCTGGCGCAACAACAATCACCGTGGCATCTATTGCCAATATGGAGGCTGGCGGTAAGATTACCATCGGTACTGCTCAATATACCATCTCTTCGGTGAATACCTCTACAAGAGTCGTTACGCTGACATCGGGCCTTAGTGCAGCAGCCTCTTCGGGTGCTACGGTATCGTGTCCATACTACAATGCGATGCTCGGAGCAGGTTGGGCGTGCCTCTCGTCTACCAATCAGCGAGGTGTAACAGCAGGCTGGACAACCAACGAGATAACCATCACCAACGATGCGGTACTCAACTTCGAGACCTTCAAGTGTGCCATTAAGGATACCGACACATCGGCGGGTAATGCTTCGGCCAACAAAGTTGTGTGCGACATTATCTCGTTTACCGATATGTCCGATCCTATTATTGTGGATTTAGTAAGCCAGAAGGGATTTACCATCAAGAACAACGGTAACGATGTTGATGCAACGGCGGTTCTCTATCGCAATGGTGAGGAATTGGATGCCGATGGCACGGCGTACACCTACACATGGAAGCTCTGGAACTCTGCAGGCACATCGGTTGTCAAAACCTATACAGGTAAGAGCATTACAGTCGCCAAGACCGATGTTACAGGCAAGGGCGTACTAATGTGCGAAGTATCGAAATAACACAACATACACACATCTTTCTTGCGTCGGCGGTGGGCATCGTGCCTGCCGCTGATTTTTTGCAACAGAAAGATTTATCGTCGCAAATGCAAATATTTGTTAAAAATAAATTATTTTTGTGAGTGATTTGCAGGATATGTAAGTCCTTATAGAGACATTTTTTAGTTGTTTTTGCGGTACTCAAACTTCGCAACTTTGAAATAACCCAGCAAAACAGCGACAGGATGTCCACAATGGTGTATTTATGCCATTGCGCGTTTGGCGTAGTGTGTGTAGATGTTCACTCAGCGTGGGTTGCCTGTTTGCTTGTTTGGGTTATGGCAG
>JAFVIB010000037.1 GCA_017474235.1 Alistipes sp. | reverse complement strand
TTGGACTATCGCTTCAAATAAAATCAGCCACTCTCAGATTGCGCTCGATGCTACAAACAAGCGTATTGCTGTATTCAGCACCACAGGTTCAGCTACTAGTGGTCAGCGAGTACAGTTGTACTACAATAGTAATAGCGATTTTGGATTTCTTGCTGTCAATAGTTCAGGCTCTACAATTGCATCGTTTGGCTCATCTAATAAGGTTGCCGGATGGGCAATTACCGCTACAACTATCAGCAAGGGAAATGTTTCACTTGGTAGTGATGGTTCTATCGCTAACGGAGCAAAATGGAAACTCAATAATGATGGTTCGGGTCAGATAGCATCCGGCAATATTTCGTGGAATGCTGCCGGTACGGTAACATTTGGAGCCTCTGTAACCGCTCAGTGGACTACGGGTATATCTACCGCCAAAGAACTCGCTTCGGCAATGGCATTTGGAAAGATGTTGTACAGAGATCCTACCTTCACGAAGGGTAACAATTCAATGGGTATCTATAATAACTCCAGCAGTGGAATGGTTACTCACACTCGAATTGCTGACTCAACAGCACCAAATGATAGTGGCTATGTTATCCAAATACAAACCACCGGTGCGGCGACTCCCAATAATGGAGGTTTCTATTTTGGTACTATGTGCAGTAATCGTAAGGTCTTTATTGCCCGCATCATTGCCAAGATACCTATCGGACATAATCTGCTGTTTGGCTCTAATAGCATCGGAACAGGAGGTAGCAGCCGCTGGCTGACAGCAAATGCAGGTACAGGAGATTGGTGCGAATACATCTACAAAGTTGTGTGCGGTACATCAAACTTCTCGACTACCCATTACTACTACCTCGATGGTACGCAAGGAACAACTGATGCTCCTGTGGTATGGCAGATCGCATACGCTACGGTCTTTGATCTGACCTCTTCGGAGAAGTACACCACAACCATTGATGCTAATGGTGTATATACGGGTACTGTTAAGGCTAATCAAGTTATTGTTGACAGCGCTTTGGTTGTAGGTGGTAGCAGCTACAATGGTAGTATCTCTGTGCGAGATGCGAACAACTCCGTAAAGGTGACTTTGGACCGTACAGGTATTACTGCTGTAGCAGGTAAGATTGGCGGTTGGACGATTGGTTCAAGCTCTATGACAGCCTCTGCTCCGAGTTCGGGCCATAGAATTATGATGTCAAGTTCAGGATATATATACCACGATAACCCCAATACAGGTATAGACTACTGGGGATTGAAGTCCGATGGCTCTGCAACATTCGGCACAAACAAGATAAAATTTAATGCTGACGGCTCAGGCTTTGTGGCAAATGGCAATATGTCGTGGGATGTCGATGGTAATATCACTGCCCAAAAGGGAACATTCAAGGATGTTGAGGTTATTGGAACGGTCAGAAACCCATTTATCCTCAATGATAGCAGTATCTACATCGGCATGGAAGACCCTCAGATGAACTTCAATAAGTACGACCATGTAGTTGCTATTCGAGGCTCGTGGGATGAAGATATTCCTTTGCCTTGGACTTTGGAGCATAGTGGTCGCCGAGTCTGTCTTGTGAACTACAAATGGGGCTCAAATACTACTGTTGGTGTTATGAGTATCACCGCACCCAGCGGAAAATACTTCTACGAGGATGGCATCTCTAAATCCACAATCACCTTCTCGCGCGAGTTAGTAGAGCTGCTTGGCTATGGAGATAATACGACCTTCTTCGGTTGGATTGTAGTAAATCGTCTTGACCTGATGACCTCGAAGAAGTATGGTAAAAATATGAAGTTCCTTGCACAGGGAACGGTTACCGTATCATCTACGAGCAGTTACTCGGTAAAGTACCAAACCTTTGATGGAAACACTATAACTGTTTCACGATTGGGTAAGGGTCAGTACCGAGTCTATCTGCCAAGCGGCTGGAATATGTCAGGATATTACCAGGTCTTCCTAAGCGGTATCTACTCGGCTGTGGATAGTACGCCGATTTACGCCACATTGAAGGCTTTATATAGCTACTATTTCGATGTCTACACTGCCGATGACAGCAGTACAAACGATGGTTCATTCAACTTTTTGGTGGTTTCAACGGGAGATTGGAAATAATTTTTCACTCTCCCGCAACCCTAAACCTTAAACCCTCTCTATACTTTAAGAAACAGCAGATATGAAAGTAACAAGCACAATCATCACAAAGGTGGCAGAGGCTACCAGCGAGAATGGCTCCTATAACTTGGAGTACAGCATTATGGACGGCGTGTTGGAGCGTGTCCAGACAACAGTTTTCAAACCCTCCACTACGGAGCAGCGAATTGCAGTAGGCAGTATCTACTACGACCGTGGTAGCGTAACTATCAATATGCCGTTCAACCCCGATATGGCAAAGTATGTTGCCGATGCAACGACACAGATTGAATCTATCCTCTCGGAGGTAGCGACCATCGCAGCAGAAGTTGAGTAATCACATTAAATATTAACGATATGGAACTTTCAATTA
>JAFVIB010000036.1 GCA_017474235.1 Alistipes sp. | reverse complement strand
GATTGCTGATGCGAAATTTAAGTATATCGTATTATCATATAATAATGAAGGCTTGATGTCTATTGACACCATTCGACAAATTATGAGTAAATACGGTAGATATCAAGTGTATCAGAAAGAATACTCTCGATTTAGAGCAGATAAAGCTGAAAATCGCAACCACTTGGCTGATACTACAACGGAATATTTACATGTTCTTATCAAGGAGTAAGTACCTATCCGCCCATTGCGACAAAATGCGACAAAAGTGTTGAACCTATACGGAACCTAATGTTGCGAAATAGGCGTTACAGACGCATAAAACCAAATACATTATACCCCCTGAGGGGGTACAGAATAAGCCAAAATTAGCAACTATAGTTGCTATAATTTACAAAAAAAAGAGGAAGAATTTTTCTTCCTCTTTGTCGGGGTACCAGGATTTGAATGGCTTTAGCCATCATCGAGGGTGTGCCGTAGTCAAACGCAGTTTGGTGCGGAAATTCACACCCGAGATAACCTGCCTTAACCGAATCGTGATACCGCGAAGAAGTAAATTATAGAGCGCAGCTCCGATTTTGTGCATACAGTTCGAGTAAGCTTGCTTACAGGCGCAACAGTATGCGCAAAATTAGCAACTATAGTTGCTATAATTTACAAAAAAAAGAGGAAGAATTTTTCTTCCTCTTTGTCGGGGTACCAGGATTCGAACCTGGGACCCTCTGGTCCCAAACCAGATGCGCTAACCGGACTGCGCTACACCCCGTTGTTGTATTGCGAGTGCAAAGGTAGGCAAAATTTTTATTCTTGCAAACTTTTGTGTAAAATTTTTTAAAATTTTTTTTCAATCAATCCTCTCTGCAACCCCTTTCTGTCTATAAATTAAGCAGTTGCAAGATTATTTTTGAGCTTTATAGCCCTATTTTATCTTTTTAAGGTTGGGGAATATAGGAATTATGCTGTGCTGTAATGATGTTACTTATTGATATACAGTGGGTTATGAGCGTTGGTTGTCGATGTTTACAATATCTTTAATCAAGAAAATAAATTTTTTTGGATAAATTTATATCTTTTTTAGGACATCGGTAGGAAATTTTTCGTATCTTTGCGCTTGTTAAAAACTAACACACACTATAAAATGGAGGGTAAAGTAAAGTGGTTTGATAGCAAGAAAGGTTTTGGCTTTCTTATTTGCGAGGAGGATGGCAAGGAGGTATTTGTTCACTTCTCAGGAATTGTAAAGGAGGGCTTTAAGTCGCTCAAGGAGGGTCAGCAGGTGCGGTTTGAGATTGAGACTGTTGATCGTGGAGAGCAGGCTATCAATGTTACAGTGGTAGAGTAGCAGGGGCTTTTTAGTCGAAGTCAAAGCATAGTTGCACGCACTCGGAGCAGTGGCGGCTGCTATTGCCGACGGTAAGACCAAGAAGGCGCACTTTCCGCCCGTCAAGTTCTACACTATCAAGAATTTCGTTGCTGACAGTTTGAAGTTCATCGAGGGACTGAAAGGCTGTCGGCATTGTTTTTGAACGGGTAATCTGCTGAAAGTCGCTAAACTTTATCTTCACTACGGCACTCTTTCCCAAGAAGTCGTGTCGCTTAACTCTCGTCCATACCTCTTTTTGCAGAGCATCAAGCTCTTGATGCAGCCTATCCATATCGGAAATATCATCATAGAATGTCAGCTCCGCACCCAGCGATTTACGCTCGCGGTGTGGTGTCACTTCGCGTAAATCCTCACCTCGGGCATAGCCGTAGTATAGGTTTCCAGCTTTACCAAACTCGCGAACAAGTGATATGCGACTCCACTCACGCAAGTCTGCGCCCGTTCTTATGCCGAGTCGGTGCATCTTTGCTGCCGTAACCTCGCCAATACCGAAAAACTTCTCTATCGGAAGTTGTGCAACAAAAGAGTCTATCTGTTCCGGCGGGATTACAAACAGCCCGTTGGGCTTTTGGTAGTCTGAAGCAATCTTCGCCAGCATCTTATTTACCGACACGCCTGCCGATGCAGTGAGTGAGGTAGTTTCAAAAATCTGCTGTTTAATCTGTTGTGCAACAATAGTGGCAGAGGGGTGGTGCGATACATCGAGAAAAGCCTCATCGAGCGACAGCGGCTCTACAAGGTCGGTATATTGATGAAAAATAGCTCTAATCTGCTCCGAAACGGCTTTGTAGGCGTCAAATCGTGGCTCTACAAATATCAGCTGCGGACATAGCCTCTGAGCCACGACTGATGGTAGTGCCGAGCGAACTCCATAAGGTCGCGCCTCGTAGCTTGCCGTAGATACAACGCCTCTTCGACCGCTATGACCCACAGCAATAGGGCAGCCGCGAAGCTCCGGATTATCTCGTTGCTCCACGGCTGCAAAAAAGGCATCCATATCTATATGGATTATCTTTCTCATCGAAACGATATCTATATCACCTGCTTACAGCAGAATAACTTGCGCCTCCTCGTTCTTCATACCGGTCATTGTAAGACCGATGCTGGCATTGATAAAGGTAGGGTCGCAGATGGTGTACTTCTCGCCATCGACCTCAAGGTAGTCGCCATAGACATCCTTAAAACATACGGCAGTAGCCAAGTGACCCGGGTAGTGTATAAGCGCAACCTTCAGACCAAGCAGGTCGCGGACAAGGATAGAGTAGAGAATGGCTCTATCTTCGCAGTCGCAGAACTCGTAGAAGAGTGTCTCGTCGCCAAACAGAGAACGCTCATAGCCGAACTGCTCCTGATCGACCTTATACTTAAATCCTGTTTGGATAAAGTTTATCAATATGTTTGCTGCAGAAGCCTCGCCCTTGCCCTCAATAGCCTTGCGCAGACGCGGATAGATAGTATCTTTGGTGTGCTGACTCAGTGAGCCGTGAGCAAAAATCTCCCAAGAAACCTGCGGGAAGGTGTTGAAGAAGTTAATCAGGTTTTTATTTGGAGCGAAGGCGATATTTGCATCAGGGTATCGTGTCGATTTATGGAATCGCTCTACACTCGGTACATACGGCAACTCCGGCAACATAGGAATATCGAATGAGAAACCCTGCTCACCCGGGAATGCTGCATCGCAAACAGAGATGCGCTTTGCTGTAAAACCATCTTCATCAAGGATGTAGAAGTTGGTATTGTCCAAACGCAAGAAAGGTTTACCCGAGATTTGAGCCTGTGATGGGAAGAGCAGATATAGTTTGTTGCCCTCTCGAGCCATACGGATTTTATATCCGGCTTGAGTCATCAGAAAAGCCTGAAGAATCTTTGAATTATTGCTATTCTTAGCCTCGCAGAACTCCTCGGCAACACGCTTTGCGAGCTGGAAATAGCCCCAATCGCAGAGTTTAAGCGACTCGCGGGCTGCAATACAGTCAGCGAACATAATGTCGAAGCGACCATCAGAGAGCTCTTTCCAAGCGTTTGAAATTGTCTCATTGCTGACACTTGTCAGCTTAACCTCTCCCGCTCCCGGCTTAAGACGCACTGTACAGGTTGCACCGAAGAAGTTCACAGGCATAGGGAGCATAAATGGCTCCTCCTCCGGCGTTACCTCCGGAATTTCGAGCTTCGGCACAGGGGTCACCTTAGGGGCATCCATAGGCTTGACATCCTTAAACACCAATGGACGCGGGCTGACAGGCTTATCTGCCTGACGCGGAGGCGCAGGAGGTGCTACCGGCTGCACGGGTGGGTCAATCTTTGGCGGAGCAACAGGCTCCTCAACACCAAATTCACGCCATGCATTCTTGAGAAACTCTGCATAGTCATCATTTGCCTTCTTGCGGAAGGAGTCGAACTCTTCGTTACTCTTCTTCTTAAACTCGTTAAATTCACGCTGTGCACGCTCAAAGAAGGACTCCTTGCTATTCTGTGCATAGAGCGGAAGAGCGATGAGTATAGCCACAAGAGAGAGTATAGCTCTTTTCATAGGTCGTAAATTAGTAGGGTTAATAAAAAACCGCTGACCACACCTTGTGGTGTAACCAGCGGTAGATATGGTGTTGTCTTATTAGTTAAGCTTATTGTGGAGTTTATCAATCTTATCCTGCAAGGTCTGACGAGTAGCTGCCTTTGCAGAGTCGAGAACCTTAGCATAATCGTAAGCATACATAAGGCGCAACTGAACATTGTTGCCAACCTCACGATACATAGATATAAGCAGTATGCCACGAGGGAGAGATGCAGCAACCAACTCCTTAGCTGCGGTAACAAACTCATCCACAGATACTGCTTGGAGAGCAGCCTCCTCGCTATTTGCAAGGCTTGTCTCGGTCAGCGACATAATCTCGCCGTGAATAGTATTTGCTGCAGCCAACTTTACTGCACTCTGCGCCGACTGCATGGCAGCCTTGTGAGTCTCGGCAGTTGTGGTTGCCTCTGCGATGACATACTTAGCCTCGTTATTCTCGTCCATAGCAGTAATGAACGACTTTGAGCGTGTAATCTGCTCAGCCATAGAGAGGTTACCTGGAGCTACAGTCCAACCCTGAGCCTGATAACCTGCAATCTCCTGCTGCAGAGCCTTCTTCTGAGCCTTAATCTCGCGCTTTGAGAGTTGCTGTGCATCAGTAGCTGATATACCGAGAGTTACAGCCAAAATCAGTATTAAAAACTTCTTCATAATATTCACGGTTTAATTGGTTTGTAACACAAAGTTATATAATTTTTTCTGAAATACCAAAAATATGGCGCGATTTATGAACTTGTTTTGGCACAATCCATAAAATTATGAGCTATGAACAGTAAAACAAAAAATCCGGCACTATATTGTGCGCCGGTGGACAAACTGCCCGAGAAGGGTACTGAACCGGAGATTGCCTATCAGACTGTAAAGGATGAAACCTATCCGCAGACACAGCCGCGACTAAATCTTGCAACATTTGTGACAACCTATATGGATGACTATGCCACAAAGTTGATGAACGAGGCTGTAAATGTAAACTATATCGACCAGACGGAGTATCCTCGCGTGGCGGTGATGTGTGGTCGCTGTATAAATATTGTCGCAAATCTTTGGAATAGTCCGGAGAAGGCGGAGTGGAAGGCGGGTGCTGTGGGTATCGGCTCTTCGGAGGCGTGTATGCTCGGCGGTGTGGCTGCTCTGCTGAGATGGAAAGATAAGCGTAAGAAGGAGGGCAAGAGTTGCGATAAGCCTAACCTTGTTATGAGTACCGCTTTTCAGGTAGTATGGGAGAAGTTCTGCCAGCTGTGGGATGTGGAGATGCGAGTTGTGCCTATTTCGCTCGATAAGCCGACACTATGTCCCGAGGAGGCGATAAAGATGTGCGATGAGAATACAATTTGTATCGTGCCGATTGCGGGTGTCACTTGGACAGGTCTGAACGACGATATTGAGGCGTTGGATAGAGAGCTTGATAAGTTCAATGCAAAGACAGGCTACGATATTCCGATACATGTCGATGCGGCATCGGGTGGATTTATACTGCCATTTATCAAGCCGGAGGAGAAGTGGGATTTCCGCCTTAAGTGGGTATGGTCTATATCGACCTCGGGTCATAAGTACGGATTGGTCTATCCGGGCTTGGGCTGGGTAGTGTGGAAAGATAAGAAGTATCTGCCTGACCAGATGGCATTTAGCGTAAATTATTTGGGTGCGAATATTACGCAGGTGGGACTCAACTTCTCCCGTCCTGCTGCGCAGATTTTGGGTCAGTACTACAACTTTATCCGCTATGGATTTGAGGGCTATAAAGAGGTGCAGAGTGCCTCTATGGAGATTGCACGATACTGCCACGAGAAGATTGGTAAGATGGAGTGCTTTGCCAACTACTCAAAGCAGGTCGATAATCCACTCTTTATATGGTATATGAATCCTGAGTACGACAAGACGGCAAAGTGGACACTCTATGACCTTCAGGCAGCTCTGCAACAGAGTGGCTGGATGGTTCCGGCATATACAATGCCGAAGGCTATCGAAGATATGGTAGTTATGCGAGTTGTTGTGCGTCAGGGTATGACCCGCGATATGGCAGATATGCTCTTGGGAGATATAGAGAATGCTGTCAAAGAGTTTGATAAACTTAAATATCCAACTACCTCTCGCCTTGCCTATGAGAAGAGAGAGAAACAATTTGGTAAGGTATTTACGCATTAGATATACAACATCTAAAAGACGAGGCTGTCGCAACAAAATTGTTGGACAGCCTCTTTCTTTGTTTACTCCTCGACAATCTCGATAGATAGTATCAAATCGCCCGGGCGAATGTCGTCAATCACATCTACACCCTCGATAACCTTGCCGAAGCAGGTGTGTACGCCGTCAAGATGCATCGTATTGCTGCGGTTGTGGCAGATAAAGAACTGTGAGCCGCCCGTATCCTTACCACGATGTGCCATAGAGAGGACACCGCGCTCGTGGAACTGACGCTCAGCATCTGTCTCGCACTTGATTGTCCAGCCCGGACCGCCTGCGCCATTGCCGATAGGGCAACCGCCCTGAATGACAAAATCAGGAATTACACGGTGGAAAGTCAGACCGTCATAAAAGCGCGACTGCGCGAGTTTTATAAAGTTGGCAACAGTAATAGGGGTCTCCTTCTCATAGAGCTCCGCCTTCATATCGCCCTTCTCTGTCGAAATTAATGCGTATTTCATAGTTTATTCTTGATTTTATCCCTTATACTTTTTAATTAACTCCTCTTTTAACTGTGGCACGCCCACTGCTGCGCGCTCCTTGATGTGGTGGATAGGGTTACGCAGGTATGGAATTTTTGGTACAGATGGATCTACAACATAGATAGGTACATTGTTGTCCCTGACCCAGCCGACCAGCGATGCGGCAGGATATACAGCCAAAGATGTACCCACAACAACCAATATATCAGCCTCTTTGACAAGTTCCCGTGCCTTGTCGAACATTGGCACAGCCTCTCCGAAAAAGACGATATGAGGGCGTAGTAACTCCCCGTTAGGAGCGGTCTCATCAAGTCGCTGGTCGCGCAGACCTATATCGGTGATATATCTCTCGCCACTATCCTCTCGGAGCTTTGTCAGCTCGCCGTGAAGATGGATAATCTTTGTCGAGCCTGCTGCTTCGTGAAGATTGTCTATATTCTGTGTAATAACCTCTACATCAAAGTATTGCTCCAACTCGGCAATAGCTTTATGACCTGCATTTGGCAGTTTGCCCGCCATCTCTCGGCGACGCATATTGTAGAAGTTTATAACCGTTGCTCTGTCGCGTGCCAAAGCCTCGGGTGTGCAGACATCCTCGATTTTGTAATTTGCCCACAGCCCATCGCTACTGCGATAGGTTGGAATACCGCTATCTGCACTCACGCCCGCACCGGTAAAGACTACGACCTTCATAACTACTTGTTGTTAAAGTATATGTCGAGAAGCTCCTTTGCCGCGATAAATGAGCTGAGGCGTGCATCGAGTACTCGCTGCTCAACATTGGCTATGCGGCTCTCAATCTCCGGATTGAGGTAGAAACTGCTCTTGAGAGCCTCGTTGATGCTCTCGTACATCCAATATTTGTTCTGCTCGTTGCGGTGTGACTCAAAGTAACCGTTACGCTTGATATGCTCCAAGTAGTCCTCCACGCCACTCCAAACCTCTTCAAGACCTGTCTTCTCGACAGATGAGCAGGTAAATACCTTTGCGCTCCAACCCGACTCCGGAACAGGGAAGAGGTGCAACGCATTCTGATACTGCACTTTAGCAAGATTTGCCTTGTGGATATTCTCGCCATCAGCCTTTGTGATGACCATAATATCTGCCATCTCCATAATTCCGCGCTTGATACCTTGCAGTTCATCGCCCGCGCCCGAAATCTGAAGCATCATAAACATATCGACCATAGAGTGTACAGCCGTCTCGGACTGACCTACACCTACTGTCTCGATAAAAATCACATCAAAACCGGCTGCCTCACATAGCACAACGGTCTCGCGTGTCTTGCGGGCAACACCACCTAACGAGCCGGCTGAAGGCGAAGGACGCACAAAGACATCAGGGTTGTTGCAGATGCTCTCCATACGGGTCTTATCGCCCAAAATAGAGCCGCCACTGCGCTCTGAACTCGGGTCAATGGCAAGAACGGCAAGACGGTGGTGCATAGAGGTAATCATATTACCTACAGCCTCGATAAAGGTCGATTTACCCGCACCCGGAACGCCTGTAATACCTATACGGACAGAGTTGCCGGCATAGGGCAGACATCGCTCGATAATCTCCTGTGCTTGTGCGTAGTGGTCAGGATTGTTGCTCTCAATAAGGGTAATAGCCTGTGAGAGAATGGTAATGTTGCGATTCAGAATACCCTCTACATACTCATCTGTCGTGAGCTTGCGCTTACGCTTGCGGACAAAGTATGGATTGACCGTCGGCTGATCCTCAACACCTGTAGTTACGGCAAGTGCGCTATCGTGGTGAGTATCAAGATATTCGTTCTCGTAATGCTCTATTTTTGTAAAGTCCATTGTTGTATGATATTTTCGATTTTTACCTTATCTAACATCTGCGGATTTCCCTGCCAAAGAACCCTCCGCTTGTGGTCTAAAATTACGCCAAAGGGGGCATATTCGACACCGAACTTGCGGAAAATCTCATCTGCACCCATCTGCACCTTGCTGCCATTGATAAACATATCAATCAGCCACTGCTTACACTCGCCCTGACGCTCGCGAGTAAAGAGAACTGCCGAGATAGGCTCAAGGCTCTCGATAAGCTCGCTCACTTTGGGGGCTGATATTTCGCAGGGGCGTGAAGGGGAGTGGACAAAGCCCAAGTAGAGGTACTTGCCACTCTCAATCTCATACTTAAACGAGCGCACTCTGGGCGCACGCTCTCCAATCGCCACATTCTGTGCAGATAACTGACCACAGATGGCGCATAGAATGATAAGTATGGCTGATTTTGTCCTCATATAGGCTACGAAGATAGACAAATTTCGTTAAAAAAGCAAGGAGATTGTAAAATAGATGTTTTTTGTAAAAATTCCTACGGAATAATTTTTTTAACCCCAAAAAAAGAGCTATCTTTGCAAGGTTTAGATTCAAACTTTAATTAACATATTTAACACTTAAACACTAATCACTATGAAAGTATCTCACATTGAGCATCTTGGTATCGCAGTGAAGAGCCTTGATGAAGCTATTCCTTACTGGGAAAATGTATTGGGTCTGAAATGTTACAAAATCGAGGAGGTTGCAGATCAGAAGGTTCGTACTGCATTCTTTATGCTCGGTCAGACTAAGATTGAGCTTTTGGAGGCTACATCTGAGGACTCTACTATTGCAAAGTTCGTAGAGAACAAGGGTATCGGTATTCACCACATGGCACTTGCTGTTGAGAATATCGAGGAGCAGCTTGCAGATGCATCAGAGAAGGGTCTTCGTCTTATCGACGCTACTCCACGCAAGGGTGCAGACGATATGACTATCGCATTCCTTCATCCAAAGTCAACACAGGGTATCCTTACAGAGTTGTGTGAAAAGAAGTAATTTTTTAATTTCATAAATATCATGAGCGAAATTCAGAATAAAATCAACAAACTCATCGAGAACCGTGAAACGGCTCGTTTGGGTGGTGGCGAGAAGGCTATTGAGAAGCAGCACGAGAAGGGTAAGTTCACAGCTCGTGAGCGTATCCAGATGTTGCTTGACGAGGGTAGCTTCGAGGAGTTCGATATGTTCGTAACTCACCGTTGCTATGACTTCGGTATGGAGAAGAAGCACACCTTTGGCGATGGCGTAGTTACCGGTTACGGTACTATCGACGGTCGTTTGGTATATGTATTTGCACAGGACTTTACTGTTACTGCCGGCTCACTTTCACTTGCTCTTGCAGACAAGATTTGCAAGGTTATGGATATGGCTATGCGTAACGGCGCACCTTGCATCGGTCTTAACGACTCAGGTGGTGCTCGTATTCAGGAGGGTGTAAATGCTCTTGCAGGTTATGCAAACATCTTCCAGCGCAATGTTATGGCATCAGGTGTTATCCCGCAGATTTCAGCTATCTTCGGTCCTTGCGCAGGTGGTGCTGTATATTCTCCGGCTTTGACCGACTTTATCATCATGAAGAAGAATACATCCAATATGTTCCTTACCGGTCCTAAGGTTGTTAAGACCGTTACAGGCGAGGATGTAACTCAGGAGCAGCTCGGTGGTGCAACTGTTCACGCTACAAAGTCAGGCGTTGCTCAGTTTGCAGTTGATACTGAGGAGGAGGGTATTGCACTTATCCGCAAGCTCATCTCTTATATGCCGCAGAACAATATGGAGGATGCTCCACTTGCTGTTTGCACCGACTCTATCGCTCGTCTTGAGGATTCACTCAACGAGATTATCCCTGATAACCCTAACCAGGCATACGATATGTATGATGTTATCAAGGCAATTGTCGATAATGGTGAGTACCTTGAGTCTGCTGCAGCTTATGCAAAGAATATCATCACTTGCTTTGCTCGTTTCAACGGTCAGAGCGTAGGTATTATCGCAAACCAGCCTAAGTTTATGGCAGGTGTACTCGATATCAACGCATCTCGTAAGGCTGCACGCTTTGTACGCTTCTGCGACGCGTTCAATATTCCTATCGTTACCCTTGTTGATGTTCCGGGCTTCCTCCCAGGTACTACTCAGGAGTACGGTGGTGTAATTACCCACGGTGCAAAGCTTCTGTTTGCTTACTGCGAGGCTACAGTGCCAAAGGTAACTGTTACTCTTCGTAAGGCTTACGGTGGTGCATATATCGTTATGTCATCTAAGCACATCCGCGGTGATATCAACTATGCTTGGCCTATGGCAGAGATTGCAGTTATGGGTGCAAGTGGTGCAGTTGAGGTTCTCTATGCAAAGCAGCTTGCAGCATTTACCGATGCTGAGGAGAAGGCTAAGTTTGTTGCAGAGAAGGAGCAGGAGTACAAGGATCTGTTCTCTAATCCATACAATGCAGCTCGCTACGGCTATATCGACGATGTAATCGAGCCACGCAACACTCGTTTCCGCATCATCCGTGCTCTTCAGTCACTTGCAACTAAGCGTCTGCAGAACCCTGCAAAGAAACACTCTAACATTCCATTGTAAAAACCGTTTGAATTATGGATAAATTTGCAAATGTAGGCTGGTCCGAGATGCTGCTTATGGCACTTATCGGCTTCCTTTTGGTCTTTACGGTATTAGTGCTGCTCATCTATGTTATGCGCCTGATGGGTTGGTTCTTCACACGCGATCGTAAGCCAAAGACTGCTGCTGTTGTTGCATCTGAGCCTGCACTCGACCACGCAATCAGCGACCAAGAGCTTGCTGCGGCAATTATTACCGCACTCAAACTCTACAAGAGCGCGCTGCACGATCAGGAATCGGAGATGCTTACCATCAACCGCATCACTCGTGCATACTCGCCTTGGAACTCTAAAATTCACGGACTCACTCAGGTACCTGAGAAGAAATAATTAAAGACAAACAGAGATGAAAAAATATTCATTGAAAATCAATGGCAATCAATACGAGGTAAAGATTGATGATATTAATGAGTCATCTACTTTGGCTCATGTAACAGTAAACGGCACAAAGTACGATGTTGAGATTCAGGGTGGTAAGGCAGCTCCTGTAAAGAAGCCGCAGATTGTATCTGCTCCGGAGGCTACAGGTCTTTCAGTAACACCTAAGACCCCTATTGCAACTAAGCCTGCAGCAGTTCCTGCAGCAACAGGCGCAAAGGTTACTTGTCCACTTCCGGGTACCGTTATCGCTATTAATGTTAAGGAGGGCGATACCGTAGCAGCTGGTCAGACACTGCTTGTGCTCGAGGCAATGAAAATGGAGAACAATATCGACGCAGAGCGCGGTGGTGTTGTTAAGCAGATTCTTGTTGCAGCCGGTGCAACAGTTATGGAGGGTGATGTACTAATCGTAATTGAGTAAGCTTATGACAGCTTTATTGGAATCAGGTAACTTTATCCTCGATAGTCTCTTAAGATTCGTTGAGACTTCGGGTTTTGGAGCCTTCTTTGCTGAGGGCGGCTGGAAGTATGCAGTGATGATTGCACTTGCTTGTTTCCTGCTCTACTTGGCAATCAAGAAGCAGTTTGAACCACTGCTACTGCTCCCTATCGCTTTCGGTATGTTGCTTACCAATCTTCCGGGTGCGGAGATGTTCCACCCAACTCTCTTTGATGAGGGTCAGATTGATTGGTACGACCTCTATAAGACAGGTGGACTGCTCGATTTCCTCTACCTCGGCGTTAAGCTCGGTATCTATCCGTGCCTTATCTTTGTGGGTGTAGGTGCTATGACAGACTTCGGTCCGCTGATTGCAAATCCTAAGAGTTTCCTTCTTGGTGCTGCGGCTCAGCTTGGTATCTTTGCCACATTCCTCGGTGCATATGCTTTAGGCTTTGCTCCTAACGAGTGCGGTTCTATCGGTATTATCGGTGGTGCAGATGGTCCTACATCTATCTTTATTACCGCACGCCTTGCTCCGGAGCTTTTGGGTCCTATCGCTATCGCTGCATACTCTTATATGGCACTCGTTCCTGTTATCCAGCCACCAATTATGCGTGCGCTGACAACAGATAAGGAGCGTCGTATCAAGATGTCACAGCTGCGTCAGGTGTCAAAGACAGAGAAGATTCTCTTCCCAATCATCATCGCAGTTGTTATCTCACTTCTTCTCCCATCTGCAGCTCCACTTGTAGGCTGTTTGATGCTCGGTAACCTTATGAAGGAGTGCGGCGTTGTTGATCGCCTTTCAAAGACTGTTCAGAACGAGCTGATGAATATCGTGGTTATCTTCCTCGGAATCTCTGTAGGTGCAACTGCTACCGCAGGCTCATTCCTCAACTTTAAGACCCTCGGTATCCTCGTTCTGGGTATCCTTGCATTCAGCTGCGGTACTGCAGGCGGTGTTCTTCTTGCAAAACTTATGAACCTCTTTGCTAAGGAGGGTAAGAAGATTAACCCACTTATCGGTTCTGCAGGTGTATCGGCAGTGCCTATGGCTGCTCGTGTATCTCAGACCGTTGGTCAGGAGTATGATAAGTCGAACTTCCTCCTTATGCACGCTATGGGTCCGAATGTAGCGGGTGTAGTAGGTTCGGCGGTTGCGGCGGGTATTTTGCTCGCCTTCCTGGGTTAAATTGATTTTAAGGGGCATCTACTGCTTCTAACATAAAAGTACCCGCAATGGGAAGTACGCTCTAGTACATCCCATCGCGGGTATTTTAGTTGAGAGTTGTATATGCCTCCTTAAAATCAATTTAACATGGTGATGAGATTTCATCTCCCGAAATTAACAACTCATAGCCAAATATTTACAGTCTGTAGGTAAAAGTAGTTGTGTGTATGCAGATTTCCACATTTCTTCGTATATTTGTATAGCTGAAAAATATCTTAAAACTATATAAAATGAATGTTACTGTAAATATCGATTACCGTACTGTATGGGGAGAGCGACTTGTGCTTGTTCTTGCTGATGGTAAGAGGGTAGATATGACCTGCTCGGGTCATAATTGGGTAGCTATGTTTCGTCTGCCGAAGAGCGCGAAGAGTTTGAGCTACCGTTTTGAGGTACTTGATAGCGAGGGTAATACTGTCCGTACAGAGTGGGGCGAGATGCACAACTACGCTGTTGCCACCGATGCGAAGTACCTTGTTATTGAGGATTGTTGGTCGGAGCGTCCTGCAAATCGCGCCTTCTATACCTCTATGTTTACCGATACAATCTTTGCTCATAAGGCAGAGGCTGTATCTACACTCTCTGTGGGGGCTGTTCGCCTTGAGGTTGAGGCGCTGACACTTCGTCGTGGCGAGGCGTTGGCTTTGGCTGGCTCTACAACGCAGTTGGGCGAGTGGAGCGACAGCAATCTGCGCGCTATGGTGCATACCGGAGGTGGTGTATGGGCTGCAACTCTTGATGCTGCTGAGAGCTCGGCAGAGTATAAGTTTGTGGTTGTAGATGCCGCTTCGGGTGCTGTTATCCGTTGGGAGGAGGGTAATAACCGTGTACTTCCATATTTCGGTGTTCAGGGGGCTGCATATATAATAAGAGGTATGCGCCTGCGTGATACTGCCTCTTGGCGTGGTGCAGGTGTGGCAGTACCTATGTTCTCGTTGCGCAGTGAGCGTAGCTTTGGCGTGGGTGACTTTGCAGACCTCAAGCTGCTTGCCGATTGGTGCGTACGCACAGGTCAGAACATTATCCAAATTCTGCCTATCAACGATACCACAATGACTCGCACTTGGAAGGACTCTTATCCATACAATGCCAACTCGACAATCGCGCTCCATCCGCTCTACATCAATCTTGAGGCTGCCGGCAAGCTGAAGAAGAAGGCAGACCGTGAGCGTTTTGCAGCACTGCAAGCGGAGCTTAATGCTCTGCCACAGGTAGATTACGAGCGTGCGCTGAATGGTAAGTTTGACTATCTGCGTATCCTCTTTGCCGAGAGTGGTGCAAAGACCCTTGCAAGTAAGGAGTATAAGGCTTTCCTTGCGGCAAATGAGGGTTGGCTGACTCCGTATACTGTATATTCGGCTCTGCGCGATAAGTACAAGAGTGCCGACTTTAAGAAGTGGGGTAAGTATGCCACATACAGCGCAAAGGAGTGTGCAAAGTATGCAGAGAAGAACGCTGAGGCGGTAGATTTCTACCGTTTCATCCAGTTCCACCTCGACCGTCAGCTTCACGCAGCTATTGAGTATGGTCACTCTGTTGGCGTAGCTCTGAAGGGCGATATTCCTATCGGTGTAAGCCCTATAAGTGTTGATGCGTGGGTCTCTCCGGAGCTGTTTGTTATGAAATCGTCTGCCGGTGCTCCACCTGATGACTTCTCTGTGACAGGTCAGAATTGGGGCTTCCCGATTTACAATTGGGAGGAGATGGCAAAGGACGGCTACGGCTGGTGGAAGACTCGCTTCCGTAAGATGGCTGAGTACTTTGATGCCTACCGTATCGACCATATCCTCGGTTTCTTCCGCATTTGGGAGGTGCCACTCGACGCTGTAAATGCACTTTTGGGCGAGTTTAACCCATCAATGCCTTATACTGCTGACGATATTCGCTGGCGTGGTTTCAACTTCGACCCACAGCGCGATGTGGCGAAGGATTATAGCTCTGACGATGTGCTTTGGCTTGAGTATCGCCATAAGCAGGGTCACTACTATCCTCGTATCACTCCGTTTGATACACAGAGCTTTGCCCGCCTCTCTGATGACCAGAAGCACGCCTTTGCAGAGATTCACAACGAGTTCTACTACCGTCGCCATAATGACTATTGGAAGGCAATTGCCGAGCAGAGACTCTCTATGCTTGTAGAGACTACCCGTATGCTCACTTGTGGCGAGGATTTGGGTATGATTCCGGACTGCGTACCGGAGGTGATGAATAATCAGCAGATTCTCTCACTCGAGATTGAGCGTATGCCAAAGGATACAGGTGTTGAGTTCGGTGCTGTTATGCACTATCCATACCGCGCTGTCTGCACAACATCGACCCACGATATGAACCCTGTACGCGCTTGGTGGCGTGAGAACCGCGAGACAACACAGCACTACTACAATAATGTTATGCAGTGGTGGGGCGAGGCTCCGGCAGATGCTACACCTGAGATTTGTCGTGAGATTATCAACCGCCATTTGGCATCTCCGGCAATGCTTACAATTCTGCCTCTTCAGGATTGGATGTCAATAGACGGAAATATCCGTTTTGCAGACCCTGATGGTGAGCGTATCAATGTCCCTGCAAATCCAACTCACTATTGGCGTTATCGTATGCATATCACCCTTGAGCAGTTGCTTGCAGCGGAGGAGTTCAATAATCAGGTTGAGTATTTAGTACACGCGAATTACAGATAAATCTGACAGATAGTAAGAGTGGGGAGGGGCTATCCAGCAACATTGTTGGGTAGCCTCTCTGTTTTACTGAACATCTACAAACATCTGCTTGAAGTTGATTCTGACCCTCTTGCATTTGAGGAGAGCATCTGTGCCAAGAGAGCCATACTCCTCTTTTTGGATAGGCAGGTCGTGGTCGGCTGTCGATACATCAATATTGTTGAGAGTGATACTCTTGTTGCCCATTGTAATATCTATCTTTTGGGCGCACTGCACCGTATAGTAGGTCGTTCCGCCAAAACCACGAGCGCGGGTACTATTCGGCTCGCCAATAAGGGTCAGCACCTCCCTAAATTCGCGCATAAATCGACCGTAGAGGTGCGTTGCAACAGCCCCTGTGTCAAACTGCATAGAGATTTGTCTGCCGTTTACAGTAGGGTAGATGTAGTAGTTGTTGCTATGTGTCAGCGGGGTGGTGTTTTCGCCCTTTGGTGTTGTTATGCTCGGTACGGTCATACTATCTTTGTCCATATCAAATACCACCTCGCCAAGAGCCTCCATACAATCTGTGCCTAACACATATTCGAGCTTGAAACCGCCCAAAGAGTCAGCCGGTATAGATTCGTCAGGCACAACGATAAATGTAGGGTGTTTGATTGTGATTTTGCCTATCTTTATCTTCGGAATAGTCACCACGCGACTATAGCCCTCTCCTCCGACACCCATTGTTGGCAACGAGTCATAGAGAGGAGTAAATTTATGTCGTGCAGCACAACTCTCTGTAACCACATTGTATTTTGCCGCTCCCGTGTCGAAGATAAACGACGCCATTTTGCCGTCAATCTCTACGGGAATATGGATATGCGAGCCATTTGAGAGCTTTGATAAGCTGAATGGCACAGTAACATCTCTCTTCGGACGCCTTACCTGCATAGGCTTTTTGCGGCTCATAGCGGTAAAAAATCTGTGAGCCTCTCTGTTCATACTGCTTCCTGCCACAAGTCGTGCCGCCTCAGTGAAGTTGCCCGCACGGTTGAGATTATCTATAAGCAGGGCATAAAAACCACCTGCAACCTGCTCCCCGATAGTCTGTGCGTGGTTGTTGAGCAGATTCTCAATGGCACGATTGCTCTGATTGTATCGGTTGAGTTGTGAGCAGTAGAGAGCCTCTGCCATAAGCGACAGATGGGCAGGTAGAGAGTCTTTGAGCTGCTGATGGTTGCTCTCAAGCCACACAATATCGCTGCGGTTTATAGCCTCCGCCACGCGCTCGGCAGCACTTTGGGCTGTAAGGGTATTGATAGTAACACAAGTGGCAAAGAGCATAATAGCCCTCTGCCACCTGTTATATAGTCGTCTAACCATTGCCTTACTCCATTGGTTCAATGAAGATATAGAATACTAACGGCGTATAAGGGGCAATCTCAGTGTCGATAGTCGAGGTTGTCTCCTCATAGTTGTAGTAATTGTTATAGCCACCGTAGTAGTTATAGTAGTTGTAGTAGCTATAAGGGTTGTAGTACGACGAGCTGGTCATACTGTAGTAGTTGTAGAGGTTTGCAAGGGCGTTGTAAGAGGCTGTTGAACTGCTTGTAGTTGTAGAGCCCGATACGCCACTTGTGCCGTATGCATAACCCGAGGTGGTAATAATCGCACCCCAACGACCATAGCGCAACTTCGGAACACCGAGTGCCCACGCGTTGATGTAGTCATCCTTATTTGACTCGACAGAGTATGAGATAGCCTCGGCAGACTCATCCTCATTGAAAGCCAACTCTTTGACCTCCTGAATGTTAGTGTCAAAGATAAAGCCGTCGAGGAAACGACCTACATACCAAATCATAGCGGCATTCTCCTCGCCAACCTCCTTTGCATCCTCCTCAGAGGTACTCTTAATTTGGTCGGCAAACTTCTTGTCGAGAATATCCCATAACTTCTTGTCAAACTCTGCCATATCGGCAAAACGCTTTGAGTCCTTATATGGGTTGCCAATACCTGCCACATCGGGACGAACATAGTTCAGATGCTCAAAGTTGTCATCAGGACGGAAGGCTGTGGTGTAGTAGATACCCTCGTGGTACTTGCTCTCCGTACTATCCCCCTCAGTATCCTCTGTGTCAGACGAATCCTCAGCAGTGTCGCCATTCTCGTCACTCTCCTCGTCACCCTTGTTCTCAATCTGCAACCAAACAGCCTCGTCGCTGCCCTCATTGCTCTTCTTTACAACCTGTTCAACCATCTCAAGCTCGTTGTCAGAAGGGTTTTTGATAACTCTGACAACCTCAAGGTCGAGAATCATCGGCACACTCGGGTCGAGTGCATATTGACCCTCATAGCCACCCTCGGCAGATGAACCATTAGAGCCATAACCGATTGTAGAGGCGAGATATAGGCGTACCTTTGTGCCCTTGCGCAACTTTAACTTTGTAGATTTGCAGATAGCCGAGTGCTCAGACACATAATCATCGGCAAGCGTAATCTCATTGCGAGATGCAAGATAGCTACCCTCGACAATGGCATAGTACTCATTCTTTCCGCAGAAGTTTCCGAATGGCGCATAGTGGGTACGGTCGGCATAAGTTGCCTGCATACGGGCAAGTACCTCGTTGCGGGTAGAGCAGAGGTTTCCGTCAAGGTCATAACCTGTAAGGTTGTAATATACCCAACAGGTATCCTGCTCCATAATCGGCAGCGAGCCAAAGTCATTACCCGATGCAGGAGTAGATTCATCACCCCACTCGAGTACATCTACATAGTAACCCCCCTCGCTCTGATAGTTACCCATAAGGTCAGGACGATTCTTCTTCATCCACGCCTTCAGTGAGCGTGCCTCGAAGTCCTTACCCGAGTACTCAGGCTCCTTAACACAAGAGCTGAGAGCAAAGAGTGTAATTAAAAGCGTTATAATAGTCCTCATATCTCTATTTTGTTACATTCAAAATCTTAATATACCACGCCACAGGGCTGTTCTTCGGCACCGAGCCGATTATCGCCTTGCCATAAGCAGCCTCCGAGGTCATATATACCTGCACCGAATCTTGGTCTCTGCAACCTATAAGAGCCTCCTCAAGCCCTCTGATAGCCTCGCCACGACCCAACTGAATGGTCAGCGGTCTATCCTCCCATATAAGGTCGCTGTACTTATTGCCACCCATAGCCTCCACCTCGGAGATTACCGCCGGAATGTTCGACCAATATATGTCACTCACCGTAGGCTCCGAGCCACCAAATACATAGGCACTGAAGTTGATATTCACAGTGCTCGTAGCACCAACCTCGCTCCACTCCTCACGACCCTCGTCGTAGAAGTTGGTTATATGACGATATACCGACTGCCCAAAGGCTGTATAGAACGGTGGATTGTTCTCAATTACCGTTCCTACCTCCTCCTGCGCAACCATACGGCGTGATGTGGTCAGATACTTGACAATCTCATCCTTCTGTGTTGTCAGCATATCCACATCATTCTCACACCCGCAAAACATCACAGATGCAATCATCGCCATATATATCAATCCTTTCACAGCCATATAACGCGCAAAGATATTAAATATTACCCAATAATACAAAATTTTATCGTGAAAATACGGTACCTGCTGCCGCTAACAAAAAGTACCCGCAAAGGGAAATACGCATAGTATGTCCCTTCGCGGGTATTTTTGCCGAGCGTGGCATCTACCGCATTTTGACGATAAAATGGTGCAGAAAGTGAACGGAGCTTTAGGAAAATTCCCCTAACACCGTCGTCGCTGATGCGCACTATTTTGTTTCGGGGGACCACCTTGAAAGTAGGTAAGTCGCGCGTCTGACCTGCGCTTGTCTAAACTCTACAGTTGTTTGAGGGCAAGGCGGACAGCCTCCTCGACCCGCATATCGGGACTCTCCTTGAAGAGCTTTTTGAGTACCTTTTCTGATGCGCTCTTTTGGAAACCGAGCATAACAAGAGCCGAGAGAGCCTCGCTAAAGTTCTCGTTATCAATAGCAATAACCTTGCCTGCGCCCTTCTCGTCGCCCTTCAGCTCGACCATCTTGCCACTCAGCTCGACGATAATCTTCTGTGCAGTCTTAAGACCCAAGCCCTTGACATTCTTCAGCAGTACGGCATTTCCCGTGCCGATAATATTACGCAACTCCGATGGAGAGTAGGTCGATTGAATCATTCGAGCAGTGTTGCCACCCACGCCCGAGACACCTATCAGCAGTCGGAACAGTTCGCGCTCTGCCTTTGTGGCAAAGCCGTAGAGAATCTGCGCATCTTCGCGGACGATGTAGTGGAGATAGAGGGTTGTATTTTCGCTATTCTCAATCTCTGAGTAGGTCTGTAGCGAGATGTTTATAAAGTAACCGATGCCACCGGCTTCAACAACTGCGTATGTCGGTGCAACCTCTGCAAGACGACCTGTGATATATTCGTACATAATAGTCTGATTTATAGTAACTTTTTCTTTACAACAGCCGGATTTCCCGCAGCTAATGAGTCATCGGGAATATCTTTGATAACAACACTTCCGGCAGCGATGATGCAGCGGTTGCCAATGGTCACTCCCGGGCATATAGTAACACTGCCGCCAATCCAGCAGTCGTCGCCAATTTTGATAGGCATACCGGTCTCGATAGGCTTGCGACGCTCGAGGTAGTTTGTAGGGTGTTGCGGGGTGTAGAAACCGCAGTTTGGACCAATCTTGGTGTAGTTGCCGATAGTGATACCTCCGGAGTCGAGGAAGGTGCAGTTCTTATTGATAAAGGAGTGCTCTCCGACCTTGATGCGGAAACCTACATCGCAGTAGAAAGGTACAGAGATGGTCGAACTCTCGGGCATATTGGGAATAAGCTCGCGCAGCACCTTCGGGAAGTCGGGGTCGCGACGGGTCATATTGTTGAGCTTGACAAGTATCTCCTTGCTGCGGGCGAAGGCGGCATTGACCTCGGGGTCGTGGAAGTTGTACAACTCTCCAGCCATCATCTTCTCAAATTCACTCTTCATAGTTTTGCTCTTTTGCCTACAAAGATACAATTTTCGTTGAAAAAATCGTCAGTCTGCAAAAAAAAGTGTAATTTAGCGACCGATGAGAGAGAAATTACTTGCCGCGCTACGGCAATATTGGGGTTACGAGGGCTTCCGAGAGATGCAGTACGAGATAATATCGTCTGTCCTTTCGGGGAAGGATACCCTTGCCCTTATGCCGACAGGTGGCGGTAAGTCGATAACATATCAGCTGCCCACTCTTGTCAGTGAGGGGCTATGTATTGTCATTACCCCTCTTATTGCGCTGATGAAGGACCAAGTAGATGGTCTGCGCGCAAGGGGCATACAGGCGGTGGCGATACACTCGGGTCTGTCGCGCAAGAAGATTGATAGATTGCTTGATAACTGTGTCTATGGCGATATAAAGTTTCTCTATGTCTCGCCTGAGCGTCTGAATTCTGATATATTTCAGTTGCGTGTAAGGCGAATGAATCTCTCTCTGATAGCGGTCGATGAGGCGCACTGTATATCGCAGTGGGGCTACGACTTCCGCCCTGCCTATCTGCATATTGCGCGGTTGCGAGAGCTTCAGCCCGATGTGACTGTGTTGGCACTTACAGCCTCGGCAACAGATAGGGTTGCGGATGATATAATGGCGCAGCTTAAGTTTGACCGAAAGAGGGTCTTGCGCAGCTCTTTTGCCCGCCCAAATCTGTCGTATGTTGTAAGAAAGGTTGATGACAAGGAGGAGCAGCTGCTGCGTATTATCGGTGGTGTTGCCGGCTCGGGTATTGTCTATGTGCGTAAGCGAAATACAGCCGAGCAACTTGCCGAATTTCTTCAGCAGCAGGGTATTAGCGCATCTTACTACCACGGCGGGTTACCTGCCGAGGAGCGTTCTATCCGTCAGGATGAGTGGGTAGAGGGCAAGGTGCGAGTTATGGTTGCCACAAATGCCTTCGGTATGGGTATAGACAAGAGCGATGTCCGCTTTGTGGTCCACTACACACTGTGTGACAATATGGAGAGCTACTATCAGGAGGCGGGTCGCGCGGGTCGTGATGGCAAGCGTAGCTATGCGACACTGCTTGTCTCGGCAGAGGATTATAGGGCTGTGGGTCGCAGACTTGATAGCAGTTTTCCGCCAATAGATGTTGTCAAGCAGATATATAATGAGCTCTGCTCGTTCCTTATGATAGCGATAGGGGATGGCAAGGGGCACAAATATATATTCAATATCCACGACTTCTGTGCCAAGTACCACTACTTCCCGACGGTTGTTCTTGGGGCGATAGACCTGCTTGAGAGAAATGAGTATTTGACCTATGTTGAGGTTGCAGAGAACCCTGCAAGAGTTATATTCAGGGTCGGGCGAGATGACCTCTATAACATCGATGTAAGTAAGCGCACGGAGCTTGTGATGCTTACAATACTTCGATTTTATAGCGGTGTATTTACCGAGTTTAGAGCCATTGATGAGATGGAGATAGCCTCGGCAGCCAAGCTCCATCCGGTAGAGGTGCGCGAGTCGCTTAAAGAGCTGTGGATTAGGCAGATAATCCGTTATGTGCCGGCAAATAGCTCGCCTATGATTTGTATGAACGAGGAGCGACTGCCACCTGCCGACCTCTATATTGCGCCAAAGACCTACTCGGAGCGTAAGGCTCAGATGATGGCGCGCTTTGATACGATGATAGAGTATGCAGACAATAACAGCCAGTGCCGTAGTGTGGTCATTCAGCGATACTTTGGCGATACATCGGCAGAGCCGTGCGGTTGCTGTGATATATGCCTTGCCAAAAAAAGGGGCGTTGAGAGTGCCGATATAGAAAGAGAGGTCGAAAAGATACTTGTCAAGGGTAACTCCACCTTGCGCGATATAGCCCACGCCATACAGCTGCCACCGCAGAAAATTAGTGCTGCGCTCTCTAAAATGGCAGAGAGTGGTGCTATTACTATCTCCGACGCGGGAGATGTCGCTCTTGTAGCCGACAGGGGGTCGGAAAAATAGACAGATGTCCTAAAAACGCCCAAAAACGGGCAATAATCGCAAAATTTCTCCGTTATTTTATAAAAAGAGCCGAAAAGATTGCGGCAAAGTTGCCAAAATCGAAAATTTTCGCTATTTTTGCGCGTGTATTATAAGGATACAGAAATAGCGTATTAAAAATTATATTATGGAATTGGAAGAGATGAATAAGGGTCTTGTCGGCAGAATCGATAGAGTGAATATCGAGGAGCAGATGAAGACCGCCTACATCAACTATTCGATGTCGGTAATTGTTTCGCGTGCTTTGCCGGATGTTCGTGACGGACTCAAGCCGGTGCACCGTCGTATCTTGTTTGATATGAGCGAGCATCTGCATCTTTACTACGACAAGGAGACGCGAAAGTCGGCTCGTATTGTCGGAGATGTGCTCGGTAAGTTCCACCCACACGGTGACTCATCTGTCTATGATGCAATGTGTCGTATGGCTCAGCCGTGGGCTATGCGTTATCCGCTTGTAGATGGTCAGGGTAACTTCGGTTCGATGGATGGTGACTCTCCGGCTGCGATGCGTTATACAGAGGCTCGATTGCAGAAGATTTCTGCCGAGGTTATGGCAGATATTGATAAGCAGACTATCGATTGGACTCCGAACTTCGATGGCGAGGAGCTTGAGCCGACAGTCTTGCCTACAAGGATTCCGTTGCTGCTGGTAAATGGTGCAAGCGGTATTGCGGTAGGTATGGCTACAAATATGGCTCCGCACAATTTGGGAGAGGTTGTAGATGCCTGCTGTGCATATATCGACAATCCTGAGTGCGAGTGCGAGGATCTGCTCCACTTTGTCAAGGGTCCCGATTTCCCTACCGGCGGTATTCTCTACGGCTATGCAGGTATCAAGGAGGCACTTCTGACAGGTCGTGGTCGCGTGGTTATCCGTGCTAAGTACGAGATTGAGACTACAAAGAACAATCGTCAGCAGATTGTATTTACCGAGATGCCGTATATGGTTCGCAAGGATGAGCTTTGCGACAGCATCGGTAAGCTGATTAAGGAGGGTAAGATTGACGGCATTGCCGATGTAAACGACGAGTCATCAGATCGCGACGGTATCCGTCTTGTTGTTCTGCTCAAGCAGGATGCAGTTGCTAATGTGGTTGTAAATATGCTCTTCAAGCATACTACACTCCAGTCGTCATTTGCAGTGAACAATATTGCACTTGTAAATGGTCGTCCGGAGCTTCTCAACCTCAAGCAGCTTATTGCCCACTTCGTAGATCACCGTCATCAGGTGGTTGTTCGCCGTACACAGCACGACTTGAAGGTGGCGCAAGACCGTCTGCATATCGTTCAGGGTCTGCTCATTGCGCAGGACAATATCGACGATGTTGTACACACTATTCGCGCACAGCGAACTCCGGAGGATGCTCGTCAGGCTCTGATGGAGCGTTTCTCACTGAGCGAGCTTCAGGCTGCGGCTATCGTAGCTATGCGTTTGGGTGCTCTGACAGGTCTTGAGCACGGTAAGCTCACAGCAGAGCGTGATGCTCTTGAGGCAAGCATTGCCGAGTTTACAGCTATTTTGGGCAGCGAGGAGTTGCAGCTCAAGATTGTTAAGGACGAGCTGATTGAGGTGCGTGAGAACTATGCCGATGAGCGTCGTTCAGAGATTGTTTACTCTTCAGAGGAGTTCAATCCGGAGGACTTCTATGCCGATGAGGATATGGTTATCACTATCTCTCACCTCGGATATATTAAGCGTACATCACTCTCTGAGTATCGTACACAAAACCGTGGTGGTGTAGGTGCTAAGGGTAGTGCAACACGCGATGAGGACTTTATCGAGCATATCTATGTTGCCTCTATGCACAATACGATGATGTTCTTTACGGAGAAGGGTCGTTGCTATTGGCTCAAGGTATATGAGATTCCGGAGGGTACTCGTGCTTCAAAGGGTCGCGCAATACAGAATGTTATTCAGATTGAGCCGGATGATAAGGTTCGTGCATATATCAACTGCAAGCGTCTTAACGATGCAGAGTATGTGAATAACAACTATATCATTATGTGTACCAAGGATGGTACGGTCAAGAAGACCAAGTTGGAGGCATACTCCCGTCCTCGTGCAAATGGTGTCAATGCAATCGTTATCCGTGAGGGCGACCAGCTCATCGAGGCAAAACTTACCAGCGGTAAGGCTGAGGTGATGATTGCTTCACGCGAGGGTAAGGCTATTCGCTTCAATGAGGAGATTGTCCGCCCTGTAGGTCGTACAAGTATGGGTGTTCGTGGCATCGCTCTTGAGGATGGCAATGAGGCTATCGGTATGATTTGCATCGAGCCTGATTCACAGCAGGATGTACTCGTACTCTCGGAGAACGGCTTTGGTAAGCGAACAGATTTGGATGAGTACCGTGTTACAAACCGTGGTGGTAAGGGTGTTAAGACCATCAATATCACCGATAAGACCGGTAAGCTTATATCTATTCAGGCTGTAACCGACCAAAACGACTTGATGATTATCAACCGCTCGGGTCTTACAATCCGCACCTCGGTAGATCAGATTCGCCTTGCTGGTCGTGCAACACAGGGTGTGAAGATTATCAACCTGCGTGAGGGTGATAGTATCGCATCTGTTATGGCAGTGCCAAAGAGCGAGGATGCTGAGGAGGTAGCTGCTGATGCAGTAGTCAATACTGAGGGTGTTGAGGCTGTTGAGAGCGTTGCCAATGTAGAGAATGAGAATAAATAACAAACTAATTTTTTAATACTATGAAAAAAGTTATCTTGATGGTAGCAGCCGTAATGGCAATGGTAGTGCCAACTGCTACTGCACAGAAAATCAACGAGCAGTCAACTCTTGCAAAGCTCTCAAAGAGCGATGCTGAGGTTGTAGATGCAAAGAAGTCTGCAAAGGCTTCAGTTTGGGTAAACCGTGCTAAGGTATATACCGATGCACTCATTGAGCCAACAAAGGCACTCAATGTAGATTTTGATGTAACATTCTTAAATCAGATTATGAATGATACACCAACTGAGACTGTTACAGACGAGCAGCAGCGTACAGTTTTGGTATATCCTTGGGTAAAGGTCTATGTTAAGGATAATAAGATTGCCGCTTGGTCTCAGACTCGTGAGATTAAGGAGGGTATGTTTGATGTTATCGTAGAGGCTGCAACAAAGGCTTTGGAGCTCGATCCAAAGAGCGTATCTAAGGTTAAGCCTATCGTTGATATCGCTCTGAACCACTACATCCAGCTTGGTGAGGTTAGTGCCTCTATCCCTGCCTATGAGGTGGCTATCGATGCATTCGTAAAGGCTATTGAGCTTCAGAACACTCCTCTCTATGAGAAGGCAAATCCTGACTTGTACATCAATGCCGGTCAGCTCTCTGCAATCCTCGGTGCTGATAACAAGAAGTACTATGCAGACGGTGTAACCTACCTCAAGAAGGCTCTTGAGCTTGGCTATCAGGACGAGACAGGTAACCTCTACTACTACCTCTTCTACTGCTACTATGGTCAGCGCGAGGACGATAAGCAGAACCTTATCAAGGCAAAGGAGACTCTGCTTGAGGGTATCGAGAAGTTCCCAAAGAGCGAGCGTATCCTCGATGGTCTGATGTCTCTCTACACTGCTGAGGAGGGCGTTGGTGACCCTGCAGAGCTTGTCGATATGATTGATAAGTTCCTTGCAGAGACTCCTAATAACCCTGACTTGTGGTTTGGTCGTGGTCGCGTATTCTACAAACTTAAGAACTTTGATGAGTGTATCGTATCATTCAAGAAGATTGACGAGCTTAAGCCAAATGACTTCGATACCAACTACTACATCGGTCACTTCTACATCGAGAAGGGCGACTATGAGAATAGCGAGTTCAATAAGAAGCTCGATAGCTTCACAAGCCAGGATGAGTATTTGGTAGAGCGTAAGCGTGTTCGTTCAGTATATATGGAAGCTATCCCTTACCTCGAGAAGGCTCACTCTCTCAACCCTGAGAATGTAGATTGCGCACAGCTCCTTAAGAGCGTATGCTTCCTTCTCCGCGATGAGCCGGGCGTGATGGATAAGTATAATCAGTATAATGCTGTTTATAAGAAGCTTAAGGGTCTCGAGTAATTTATCGTGATAATGCGGATACCTACCTCCGCTAACAAACATCCCAGCAATGGCTGTACGCCTTAGTACTATCCATCGCTGGGATTTTTGTCGAGTGTTGTATCTATCGCGTTAAAATCAATTTTTTTTGGGCGGTGCTTTAATTGAACTTTGCCGAGTTCTGCCTGCATAATTTTGTTTTATCACAAAAAAATATTACCTTTGTGTAATAAACAATTCTGATTATGGGAAATAAAATCAATGATCCTATTGCACGACTGATGGGCTTGCGTTATAAGTCGCATCCGTGGCACGGTATTGAGGTAGGCGAGGCTGCACCTGATGTAATTACTGCCTTTATCGAGATGGTACCTACCGATACTGTTAAGTATGAGCTTGATAAGGTGAGTGGCTATCTGAAGATTGACCGCCCGCAGAAATACTCTAATGTAGTGCCTGCTCTCTACGGTTTTGTGCCGCAGAGCTTCTGTGGTGACAAGGTTGCAGAGTACTGTATGCAGCAGAGCAGTCGCACCGACATCGTTGGTGACGGCGACCCTCTCGATATTTGTGTTCTTACCGAGCGCGATATTGTCCACGGAGATATTATCTGCGAGGTTAAGCCTATCGGTGGTTTCCGTATGATAGACGGAAACGAGGCTGACGATAAGATTATCGCAGTGCTTACACACGATGTTACATATAGCAGCTATAACGACATCGCCGAGCTGCCAAAGGGTGTTGTAAACCGCCTCAAGCACTACTTCCTCACCTATAAGGATATGCCTGATAGCGAGAAGGCTAAGAAGGTCGAGATTGTTGATATATATGGTCGTGAGGAGGCTCAACAAATCATCAATCGCTCACTTGAGGACTATAAGTGTCATTTTGATGGGTTGGATGAGATACTTCGCCATGTGTAATTTTGTTGTGAAAAGGCAGTATTTGCGCTTATAAGGGCGCATCTGCTTCCGC
Organism: Alistipes sp.; assembly: GCA_017474235.1. GTDB lineage: Bacteria > Bacteroidota > Bacteroidia > Bacteroidales > Rikenellaceae > Alistipes. The sequence continues at coordinate 5,946 of JAFVIB010000036.1, read as the reverse complement.
TAATAAAAAAGTCCCAGCAATGGCTGTAATACTTGTACTATCCATCGCTGGGATTTTTTATCGTGATAGTGGCGCATTTCCATCGGCTAACTAAAAATCCAACAAAGGGCAGTACACTCAGTACAGCCCTTCGTCGTCTTTTTAGCCGAGCCTTGTAAATGCCCCACTCTGACGATAAAATGGTGCAAACTATGAGCGGAGTGCAAACTCTGATGATAAAATGGGTGCAAGGCGGTGACGGAGTGTAAACTCTGACGGTAAAATGGGTGCAAAGTGTGAGCATAGTAGAATTTTACAAACAAATTGAAACAGTTTATTAATTTTTGTTACCTTTGTAGAGATTCTTAGACTGATAAGATATGATTTACATTCTACTTTCTGTGTTGTTTTGTCTTATACCGGCGGGGGTGATATGGCTCTGTCGCAGGTTTCCGGTGCTTGATAATATTGGTCCGATAATGATTTTGTACGCTATCGGTATGGTGATAGGCAATCTGCCGTTTATGCCGCAGGAGATGGCGACTCTGCAAGATATGATTCCCAATATTATGGTGCCGTTGGCAATTCCGATGATGCTCTTTGGCTGCACTTTTTCGCGTAGTGAGGCTAAGTTGCAGGTAAAGATTTTGGTAAGCGGTTTTCTGTCGGTGGCATTGGCTGTGGCGGGTGGTTATCTGCTCTTTGGTCATCATCTGGCAGAGGGAACGGCTGTGGGTGGTATAATCTCGGGTATGTACACCGGAGGTACACTCAATGCAGCAGCTTTGCAGACTATATTTGGCGTTGAGAGTCAGACCTTTGTGCTGATAAACTCATACGATATTATTATCTCGTTCCTATACTTTGTATTTCTGTTCAGTGTCGGTATAAGGATGTTCAGACGCCTATATGGGGAGCGTCAGAAGAGCTTTTCGGATGCGGATAGGGCAGAGGTTGAGCATCAGATAGAGAACACCAAGCTCAATCCATATAGCGGTCTGATGACCAAAGAGGGTCTTAAGCAGTTAGGTTACATCCTTTTAGTCACCATTGCCGTAGTTGCTGTTTCGGCAGGTGTTGCGTTGCTGATGCCGGAGGGTTGGTTTATGGTGGTATTTATTCTGCTGCTTACAACGCTGGGTATATGTTGCTCGTTTATCGGTGCTGTGCGCCGTTTAGAGCGTAGTTACGATATAGGAATGTATCTGATATATATCTTCAGCCTTGTTATTGCTACGATGGCGGACTTCTCGTCGCTCGACCTTGTGGGTGGTGCAAATCTGTTGGCATTTCTGACCTTTGCGGTCTTTGTATCGCTCACTTTGCACGCTATAATGTGTCGTCTGATGAAGGTAGATGCCGATTCGATGGTCATCTCGTCTGTGGCATTTATCAACTCGCCGCCATTTGTACCTATGGCTGTTGCGGCGATGAAGAATAAGGGTGCGCTTGTTACCGGTCTTGCTGCAGGAGTGGCAGGATATGCGTTGGGTAACTATTTTGGTGTGATTATGGAGCGAATATTGTCGTTGCTCTAACAAACAACTTCTGATATGGGCAGAAAGAGGTATCTGTTTTTTGATATTGACGGCACGCTGGCGGCAGGGGGTTATGGCAATACATATATCCCCGACTCGACCATAAAGGCTTTGGAGCTACTGCGTAAGGCGGGGCATTTTCTTGCTATTGCTACGGGTCGCTCGCAGGCTATGGCGGTGGAGTATATGCGTCAGTTGGGCTTTGAGAATATGGTGAGTGACGGCGGTTATGGAGTGACGATAAATTCAGAGCTTGTAGATATTACGCCACTACCCAAAGAGCAGGTTGTAATGGTTATTGACGAGTGTAATCAGAGGGGTATTGCGTGGGCTTTGCAGATTGATAATACCGTTGTGCGCTCGGCACCGGACAGCCGTTTTGATGATTTTACGCACGATACATATATGGCTACGCGCGTTGTAGAGGGGTTAGACCCGCGCAAGTGCGATAAGATTTATAAGGCTTATATTGCCTGCTATGTGCCGACAGAAGAGAGCCTTGAGAGCCTGAAGAGCGTGCCGTGGGGTAGATTTCATAAGGAGTATCTCTTTGTCGAGCCGTCAGATAAGGCGTATGGTATCCGCCGTATTGTGGACCACTTCGGGGCAGATTACAGCGATGTTGTGGTCTTTGGCGATGCTGCAAACGACCTGTCTATGTTTGTCGATGGCTGGACTAAGGTGGCTATGGGAAATGCTATCCCTGAGCTTAAAGCCCGCGCCGATTATGTCACTACCGATGTGGATAAGGATGGGATATATAATGCCTGTGAGGCGTTAGGCTTATTTTAAGAAAATAGAGGCTGGAAAATCCAGCCTCTACTACTATTATTACAAGCTATCTCCAAAGTCCTCTCGGAACTTCTCCATCAGACGGTTAGGCCAGTTGCTTGTCGGCTCAAGACCTCCCATAAAGAAGCGAAGCACCTTTGGCTCATATACAAATCTAAGACCGCCAATCAGATGACGATTGTCATAGAGCCAATGCATACGGTCGATAACATAGTTAATCTGTGACAGCGTAAAGACACGGCGTGGCACAGCCAAACGGAGCAACTCTACATCGGCAGGAATCTCCTTGCCATTCTCATCGCGGGTGCTTGACACTGTACCTCGCTCCATACCGCGGACACCTGAGATAAGGTAGAATGCTGCTGCCAACGCTCCGGCAGGGTACTGATCCTGAGGAATGTGGCTACAGAACTCCATCGCATTTACATGCGCTCCAAGTACTCCCGGAGGTGTTACCATAGGCACACCGCGCTTCTCAAGCTCTGTTACAAGATACTTGATAAACTCAGGGCTCTGACTGATAGCAGTCTCATCAAGAGTCTCATACATACCTACTGTCATAGCCTCAATTTCGCGTACAGAGATACCTCCGTAGGTCAAAAATCCCTCATAGAGAGGAATAAGTGCCTCCATATGGTTGTATAGCTCGCGCTGGTTTGTGCAGATACCGCCACCGCGTGAAGAGGTCAGCTTGCGGGCAGAGAAATATACAATATCTGCCAAGCCTGTCATCATCTTGAGTATCTCACCCAAAGAGTTCTCCTTCCACTTATCCTCGCGCTGCTTGATAAGGTAGGCGTTCTCACCCAACAGAGAGGCGTCAAGTACCAGCATAATGCCATACTTGTCCGCTATGCGACGAACATCCATAAGGTTTGCCATAGAGAATGGCTGACCACCGATAAGGTTTGTCGATGCCTCCATACGGATATAAGGGATATTCTCCTTACCCTCAGCGAGAATCAGCTCCTCGAGCTTCTCGATGTTCATATTGCCCTTGAACGGATAGTCGCTCTTCAGCTCCATTGCGCGGTCGTAATAGAGCTCTGCTACGCGTGCGCCCATCTCCTGAATATGCGCCAAAGTGGTTGTAAAGTGGTAGTTCATCGGAACTACATTTCCCTTCTTAATAAATGCCTTTGCGAGTATATTCTCGCAAGCACGACCCTGATGCGCAGGGAGCAGATACTTCTTACCCAAAACATCCTCGACAGCCTTCTGAAGACGAAGAAATGACTGCGAACCGGCATAAGCATCGTCTGCGTGCATCATAGCAGCTACCTGATTGTCGCTCATCGCATTTACACCACTATCGGTAAGCATATCGAGAAATACATCGAGAGTGCTGAGTCTAAAGGTGTTGAAACCACCCTCCTTCAACGCCTCCATACGACGCTCGATAGGCACTAAATGCAGTTTTTGCACAACGCGCACCTTGTGCAACTCAAGTGGTTGTTCTCCACCTTTGTAATACTTTACATTGCTCATAATTATACTGTTTTTTAACTTAATCAACCTAATTGTCAATTTGGTCGCAAAGATATACAAATTTATCTATATAAACATCTATTTACCAAATGTTTATATGCTTTACAGCTCCTTTGTATATGCTCTGCGGCGTTTATGCTGTATAGAGTCGAAATCCGCGAAGTTGGCAAGGCTTTTATTGTTGGTCTCAAGGATAGATGTTGTCTCGACTCTCTTAATACCATATTGAACGAAATATGGAGTCATCTCGTTGAATATCATCGCCGTAAGACCCTTATCCTGATAGTCCGGACGCACAGCAATAAGAAGCAGGTCGAAGTCGGTCATCTTCTTCGCCTTCAGAGCCTTTATAAGATGATACCACCCAAACGGGAAGAGGTGACCACCGCACTTTCGCAACGCATCCGATAGTGATGGCATACCCAAGCCTACTGCCACAATCTCATCCTGCTCATTGGCAACCATCGTCACAAAGTCGAAGTTTACCAAAGGGAAGTACATCTGACAGTAGTACCTTTTCTGTCGCTCTGTCATAGGCTGATAGTTGTACAACTTCTGATAGGCTTGATCAAGAACATCGAAATATGTGTAGCCGTATCTCTTCTTCAGCTCCCTCGAATTTTTGACCTTCACAGTACGGAGATTATTGCGCTGCTCGACAATCTTTGCCATGCGCCTCATTCGCTCCGGAGCCTCAGCGGGCGGGGTAATCTGAAACTCAATCCAGTCAGCCTCCTTTACCAATCCATATCGCTCATAGTGGGCAATGTAGTACGGATGGGTGTAGAGACTTGCCATAGGGGCATTGTAGTCGAAACCCTCGATTAACAGACCCTCCTTGTCAAAATCGGTAAAGCCTACCGGTCCGTTGAGTGACGACATTCCTCGGCTCTTACCCCACAGTGCAACAGCATCTAATAGCGACTTAAAGACCTCGTAGTCATCAATAAAGTCAAACCAACCAAAGCGGCACTTTTTGACACTCCACGCCTCGTTGGCACGATTGTTTATTATTCCTACAATGCGACCGACTATTTGGTTGTTGCGATATGCCATATATATCACAAAATCGCACACTTCAAGAGCAGGATTGGTTTTTGGGTTAAAACTGTTTATCTCGTCAAAGAAGATAGGAGGGCAGTAGTATGGATTATCCTTGTAAAGGTCTATTCCAAACTGCACAAATTTCCGTAATTCACATTTACTCTTTACCTCTTTAACAACAATTTCATTTGGGTTAGTTTTGGACATAAATAAATTTATAAGTTTGGGTTTCTTCTATTATTTCCCAATGCAGAAAGTTAAACATATCTGAGTATCAGTGAGTTACAAATTAGTGGCTCAAATACGGCCCAAAATTCTGATAATCAATAATAAACGATGATAAACAATGAGTAAATCAGGTTGATAGATTATCAGTACTGGTGATACAATCTGGTCCTCTAATTTGCACGTTTCTGTCGTAAAGATAGTAATTATTCATGACTTTTCCAAATGTGTATTTTAGTATAGTTTTTGTCGTTTTTGCTTACTTGTTTCCGAAGTCTGCGGGCGTCTCGCCCCACTCGCGATTATCCCAATGGAGTACCTGAATATCCTCTATTTTAGCTGCCATAACTTTGAGGAATATTTCGGCTAATTGTAGCTGCTCACAGCGTCGGGATGACGCGGTTTGCTTATTACGATACCAAGTGATTGCGGTGATGCTATCTGAGTAGATAATGCGAGGTGCTTCGGGATGTCTGAGGATATATTTGACAGCCTCTACGATGGCGAGAAACTCTCCGATGTTATTCGTCTTGTTGCCTATGGAATGGTTGAAGAGTTCCAAACCAGAAGAGAGGTCAACCGCTCTGTAGCGTGTCAACCTCTCCTTCGTGGAATGTGCGCCGTCAGTGGCTATTCCTACTGTTGGGCGCATCATTTGTGACCACCTCCTATGTAACGCTTGCCGGTGTAGATGTAGCCGTCCTGCTCGAATCGGCGTATCAACTCCTGAGCCTGCTTAATGAAGTCGGCTATCACCTCCTCGTGGTTCTCGATGTCCTTGCGTTCTTTGAGGACAGGGAGCACTCCATCGAGTGTTCGGCTCATTGCACTTTTGCCGTCCTTCGGGTCGAGATAGATGGTCTTGTTGCCGAATGACACT
>JAFVIB010000014.1 GCA_017474235.1 Alistipes sp. | reverse complement strand
GGCTATCTCCTTTAAGTTCCACAAGCAATCTCGGCGGTCTAATAGGATGTCATCGCCACAACTCAATTTATCGGCTGTAATAGTCATCTCCTTGCCATCACGCACGATGCGTAGTTTGGCTTCGGGATGCAGCATATATATTGTTTTATCAATCTCAACCTCTATATACTTCATACCTTGTTGTATGGGTATATCGGGAGCAAGAACAGTCAGCTTATCTTTCCAGCTAAGTCCGCATCGCTCCGGGACAAGAAAGCGGGAGAAGATAAGGTCATACTTTATCGGGTCGATAGAGGTAATACCGAGTAGGTATGACACGAGCGAGCCTCCTGCCGAGCCACGACCAATGCCCGTTGCAATGCCTCGGCGTTTTGCCTCCCTGACCATATCCCACTGCACAAGGAAGTAATCCACATTGTCAGTCGATTCAATGATATACACTTCCTCATCTAATCGCTCTCTGTAAACTTGGTGCTTCGCTTCCGGAATCTTCTCCGAAAGTCCCTCATCGAGCAGACGGAGAAACATCGTGCGTCTATCGCCATAGCGCTCCTGCTCCTCGGGGCGCATCATATATTCGGGCATAAACATCTTGCCTGTCTCGAAGGCTGCATCGGCACGCTCCGCAATATCTACCGTATGTCGGCACATCCTCTCGAAGAGTCTGTCAAAATCCCACTTCTCCGAAAATAGCGGTTGCAGAGTGTTGTAATGCTCATCTACACTTTTGAGGTATTGCTCCTCGCTCTGCTCGTGGGCAGCACCCGTAGCAATCTTGTTAAGTACGATCTTCGACTTAGCATCATCACGGTCTATGTAGTAACTATCTGCTATAAGAATAGGCTCTACGCTGAACGAATCGTTTACTGCATCGTAACAATTATCGAAGTAGTGTTTCAGTGCGGCTAACTTCTCTCGGTCTATACGGTCTGCTTTATACTCGTTACCATCAACCTGATAGTAGACAGCATCGAACCGCTCCTTCATCCGCTCAACATGGCGAGGATTCTCCGTTATCCAGTATGCTGAGCGGGTGGCGAAGACTATGGCACACCCCTCAGCATAGAGAAATAGCCTCGAGTACTCGATGACACTATCCTCGGAGTTTACCATCACCTCTCGTTGAATGTTGAGCAGGTTATGCAGTCCTTTGTTGCTGAGAGCGTATATCTTTATCTCGACTTTTGTTTCGTTATGCAGCATTGTAAGAGTATAGCCAAACACAGGTTTAAGCCCTGCCTTCGCACACTCCTTTTGCAGGTTGAGCGTGGCGGCCATTGTGTTGCGGTCGCAAATGCCCACGGCTGTATGCCCGAGCCATTTTGCCTTGCGGCATAGCCCATCTATCGAGCCCGATGCGTTAAGCAACTCAAAAGGCGTATGGACACCGAGATTGACAAACGAGATATTGTGCTTCGGCGGCTTTGGCGTACCTATATGCTTTAAGATATTGAAGCGGAACTCTTCACGCAGGTCGTAGAAATACCAGTTGTTGCCAAATGGGAACGCCACATAGAAGATTCCCTCGTCCTGCAAATCCTGAGGGTTTTCCATAAGGTTGAACCTAACATCGCCATCCTTGCTCTTGAAAATTGATTCTACACTCGACAGATCAGCAAGAAACATCTTGCCGAAGTTCGGGATTTCAACGACCTCATTGTCGATGGTGGTATAGTCTATGTTTTGAGCATCGAGCCACTGAATTATTTCCTGCATCATAACTCTTGAACCTTTCGTAGTTTGAAATTTGAGGGCGATTGAAGGCGTTGAACAAAGATGTCGAATATCTCCTCCTCGCTCATCTCGTCCCAGTCCTTATGGGCATCTGCGATGTTAGCCACAAAGACAGTGAAGTACTTGGCGAGTCTGCTGGCGGCCTTCTTTACAGGCTCAACAGCATCTCCATCGTAGCCGACAATCACCGTCTGAACTCGCTTGCATTGGAGTTTATAGACCTGGACATCTGAGATCTTCTTTCCGAAGGTTGCAACAACAGCCACTTTGGGATTGTCGTATAGCTCCATCTTGCGGGTCAGGGCTATAACATCAAAGATGCCCTCCACGAGGATAATCGTATCGGTCTCACCCTCGTGAATAGCATCGTAGTTATATAGAAGTTTGGAGAAGTCATTATTGACAGAGTTGCGGTAGCGCAATATCTTGAAGCCACCATTGTACTTCACCTTGCGGTTATGGGCATCGATATCGCTCTTCGACCAGGTATGACGACCCACGAAGCCAACATTTTCCCCGTTGTCAATGATAGGAAAAATCACATAATCCTCAAAGCGAGGATTGAGACGATTGGTTACGCCCACTGGGAAATAGTCGTAGTCATCATAGGTAAAACCACGCCCTTTGAGATATGGGTGGCTGAATATGCGCTTGTAGAAGTCCGGCAACTCGGTTACGGTTAACATATCGTCAATCTCCTCCGGCTCCACACCCAAATCAAACTGCAAGGGAGCGGTGATATCTGCCGTAGGAGTAACCATCAGGTCCATACGACCTATGGCCTCCAAGAGTTGCCCGAGGGTGCGCGTAGATTTACCGCACGAGAAACAGTGAGCCATAAAAGGCTCACGGCGGGCAGTCTCCGGTCCTATGTAGATGCCGAACTTACCTCCAGACTTGCCACAGAAGGGGCAACGCGGCACGATAAGGTTCTTACCCGTACCGTCACGCTTTGCGCCCGTCTCGCGTGCTATCTCCTGCACCAAATGCTGATATTCCTTCGCTGATAAATCCATATATTTAGGAATAGTCGAAGTGCAGGAGCTAAAGTTTATAAAGTGAGCAAAAAATTATTACGCCCCAATATATTCAGACCAGATAACCAAACAATAATAGAAAATATATAGCATAATCATTGTTATTCCAATGATTGTTATTATATTTGCGTCACAATAACTTAAAAAGCAGCGATTATGGAGTTATATGCACTAACAGATAATATGATTCTCGAAAAAATCGGAGAGAATATTAAGCGCATGAGGCTTGAACATAATATTAGCCAAAAAGAACTTGCCGGTTCAGCCGGTGTTGCAATAAGCAGCATAGCAGCCTTGGAGCGAGGAGAGAACATATCTCTTAAAACGCTTATACCTCTACTTAGAGCATTGAACTCTTTGCATATGCTTTCTGACTTTTTGAAAGAGCCTGAAATTAGTCCGATTGCATATGCCAAGCAATTAGATAGTCAAAAGACTCGTAAGCGAGCATCTGCAACGAAAAATAATAACGATAAATCTGAATCAGAATGGTAAATTTAGCAAAAGTATATATCTGGGGTGAATATGCAGGGGCTGTACTATGGAACGAAAGTACAGGAACAGCCACATTTGAGTATGAACCATCTTTCGCTAAAAATGGATGGGAATTATCGCCGTTGATGATGCCTATTGGTGATAATAGGCCACATTCATTTAGAGAGTTATCCAAAGAGACATTTATGGGACTACCGGGACTTTTGGCAGATGCATTACCCGATGCATACGGTAAGGCATTATTGGACAGATGGCTTACCTCATTAGGAAGAACATTCGCAAATCCGGTAGAGCGATTATGTTATCAGAGCAAGCGTTCAATGGGAGCATTGGAGTTTGTCCCAGCCAAAGATGACTATTTAGACCAGTCATCAGCCATTGAAATAAGTTCTTTGGTAGAGATAGCTTCTGAGGTTTTGTCAAGCAAAGCAGAGTTGAATACAAATCTCAACGAAGACACCAAGGAAGCACTTGTTAATATCATCAAAGTCAGTACATCTGCCGGTGGCCAAAGGGCTAAAGCAGTTATTGCCTACAATGACAAGACTGGGGAAGTTCGTTCTGGACAAGTTGAAGCGCCCGAAGGTTTCAACCATTGGCTATTGAAATTGGATGGCGTAACAAATTCCGCTTTGGGAGACCCACAGCATTATGGAAAGATTGAGTATGCCTATTATAAAATGGCATTACAGGCTGGATTAGAGATGACCGAGTGCCGTTTACTTGAAGAGAATGGACGAGCACATTTTATGACAAAGCGTTTCGATCGCATAGGAGGCAATGAAAAAGTTCATATGCAGACGCTCTGCGGATTAGCTCACTACGACTATAAGATG
>JAFVIB010000035.1 GCA_017474235.1 Alistipes sp. | reverse complement strand
GGTAGCTATTCGAGGTTCGTGGGATGAGGATATTCCTCTTCCGTGGACATTGGACCATAGTGGCCGTCGTGTGTGTCTGGTTAACTACAAGTGGGGTTCAAATACCACCGTAGGAACAATGAGTATCACCGCTCCCAGTGGCAAATACTTCTACGAGGACGGTATCTCTAAATCGACTATCTCCTTCTCGCGTGAGTTGGTTGAGCTGCTTGGATATGGAGATAATACGACCTTTTTTGGCTGGATTGTGGTAAATCGCCTTGACCTGATGACCTCGAAGAAATATGGTAAGAATATGAAGTTCCTTGCACAAGGAACAGTTACCGTGTCATCAACCAGCAGTTATTCTGTCAAGTACCAAACCTTTGATGGCAGTTCGATAACCGTATCACGATTGGGCAAAGGTCAATACCGTATCTATATGTCTAGCAGTTGGAATATGTCAGGCTACTTCCAAGTCTTCCTAAGTGGTATTTTCTCAGCCGTAGACAGCACTCCGATTTATGCGACATTGAAGGCATTGTATAGTTACTATTTCGATGTATACACAGCAGATGACAGTAGTACAAACGATGGCTCATTCAGTTTTTTGGTTGTTTCAACGGGAGATTGGAAATAATTTTTCCTCTTCCATAACCCCCAATATTAAAACCTATCTATACTTTAAGAAACAGGAGATATGAAAGTAACAAGTACAATCATTACAAAGGTGGCCGAGGCTACCACAGAGAATGGCTCCTATAATTTGGAGTACAGTATTACAGATGGCGTGTTGGAGCGTGTCCAAACAACTGCTTTCAAGCCGTCAACGAATGAACACCGCATCGCAGTAGGTAGCATCTATTACGACCGTGGCAGCGTAACCATCAATATGCCGTTCGGAAAGGATATTGCCAAATATGTTGCCGATGCCGTTGGACAGATTGAAAATATCCTCTCTGAGGTAGCAACCATTGCAGCAGAAGTTGAGTAATCACATTAAACAATAACGATATGGAACTTTCAATTAAAGACAGACTTTACCTGCCAACATTCCTTCCAGCGAAGGGGAACTTCAAGGATTTCAATCTCAAAAAGGAGATTCTTCGTAAGATCGCTATCAGCGAAGAGGAGCGCAAAGAGATTAACTTCCGTGAGAACCAGGAGGACAACCGCCTTGAGTGGGATGTCGAGAAGGAGACACAGCTGATTGTAGATTTCTCGAATGACGAGATGGAATATCTCCGCCGTGCGTGCGAGAAGATATCCGATGAGGAGTTGCCTGACGATATGTGGGCAACAGTAGAGGCGGTTTATAATGCAGAGGCATAATGAGAGAGGTCGCAATTTTGCGACCTCTTGTTTATTTACACCACTTGGATAGTGTATCTATATCCCTAACATCTACTATGCGTCTAAAGTAACCACATTTCACGCAACTTATCATTGCTTTGGCGACCTCCTCGATAGTATTTGAGAAACCTGGTATCCAAGTGAAGAGCCAATGATACTTACCCCAACCTTGAAGTCGCTTTTGACCTTTATACGGTTTCATACCTGCAGGACGAAAACCGTATGCCGCCTTGAATGGCAGATCGCGTAGGTCACGTTCGGTCTTCGACTTCGTTTGCGACCAGAACTGACGAGATGTTTCACTTGTTCCAGCACCGCTAACATAGATAAAGACAAACTCTCGCTTCGGACCAATAGCCGCAGCAAAGTGCATCGTAATCTCGTATGAGAGGTGGTAGTAATCCTCTTTCGACATTCCGATATTACTCTTGCCTGCACAAAAGAAGCAAGCGTCATAACCCTGCAACTTCGGATCATCTACAGGCAGTGTCATAAAGTCTTCTACGATATACTCTTCGAGCTTGGGGTGCG
>JAFVIB010000034.1 GCA_017474235.1 Alistipes sp. | reverse complement strand
TCAGACAGCTCTCGAGCGTACAATTATCCGTTGGTATTTTGACTCTGAGCCACGCGGTGCAAGACTCTTCTGGCGTGTTATTTCAAGCATTCCTGACCAAGTAAAGAACACAAACGAGACCTATCTGATGAGTACACCTTACGAAGAGACTCGTTCTTTCAATATTTTGGGTCTTACTTATGAGAACTCTCGTGATGTACAGATTGAAGTCAAGTGCGTAAAGAACGGATATTATGAGCAGGTTAAGCGATTTAATGTCCGTCAGGCAATCGACCAGCAGGAGATAAGCAGTTTCTTTGATTTAGTCGCGAAAGAGGAATAATAGAGCTTAAATCTGATTACACTCCAATAGTTAAATGCTATTCGGAGTGTTTTTCTTTTTTTTAATTTATCGATACTCTACAGAATAATAAATAGCAGGGAGCTTACGCTGATAACTATCCAGAGAAGTATACCCTGGATTAAAGGTCTTATGCCGACAGACTTCAAGACATCTGTAGAGAGTGATGCTCCGATAAAAAACATTGTGATAATCAACCCTTTACGAGCCAATCCCGAGATAAACTTACCTGCCATAGGTACGCTATCTAACAGATAGGTATTAATGACTATTGCCACAATAAACCAAAGAATAAACCATGGTATGGTAATCTTTTTACTCTCCTTCTTGAATATCACAGCAGTAATTAACGCCAAAGGAATAATCCACAAAGCACGGGTCAGTTTGATGGTTGTTGCCACTTGTAATGCCTCCTCTCCGTAGGCTGCACCGGCACCTACCACTGAACTTGTATCGTGAATAGCAATAGCAGCCCAGGTACCAAACTGCTGTTGAGTAAGACCCATCCACTCTCCCAAAACAGGGAAGAGAAACAATGCAATGGCATTTAAAATAAATATTGTAGCTAATGCGACTGACATATCACTCTCTTTTGCATTGAGCACAGGTGCGACTGCCGCAATTGCACTTCCTCCGCAAATAGCTGTGCCAGAGCTGATTAGATATGCTGTATCACTATTTACTTTAAGTAGTTTTTTCCCGATAAACATTCCTATAACCATAGTACCAACAACGGAGATAACGGTAAATGCCATACCCTCCTTGCCAGATGCTAAAGATGCGTGAAGATTCATTCCAAAACCAAGACCGACAACAGAGTACTGTAACAGTTTTTTTGAAACTGTTTTGTTAAACTTCGGAAATGGTTGTCCGCACAAAATAGCAAACAACAGTCCTAAAAATAGAGCAACGGGAGGCGTAACCCACGATGATAGATAGGATAGCCCGGGTATATAGTCTACCAAAAGCGATAGCAAAAGTATTGATAGAATTACCTTATATACTTCTTTATTGATTGATTTGAGTAGTAATAGTATATTGTGCATAGATTGTGATGATTTTGGTAGCGCAAAGGTATATAAAATTTAGTTTATACGCAATATGTCTATTATTTAGATTATTTTTCTCTTGTTATTCATAAAAAATTTGTATTTTTGCTTTTCGATTAATTAGCACTAAATACAATGGCACAATTTAACCCAACAGAATATAAGCTTATCTGCGTTGCTACGGGCGAGCAGTTTGAGGATGCAGGATGGACTCTTGACTATGCAGGTTACGACAAGCCTTCGCTTGTGCGTGCTGTATATGCAAAGAAGCAGCTGACTCTTGACGAGTCTCAGCAGGGTCTATACAAGTTCCGCGATTGGCTGCCTATCAAGCGTCTGCTTAAGTGCGATGCAGCCCCTGTTACATATCGCAGTGAGGGCTTGGCAAAGGCTTTAGGTTTAGAGAACCTCTATATCACATTCAATGGCTACTTTCCTGAGCGCGGTGCAAAGATGATGACCTGCTCTTTTAAGGAGACTGAGGCATATAGTGTTTGCGCCCGTACAGATGAGAATTGCGACAAGATTTTGGTTGTAGCATCTGCCGGAAATACTGCAAGAGCCTTTGCAAAGGTCTGCTCTGACAACAATATTCCGCTACTGCTCTCAGTTCCGGAGGATAATCTGAATGCGATGTGGTTTACAGAGCCTTTGAACGATTGTGTGAAGCTTATCAGCTGCCGCAAGGGTGGCGACTATTTTGACGCTATACACTTGAGCAACTTGGCTCTCAAGTCGCCAATGTTCTATGCCGAGGGTGGCGCAAAGAATATTGCTCGTCGTGACGGTATGTCCACAACAGTTTTGTCGGCTGTAACAACAATAGGTCGTATTCCTGATTACTATTTCCAGGCTGTTGGCAGTGGCACAGGTGCTATTGCTGCTTGGGAGGCAAATATGCGTCTTATAGAGGATGGTCGTTTTGGTAGCAATACGATGAAGTTGATGGTATCGCAGAATGCTCCGTTCCTGCCTATGTATGAGGCTTGGAAGGCTGATTCCCGCGCTATGCTCCCTTATGATGACAATCAGGCTCGCAAAGATGCCGAGACTATTGATGCAAAGGTGCTCTCAAATCGTAAACCGCCATATTCACTTGCAGGAGGTCTGTATGACGCGCTGAAGGCTACCGGCGGTGATGTACTTATGGCAGATAATTTGCAGGCTGCAAAGGCTGCCGAGTTGTTCTACGCAACCGAGGGTATTGATATCCACCCTGCCCCTGCTATTGCGTTAGCTACACTTATTGAGCAGGTTGAGAAGGGTAATATCAACCCTAAGGCTACAATTATGCTCAACATTACAGGTGGTGGCGAGAGACGAGCAAAGGAGGGTAAAGAGTTGTGGTATCTCAAGCCGAGTCTTGTATTTGACCTTGAGCCTAATGAGGCTGAGGTTGTAGAAAAGGTAGAAAATCTCTTCAAATAGTATATGTATCCGATAAAGTTAAAACCAATACTCAAACAGCATATCTGGGGCGGCGAGGCTCTTCTTCATATCAAGAAGGGTCAGGGTTTGCGTGTAGATAAGACAAAGGTATATGGCGAGAGTTGGGATGTTTCGGGTATAGAGAAGAATATATCGGTTATCTCAAACGGTTTTCTGAAGGGAAATAATCTCCAAGAGGCTATCGAGGTCTATATGGGTGAGCTTGTAGGAGATAGCGTCTTTGAACAGTATGGTTTAGATTTTCCGCTACTACTCAAGACCCTGCACTGCAAAGATAGAACATCTGTACAGGTTCATCCTGACGATGATTTGGCTGCCGAGCGTCATCAGAGCTGTGGTAAGACGGAGATGTGGTATATTCTCGACGCAGAGCCTGATGCAGTGCTATATATCGGTTTTAAGAACCCTGAGATTACGCGCGAACAGTATATAGACGCCATTGCAAAGGGTACTATTGCCGATATTATAGAGCCTGTGAGCATTAAGGCTGGCGATGCCTTTCTTATCCCATCGGGTACTGTACACTCCATATCCGGAGGTGTTACCCTTATTGAGATACAGCAGCCTGTGGATTTGACATACCGCATATTCGACTGGAACAGAGTAGATGCCAATGGCAAATCTCGCGAGCTGCACACCGCTTATGCCGTAGATGCAACCGACTTTTCATCAACAGCGGCACAGTGTCGTAGAGATTATAATATTGAGGTCAATAAATCCGTAGAGGTTGCCTCTTGCGACTACTTTACCTGTAATATTCTCAAAGTTCAAGAGTGCTTAGAGCACAATATCTCTTCAATTGACTCTTTTGTGCTATACTATTGCACAGAGGGAAGTGTTGAGATTACAAATGACGACGGCACAGAGACTCTCAAAGCCGGCGAGGTTGTTCTTATCTCGGCAGATACCAACGAGTTGAGTATCAAGGGTAACGCTACCCTACTTGAATACTATATCTGAGACTAATAGAGATATTTCTCAACGATAGGCAACAGCACTGCCGTTCCAAAACCGGTCAGAGCCATAGCCAAACCAGACATCGCGCCTTCGACTGCTCCAAGTTCGATGGCGCGTGCTGTTCCTATACCGTGCGATGCTGCACCGAGCGCAAATCCGCGTGCCATAGGGTCTTTAACACCACAGAGTGAGAGTAACTTTGCACCACAAATACTGCCTAATACACCTGTGCAGAATACTACTACCGATGTTACAGCAACAACTCCACCACGAGGCTCACTAATGGCAATAGCAATAGGTACTGTAACCGATTTTGGTGCTATAGATGTGATAATATCACGCTCCATACCAAAGCATAAAGCTATACCGACTACCAATCCGATACCGACAATACACCCGACAATAGTAGCCCCCAATACAGGCAGTGTCGCACTCTTTAAACGCTCAACCTGCTCATACATAAGGTATCCCAACGCAACAACAGACATTCCGAGTGCAAAATCAAGAATTGCAACCGACTGCTTGTAGTGAGCATACTCAATACCTGCCAACTTTAGAAACACTATGACAGCCACAGCAGTAAGAAGTACCGGATGGAGCAACATCAGGCGTGTACGGCGAAATATCTCACCACTTAAGAGAAATAGTCCGATGGTGAGTACTATCAGAAACAAATCGGAACTTATAATTGACATCATCTCTTATCTCTATTAAGCAGTTGAAACACCCACCCTACTGCAATAATGACTGCAAAGGTACTTACTACCGTGGCGATAACTATCGCCACGGCATTATCCATTATCACCTCATAAGAGTCGATAAGACCTACTCCAAAAGGGACAAAAAAGAGTGCCATTGTACCAAGTAGAAATTTGGCAGCAGGTCGCACAGTCTCGCCCTTGACCACCCCTGAGCAGAGAAGTGCAAATAGCAGTAGCATACCGATAATATTGCCCGATATATAGCCATCTATGACTGTCGAAAGCATATTACCGACCAACCAGCAGGCAAGTATTGTAAGCACTCCTCTCATTACAGCACAGGCATTAAGTAGAACAAGAAGTTCTGATGCTTGTATGGTATCTGATACTGCTCTAACGGTATTGCTCCCCAACTATCCTCACAGATTATTCCGGACTGAGCCTTATCGATGTTGATATATGTATTGCCGTCAGCCTCAAGCAGTTGCGGATACTTGCGATAATTATCCGAAAGCACATCTATCTGCTCCATAGGATAAGGTATTGCAGTTGCGGAGAAGAGTTGGTCTGAGATAAACTTTAATCCTACGCCACCCTTATTTGTAATAGTCCAATATCTCAAATCGCAGTGCGCTCCGGACTCTTGAGGACGCGCATAGGTCATACAGAATTGGTCAGCAACGCTCTGTCTGTATATACCTATCGGTGTTCCTCCCTTGCGGTCTGCATAACTCTCCGAGCCTCCTGCTCCATAGAACTCGATAGTATCGAAACTATCCGGCATAGCAAACTCTACACCGAAGCGTAACATACCCTTTATGTCGAGTTTATGCCTACCCGGAATCATACTCATACATCCGCAGATATGTCCCGAATTGTATATCTCATATCTCATCTGTACACTCATACCCAACTCTCCATAATAGTATTTTGCTGTAACAACAACACAATCATAATCATCTTCGCTCTCCATAAGGAAGAGGTCGAGAACTGACTCTGCATTACGGAAACTCTTCCAAGAGTGGTAGTAAACTGCATTTGACGAGCGTTTACGCACACCGTAATCATTCTCTGTCATTGCGCGATAGAATAGCGGCTTGATTGGTTTAGAGATAAGCTGCTGACCATTGAGCGTATAGCCACACAGATAACCTTGTCCGTTAAATGTTGCCTTAAAACCTGTACCTACAACAGTTCTATTATCCAAATCAATTGCCGGAACAGGATTAGGCATAGCCGGCTGGTGATGCTGTTTGATGTAGTTTGAGCTATCTAATGGTCTAATTATAAGCTGATTATATGCCGCGCAGTGACCCGCCTTAAGCAACTGCTCGTCGCTCTTAAGCGTGTAGCGAACTGTCAGAATAATCTCACCTTTAAGTGCAGCAATATCACTCTTTGTGTAGCCCAAATTGACATACTGACGCATCTGTGCCGGAATGTCGAGATTTTCAACCACTCCTGAGAGTTTCTCCACGCCGTCTGCCATTATATTCCACTCAAGACAGTAGTTGTCAATATCTCGGAACATATACTCGTTATAGACCTCTACAACACCGTTCTGAACATCTTTATCGGTTGTCCAAACACTCTGATACTGATGCCATACCTCGCGTGCGCTTGGATGAGGCTTGCGAGAGGCAGATATAAAGCCGTTATTGCAGAAGGTCTCGTCGCTTGGGTCTATATCGTTATAACAGCCTCCGTAACGATAGAACTTAACATCCGTCTTAGGGTCAGTCCACGCCAAAGCCTGATCGACAAAATCCCAAATAAAGCCACCCTGATAGTTCGGATATTTACGAATTAGGTCCCAATACTCCTTCAAACTACCCACAGAGTTTCCCATTGCGTGAGAGTACTCGCACTGAATAAGCGGGCGTACAACATTACCATTCAAGTAGTTCTCACACTCAGAGTATGATGCATACATCGGGCACTCAATGTCAGAGTTGTAGTTCTTCGGCTTATCTCCGTATGACATATGACTTGCCTGCTCATACTGCACCGGACGGCTCTTGTCGTAACCCTTAATCCAGTCGTAGCAAGCGTGGAAATTTACACCATTGCCAGCCTCATTTCCAAGGCTCCAAACAATCACTGACGGGTGGTTGTAATCTCGCAATACAACTCTCTGATTTCTAACAAGATGCGCTGCTGCATAATCCTCTCGATGTGCAAGACTCTTATCGCCATAACCCATACCGTGAGACTCGATATTCGCCTCATCGACAACATAAATTCCATACTTATCGCATAGGTCATACCACAGTGGCGAATCGGGATAGTGACAAGTACGCACGGCATTGAGGTTATGCTCCTTCATAATCTTGATATCGCGCACCATCTCGTCATACTTAATGTCATATCCGCGCTCCGGAATCATCTCGTGACGATTTGCGCCCTTGATAAGTATTGCGCGACCATTTACAAGCAGTTGCGCATTCTTAATCTCAACCTTTCTAAAACCTACATTAAAGGCAGCTGCCTCCTTGTCTGTTGCAACAGTCAGACGGTAGAGATAAGGGGTCTCGGCACTCCACGCCTTGACATCATTAAGCTCAACTACCGCCTTTGCCTTGCCTGATGACGGAGTAATTCGCTGTTTGTAGAGTGGATTGTCTTTATCGTCACACAGTACAGCCTCTACCCATTTTACACCCTGTGTAACATCGACATTGAGTGTCAGCACTCCATCTTTGTAGTCATTTGTAAGGTCGGCGGTAAATTTCACATCCTTGAT
The DNA here is from genome assembly GCA_017474235.1 of Alistipes sp. GTDB lineage: Bacteria > Bacteroidota > Bacteroidia > Bacteroidales > Rikenellaceae > Alistipes. The sequence goes on along the minus strand of JAFVIB010000034.1, from coordinate 18,861 downwards.
ATGCGCCTTCTCGCGGGCATAGATGTAGCAGTCGCGGGCAATACCCGAGAGTCGCCAAAAGTCTTGGTCCTCCAAATATGTACCGTCACACCAACGATGACACTCCATAGCAAAGAGGTTCTTCTCGCCCGCCTTGATGTACTTTGTTATGTTAAACTCAACATCCAATTTACTATCCTCGCTGTAACCTACCCTCTTGCCGTTAATCCATAACGCGAGGTTAGAGGTCGCCGAGCCGATATGCACATATATCTGCTTGCCACGCCACTCTGCCGGCACATCTATATAACGACGATATAGACCTATGTGATTGCGAAATGTAGGTACAGTCGGCGGACAATCTATAAATGTATTATCCCACGCATAACCCGTATTTACATAGAGTGGGTCGCCATAACCGTTGAGTTCCCACAATCCGGGTACAACCATTTTACCCCACTGCGAGTCATCATACTTCGGCGAGAAAAAGTCTGCCGGACGAGGATCTGTCGCGTGGTTAAACCACATAAAGTTCCACTCGCCCTCTATTGTTCGGTAATTCGGAGCAGCCTTGTAACAACTACCCGCCACAGCCTCCGCGGTTGTCGGATAGAGAATAAAACTCGAGCGCATCGGCTCTCTGTTCTGCTCAAATACTCGCGGATCTTCATACGGCTCTAACACCACATTCGCCTTGGCAACCATCGCCACCAACACAGCCAACAAAAAGACAATTTTTCTCATAGTTTCAGGTTATTTTTTATCTATCTCTTTCATTAATTCATTCGTCTTACATAACGCAGATATAATAGACTGATAGTGTTTACTATCTCTGTTGTTAAGTTTTAACCCTTTACGATCTTTCAACCACTTTTGTGCGGGTTGATAACCGCCGATAAAGAATTCCCAAGCCACGCGCGGAACATTATCGAAGTATTGCTCAGTATTAATCCAAACCTTACATACATCGGTAGTATCGCCGTCTGTAATTTTAACACTCTCAACAATATTACTACCCTTTACATTGAACTCGGTTACTATCGGGAGGGGGACTTCCATTAGATGCACCTTGCGCAACTCGCCACCTATCTTAGCAATGCGCCTAAACTCGCCCGCATTGGTCGGATATGGAATGCGTGGGAAATCGACCTTCAAGAACTCGTTGAACTTCTTCCTGTACGATGGTGAGTGCAATACGCCATAGATATAGTCGAGCAGGTCAATAGGCGCAAACATATTTTCGTTACCACTTTGCTCTGCCTCAAACGATAGACCTGTTTTTTCGGCAATCCGACCCACTATCTCCATATCGAGATTGGGTTGGCGAGTTGTAGCATCAGTAGAGTATAAGTAGAGTGGCATAGCATATCCTGCTCCAAAACGCCCTGCTGTACCAGTTAGATTAACATCGCTTATGTGTTTAGTGATGAATACATATCTCCAATCCGATATACACTGCCTTCCTACGACAATACCAATATTATCACCTATAATGAAATGTTTCATTACTTTTTCACGAGCTCTTTCAACCTTTGATGTATCGTAGTATATAAATCCATCATCAAAAGGTCTATAATGCACATTTACAACAAAACTATCGTTGGACTCAATTTGATAGTGGTGGGCAACTTTGTCTAATAGGTTATGTTTGCTGCTATCTATTAATATTGCATCGTGATGGGTTTTTACACCAGTAGTATTCACAGTATATAGGTCCTTCAATGAAAACCCTTCATTGTACAAATCTTCATTGGATGTATTGCGTTTCACGAAGAAGTAGAATGGTGCTGTTGGTGACAGACGATTGAAGTCGGTGGTAGCAAACGAGTGTTCCAATAGATAGTTGTATTTGATATTGCGCTTGCCGTATAGGTCGCAATGATATACCTCAGCGAGGTCGCCCTTTCCCTTCTTGCCGTTCTTAATAAAGATATTGATGGACACTCCCTGCTGTATATCAAAGACATTTTCATCCTTGGACCCATCGGGGCATACCTCCTTTCTCTTGCTGTTACCGTGAAGGTCGATGATATATATCTTATCGAAGCTCTGCATCAAACTCCAACGCATACCTCTGAAAGTAATGTTATCGAGAAAACTATGGTTGTTGATGTATGCCAACACGCCCTCGGTGTTTTTCTCTACAAACGATTGACCGAGGCGAATGAATTTACAGTAGTCATCGTTAATCATCTTGGGATTGCGCTCGTTAAGCGGTTGATTAGTACCTGGTTCCCGCTTATAGTCCTCCATTAACGATGTAATCCACTTAAACGACTCGCCCTTATTATTGCTCTCGCCGCTATATGGAGGGTTGCCGAGAATAACCATAACGGGGATATCTCGTTTGATTCGACTCGCCTCGTTTGCCTCTTTAGAGAGAGCATTTGCCCAAACAGTACCGATTTCATTATAATGTTCTTCTAACGAATTGGTCAAATAAACGCGTAATCGCTCATTGTTTTTTGTCGTATCGAATCCAGTCTCTGATAACACCATATCAAGTTTAAGATGTGCCATAGCATACGAAGCCATAAGTAACTCAAACCCATTAAGGCGTGGCAGCAAATCTTCCTCTACATAATTCTGCCACATACCTTGCTGACCTTTCATCTTATCATGGATAACATTTATCACTTCGGCAAGGAATGTACCCGTACCTGTAGCCGGATCAAGTATTTGCACCTTATGAGCATCTATTTCATAAGTATCCTTATCCCTCTTTTTAGCCTTTTGATTTATTGTGGTCATCTTGGTCATAGAAGTATCTGCCAAACCGTCAATCAACCCGAACTCTGTTTGCAATATCTCATCTACGGCACGAACAATATAACTTACAACCGGTTGAGGCGTATAATACACGCCACAATTTTTTCGCAGTTTGTTATTATAGGCACACAAAAAGTTTTCGTAAAAATGTATCATTGGATCGGTCTGACGGGTACGCTTTCCGTAGCCTTTCATAATCTTATTGATATCAGATGCTCGGAACGCTTCAGCGAGGTCATCGACAATCCAAGCCACACGCTCATCAAGATCATACCCCGCAATGTATTGAAACATTTGACGCAGAAATGGATTGGTGCGCGGAATAAGGGCTGCTGCCTCTTGACGAGAAAAATCTTCGGGAGATAAATCATGTAAACGAGCTGCAAACATTCCATATGCGATAGTCTGTGAATATATATCAGCAAAACCTTCAGGAGTGATATCATGTATCAATACCTCCTTAAATGCATGCATCTGACCATATATCTCACTCTGCTTGTCAACATCTTTAGTAAGCAACTTGTGGATAATATCAGCTAATAAACGAGCCTTGCCAGCCATTATCTCTGCTAACTTTTTCGATGATGTAATCTTCTGAGGTTGAGCATTGGCAAGGTATTCGATGAGTGCAATAAACTTTATCTCATTTTCACTGATAAACACTATCTTGTCACCCTTTAACTCTGCAATACGCACACTATCAACAAACTCTCCGTTGCGATACAACCAAAAATCGAGATAGTCAGTAAAAATAATATTGTCGAGAGACTGCTTATAGCGATTAAATTGCTCTTTATTCTCTTTACAACCTGCAAGGTCATTACTTTTAGCAAAGTCCTTGGCTTCGATAAACGCCACAGGCACATCCTTACGCAATAGAATATAATCGGGCGCACCAAATTCATAGCGACTTGGTTCATTTACTACAGTCATCTTCGGCAAGAGAGATTGAAGTAACTCCTTCAATGCGGGTCGGTAACTATGCTCGGTTGCTTTTCCTGTACTATACTGCGCGTTAAGCTCTTTGGTGTATTCTAAAGTAGTCATAGTCTATACTTTTCCACAAATATACGAAAATAATTGATAGAAGAAAATTTTGCAGGCTGAAAAAGTTTTGCTATCTTTGCCACCGCTTACGAGCAATTGTCTGAGCTGTGGTGTAATGGTAACACAGCAGATTTTGGTTCTGTCGTTCTGGGTTCGAGTCCCGGCAGCTCAACAGAAAGAGGTCTTTTGACCTCTTTTTTGTTTTAGGGCAGCAACTGATTTACAATCAGAATAGAGAGAATTAAATTGTAATACGCGAGCAAGCTCTCAGTAAATTTAATCCTCTCTATTTTATATATGCAAGCATATACTCTGCCCTAAAACTTTTGGGCTGTCGGGATATGGTGGAGGGTTAACTCGGGTGTGAATCTCCGCACCGCACTATGTGCGACATACGGCATACCCTCGTTGATGGCTGAAGCCATTCGAGTCCCGGCAGCTCAACAGAAAGAGGTCTTTTGACCTCTTTTTTTGTTTTAGGGCAGCAACTGATTTACAATCAGAATAGAGAGAATTAAATTGTAATACGCGAGCAAACTCTCGGTGAATTTAATCCTCTCTATTTTATATATGCAAGCATATACTCTGCCCTAAAACTTTTGAACTGTCGGGATATGGTGGAGGGTTAACTCGGGTGTGAATCTCCGCACCGCCCTATGTGCGACATACGGCACACCCTCGTTGATGGCTAAAGCCATTCGAATCCCGGCAGCTCTATTTTACCTTTGCCAAAAATCTCTCTCTATCGACAAGAAAGCGTGTGTGAGTACCCTCGCCGATAATATTGTCGCCATCGTGGGCAGTGACTGCAAATGTCAATTTACGACCTTCGATAGCAGTCAATGTGGCTGTGGCAGTAATAGTTGCACCAAGAGCAGAAGCCTTGATATGTGTAGTAGAAATCTCTGTGCCGACGGTGGTTTGACCTGCCTCAAGGTGTGGTGTAACGGCATTCATCGCGGCATTCTCCATAAGAGCCACCATTGCGGGGGTAGCAAAGACCTCCATATCGCCTGAGCCGAGAGCTACGGCTGTATTAGTATTATCAACGACTGTTGTTGATGTAAATGTAAGACCTATTTCCATAAATTTGACCATTTTTACCTCTACAAAAATACTACATTATTCGACAAATCGTTATCTTTGCAGAGGATTTTATGAAAAAAAGGCTCTACATACTTCTACTTGTCATCGTTGCAGCCACTCCGCTCTATGCGCAGAGGCGTGGTGAGCGTGCCTATTGGCGTCAGGAATGGAGCGTGGAGAATGGCGACTCGATAGCCGTTATACATCTTAATCCCGTAAGAAAATATGCACGAAAGCCCGATATGCGCCGTTATGCGCGCCTTGTTAGGGCGGTAAAGCGCGTCTATCCCATTGCTGAGGAGGCGAAGGTGCTGATGAAGACAATGGAGAGCGAGCTACTTGCCCTGCCAAATAAAAAGCAGCAGAAATTATATATCAAAGGTATCGAAAAACGCCTTATCCGCGAATATACTCCCGTGCTGAAAAAGATGACCATATACGACGGTCGCGTACTGCTCAAACTCATTGACCGTCAGACAGATGACACAGCATTTGAGATTATCAAGGAGTTTCGTGGCGGTTTTGAGGCGGGGCTATGGCAGACGCTTGCAAAACTCTTTGGAAACAACCTCAAAACAGACTACAATCCGGAGAAAGACGATATGTTGCTTGAGTATATCGTAAACCTCTACGAAAAGGGGTTATTGTAGCTCCACTACCGCTATACCATTTGGCACAAACCGCTCCCCTGCCCTATCTGACGGGCGATTTATAGGAGCAAACTTTCCATCGCCGACCGACAGGCAGAATGAGCTGCTGCCTCCGCCATCGAGATTTAGCGCATCATAAGCACCTAAACTCTTGAAAATCTGTGCCATATCTGCATAAGACAAGCCATTTGAATACTCCTTCCTGCGACCATCTCCCACAAGGATAAACAGGCGTTTGCCACTCTTTGTCACACCTACAGCCGTGCGTGGCTCAAGATGTGTATCGTCGCTCTGCGCAACGCCATCATTAAGCAACATTTGACGACCACTCACAGCCTCGGCAATAAGGCTCTTGTCAAGGGCTAAATACTCCTCCGCAGTCATACAGTGTGCCGAGCCATCTTTGAGTACCAAAAATAGATTCTCGCCCTCGTCAATATCGCCCTTCAGACACTCTGAACCACGATACATAGCTCCTTTTACCATATTGCTACGCTTGATTAGATAGAAGTCTGCATTTACACCGCCCAATACATTAATATTCTGACGATTAGCCTGCATTGCTTCAAGTTGTTTCGAGATAGGTGCAATGGCAGTTTGCTCCTCTTTTGTAGCCTTAATTGAGGCATTATCATCCTCGGCAGCCGTTGCTAAAACAGTAACTTTGTCAGAGAGTCGTACATCCATAATAAAGAGTTTAGTGGGCAGGCTCTCGCCCTCTTTTGTAACGGTGTAATTTGCCTCTATTACATCTACCCCACGGGCGATTGTTGTGCGCGAGGATACTCTTGCCTGCTGAATGGTCGAGCAGGAGATAAAAAGTGCTGAAAGAAGTAGTAATATCTGTCTCATGATACAAATATACAAAAAAAATTATTATCTTCGCGCCGGCATATTATTAACTGAAATATAGAGTTATGTTTGAAAATTTAACCGAGAAACTTGAACGCTCGTTCAAAATTCTGAAGGGAGAGGGTCGCATTACCGAGATTAATGTTGCCGAGACGCTTAAAGAGATTCGTCGCGCACTGATTGATGCCGATGTAAACTACAAGGTTGCAAAGACTTTTACCGATGAGGTAAAGGTCAAGGCTTTGGGTCAAAATGTGCTTACAGCCGTCAAGCCGGGTCAGATGATGACTAAGATTGTCCGCGATGAGTTGGCAGCTCTGATGGGTGGCACAGCAACAGATATTAAACTTGAGGGTAATCCTGCAGTTGTTCTGATTGCGGGTCTTCAGGGTTCGGGTAAGACCACTTTCTCAGGTAAGCTCGCCTCTTTTATCAAGAGCAAGAAGGGTCGCCAAGTGCTGCTTGTTGCAGGTGATGTCTATCGTCCTGCCGCTATCGATCAGCTCAAGATTTTGGGTCAGCAGATTGGCCTGGAGGTATATACCGAGGATGGTAATAAAAATCCTGTAGAGATTGCACAGAATGCCATTGCTTATGCTCGTCAGAAGAGTATCAACACAGTTATTGTCGATACGGCGGGTCGTTTGGCTGTCGATGAGGCGATGATGGAGGAGATTACCGCTATCAAGGCTGCGGTAAAGCCGTCAGAGACCCTCTTTGTTGTCGATTCGATGACCGGTCAGGATGCTGTAAATACTGCTCGCGAGTTTAATAATCGCCTTGATTTTGATGGCGTTGTACTGACAAAGCTCGATGGTGATACCCGTGGCGGTGCGGCTATATCTATCCGCTCGGTTGTAAATAAGCCGCTCAAGTTTATCTCAAGTGGCGAGAAGATGGATACTCTGCAAGTATTCCACCCTGAGCGTATGGCAGACCGTATTTTGGGTATGGGTGATGTCGTATCTCTCGTTGAGCGTGCGCAGGAGCAGTATGACGAGGAGGAGGCTCGCAAGTTGAAGAAGAAGATTGTCAAGAATCAGTTTAACTTCAATGACTTCCTCTCGCAGATTGCACAGATTAAGAAGATGGGTAATCTCAAGGACCTCGCATCAATGATTCCGGGCATGGGTAAGATGCTCAAGGGCGTAGAATTTGATGACAATGTATTCAAGCAGACCGAGGCTATTATCGGCTCTATGACGCCAGAGGAGCGTGAGCGTCCCGAGATTATCAATGCTCGCCGTCGTGAGCGTATTGCAAAGGGTTCAGGAACTACTATGGCAGATGTAAACCGCCTTCTCAAGCAGTTTGAGGATATGCGCAAGATGATGAAGATGGCTGCCGGTGCGGGTGGCAAGATGCGTATGCCACAGATGCCGCGTGGTTTTAGACGATAGAGGATTAATAGAGCCATTTTGGGAATTTAGGAGAGATATGTCGAGGTCACGACGAGGATAAAGCGGTAACTATCTCATAAAAACAAGATTATGCATAAGAGCGGATTCGTAAATATTATTGGCAACCCCAATGTCGGTAAATCGACGCTGATGAATGCCCTTGTGGGCGAGCGTCTGTCGATTATAACATCAAAGGCGCAGACAACCCGTCATCGCATTATGGGTATTGTCAATGGCGAGGATTTTCAGATTGTATATTCAGACACCCCGGGTATTCTGAAGCCAAACTACAAACTTCAGGAGTCTATGATGAAGTTTGTCAAGGGTGCTGTATCTGATGCAGATGTTATTCTTTATGTTACCGACACTGTCGAGCAGCCGAGCGACCGTAATACTGATATTTTAGAGAAAATCGCGCTAAGTGGTATTCCTGTACTGCTGATTATTAACAAGATAGACCTTACAACTCAAGAAAAGCTTGAGGAGCTTGTGGCATTTTGGCAGCAGCGACTTCCGATGGCAACTATTATTCCTGCTTCGGCGCGCGAGGGCTTTAATATCGGCGGTATCTTTGACCACATCCTTACCCTACTTCCTGAGGGTGAGCCATTCTATCCAAAGGATACTCTGACAGATAAGACTCTGCGTTTCTTTGCGTCAGAGATTATTCGTGAGAAGATTCTCAAGAACTACGACAAAGAGATTCCGTATTGTTGCGAAATTGAGATTGACTCTTACAAGGAGGAGCCGACTATTGACCGTATAAGTGCGACAATATATGTTGCCCGAGACTCTCAGAAGGGTATTGTCATCGGTCACAAGGGCGAAAAGCTCAAGAAGGTTGGTCAGCAGGCACGCGAGGATTTGGAGAAGTTCCTCGATAAGAAGGTATTTCTACAACTATTTGTTAAGGTTAATGACGATTGGCGTAATTCCGACCGTCAGCTTCGCAGATTTGGTTACGAATTAGAATAATGAGAAAAGGTCTCTTAATACTCCTTACGGTTATTGCTACAATAGTCGGCACAAGCAGAGTGTCGGCTCAGTACAATCGTGAGTACTTCTTCTGGGTGGGTCGCCAGCAGATGATGGGGAATGAGTTTACAGAGGCTATTCGTACTCTAAATGTATTGCTGCGCTTTGATAAGGATGCCTATGAGGGTTACTTCCTGCGCGGTATTGCAAAGTATAATCTTGACGACCTTATCGGTGCAGAGGCTGATTTTACAATCGCCATACATAAAAATCCCGTATTTACCACTGCATATACATACCGAGCCATAACACGCTCTCGTTTAGGTAATTACGATGATGCACTTAAAGATTTCCGTGAAGCAATTGACCTTCGCCCTGACCTGCCTAATCCATACTTTAGCCGAGGTGTAACAAGATTGCTAAATCAGCAGTTCAAGGAGGCTATTGAGGATTTTGACAACTATATCCGCTATGAGAAGAAGGTTGCAGATGCCTATATCAACAGAGGCGTTTGTTATCTATACCTTAAGGATACGGTGCGAGCCTACGAGAATTTTGACACTGCAATTCGCACAAATAGAGAGAATCCTATATCGTACAATCGCCGCGGCGCTCTCTACCTCGAGCAGAAGCAGTTTGAGGCTGCCGAGGCTGACTTTAATAAGGCTATTGAGTGCGACTCGACAATGGCACTCTCTTACTTTAACCGAGCGTTAGTCTATAATGAGACTAATCGACCGATGTTGTCACTCTCTGACCTTGATCGCGTTATTGAGATTGATTCGACAAGTTCGATTACCTACTTCAATCGCGCTATAATTCGCAGTAACATAGGCGATTACAACCGCGCGTTAGACGATTATAACAAGGTTGCAGAGTACTCACCAAACAATGTTCTTGTCTATTATAATCGAGCAATACTCCGCACTCAGTTGGGAGAGATAAAGCAAGCTGTCGAGGACTATACTCGCGCCATTGAACTCTATCCTGACTTTGCAAATGCCTATTTGGGTCGTAGCCATCTGCGCCAATTGCTAAAGGATAATGCCGGAGCCCGCAAGGACCGTCAGACGGCAGAACGCAAAATTGCAGAGTACCGTTCTCGCTTGAGCGACAGCACCTACTCGATATATGCAGATACTACGCAGAAGTTTGACCGTCTGCTCGCCTTTGAGAGTAAGATTGCAGGCTCTTCATTTGAGCGTATCAAGAGCCGAAGTGGTGACAAGAGCGATAATATGACTCTGCTGCCACTCTTCCGTTTTACAATGCGTAATCGTGATTCGATAGATATCGAGCAGTCCACTCGCCGTTTCCACTCACAGCGTGCTGAGGACTTTATTGCAAGTATTGACAATCCACTGCTCCAAATTTCGCGTTTGGAGACCAATATATCGCCTGATTCGCTTGTCACTATCAACCACAGCTACCGTGAGGCGATAAAGAGTACAGATAACGACAATGCTTGGCGTACGCTCTTTGAACTTGCTATCAGTGAGTCACTTATCAAGCAATATACCAATGCTGTGAATAACTATACACAGGCAATAGCTCTCAACCCGTCAAATCCGTTCCTCTATCTCAACCGCGCGGCAACACAGGCTGAGATGATAGACTTTATATCGTCTATTGACAATGGATACCAGCGTCTGTCTATCGAGAGCGACCCTGCACGCCGACTGCAAAATGCCGGTACGCGAACTTACGACTATAGCGAGGCTATATCCGACTTGAATAAGGCAATCAAGCTCCACTCAGGTTTTGCATACGCATACTATAACCGCGCAAACCTCTATGCCCTATCCGGTATGCTTCCGGAGGCGGCAGATGACTATACAAAGGCTATTGAACTCAATCCGTTCTTTGCTGAGGCGTACTACAACAGAGGTCTGCTTCAGATATATATGAAGGATACACGCAAGGGATGCCTTGATATCTCCAAAGCCGGAGAGCTTGGTATTGCCGAGGCGTACGATGTGCTAAAAAGTTACTCAGACAGATAACAACTATTAAATAAAAAGCATTATGACTCAAACTATTCGTAAAAATCTCAACGACTATGGTTGGGCGCGTTGGACAGCAATGGTGCTTATTGCGCTGATGATGCTCTTTGCTCATATGTTCGTTGATGTAATCTCTCCTATCAAGGAGTTGATTCAGGTTCAGCGTGGCTGGACATCTGATATTTTCGGAACCTATGCAGGCTCTGAGTATCTTCTCAATGTATGGGGATTCCTTATTTTGGCAGGTATTATCCTTGACAAGATGGGCATTCGTTTTACAGGTCTTGCTTCGGCAATTATTATGATTGTCGGTGCTTCGATTAAGTTCTACGCCGTAAGTAATGCCTTTATCGGTACAGGTCTTGAGAGCTGGCTTAACTCTTGGTGGACCTCTTTCCCTGCATCGGCAAAGCTCGCATCACTTGGCTTTATGATTTTCGGTTGTGGCTGTGAGATGGCTGGTATTACCGCTTCAAAGGCTATGGCAAAGTGGTTTGAGGGTAAGGAGATGGCACTTGCTATGGGTCTTGAGATGGCTCTGACTCGCGTTAGTGTATTCCTTATCTTTACTATCTCTCCTCGCCTTGCGGGTATCGGTGGTGCTAATCCATCTGTGGTACGCCCTGTGGCATTCTGCTTGGCTCTGCTCTGCATCGGTCTGCTCTTCTACTCTATCTTCTGCGTGATGGATAAGAAGCTCGACAAGCAGACAGGCGCAGCAGATAATGTTGATCCTGAGGAGGAGTTCAAGTTCTCTGATATCGGTAAGATTTTCAGCAGCAAGCTCTTTTGGATTGTCGCAGTGCTCTGCGTACTCTACTACTCGGCAATCTTCCCATTCCAGAAGTTTGCGGCAAATATGCTTCAGAGCAACCTCAATCTCGATGCAACCACTGCGGCAGATATTTTCCGTTGGTTTCCTATTGGTGCAGCCTGCGTAACCCCATTCCTCGGTTGGTACCTCGATAAGAGAGGTAAGGGTGCAACAATGCTTATTCTCGGTGCTCTGCTGATGATTGTGTGCCACTCTATCTTTGCACTTGTTCTGCCTGCTGTACCAAGCAAGGTTATCGCATACTCTGCTATTATCCTGCTCGGCGTGTCATTCTCGCTCGTACCTGCGGCACTTTGGCCCTCAGTTCCAAAGATTATGGATAAGCGTTTCTTGGGTAGCGCATACTCACTTATCTTCTGGGTGCAGAACTTCGGTCTGAGTTTTACTCCGATGCTCATCGGCTGGGCTTTGGAGAAGACTAACCCAGGTGTTGCCGAGCAGATTGCTGCCGGCGTTGAGGGCGTAACATATAACTATACTGCCCCAATGCTCGTTTTTGTGGGTCTTGGCGTTCTTGCACTTCTCTTTGCGCTCTACCTCAAGGCAGACGACCGCAAAAATGGCTACGGTCTTGAATTGCCAAATATAAAGTAGTTTTGACTATTTAATTCTAAAGGCGTTGCACATTTTATGCAACGCCTTTGTTTTTTCAAAATATCTTTATACCTTTGTAAAGACATATTTCACGGAAAGTGTAAGCTTATTCTCGCAGTAGAATCTGGAAAATTCGTTTGGAAGAGATATGCTGACATTATTCTTGCGTCGTACCCTTGGGTATCGGCGTGGGATTGTTGCTTATTTTATTCCAAAGGCATTCCAGAGCCTTACTGCTAAAATAAGTTTTCGAACCCCACGCTTTTCTTTTTTATATAATGCCATACAGGGGTCGGGTGGCACAAAACCAAACTAAGCAATGAAAAAGTCTATTATTCTTATTGCAGCAACTGCGGTAATGGCAAGTTGTAGTGTACAGCCTATGCCACAGACGATAATCTCTTATGATTATCAAGAGTCGTCTGTTCGTATTCTTGAGCCTGAACAGTCTATGCTTCTTTCTCCTGTAATGGCAGACTTGGAGGTTTCAAACAAGAAAGTAGTACATACAGAGAGGGATGCTTTTGCCAATATTGAGATTGCTCCCGATGTTATCAAAAATATCTCTGAGTTTAAGAAAATTGCACTTTCTCGTGCAGCTAAGGCGCACAATGCCGATGTATTGGTAGGTACAATTATAGATGTTGTTACAAAAAATCAACGCCTTGAGATAACCGTATCGGGCTATCCTGCTTACTATCGTAACTTCCGCAGTGCCACTATGGCAGATACAGAATTAGTAAAGGCTGCATTGTCGGTAAAGAATAGACAACTTGAGAATGATATTATTGCAGCCCCAACAGAGCGCATAGACCGTAGAGAGAGAAGATAGTATGAAACGATTATTACTACTATTCACAATGCTATTATGCCTGCATACGGCTATAGCACAGCAATTTAAGACAAGTCAAGGTATTACAACCATTAGAACTTACGAAAAAGAGATTCCTCAAAAGGTTAAGTCATCAAAACAAGTAAAGGCAACTTCTGCCTCACGAGGTTTCGAGTCGCATGTTACGGCAAATAGCGACTTAATGTTTAATGATTTCGGTAATATTTTTGGAGCTAATTATACTGCCGGTTATAGATTTAATGACTATTTGTTTCTCGGCGGTGGTGTTGGTTTTAGTTATTATAGTTGCCACTGGGGCTATACAAAGATGAATGGTTCTATGGATGACTCTCGTTATAGGAAGTCTTCCGGCTATGTCATACCCATATATGCTAAATTCCGTAGCTACTTCACAAAAACTAGTTGGAAACCTTTCTTTGACCTATCTCTTGGCATGGATTTGTGTGTTGAAAATTTTTATAAAAATATTAATGGTCATATCTATTCCTCTTCTAGTACATTTCCTGGCATTCACATAAATCCTGCATTGGGTGTCAGTTACCAGCTTAATCAAAAATTAGAGATCTATTTGAGTACAGGATTTCGTTATTTTGGGAATGATTGGTGTGGTATGAGTATCAACCTCGGCTTTGTATTCTAATAATATCAAATCGTTCTTGGCTTTGGGTCGTCATTTTGGCGACCTTTTTTTGTTTGAGCAGAATAAAAAATATGGAGGTCATTCAACCTCCATATTAACAGCTAACAGCTAACAGCTAATAGCCAAAAGCTAGTTACTTAACAATTGCATCATAAAAATCGGTTGTAACCCAAGTAAAGCCTAAATCTTTGGCGATATTGTAGGTATAAGGGGTATTTACCATCCAAAGGAAGGTCTCGATGCCATAATTGCGGAACTGCTCTATCCAATCTGTATGGTTGAGAATAACATTGATATTATACGATACAGCGTGATAGCCGCGAGATTTAACCTCTTCCGGTGTGAGGGAGTGGTGGAGGTTGCTAGAGTTAAGAACCACCTTCATATTTGGCTCTTGACGAAGCACCTCATCAATAACCTCGGTATCAAATGAGAGCATATACATCTGATCAAGCATATCAAGCTCGCGAATAATCTCCAAACTCATAGCAATCAGCTCCTTCTCCCTATCGCCCTTATGAGATTTAATCTCCAAAAGCTGTTTGATATGCGGGGTCTTCTTTGCCTGAACGAGCCACTCGCGCAGAGTCGGAATCTGATGACCAAATGGCAGTACATAGGCGCGAATCTCGTCAAAAGAGCACTCCTGACAGCTCAATCCATCAGTAATCTTATTGTCGTGACGGATAACAAGCTGATTATCAGCTGTAAGATGCACATCAAACTCTACACCGGCAAAATCAAGCTCCTGAGCGCGAGCAAGTGCATCCAATGTATTCTCATCGGTAGTAAATTGACTTCCTGTGCTTGCATTACCTCGGTGTGCAAGAATCTTTACTTGCGCTGTCTGCTCTGTGCAAGCGGTAAATACAAAGAGAGCAGAGGCTAAAAGTAGAACTATCTTTTTCATAATATCATCGTTTATCCGGAAGGTTAAACACTCTTCTAATCTCCTGCACAGCCTCGGCAGTCATACCCTCAGCGGTAAAACCGAAGTTTTTGGCAGTCATATATATATTTGCAGCCTTATTGAGCACATCGGTCTGATCGAAAGCCTCCATCATATCCGGACCGACAGCTACAGTACCGTGTTTCTCCCACAGCACAACATCATATCGTTTAATCTGCTCGAGAGTAGGCTCAACAAGCTCTGTAGATGATGGCAGTGCGTATGGCACAACACCAATACCCAGCGGAGCAAATGCAAGCGTCTCAGGAATCATTGACCACAGCACCTTTGTAAGGTGTTCTGAATCGAGGAACTCCTTTGAGTGTGAAAGAGCAACAAGCTCGATAGGATGGGTGTGAAGTGTAGCCTTATAGCCACATCCGCACTCTAACATATGATTTTGAATTGCCAAATGTGACGAAATTTCGGATGTCGGAACAATAACAGAGTCTGCAATAATCTCATAACTTGCACAGTCATCCAAAATACGGATAATACTACCTGCACTCATAGGGTCGCGAGCAAGGTCACGCATACGCTTACCTGTACCCTTGCAGTAGAAGTAACAACCCTTTATATATGGCAGTGTAACACCTATCTGCAACACTTTGCTAATTGCAGGCATTGCACGCATATTATCATCTACAAACTCGGTAATGTTCAGCGTAAGGTTTCCGCCATTGCGCTCTGCCCAACCCTTCTGCCACAGATAACCAGCAACCTCTGCAACAGAATCGAGAGCCTTTTTAAGTTCCGGACGGTCAGTTAAAATAGATTTCATATTGTTTACCCATTTATGAAAGTTTCTCTTTGTTTACCCAAAATGCCAACTCGCCACCCCCCTTGTAGTTCAAGTAGTTTTTCATTGCGTATGCCGGTGCATCACAATACGAGTTGATTGTAAGACCTCCCAAGTGGTTAGTAAGGGTTACATTGTCATACTTGCAGTAGAACTCCGGAATTACCGGCTCGGTCTCAAACACATCAAATGCAGCACCCAGCAGCTTACCGCTATCCATCGCACGACAGAATGCCTGAGGATCTACAAGATATGAGCGTGCAGTGTTGATAATATAGGAGTTTTGCTTCATCAGACCAAACTCTCGGTCGGTCATAATAGCACCATTTGAGCGGGCGTGCAGAGTTACAATGTCAGCCTGCGCAAGTAGCTCATCCATCGTTACGAGTGTAACATAATCCTCTTTGCAACTCTTTACAAATGGGTCTGCAACGATTATCTTACAACCAAATACAGAGAGCTTGTATGCAACAAGGCGACCGATTGAGCCATAGCCGACAATACCGACAGTCATATCGGTCATCTCCTTAATCTCTGTTGCGCTATTTGGGTATGTTGTGCGCCAAGTACCCATACGCAGAGCCATATTTGAGCGGGCAATATTACGAGTCTCCGACAGAATTACTCCGATAGTAAACTCAGCCACAGCGTTGGCATTGTGAGCCGGATTGTTCGACACAATAATATTATACTCTGTTGCTGCCTGTACATCGATATTCTCCAGTCCGCCACGACAGCTCATAATAGCCTTTAGGCTCTTTGCACGCTCAATAAGGTCGCGATTTATCGGACACAGATGCACAACTATAAGCTCTGCATCCTCTACAGCCTCGTGCAGACCTGCCGGTACAGCAACCTCCTCGCGCCTTCCTGTCTCAATCATCTTCGCGATGTCGCGCATCTCTGTCTTGTCCGGAAGACCAAAGAAAAAGACCTCTACACTATCGCCCTCTTTCAAAAAAGGTGTAACACCATCTACCATCATCTTCTCGGTAATATAGGCATCACCAATACATACTACTTTCATAGGTTTATAGTTTTAAGTTAATACATCTACAATATAGACACCTTGGTACAAAGTTAATATTTTTTACCATTTCATCCAATATTCCGAACAAAATAGATGTGAACATATAAAAATAGGCGTATGCAACTGCTACATACGCCTAAAAATACCTATAAATAGTTATTCTCTATTTATTATTCTGTAAATTCATACTCCTCAATGTAGTCAGCATAATCTTTCCAATAATCTGCCGCCTTGTAAGCATTTATAATGCTGTCATCGTCCGATGCTGGGACATAGATTTTTCGGTCGGTAGCGTTATCGGAAAACATAGAGATGCCGCCCTGCGGTGGAGTTGTTGGTTTGCAATATACACTCTTAAGGCTGCTGCAATCTCTGAATGCACCACTTCCAATCGTAGTTACGCTATCAGGGATAGTAACAGTTGTCAGGCTGCTGCAATCTCTGAATGCATAACCTTCAATCTTAGTTACGCTATTACCTATAGTAACCGATGTCAGGCTGCTGCACCCGCTGAATGCATTACCTTCAATCTTAGTTACACTATCAGGAATAGTAACTGATGTCAGGCTGCTGCAATATTTGAATGCATACATTCCAATCTCAGTTACGCTATCAGGGATAGTAACCGATGTCAGGCTGCTGCAATCTCTGAATGCATTAATTCCAATCGTAGTTACACTATCAGGGATAGTTATCGTTTTTAGTGTAGTACATTGATAAAAGGCTTTATCGGGTATAGCAGTTCCATAGACAACAAGTGTTCCTACACCGTTTGTATAGCTGTTACTTTTGACTACTAAATTCAAATTTGACTCATTAATAGCCTTACCGTCAGTTGAGGTATATGTAAATGTGATACTATCACTATTACTCTTACTATTAGAGACTATCTTATCTGCATAGTCGCTCCATTTTGCTTTATATGTATCTACACTCTCTGCATACACATATATATTCTCAAGAGCAGTATTAACAAAAGCAGAAGATCCTAAAGTAGGTGGATATGCGGCATTGCAATATACACTCTTAAGGCTGCTGCAATCTTCGAATGCACTATATCCAATATCAGTTACGCTATCAGGGATAGTAACTGATGTCAGGCTGCTGCAATCTTCGAATGCACTATATCCAATATCAGTTACACTATCAGGGATAGTAACTGATGTCAGGCTGCTGCAATTATAGAATGCATAACCTCCAATCTTAGTTACACTATTCGGAATAGCATACTCGGTAAGCCCACAACCGATAGCAAACGAGTTGAGAACGCCATCTACAATAAGGCAACGCTTATCTGCCGAAGCAAATTTACCATTAAATTCAGTAAGTTTTGAGCAGCTTCGGAATGGATTTGCTCCCAAAGTAGTTACGCTATCAGGAATAGTAACCGATGTCAGGCTGCTGCAATCTGCGAATGCAGCAGTTCCAATCTCAGTTACGCTATCAGGGATAGTAACTGATGTCAGGCTGCTGCAATTTCTGAATGCACCACTTCCAATTGATGTTACACTATTTCCGATACTAACCGATGTCAGGCTGCTGCAACCATAGAATGCATGACTTCCAATCGTAGTTACACTATCAAGGATAGTAACCGATGTCAGGCTGCTGCAATTTCTGAATGCATTACTTCCAATCTCAGTTATGCTATTAGGGATAGTAACAGAAGTCAGGCTGCTGCACTCGCTGAATGC
This sequence comes from Alistipes sp., assembly GCA_017474235.1. Lineage (GTDB taxonomy): Bacteria > Bacteroidota > Bacteroidia > Bacteroidales > Rikenellaceae > Alistipes. The sequence goes on along the minus strand of JAFVIB010000034.1, from coordinate 706 downwards.
ATAATTTCCAATCTCAGTTACACTATTCGGAATAGCATACTCGGTAAGCCCACAACCGATAGCAAACGAGTTGAGAACACCATCTACAATAAGGCAACGCTTATCTGCCGAAGCAAATTTACCATTAAACTCAGTAAGTTTTGAGCAGCCTTCGAATGGATTTATTCCCACAGTAGTTACGCTATCAGGGATAGTAACTGATGTCAGGCTGCTGCAATATGCGAATGCTTCATCTCCAATTTCAGTTACGCTATCAGGGATAGTAACCGATGTCAGGCTGTTGCAATTTCCTAATGCATAACTTCCAATCGTAGTTACCGGAGCGTCGAAAATAATAACGCCCTGACCGTTCTCGTAAGTGTTTGATACGATATTAGCTCCGCCGAAAACAGTGGTGCTATAAGGCGTGACAATCTTGCCGTTTGTAGAGGTATAGTAGATTTTATTCGGCTGGAGATTTGCCTCGACGCTTGCGAGAGGTTGTACGATATTACGCGAGATAGTGATGCTCTTATCTGTAGTCTGCTTCATTGCGCCCGACTTATCAGAGTAGAGAGTTACCGTCAAGCCATTGCTGAATGTTTGCGGTGGCAGGGCGATATAGAACGAGGTTGGCTCAGAGCCGAGGGTTACGCCATCGGGGCAGATGAGTGACACCTCGGTAATGATACTATCCTCATCAACGAGCGTGCCGCCGACCTCGGTG